>CAJTFH010000004.1 GCA_910575545.1 Bacteroidales bacterium
AATTTCTATTTGCATATCACTAATTTAACCATTCTCAGCGATATATGCAATAGCTTAAAGTTTATTTCACATAATCGTCCATATTTTTGACTGAAATTTTCCTAAATCTCATGCGCCAGCCCTGGCAATTTGCGCCCCACAATTGACTGTTTTGGTGATTTTTCGTATCTTTGTGTGTTAATTTGGCGCAGAATTGCGTCATATTAACACACAAAGATACCCGAAAACAGCCCATGAACGCCCCCCAGAACCCCTCCGCAACCCCCAACGCCGACTTCGCCGCCGGTGAAGGCCTCCTCTCTTTCGCCAACGCCGACAACACCAACGCTTCCGCCGACGCCGAGAACCCTGATGCCTCAACCGGCTCAGCCGAATATATCGAAGATGACATCAAGACCCTCGACTGGCGCGAACATATCCGCCTGCGCCCCGGCATGTATATCGGCAAACTCGGCGACGGCACATATAACGACGACGGCATATATGTGCTGCTAAAAGAGGTGCTCGACAACGCCATCGACGAATACATGATGGGCTTCGGACGCCAGATTACGGTCGACGTTGACGGCCCGACAGTGACCGTGCGCGACTACGGGCGCGGAATCCCGCTGGGCAAGCTCGTCGACGTGGCATCCAAGATGAACACCGGCGCGAAATATGACTCCAAGGCATTCAAAAAATCCGTAGGGCTCAACGGCGTGGGCATAAAGGCTGTCAACGCCCTTTCGGATTCATTCGTCATCCAAAGCTGCCGCGAAGGGATGATGCGCCGCGCAGAATTCGTGCGCGGCGAACTGGTGAACCAGACCCAGGAAACGGCCACCGACGAGCCTAACGGCACATTCGTGCAATTCACCCCCGACAACACCATATTCCGCGACTTCCACTACAACGAGGAATTCATCATAACCCTGCTGAAAAACTACACCTACCTCAACACCGGCCTGGCGATAGTTTTCAACGGCAAACGGTTCATCTCGCGCAACGGTCTGCTCGACCTGCTCAGGGCCAACATGACCAAAGACCCGCTCTATCCAATCATCCACCTCAGCGGCGAAGATATAGAGATTGCCATAACCCACGCAAACCAATACGGCGAAGAATACTACTCCTTCGTAAACGGGCAGCATACCACCCAGGGGGGCACCCACCTTGCAGCCTTCAAAGAATCCGTGTCGCGCACAATCAAAGACTACTTCAGCCGCAACTTCGAATACTCCGACATACGCAACGGCATGATTGCCGCAGTGTCAATCAAAGTGGAGGAACCTGTGTTTGAATCGCAGACCAAAACCAAACTCGGTTCGCGCGACATGGGTCCCGACGGCCCCACTGTGGCAAAATTCATAAGCGACTTCCTCAAAAAGGAACTCGACAACTACCTCCACAAAAACCTCGAAACCGCTGAAATCATTCTAAAGAAGGTGCAGGAAAGCGAGCGCGAGCGCAAAGCCATGGCGGGCGTCACAAAAATCGCCCGCGAGCGCGCCAAGAAAGTCAACCTCCACAACAGCAAACTGCGCGACTGCCGAGTTCATCTCAACGACCCCAAAGGCGACGAAGACCGCAAACTCGCCTCATCGATATTCCTCACCGAGGGCGACTCCGCATCCGGATCGATAACAAAAATCCGCGATGTCGAGACACAGGCCGTCTTCTCCCTGCGCGGAAAACCGCTCAACTCCTACGGGCTTACACGAAAGGTCGTTTATGAAAACGAAGAATTCAACCTGCTCCAGGCGGCCCTTAACATTGAAGACGGCATCGACGGGCTGCGCTATAACAACGTGATTATCGCCACCGATGCCGATGTCGACGGAATGCACATACGCCTGTTGCTGCTGACCTTCTTCCTCCAGTTCTTCCCCGACCTGGTGAAGAAAGGCCACGTCTACGTGTTGCAGACCCCCCTGTTCCGCGTGCGCGACAAAAACGCATCGAAACGCGCCGGGAAAAAAACACGCCAGAATCCCGACCGGGAAAAAGACAATTCCACCGTCTACTGCTACTCCGACGAAGAGCGCATAGCAGCCATCAACCGTTTCGGGGCAAATGCAGAAATCACCCGATTCAAAGGATTGGGCGAAATATCACCCGACGAGTTCCGGGGCTTCATCGGAGCCGACATGCGCCTCGACCGCGTCACCCTCCGCAAAGAGGACGGTGTGGCCGAAGTGCTCGAATTCTACATGGGCAAAAACACCTCCGACCGCCAGAATTTCATCATCGACAACCTCGTGGTTGAAGACGACTCCCAAATATCCTGACACCCCCCGCAATGACACAACAACGCATAGCCCTGTTCGCCGGGTCATTCGACCCCTTCACAATCGGCCACAAGTCAATCGTTGACCGGGGGTTGCAACTTTTCGACGGAATAGTCATAGCCATAGGCATCAATCCTGCAAAAAAGCCCTGGCAACCTCTTGAGCAGCGCATAGCCCTTCTTGAGAAAATCTATGCAGACGATTCACGGATAAAAATCGCCACCTTCTCGGGACTGACTGTCGATGCCGCCCGCCGGTTCGGAGCATCATTCCTTCTGCGGGGGGTGCGCACCGTGGCCGATTTTGAATATGAGCGGCAACTGGCCGATATCAACCGCAACCTTTCCGGCATCGAATCTGTTTTAATTTATGCATTGCCACAACTCGCATCACTGAGTTC
The DNA here is from genome assembly GCA_910575545.1 of Bacteroidales bacterium. Taxonomy (GTDB): domain Bacteria; phylum Bacteroidota; class Bacteroidia; order Bacteroidales; family Muribaculaceae; genus UBA7173. The sequence goes on from CAJTFH010000004.1 coordinate 2,668, forward strand.
GTCGGCTGTCAGGGAGCTGGCATCACACGGTGTTGACATCTCCCCCTACGTTCCAACTATTTAACACCTTAAGAATGAAACGCATCATCATAACCCTGTCGGCAATGGCTGCCATCATAGCCTGCCACGGGCAGCGCAACGCATCCATGCCCGAAATCACCTTCACCCCCCAGCAGAAACTCCATTACGCCGAAAAAATCATAGAAAGCTATTATGTCGACGACGTCAACTCCGACAAAATTGTCCAGGAGGCCATAGTCGCCATGCTGAAAACCCTCGACCCCCATTCATCCTACTCCGACCCCGAAGAGACAAAAGAACTAACCACCCCCCTCGAAGGCAACTTCAGCGGCATCGGAATACAGTTCAACATGCTCAACGACACCCTCTTTGTGATTCAGACAACCTCAGGAGGCCCTTCGGAGAAAGTCGGCATACTGCCGGGCGACCGAATCCTGTCGGCCGGCGACTCGATCATTTCCGGAGTGAAAAGCCCTAATTCAAGAATCCTGAAAATACTCCGTGGCCCCAAAGGCTCGCGAGTCGACCTGAAAGTTCTCCGCAAAGGCGTCAAAGAACCCATCGATTTCAGCATTACACGCGATGACATACCCATCTACAGCATCGACGCGGCCTATATGGCCGACCCACAAACCGGCTACATACGCATCTCCCGCTTCGCTGAAGAGACAGATGCAGAATTCCGCAAAGCCGTCAAAAAACTCCGTTCACAAGGCATGAAACAGCTCATCATAGACCTTGAAGACAACGGCGGCGGTTACCTCAACGCCGCCCACCAGCTTGCCTCCCATTTCCTGAAAAAAGGCGACCTCGTTGTCTACACCGATGCCCCGAAAATGGGGAAGATGGTCTATGGAGTCGAACAGCCCGGCGACCTCCAGACCGAAAAAGTCGTTGTGCTGGCAAACCAGTATTCAGCCTCGGCAAGCGAAATCCTGTCGGGAGCGCTACAGGACAACGACCGCGGGCTGATTGTAGGCCGGCGCACATTCGGCAAAGGCCTCGTGCAGCGTCCGTTCCCTTTCCCCGACGGCTCAATGATACGACTGACCGTATCGAAATACTACACCCCTGCGGGCCGTTCAATCCAAAAGCCATATGCCGCCGGCGATGAGGAAAGCTACCGCAAAGACATCATCCATCGCTACGAGGCCGGAGAATTCTCTTCGGAGGATTCAATCCACCTGCCCGACTCCCTACGGTTCGAGACACTGCATAACCACCGGCCCGTCTACGGCGGAGGCGGCATAATGCCCGACCTGTTCGTACCCATCGACACAACAGCCTATTCTGAATACTACCGCGACCTTGTGGCCAAAGGGATTCTGAACCGCTACTGCATCACCTATGTCGACAACAACCGCAAACAGCTCAAAGCAGACTATCCTACCGAAGAGGCATTCATAAGCCGGTTCTCCGTCGGCGACCCGATGATGCAGGAAATAGTGAAAATGGGCGAATCCGACAGCATAAAATTCAACCAAGAGCAGTTCGACCGCTCACGGGCAATGATGGAGACCATAGTGAAAGGAATAATCGGACGCGACCTTTTTGAAACATCCACCTATTTCAAAGTCGTCAACCCTGTGCTGAATCCGGTCTTCCGGCAAGGGCTAGAGCTAATCAACGATGACAAACGCTACAACCGCCTTCTACGCGAGGGCAGGAAAGCACAACCTGTTCAGAAAGTCGAAAAAGTGGCCTAAAACACCACGATTTGCAAATAAAAGTTAACACCACGCCACTTTGCTAAGACAAAACAGAGCGATATAGGGGGGAATAGCCTAACTTTGCGCCCGCAAATCTCTCCAACACCCCATACCAAAACTGATATGGCAAACATACTGACAACACTTGTCTCACGGCAGACCCGCAAATATGCCGACCGTCCGGCCGTCTACCGGCGCGACCCGCAAGGGCAATGGATAGCATATTCCTGGAATGAAATGGCAGCAATGGTCGACCAGGCCTCATGCGCCCTCGAAATCCTCGGAATAAACGAAACCGAAAAAATCGCCGTTTTCTCGGCAAACAACCCCAATGTTCTCATAACCGATTTCGCAGCATTCGCAAACCGCGCAGTGCCGGTGTCGATTTATGCCACCTCTTCTCCGCAGCAGGTTGAATATATCGTGCGTGATGCCGGCGCCAGAATCCTCTTTGCAGGCGATGAAAAACAATACCGCATAGCCCGCGAGGTAATGGCTGCTGTTGACACACTAACACAGATTGTGACCTACGACGATATAGCGCGCGATGCCGACGACCATACAACACTGACATTCACCCAGTTCCTGAGCCTCGGTGCTGCCGCGTCAGACAAATGCCGGGAAGAAGTGGCACGCAGAACCGCCGCCGCCGAACCCGACGACATCGCAACACTGCTCTACACCTCAGGAACCACAGGCGACCCCAAAGGAGCCATCCTGCCGCATTCATGCTTCAACGCGGCAATAGAAATTCACCATGAGCGGCTGACATCGCTCTCTGATGCCGACACTTCGCTCTGCTTCCTGCCGTTGAGCCACATCTTCGAGAAAGCATGGACATTCTTCGCGCTTGACTGCGGCATGAAAGTCTATGTAAACCGCGACCCGCGCGAAATCCAGAACACAATCGCCGAAGTACACCCCACCTGCATGTGTGCCGTGCCACGCTTCTGGGAGAAAGCCTACGCGGCCATCCAGGAGAAAATCAGCAACATGCCACCATTGAGCCGGTGGATGTGCGCCCGTGCCCTGAAAACAGGCCGTAAACGCAACATCGACTACGTGCGTCTTGGCAAACCGGTGCCGGCAATGCTTGAAGCCCGTTATCAATTCTACAACAAACGCATATTCGCCAAAGTGAAGCGTATAATGGGAATCGAACACGGCAACATATTCCCAACAGCCGGGGCTCCGCTCAGTCCGGCAATCACCGAATTCTTCAGGGCTATGGGAGTACCCATCGTAATCGGCTACGGATTGTCTGAAACCACAGCCACAGTCAGCTGCTTCCCATATGTAGGATATGAAATCGGCACTGTCGGAACCGTTCTTCCCGGCATCGAAGTCAAGATAGGAGCCGACAGCGAAATCCTCGTTAAAGGCCCCACTGTGATGCGCGGCTACTACAACAAGCCCCATGAGACCGAAGCCGTGTTCACTCCCGACGGATTCTTCCGAACCGGCGACGCAGGCTACATCAACCCCGACGGCGACATTGTGCTCACAGAGCGCATCAAAGACCTCTTCAAAACCTCAAACGGGAAATACATCGCGCCACAAGCCATTGAAAGCCGTTTGGGTGAAGACAAATATATTGAGCAGGTAGCCGTCATAGGCGATAACCGCAAGTTCGTCACAGCCATAATCGTGCCTGCCCTCGAAGCCATCAAAGAATACGCACGGCGCAAGCAGATTCAATACCGCTCACTCGAAGAACTGGTCAAAAACGCCCAGGTGCGCGAACTCATCAGCCGCCGCATCGAAGCCCTGCAAGACGGCCTCGCCTCTTTCGAGAAAATCAAGAAATTCACCCTACTTCCGAAAGAATTCACAATGGAGGCTGGTGAACTCACAAACACATTGAAAATCAGGCGTCCGGTCATAAACCGTCATTACGCCTCCGAAATCGAGGCCATGTATGCCTGAACAGCATAACAACGACCCTTTACATCACGATAATACAAATAAATCGGCCTCCACCACAGGAGGCCGATTTATTTGTATTATCGTGAATTAATCACTAATTTTGCGCAACAATGACAGCAGTATTGCGCAAAATATTCGTAACATTGGTGATGGCGGCAACAGTAGCAACCGGCCTTCAGGCATCATCGCCAAAAGCCTGGGAAGAGGTAAGCACCTCCATCCCGCAGAATGCGCAACCAGTGGATATAGACAGCAACATCTCGATAGCTGTAATTGATGATTATATCTACATACATTCCGATAAACCCATAACCGTAAAACTGTTCTCCATTCTCGGGCAGTTGATTTCACAGGAGACAGTGAAAGCCGGCACACATCGCATCCATCTAAAATCCCGGGGCATCTATATCCTCCGCGCCGGCACCGCCACCCGACGCATCACCATTTAAGAGATTGCCTAAGAAACTGTTTGAATTTGATTCAATAAAATTTAAACAGTTTCTTAATGATCGGCTTGTTTTACAGACATAAAAACGGGGGTTGTGTCGCAATCAATGATTCTGACACAACCCCCGTTATAGATGATTTCTGAATTTATTTCTCAGCCTTGGGGGCACGCGGTTTGCACACACGCTTCGGCTTTGCGGCCCTATCATCGGCCTTCGCCGCTTTTGCAGCCTTTTTCGGTTTCTCAGCCGGGGTTTCCTCCTTAGCCTCGCGCAACTTATGATCTTCGTTGAGATGCTCTTCGTTGAGGCGGTAGGTGGTCAGCTCCTTGTTCAGGGTCTCGATTTCACGGGCCTGGTTGCGGATTGTGGTCAACAGCGAATTAAGCTCCTCATTCTCAATCGACATGGGATACTGTTCTTCGACACGCACAATGAAATCGGAAAGCACGTTCATATAGTTGGTGAAAGCCTGATAGGGGGTTTCGTAAGGGCTGAAAGCCGCATGCATAGCACCGTCGGCCATATGTTTGGTCGACATGTAGAACAGATGGTCTGAGGCCTGCAAGCGCCCCCAATCCTGCTTTAGCTGCCGGTTATCGGCCAGACGAACACGCTCAGCAACGGAATAGAGCTTGCGGAAAGCCTCGTTCTGCAGCTGGTTGCCGAGCCATGCCGAAGTGTCGCGGGCTTCGTCGGCCCACGAAATCGGATGCACTATCGACAATTCTGCCACCGGCTTGAGGGTTTTGACCGCCTCTGACGGGGTGATGAATTCAACACCACGCTCGGCTGCAAAACGGGGAAGCGCCTCAAGGAACTGGAAGATACCGGTGTCAGCCCCTTGCATTTCGCCAAAAGTCTCAAGATTCATAAACAGGTTGAAAACCTGCTCTTCCTGGGGAGTATCCGCAATCCAGCCGATATATTTGTCGGCCGTCAAAGGATATTCGTTCCAGGATGTATTGGAGAAACGGTAGGTGATGTCATCTGACAATTTGTCGTTTTTAAGCAGCAGTTTCAGCTTAGGGGCGGAAGCGGCGGAATACACATAGTTAGGCGACTTCCATCCGAGAATATGTTTGGCACCCTCGGTGATGCACCCCTTGAATCCCATATCGAGAATCTGCGGAGCCAGCTCATCGGAATAAATAAGCTCTGCATTGCGTAACACCTTCGGCTTAACACCGAACAGCTCGTTAATCTTATCGCTGTGGAGCTTGACCTGGATGCGGAACTCTTCCGGATCGGCGAGCGATGCCAGCGAATGGTCGTAGGTCTCGGCCAGGAATTCAACCTTCCCTGTGGCAGCGAGTTTTTTAAGTATGTCAACAAACTCCGGCACATACTGCTCACACTGCTCCAGCGCAACGCCGGTAATCGACAGAGCGCAACGGAAAGCCCCGTTGGTCTCCTCAATCATCTTCAAAAGGCTTTGGGCGGCAGGGATATAGCTGCGGTGTGCTATGCGTGTGATGATATCGTCGTTTGCGAAATCATCATAATAATAATGGTCGTTACCTATGTCGAAGAAACGGTAGCGCTTCAGACGGAACGGCTGGTGAATCTGAAAATAGAAGCAAATAGCTTTCATATCTTGATTTTGTTATTTTATTGTCTGTTAATGAATGTATTAATTGCCGGATTACCAGCCGAGCACCTTGTGGTAGATGTCTATCACCTTCTTGCCGGCCTTGTCCCAGGTAATCTGGTTCACCTCGGCCAGACCATCTTCACGCAACTGGTTATACATCGCCGGATATGTGATTATCGAATAGATGGCGTCGGCCATGGCGTCGATATCCCAATAATCGGTCTTAATCACATTAGTCAGGATTTCAGCGCAACCGCTCTGCTTTGAAATAATCGAAGGCACACCCATCTGCATCGCTTCAAGGGGCGAAATGCCGAAAGGCTCCGACACCGAAGGCATGATATAGACATCCGACGCTTTCAGCATCTCATAAACCTGTTTCCCTTTCTGGAAACCGGGGAAATGGAAACGGTCGGCGATGCCACGCTCTGCGGCAAGGTTGATCATCTTATCCATCATATCGCCCGAACCGGCCATGACGAAGCGCACGTTGTGGTCGAGCTTCAGCACCTTGGCAGCCGCTTCAACGAAATATTCCGGCCCTTTCTGCATGGTGATGCGGCCAAGGAAAGTCACTATTTTGTCTTTCGGTTTCTGCACCTCCACATCAAGCAGTTCGCGGCTCAGGGGCACAACCGCATTGTGGACGGTGGTGACTTTTGCCGGGTCGATGCCATATTTCTCGATAACGGTCTGTCGTGTCAGGTTGCTCACAGTGATGATGTGGTCGGCATGCAGCATTCCGTCGCGCTCGATACCGAAAACCGTGGGGTTGACATTGCCGCGCGAGCGGTCATAATCGGTGGCATGCACATGTATCACCAGCGGTTTCCCCGTCACCTGCTTGGCATGTATGCCCGCAGGATAGGTCAGCCAGTCGTGGGAGTGGATTATATCGCAGTCAACAGTGCGTGCAATAACTCCCGCCACTATCGAATAATTGTTGATTTCCTCAAGCAGGTTATCGGGATAACGCCCCGAAAACTCTATGCAGCCGAGGTCATTGGTGCGCATGTAGTTGAAATCGGCATAGATTTTGTCGCGCAGACGGAAATACAGGTCGGGATCCATCACCTTCCCTATCCGGCTCTCAACATAATCGCGGCTGACGTCGCGCCATGCCACCGGCACCTGCGAAGCGCCGATGATGTGGGCAAACTCCCTGTCTTCATCGCCGAATGGCTTGGGTATGACAAAGGTTATGTCCATATCTCCGCACTCCCACATGCCTTTTGTCAGGCCATAGCTGGCGGTTCCTAAGCCGCCGAGGATATGAGGGGGGAACTCCCACCCGAACATTAATGCTTTCATATCGTGTTATGCGTGGTTTCTGTGTTATGAATCAAAACGTTTGAGAGTGCGGATAGTGCGGAGCACCTCGGCGATATTCGTGGCATGGGATATGGCGCCGCGGCCTGAGAAGGGGGGATTGCCGTCGTAGAGCTGCGACAGCGAGCCTATGCAACCCTGCGACATCTCCTCCTCGAAGCCTATCATCATACGGTCGATATAGCTCACTCCGCTGCGTCCGAACACTTTCAGATAGGCGTCGGCATAGAAGCCCATCAGCCACGGGCGAGCCGGACCGTTGTGCATGGCCATCTCCCGGTCATAGGGCGACCCGAGATAGAACGGGCGGTAGCCGTAGCTTTTAGGGGAAAGCGTACGCAAACCTTTGGGCGTAAGAAGCTCACGGGTCACGACATCAAGCACACCTTTGCGCTGGCGCCGGTCAAGCGGCGAATAGTCAAGCCCGATGGCAATAGCCATGTTCGGCCTCACCGACGGGTCGGCATAGTTGCCGCTCACATAATCATAGAGATAACCGAAATCATTGAGGAACGTATTGACAAACGGCTCTTTCATCTTATCAGCGACATCAATCCATGCCCGGCGGCGCCCCGCCAGCTGCGGATTCTCCTCCACAAGGTCAGCGGCAAACATAAGGGCATTATACCAAAGCGCATTGATTTCAACCAGATAGCCCGTGCGTGGAATCACCGGGCGCCCTTCCCACACCGAATTCATCCATGATGCCGGAGTGATGGTGCCGTCGGTAGCCAACAGCCCGTTGTCGTCGACATGCAGCCGCGGATGATTGCCGGCAAGCACGAAATCGAGCAGGTCGGCAACGATTTCGCTGTAGCGGGCGGCAGCCTCAGTGCGTCCATAATTACGAGCATACTGCTGTATAGTCCAGATTGCCCAGCCTGGAATGTCAGGCAGGTCAATTCCATGTATCGTGCGGGAGATATGTCCGTCGGTCATATAGCGGTTAAGCGCGCCGATGGCAGTCGCCATGATTTCCTCGAAGTCGCCACGATGGTCGATGGCTATGGTATTGCCAGGGAGCGACATGAATGTGTTGCGTGCCAGGATAGTGCCCCACGGATAACCTGAAAGCATGTATTCGTGGGTGCCTTTCTTCAGATAAAGCTGCTTGGCAGAATTCTTAAGGCAGTTGAAGAAACTGGTGCGTGCAGTGCGCGAAGCGATCTCACTTTCATACATCTTCGCGAGGCTCCTTGTGCTGATTTCCGACAATCCGGCAGAGAAAATGATGCTCTCCCCCTTTTTGATGTTCACCTGGAAATAGCCGGGCACCCAGAGGTCTTCAGTGTAGGGAACACCACGCTCAAGGTCTTTGACATATTCCACGTTCTTATACCAGTTCGGGTCATAGACAAACTCAGGCTTACGGGTCAACTGCATGTAGAGCGTAGGATAACCCTCATAAAGGCAACAGGCGACACCGTTCTGCACCGGCGCACACTCAGTGTTGAGGCGGTCGTTGGCAATCACAAGCGCATTGCTCTCGCGAAACGACAGGAACGGGCGGAACTGCAACGTCGTGGGCGAATGCGCCTCGACAAGAGTGTAACGGATCAGCACACGGTTCTCCTGCGATATGAATATCACCTCTTTTGTCAGAATCACGCCACCCACACGATATGTGGTGCGTGGCACGCTCTCGCAGTCAAACTCGCGGATATATTTGTGACCCGCAGGGCTGTAGACACCTCCCTGATACCGGTGGATACCCAGATTGAACTGGGCTCCATGCTGGATTACCGTCTCATCAAGCGACGACAGCAGCACATGCGGCCTATACTCCTCATCGCCAATCGGCACAACCAGCAGCCCATGCTGTTTGCGCGTATTGCAGCCGACAATGGAAGTGCAATGATAAGCACCCGCCTGATTCGTCCGGAGCATTTCTTTCGGCAGCGACTGCTCCAGGTTAATCATCAGATTCTTATCAAACTTTAGATAACTCATTAGTTCTTAAGAAAAATATGTGGTTATTATTATTATTACGTCAATCTATCACCCGTGCCGGCCTGGCAAACCGGACCGGCTATCATCCATGAATCGGGAACGCCATCCGGAGACGTATCCCTCTATTAAAGGCTATTCAGGAGTGGCGTCAAAAGCGCCTGGCAACGGCCATAAATCCATCGCTCCCTATCCCGTCTAAATCACATCTGGCTGAAATTTTAACAGGCAGTCAGTTCATGGCATTATTCACACAACGAAAATAGTTGATATTTTACTAATTCACAAATTTATATTAAATTTTTTCAGAAATTTCCATTTTTTTGGCTCACCAACATGAAAAATCGCCGCTGTTTTGTCCACCTTGCAGTAATTTTATGCTCAAAGGCATATCTTTCCAACCATTTTCCTCCAACCCGCCAACACAACCTCGATTGCCATAACACACCGGCTTAAATTCAACGGCGGCTGCGGAAAAATTCCTGCATAAGAGCCATACATTCCCCGGCCAGCACACCTTCGGTCACAGTAGCACGCGGATGAAACGGCTTCCGGGCCACCAACGTAGAATATCCCCTCTTTTCATCCGGCGCACCCACAACAATCCTCGGCACCTGCGCCCAGCCGATAGCGCCCGCACACATCAGGCAAGGCTCAACTGTCACATAAAGAGTGCATTCCCTCAGATACTTCCCCCCCAACGTCTGGGCCGCTGCAGTGATAGCCTGGATTTCGGCATGGGCAGTCACATCACCCAATGTCTCAGTCAGATTATGCCCCTTCCCCACAACAATCCCTTTACACACCACCACAGCCCCGATGGGAACCTCCCCCATATCACCGGCCTTCCTGGCCTCAGCCAACGCCATCCTCATCCACCTCTCGTCGTCATTCATTACCATAAGCAATCAACCGTTTATATCAAAACGGCACTTCCGCCCCCCTTATTGCCCGAATATATAAACCTCAAAACCGTAAGTAAGTCGTAAAAATTATTTTATATTATCGGAGAGATTTTTCGAGAGGTTTTAGCCTGAGAATGAAGGAGTGTAGTTGTCTACACGACTGAATATGAAGGCTAAAACCTCTCGAAAAAGCTCCGCCGATAATATAACGTCTGAAGATTCATGATATGCGTAATAATTTTGATTACCCGCCTAAAACTAAAACCGGAGTCATCAGACAGTCGGACAGGTCTGATAATCATCCAACCTCAATAATCTGCCCGGTCAACGGAAACCACAGATAACCGCGACACCGATGGCCTGCGGCAGAAAGGAGCGACATATAGTCGCGCACCTGCTCGAAATAAGAGCGCCGGTTCCTGGCACCGAACTTATAATCTATCACAGCCACACTGCCGTCGGCCAGCCACACTACCCGGTCAGGGCGACGCAGCGTCTGCGGAGCGGTGAGAGGGCGCTCCGTCACCACCCGCCTGAACCCCTCGAACCACGGGCGCACACGCCTGTCGGCCAGAACCTGACGGAGCACCGAGCCGCAATCGGCCTTCTCAGCTGGTGAGAGTTTATAACGGTAGGAGGTCGACGCGAGAGCCTTAGGCAGGTCAGAGAGTGAACGCATCCGGCTCAACACCGCATGGAAGAATATTCCCCTGTGCCTATCGTCGGAAATGTCGAAATCCACGAGGTTCTCGAAATCCATCGACGCACAGATTTCCGACTTTTCATTAACCACATACTCATCAAGCAACACTGCCGTCGCTTCATCGTCCATATCCTCAGCCACACGGCCACCGGCTCCTTGCCGCTTCTTGCACGGCATCGTAGGATGGCCGAGTGTGAATTCAAGTTCGCCCGATTCAAGACGGCGCATACCCTCCGACAACGGCACCATCCATGGCTGCGCCCCCAACGGCAACCCGCATTCCGCCAGATGCCCTGACGTCATTGCCCTGAGACCATTGAGCAGGTAGTCGCTCATAAGCATTTCAGGATCTTTAGCGGCTGCTGTTTTTTTACCGTTTGACGATTCAGCCTTGGCCTCGGCGGCCAATATGTTACTGGCATCTACATAGACAATCATCTCCGCCACGGCACGGGTGAACGCCACATATGCCACATTCAAGGCATCGGTTTTCTGCTCCGTCTCCCACTCCTGCGCCTCAGCGCGCAATGCGGCAATCTCTTTGTTTTCTTTGGTGTTAGGCAACGGGAGCATCGGGGGCACGTCAGCCGGATCCACCTCCGGCAGGAACTCCGGCGAAATCCTGTACCAAGACACGCTTTTAACATTCGGTTCGTTATATTTCACCGTATGGTCCGAACAGTAAGGCAGATGCACACACCCGAACTCCAGACCCTTGGCCTTATGGATGGTCATAACACTTATGGCATCAAGCCCTTCGGGCGCCTGCACGTTTGAATGGCATCCGGTACGGTCCCACCATTCCAGGAATGAATTGATGTCGTTGTCGCCATTCTCAGAAAAATCCATTACCAGATCCTGGAATGCCGTGATGAACACATTATCGCGCCGTCGGCCCTCGACAGTCAGGAACCGGTCGATAATCCTCTCGGTCATCGCCATCAGTGTGGGGCTGTCCATCGATGCCAGACGTCTGATTTCATCATCTATAGCCCCCTGCACTGCATCGGCACTCTCACCTGGCATCGACGATGTGGCCGCCACAGCTTTCATCAACGCCTCGTTGTCGGTCAGCCGTCGCATCCGGGGCGTGCCGTCGTCATTAAACACCGGTTCCCCTTTATCATTGCATTCCGGCACCATATCGAAACGGCACAGTTCAAACCTGTGAGCCATTCGGCAACGGCGGTAGGCCGGATTCACATCAGCTATCGGACGCCCATCCTCATCTACTTCCCCTCCGGGCCGGGTCACACTCATTGGCTGCGTGGTAAGACGCAGAACGTTGACAATCATCCTCACCGCAGGCGACAGGTTGATTTCCATCGAATCGGCCGACACTATAGGCAGCACCCCGTGGCGCCACGACGGATCCGACTCCATGGCCTCCATCAACCGGGCAATCACTGCTCTTCCCTGTTTTTTCTTGCGTACAAGCACAGCGATATCCCCAGGTGCGTATCCTGCCGTCAGCTGGCGGTCAATTTCCTGCAGCATCCTGTTGAACTGCAGCTGCTCCATCTCATCTTTCGACAGCTTCCCCCCGGGCGCGGTCGGCAGGAACTCCACTTTCACATACCCCCCCGACTCCCTGTTTCTCTCAGCCACCTGCTGAATCAATCCGGCATAAGTGGCGCTGACCGGATTTCCGTCGAGCCCCCGCTCCATATCGCGCGCCATGGCATAGAAAAGCGTGTTGTTAAACCTGACCACATTGGCCGAACTCCGCCAGTTGCAGTTCTCGGAAATATCCACCCCCTTCAGCGTCAACGCATCGGGGAAACGGCTCCCCACGAGTTTCTCCACACGGCTTCCCAGCAGTTTCGGGTCGGAATTACGGAACCGGTAGATGCATTGCTTCTCGTCGCCGATAATCAAGTTGTCATGCCCGCGGCTGAGGCTTTCAAGCACGAGCGGCTTCAGGTTCTCCCACTGCATCTGCGACGTGTCCTGGAACTCGTCAATAAGGTAATGCTTTATGGCGGTGCCCATCCGCTCATAGATAAACGGGGTCTCATCCTCGCTTATGATGCGGCGCAGAAGGTCGTTGGTGTCGGAAAGCAGCAACGTGTCGTTGTCGCGCCGGTACTCATCGAGAAAACGGTGCACCTGGCCGAACAGCCCCATATTGAACGCCCAACGGTGCAGAAACCCATAAAACCGTTTCTTTTCAACATAAGCCGCAACAACGTTAAGCGTTTCTTCCAAAGCATCCTCAAGCTCTGCCGACGGCTCGGTCTTAGCCTTGAAACGTTTGGCAGGATTCGCCATCACCGTTTTCCAGCTTCCGGAAAGTTCATCCGGCAACTCCCCCCCGGCAATCTTCTCCATGGCATTAGCCACATGGTGATATATCATGCCGTTGCCCATCTGGAATGTGCGCCGGCAGCTTTCAACAACCGCCTTCTCCATCGGGGCAAGAGCGTTGGCCGGGGAGATAGCCTCCGTGAACCTCACAATCCTGTCGGGGTCGGATAGATAGCCGTCGATTTCGCAGCGGTTGATCTTATATTTCTCATTGAAGAATTTCCCCAGGTCATCGATAAGGTCGCTGTTAAGCCCGGAACTGCGCGACAACAGGTTGAAACCGCCCCCCTTGTCGGCCATCGACTTCATATATTGCAGCAACCAGTTTTCAAGATGCCTGCGTGCCGAAACCTGCTCTCTGGCCCCGTTGCGGTAATTTATCGAAGTGAGCATGTTCCCCACCGCCACCGCCAGCGGATATTGGTCGTCGATTTCAACATTATGCGCAGGAGGGAGTTCCAGCTCGCGGGTGAATGTGTTGAGCACCTTCTGGAAAAACGAGTCTATAGTGCTCACGTTGAACCACGAAAAATTATATAGCATATCATTCAACGCCCGGCGGGCATGAACCTGCAACCTGCGCGCATCACAACCGAACATCTCCATGAATTCCGCGGCATAAGGGCTGACGCCTTCCTCTCCACCCAACAAGGCAAGTTCCTTGATTATGCGGTTGGTCATCTCCTCCGTGGCCTTGTTGGTGAAAGTCACCGCCAGGATTTCCCCATGGGCTTTAGGCTTAAGATAACCGTAGCTCGACATAGGGCGCAGACGGTAACGCCCGTCAGCCCCCTTAGTGCCGAGCAGCAATTTAAGATATTCCTTCGTAAGGGCGAAAGTCTTACCCGATCCCGCCGACGCCTTATGTATCTGCAACATCTCTCCTGGTCATTTTTCACCCCAAAGATACGGAAAATTCCACCATCTTCCACCTCCTGGAAATCAATCAACCGCCGCCGACTGTTAATAAGGTGATGGCAAGTGGGATATTTATGGGATATTTTGACTAACTTTGCAACGAGTTTTAACAACCATGATTGAAAGAATCGTTATCATCGACAGCGCCGACCCTGTGAGCTTCTACGGAGTCAACAATTCCAACATGCAGCTTCTGCGCAACCTGTTCCCGAAATTGCGCATGGCAGCCAGAGGCTCTGTCATCAAAGTCATCGGCGACGAAAACGAAACGGCTGAATTCGAGAAAAAAGTAAAAGAGCTCGAAGCCTATTGCGTTAAATTCAACAAACTGACCGAAGATGTAATTCTCGACATAATCAAAGGCGAAACTCCCCACGACACCCGTGGCGACGACGTAATCATCTACGGTGTCAACGGCAAACCAATCTCGGCGCGCACCCCCACACAGCAACTCCTGGTAAAGGCCTTCCAGAAAAACGACCTCACATTCGCCCTCGGCCCTGCGGGCACCGGCAAAACTTATGTTGCGATTGCACTGGCGGTGAAAGCGCTGAAAAACCGCGAAGTAAAAAAAATCATCCTGTCGCGCCCCGCTGTGGAGGCCGGTGAAAAACTCGGATTCCTGCCAGGCGACATGAAAGATAAAATCGACCCGTATCTGCAGCCGCTCTACGACGCCCTGGAAGACATGATTCCTTCGGTGAAACTGAAAGAATACATGGAAACAAAGGTTATCCAGATAGCCCCCTTGGCATTCATGCGCGGCCGCACGCTAAACGACGCAATCATAGTGCTCGATGAAGCACAGAACACCACAACCCATCAGATAAAGATGTTCCTGACGCGCCTGGGGGTCAACGCAAAAATGATAATCACCGGTGATGTGACCCAGATTGACCTGCCGCGCACTGTAAACTCAGGCCTCGTACAAGCCCTGAGGATATTGCGCGACATCCCCGGCATAGGCAAAGTGGAGTTCGGCAAGAAAGACATCGTGCGACACCAGCTTGTGCAGCGCATCGTCGAAGCATATCAGGCCTACGACGAAGCCGACAAAGAGGGAAAGAACGCATCAGAAGCATCATCGCCGACAGACCGCCCCGACGGCGACAGCCGGTGACACACCACAAAAAAGTTTTTCCAATCATTCACAACTCCATAACAACAATGGCAACTTTAACAAAAACCGAATTCAGCTTCCCAGGCCAGACCGCTGTTTACCACGGCAAAGTGCGCGACGTCTATACCATCGCCGACGACCTGCTGGTCATGGTGGCAACCGACCGCATCTCGGCCTTCGACGTGATCCTTCCCAAAGGGATTCCCTACAAAGGGCAGGTGCTCAACCAGATTGCATCGAAATTCCTCGAAGCCACAGCCGACATCGTTCCCAACTGGCGCCTGGCAACACCCGACCCGATGGTCACCGTAGGCTACCGCTGCGAAGGGTTCCCCGTTGAGATGATTATCCGTGGCTATCTCACAGGAAGCGCCTGGCGCGAATATGCCGCAGGCAAACGCGAGCTGTGTGGAGTGAAGCTCCCTGAAGGCATGCACGAAAACGAGCGCTTCCCCGAACCGATAATCACCCCCACAACAAAAGCAGCCGAAGGGCACGACGAAAATATCTCACGCGAGGAAATCATCGCCCAAGGGCTGGTGAGCCGTGAAGACTACGAGCAGATGGAAGCCTACACCCGCGCCCTGTTCGCCCGTGGCTCACAGATGGCCCGGGAGAAAGGCCTAATTCTGGTCGACACCAAATATGAATTCGGCAAGCGCGACGGCAAAGTAATCCTCATCGATGAAATCCACACCCCCGACTCATCCCGCTACTTCTATGCCGAAGGATATCAGGAACGCTTCGAAAAGGGGCTGCCCCAACGCCAGCTCTCGAAAGAGTTCGTGCGCCAATGGCTCATCGACCACGGATTCATGGGCAAAGAGGGCCAGCAGGTGCCTGAAATGACCGACGCATTCTGCAACGAGGTGTCGGAGCGCTATATCGAGCTATACGAGCACATAACCGGATGCCGCTTCGAGAAAGCCCCCGAAGAGCACCTGGCCGACCGCATCTGTGCCAACGTGCTTTCCAGCCTCGACCAATTGAAAAAATAAGCCCGCCGAATGCCCACACCTGAAACAATCAAACCCTACGACGGAGAGCGCCCTAAAGCCACGCAGGTCGAGGAGATGTTCAACTCCATCGCCACGGCCTACGACTTCATGAACCGCGCCATGACCCTCGGCATCGACAAACTGTGGAGGGCGCGGGCCGTGAAGATGGTCAAAAAGCAAAATCCGCAAAAGCTGCTCGACGTGGCCACAGGCACCGGCGACCTCGCCATATCCCTCGCCCGCAAACTTCCCGGCGCAGCAATCACCGGCATAGACCTGTCAGAAAAGATGCTGGCCATAGGGCGCACGAAGGTGGAGAAAGCAGGATTGGCCGGCAGGATTACCCTCGCAAAGGCCGACTGCCTTGCGCTCCCCTTCGCCGACGGAGAGTTTGACTGCGTGACGGTGGCCTACGGAGTGCGCAACTTCGAAAACCTCGACAGGGGCTACCGGGAGATGGCGCGCGTATTGAAGCCTGGAGGGATGCTCTGCGTCATAGAACTGTCAGTGCCCCCCTACCAGCCCTACCGCTCCATCTATAACTTCTATACACGACATATAATACCGACCGTCGGGCGTATCGTGTCAAGCGACCCCTGTGCCTACACCTATCTGCCACGCTCGATTGCCGCCATGCCACAGGGGGGACGCATGCTCCAGATTATGGATCATGCCGGACTCACCGGCACCACCCTGCGGAGATTCACATTCGGCGTATGCACCGTTTACATCGCCTTCAAGCCCGAAAAAGAGAGCGGGGACGCCACTCTCAGGGGCTGAAAGCCCCGGAAGCCATGCGATTTTGGAAAAAACACGATTTTTTAGCCAAATTTCGTTAAACCGACCGCAAAATACTTGCACAGTTCAAAAATAATGGCTTCCTTTGCATGTGTGTTTTTCATAGTATTAGATTAAGATAAAGGTTTAAAGGAAAAAGGTCGTTGTGAAACGGCCTTTTTTTATTCCCCAAGCCAAAGGCCAGCCAGTCTAATTGGTCATATTAGTCCACCAGGCCACTGTGAGGCTTTCATAAGATTTTGAGAGATTTTTTAAACTCCTTTTTGAGGGGCAACCCAAAAAAAATGAGTAACTTCGTGGGCAGAAATCAAATTACCTACTAAATATTATTCTTAGTAATTTTATGAGTACAGAAAAAAAATTCTTGACCTGTGATGGCAACCAGGCCGCTGCACATATTTCATATATGTTCAGCGAAGTGGCCGCGATCTACCCCATCACCCCGTCATCAACAATGGCGGAATATGTCGATGAATGGGCTGCCGCCGGAAGGAAAAACATCTTCGGCGAAACAGTGCTTGTGCAGGAAATGCAGTCGGAAGGTGGCGCCGCCGGTGCCGTTCACGGCTCCCTGCAGGCAGGTGCCCTCACAACAACATACACAGCTTCGCAAGGTCTGCTCCTGATGATACCGAACATGTATAAAATCGCAGGCGAACAGCTCCCCTGCGTGTTCCATGTTTCGGCCCGCACCATCGCCTCACACGCATTGAGCATCTTCGGTGACCACCAGGATGTTATGTCGGTGCGCCAGACAGGTTTCGCAATGCTCTGCGAAGGGTCTGTGCAGGAGGTTATGGACCTCTCCGGTGTGGCCCACCTCGCAACAATCAAATCTTCGATTCCTTTCGTTAACTTCTTCGACGGATTCCGCACATCACACGAAATCCAGAAAATCGAAACTATCGAACAAGAGCAACTCGCACCACTTCTTGACCGCGAAGCCCTTGCACGCTTCCGCCAGCACGGACTCACCCCACAGGCGCCCGTGTCGCGAGGCATGGCCGAAAACGGCGACGTTTTCTTCCAGCACCGCGAGGCATGCAACCCCGCCTATGAGAATGTGCCCGCCGTGGTTGAGGAATACATGAACAAGATTTCCGAAATCACCGGCCGCAAATACGGCCTGTTCAACTACTACGGCGCTCCCGACGCAGACCGGGTGATAATCGCCATGGGGTCGGTGACACAAGCCGCACAGGAAGCCATCGACGCCATGATGGAAAAAGGTGAGAAAGTTGGTCTTGTTTCAGTCCACCTCTATCGCCCCTTCTCGGCAAAACACTTCCTCGCCGCAGTGCCAGCAACAGCCAAACGCATCGCAGTGCTTGACCGCACAAAAGAACCCGGTGCCAACGGCGAGCCCCTGTTCCTCGATGTAAAAGAGTGCTTCTATGGCAAAGAAAACGCCCCCATCATAGTGGGCGGACGCTATGGCCTGGCCTCGAAAGACACCACCCCGGCACAGATTATCGGCGTGTTCGAGAACCTCGCACTCCCCATGCCCAAAGACCACTTCACCGTAGGCATCGTCGACGATGTGACCTTTACATCCCTCCCCCTCCCCGAAGAGGTGGCGCTCGGCGACAAGAGCACCTATGAAGCCAAATTCTACGGCCTCGGAGCCGACGGCACAGTTGGCGCAAACAAGAACTCCATCAAAATTATCGGCGACAACACAAGCAAGTACTGCCAGGCATATTTCGCCTACGACTCGAAGAAATCGGGCGGCTTCACCTGCTCGCACCTCCGTTTCGGCGACGCGCCAATACGCTCCACCTACCTGGTGAACACCCCTAACTTCGTGGCATGTCACGTACAGGCCTACCTTCACATGTATGATGTGACACGCGGTCTGCGCGACAACGGCACCTTCCTGCTCAACACAATCTGGGAAGGCGAGGAACTGGCCAAGAACCTCCCCGCAAAAGTCAAGAAATATTTCGCTGACCACAACATCACCGTCTACTACATCAACGCCACCAAAATCGCACAGGAAATCGGGCTGGGCAACCGCACCAACACCATTCTCCAGAGCGCATTCTTCCGCATCACTGAAGTGATCCCCGTTGACCTGGCTGTTGAGCAGATGAAGAAATTCATCGTCAAGAGCTATGGCAAGAAGGGACAGGATGTCGTTGACAAGAACTATGCAGCCGTTGACCGTGGCGGCGAATACCAGCAGCTCACTGTCGACCCCGCATGGTCGAACCTCGCCGTTGAAGCAGACGCCACCAACGACGATCCCGAATTCATCAACAAAATCGTGCGCCCCATCAACGCCCAGGACGGCGACCTGCTTAAAGTCTCCGACTTCGCAGCCATCCCCGACGGAACATGGGAAAACGGCACTGCAGCCTACGAAAAACGCGGTGTGGCAGCCTTCGTGCCCCAGTGGAATGAAGAAAACTGCATACAATGCAACAAATGCGCATATGTCTGCCCCCACGCTGCAATCCGCCCATTCGTGCTCGACGGAAATGAAATGACAGCAGCCCCCTTCGGCGAAAACGACACACTCCCTGCAATCGGCAAACAGTTCGCAGGAATGCGCTTCCTCCAGGCCGTCGACGTGCTCGACTGCCTCGGCTGCGGCAACTGCGTCGACGTGTGTCCCGGCAAGAAGGGCGTGAAGGCTTTGGAAATGAAGGCTCTCGAAACACAGCTCGAAGTGCAGAAAGAGTGGGACTACTGCATCAAGTCAGTTGCGTCGAAACAGGATCTGGTAGACCTCTCGGCCAACGTCAAGAACAGCCAGTTCGCCACCCCGCTGTTTGAATTCTCCGGCGCATGTTCCGGTTGCGGCGAGACACCCTATGTGAAACTCATCTCGCAGCTCTTCGGCGACCACGAAATGGTGGCAAACGCAACAGGTTGCTCGTCAATCTACTCAGGCTCCGTGCCTTCTACCCCTTACACCACCAATTTCCGCGGCCACGGCCCCGCATGGGCAAACTCCCTCTTCGAGGATTTCGCAGAATTCGGCCTCGGCATGACCATCGCCAACGAAAAGATGCAGCTGCGCCTCACCGACCTGATGACCCGCGCACAGAGCTGCGAAAACTGCTGCGAGGAAATCAAACAGCAGGCAACCAAATGGCTTGAGAACCGCGAAAGCGCCGTTGCCACCCGCGAGGTCTACGAAACCATCGTACCCCTCTGCGAAGCGTGCGGATGCGACATATGCAAAGGCATTATAGACCTGAAGAACTTCATAGTGAAACGCAGCCAGTGGATTATCGCCGGCGACGGTGCCGCATATGATATAGGCTTCGGCGGTCTCGACCACGTGCTCGCATCAGGCAAGAACATCAACATACTGGTGCTCGACACCGAGGTTTACTCAAACACCGGTGGCCAGGCATCAAAGGCGACACCTATCGGTGCAATCGCGAAATTCGCTGCCGCCGGCAAACGCGTGCGCAAAAAAGACCTCGGTCTTATTGCCACAACCTACGGCTACGTTTATGCCGCACAGGTGGCCATGGGTGCCGACAACGCCCAGACCCTCAAAGCCATCCGCGAAGCCGAAGCCTACGACGGGCCTTCAATCATCATAGCCTACTCACCCTGCATCAACCACGGCCTGCGCGCAGGCATGGGCCGCTCGCAGCAGGAAGAGGCAAATGCCGTGGCTTGCGGCTACTGGCACCTGTGGCGCTATAACCCCGCCCTGGAAGCCGAAGGCAAAAACCCCTTCACACTCGACAGCAAGCAGCCCGACTGGGATAAGTTTGAAGACTTCCTCAAAGGAGAAGTGCGCTATGCATCAGTGCAGAAGCAATATCCCGCCGAGGCAGCCGAGCTCTTCGCCGCAGCCAAAGACAACGCCCGCTGGCGCTACAACAACTACCTCCGCCTCTCGCGCGAGCAGTGGGGCGTAGAGCCGGGCACACCCGAAGTGAAATAATCCGACCGTCAGAACAAAGAGGGGGCGCAGAAACTCTGCGCCCCCTCTTCCTGCATTCTCAGGCTAAAATCCATCGAAAAATCTCTCTCTCCGATAATATCAAATAATCTTGACGACTTACTTTTTACTCATACGTCTTATAAATCTTATACCAAACCTCACCTGAGGGCGCGGAGAGCCGCTGTGAGGGCTTCGCTGAGGGTGGGATGGGCGTGGACGGTGCTGAGGAGAGAGGAGGCGGGGAGGCGCGCCGACATGGCCAGGGCGGCTTCGGCCACGAGATCGGCGGCATGGGGGCCGCAGATGTGGCAGCCGAGAATCAGGCCGTTGTCGTCGGTGAGTATTTTCACCAGACCGTCGCTCTCACCCATGGAAAGGGCTTTGCCGTTGGCGCGGAAAAAGGATTTGCCTGTCTTGAAGGATATTCCTGCAGACTTGCACTGCTCTTCAGTCATTCCCACCATGGCACATTCGGGCACAGTAAACACTGCCGACGGAATTACCGACAGGTCGACGTTCTCACCCATAACCAAAGCTGCCTGAGCCGAAGCGGCATGTGCCAGCAGACACTGCCCATTACAGTCGCCAATGGCATAGACACCGGCTACCGAGGTCTCAAAACGGTTGTCGACCTCGATACCGCGGCGCCCGACAGAAATACCGGCCTCTGCGGCACCTTCCGGCACTACCGGACGGCGACCAACAGCCATCAGCACCGTTTCCGCCTCAACCGACTGCTCTTTACCTTTTGCCGCGAAATTGACACGTTTCACAACCCCTTCGGCCATCTCAACCGATTTTACTTCCGCACCGAGGTGGAATTTCACGCCACGCTTCTGAAGCGCCGTACGCATCCGTTTGGCAATGTCCTTATCAAAGGGGGGCAGAATCTCTTTACAATACTCCACAACGGTCACATCCGCTCCGAATGAAGCGAATATGGAGGCAAATTCCATTCCGATCACCCCGCCGCCAATAACTGCCAACGAACTCGGAAGCGACTGCAACTGCAACATCTCCGTTGAGCTTATGGTCAGATCAGACCCCTGAATCGGCAAACGGGCAGATTCAGAACCTGTGGCTATCAAAATCTTAGGAGCTGAGAAACGGCGACCGTCACCAATTTCGACCGTATGCGATTCGATGAAACGAACCGTGCCGGCAACCACATCCGCACCCCCCAAGAGCATGGAGACCCCTTCCGCCAGTGATGACACCACGCTGTTTTTCCGTTCTACAACAGCCTGCATATCCACACGCATCCGCGCCCCTTCGGGCAACATGATGCCGAACTCCGCTGCTGCCGCCACATCATCGGCCACCTGAGCCGACCTGCAGAAACATTTGGTGGGTATACATCCCCGGTTGAGGCATGTGCCACCCAAGGCATACTTTTCAACCAACAACACCTTGTTTCCCTGCGACACGCCTATAGCCGCAGCTTCATAACCGGCAGGGCCACCGCCGATTACAATCAAATCATATGTCAAAGTTTCCATTTTCCATGATATTCTCAATGTAGGGTCGCGACCTGTCGCGACCGCTGACCGGCTTATTTATATTTGCCGATTTCGCGGTCGCGGCAAGTCGCGACCCAACGAAGTTATTCCTCTGTTTGCTCCAGAGCATCGAAAGTCACAACCGGGTTAAGGGCGGCGGCCGTGTCGTCGGGATGCGTTATCGGGGTGTTATGGGGAGCATTGCGCACCACATCGGGCGTCTCGCGGGCTTCGCGGGCGATGTCGTGCATAACAGCGATGAACTCATCGAGTGTCTCCTTGCTCTCCGTTTCTGTCGGCTCAATCATCAGCGACTCATGGAAGAGCAGCGGGAAATAGATTGTCGGTGCGTGATAACCATGGTCGAGCAGCCGTTTGGCCACATTGAGCGTGGTGATATGCTCCGATTTGTCGCGCAGACCGTCGAACACGAATTCATGTTTGCAGACACCCTCAACCGGAAGCAGATAGTCGTCTTTCAGACACTCCTTCACATAGTTGGCATTGAGGGTGGCCAGCGGACCCACATCCATCAGACCCTCCGAACCGAGCGACATAATGTAGCTCAGCGCACGCGCCTGAACCGCAAAATTACCGAGGGTTGCTGATATCGAACCGAGCGCATCCGCACCCATTTCGAGCCTGTAGCCCATTGTGCCATCAGCATTCTCAATCTTAACAACACGTGGGTTGGGAAGGAACTTCTCCAGTCCGGCACGCACGCCCACCGGCCCTGAGCCGGGGCCACCGCCGCCGTGGGGCGTAGAGAAAGTCTTGTGCAGGTTGATGTGCATGACATCAAAACCCATGTCGCCCGGACGGGCAATCCCTAACATCGGGTTGAGGTTCGCACCGTCGTAATACATCAGACCACCGGCCTCATGCACCAGACGCGCGATTTCCGGAATATCCTTCTCAAAAATGCCGAGAGTGTTGGGATTGGTCATCATCATCCCCGCCACAGTCTCATCAAGCAGCGGGCGTAGGTCGTCGACATCAACAGTGCCGTCGGGACGGCTTTTCACCTCAACTACCTCAAGCCCCGCCACAGCGGCAGAAGCCGGATTTGTGCCGTGGGCAGAATCGGGCACGATGATTTTGCGCCGCGCCTTGTCGCCGCGTGCGTCGTGATAGGCACGTATAACCATCAGTCCCGTCAGTTCGCCATGCGCACCCGCAAACGGATTGAGGGTGAACTCGGCCATACCGCCGATTTCCGACAGCGACCTCTGCAGTGTGTAATACAACTCCAGATTTCCCTGAACGGCATTATCAGGAGCGGCCGGATGCACATTGACGAAAGCCTCGTGCGAAGCCATCTCCTCGTTGATTTTCGGATTATATTTCATTGTGCACGAACCCAGGGGGTAGAACCCTGTATCGACACCGAAATTGTTTGTCGACATATTGTTGTAGTGGCGCACAACGGTCAGTTCGTCGCATTGCGGCAGACGCAGCGGCTGCTGGCGCAACAATGCGTCGGCGATTACGGGAGGTTGTTGGCCACCTTCGGTATGCACCTCTCCGATATGGTTGTCGGGCAACCGGTAGCCGCGCCTTCCGGGACGCGATAGTTCAAACACCAGCTTGCCATATAGTTCTCTGTTCATAGTCTTAATCTAATGTTAAGTTGATGTTTACGGTTAATTTTCACACACTGATTTATAGATTTCAACCAGGCAGTCAACATCCTCGCGGGTCTGCATCTCGGTGGCGGCCATCAACAGGCAGTTGCCATCCATTCTGATGCCCGGCAGAATCCCGGCCTCGATGCTACGCTCCATAAGCAGGTCTACATCGCAGTCAAACTCCATCAGGAACTCATTGAGGAACGGTTGACCGGGATATTTCAGCCGGCAACCACCTGCAGCCATCAGGCTCTCGAATAGATAAGCCGCACACTGGTGGCCGCGGTAGGCAATTTCCTTCAGCCCGTCGGCACCGAGCAGACTCATGTAAATAGCCACATAGAGAGTCATCAGCCCCTGGTTGGAGCAAATGTTAGAGGTAGCCTTGTCTCGACGGATATGCTGCTCGCGGGCTTGGAGCGTCAACACGAAGCACCTGCGCCCCCGGTCGTCGGTGGTCGCACCGACTATGCGACCAGGCATCTTGCGCATCAGCGCCTTGCGGGCGCAGAGATAGCCCAGATAAGGCCCACCGAAACTCAACGGGATGCCGAGCGACTGGGCGTCGCCGCAAGCGATATCCGCACCCCATTCGCCGGGAGTGCGCAACGCAGCCAAATCGGCCGCAATGCAATTCATAATCAACAGAGCCTTGCGCGCATGAACCATGTCGGCAACTCCGGTGAAATCCTCGATAATGCCGTAGCGGTTAGGCTGCGCCACAATCACACCTGCCACATCGGCATACGCTTCAAGCATACGCTCCAATGCTGCAACCGACATCACTCCGTCTTCAGCCTCGATTGTATCAACCGTTATACCGTGGTAGCGGGCATAGGTGTCTACCACCCGGCGCACGGCATCGCCAAGAGTTGCCGAAACCAGAATCCGGCGGCGTTTTTTGGCAGCCGCAACAGCCATCATCATGGCCTCGGCTGTGGCTGTGGCGCCGTCATACATCGACGCATTCGATATGTCCATCCCTGTCAGGCGGCACATCATCGTCTGGTACTCGAAAATATACTGTAACGTGCCCTGCGAAATCTCAGGCTGGTATGGCGTGTAGGCCGTCAGAAATTCCGACCGGCCAATCAGCGACACAGCCGCCGCCGGCACATAGTGGTCGTAGAACCCACCACCGGCAAAGCATACGTCAATCTTGCGGTTTTTGGCGGCAAAAGCGCCGAAACGGTCGCGGACCTCCTTTTCGCTCATCTCCTGCGGGAGGGCATACGGGGCCGTAAGCATCAACTCCTCAGGCACGTCGCTGTAAAGCCCGCGCAAGTCAGACACGCCGCACTTGTCGAGCATCGAAGCTATATCCTGTGGAGTATGTGGGAAATATCTGTGCATTGGTCAGCCGTTTTTGCAGAAAGATTCGTAATCATCCTGGTTCATCAGGTCATCGAGTTCTGACATATCGGCCAGTTTCACCTTCACAATCCAGTTGGCCATGGCATCCTGGTTGACCAGGCGGGGGTTCTCTTCAAGAGCCTCGTTGATTTCAACAACCTCTCCGCTGACAGGGGAGATAAGGTCTGAAGCAGCCTTCACACTTTCGATAGCCCCGAAATCCTCACCTTTTTCAAGTTCATCGCCAACTTCCGGCATGTCAACATAAACAACGTTGCCAAGCTGTTTCTGGGCATAATCTGAAATGCCGATAAAACCGAAATCGCCTTCTACGCGAACATATTCATGTGATTCAGAGAAACGTATCATCTTTTATTCTTTTTTGAGGGTTATTTTTTATAGGATTTTTTGTAGAATTTCTTACCGACAACGGTGCATGGGAATGTTTTCTTGCGGATGCGCACTTTCAGCGGTGTGCCCATAGCCGCACAACGGGTATCAACCAGCGCCATAGCCACACTCTTATCGGTAGAAATCGAGTGGTAGCCTGTGGTCACATAGCCCACCACCTCGTCGGCCTCATCGAGCACCTCATATCCATGACGCGGAATGGCACGGTCGGCCAGCTCCAGACCGACGAGCTTGCGTGGCGCTCCGGCGGCTTTCTGCGCAGCCACCGCGTCGCGCCCCATGAAGGGGGCTTTGTCGAGCTTGACAAACATGGTCAGGCAAGCCTCAACAGGGGTGATGCTGTCGGCAAGTTCGTCGCCGTAGAGCGGAAGCCCCACTTCGAAACGGAGTGTGTCGCGGCAGCCAAGGCCACACGGCTCGCAACGTTTGCTCTCCATCAGCAACCGCCACATCTCAACTATGTCGGCATCGCCGCCATACACCTCGAAACCGTCTTCTCCCGTATATCCAGTGCGGCTGATCAGAACATCGTGGCCGCTGAACTTCGTTTCTTTGAATGTGTAAAACGTCAGGTCGGAACATCCGATGCCCAGCACCTCCTCAACAACCTTTTCAGCCGTCGGACCCTGGATCGCCAGCTCGGCAGTAACCTCGCTGAGCATCTCCACATCCACACGGAACGGCTTTCCGGGGGTGTCGGGATTGTCATCGTTCATCCTTTCGGTAATCCAGGCCTCATCTTTAGCGATATTCGAGGCATTGATTACGAGAAGGTATTTGTTCTCATTGAACTTATAAACCAGCAGATCGTCGACCACACCGCCGTCGCCATGGAGCATCATGCCATAGAGGCACTGCCCCGGCTGGGCCGCGTCGACATCGTTTGAGAAAATGTAGTTAACGAAACGGGTGGCATCATCACCCGTAACCATAACTTCGCCCATGTGCGACACGTCGAACACTCCGCATTCGTTTCTGACAGCATTGTGCTCCTCAACGATGCCGCGATACTGGATAGGCATGTCGAAACCTCCGAATGGGCTCATCAGAGCGCCCTGCGCCACATGGCAGCTGTGGAGGCATGTTTTCTTGTTTTCTTCCATGGTAGTGATATCGGTAATTTATGATTGTTTCTACTTGGCGGCTAACAGCAGGTCGGCCAGTTGCCCGGCGGAAAGCCCCATTATGATTCCCGGCACATTAACCCCCTCCATCGCCGACAGAAGGGCTCCCCGTGTCAGCGGCACACCTTGCAGACGCCTCAGCAAGGTGGCGTCTAAATCGCCTGTTATGAAGAAATCGCCTTTGAGGTCTACGTTTGATATTACGTGCGGACTGCCTGGCGAAGTCTGCAAATCCACAACGAACTCACCCGCTCCCTCAATGCGCACAGGATTCGGTAGCGCATTACGGCCTGAACCGTACCGGCGTCCGTAAATCCACCGTTCCTCAAAATAAGGGGCGGCAATCCGGTTTATCTCTTCTATGTCGGCATCGGTCAAAACCATTTCGCCGTCACAGATTTCCGCCACAGCAAAACTTTTGAAATCCTGCAATCCTATGGAGTGGTTTTCCCTGATGGTAGTGACACGTGAGCGCACCGATTTAACACCCTTGGCATCGAGTTTGGTCTGCGAAGGTGTCAGCGCAGCCGTCATGCGCTCAAGATCGGCATCATATAGCATGGTGCCATGCACTATGGCCCGGCTCAACGCACCTGTTCCGCCCGGAATGGGAATGTGATAGAAAGCATACCCGCTCACCTTGCGGTCGCCGATGAGAATGTCATTTCGCCCCGTTGCTCCTGCGTCGAGGCCGAGACAACGAAGCATCGATGCCACCCTGGAGGTGAAACCCCGGAACGTGGTGGCCACCGATTCACATGTGGTGACATGGCTGAACATGATATTGTTCATATCGGCAAACACACATCCGCCCCCGCTCTTGCGGCGGTAGGTCTGAATCCCCTCCCGGCGGCAGTAATCAAGGTTGACTTCAGCCTCTATCTGCTGGTTGCGACCGAAGATAACCGTAGGCTCAACCTGCCACATGAAAAAATACTCCCCGTCGTAGTTGCGTGCCAAATGTTCCTCCATAGCCAGATAGAACGGCAGCCGCCGGGAAGCGTCAGCAACAGCTTCGGGAAGTCTCACATGAATCATTGCTTCTTCATTAATATGATTCGACTTCCCAAAGATAATCAAACTTCCCGTCCCCTCCAAATTTTATTTTAAGCCACCCCGGCGGCGGGAGTAAACGGGAAATTACGTATCTTTGTAAGAAATATAGCGATTGTTCATGAACCAAGAGGATTTCGACATACACAACGGCGCCTCCGAACGCGACGGTGAATACGAGCGGGCGTTGCGCCCGGGGCGGTTCGAGTCGTTTGCCGGGCAGGAGAAGATTGTGGAGAATCTTAAGGTATTCGTGCAGGCCGCAAAAATGCGGGGTGAACCGCTCGACCATCTTCTGCTCCACGGCCCTCCAGGGCTTGGGAAAACCACCCTGTCGGCAATCATCGCCAACGAATTAGGGGTAGGATTCAAAATCACCTCCGGGCCGGTGCTCGACAAGCCCGGCGACCTGGCCGGCATACTCACATCGCTTGATGAGAACGATGTGCTTTTTATCGATGAGATACACCGCCTGAGCCACACCGTAGAGGAATACCTCTACTCGGCAATGGAGGATTACCGCATCGACATCATGATTGACAAAGGCCCCGGAGCGCGCTCTGTGCAGCTCTCACTGTCGCCTTTCACCCTGGTCGGTGCGACCACTCGCAGCGGACTGCTCACACCACCCCTGCGCGCCCGTTTCGGCATCGACTGCCATTTGGAATACTACGACCACGAAGTGCTTGAGCGCATCATCCTGCGCTCGGCAGCGCTCTTAGGAGTGAAATGCAGCGCCGAAGCCGCCCACGAAATCGCCATGCGCTCACGCGGCACTCCCCGAATAGCCAACTCGCTGCTGCGCCGTGTGCGCGACTTCGCCCAGGTGAAAGGCTCCGGCGACATAGACCCCGAAATAGCCCGTTACGGCCTCGAAGCGCTTAACATCGACCGCTACGGGCTGAACGACATTGACAACAAACTCCTGCTGACCATCATAACGAAGTTCCGCGGAGGGCCTGTCGGACTGACCACCATCGCCACAGCCATGGGGGAAGACCCCGGCACGATTGAAGATGTCTACGAGCCTTTCCTCATCAAAGAGGGATTCCTCAAACGAACCCCACGCGGCCGGGAAGTCACCGACCTGGCCTGGCGCCACCTCGGCATCCACCACCCCGGTCTCGGCGGCCTCTTCGGCAACGACGTTTAACACACATTGCAACCGCCACAGGCCGCAGCCAGAGATCACATAATCCAAGGGAAATCATCACAATGGCAGGAATAAAAAGCCTATTCAAAGACACGGCCATATACGGGGTCAGCAGCATCGTCGGACGGTTTATCAACTGGTGCCTGGTGCCGATGTATACCTACTGCTTCACAGACGCAGAATACGGCGTGGTCACCCACATTTACGCCTATGTGGCATTGGTGCTAACCATACTGACCTACGGCATGGAAACCGGGTTCTTCCGTTTCGCCAACCACGACAGATGGCAAAAACCGGGCCAGGTCTACACCACCACCCTCACATCCATCGGGGTGTCATCGGTGTTGTTCATAATCGCCGGATGCCTGCTGTCGGCCGACATAGCAGAGTGGCTCGAATGCGGCGCCCATCCGTCGTTCATATGGATGATGGTGATAGCCGTAGGTGTCGACGCCTACACCTCCATCCCATTCGCATACCTGCGCTACCGCAAACGCCCGGTGAGGTTCGCCACCCTCAAACTCATCAACATCAGCCTAAACATCGGCCTCAACCTGTTTTTCATACTGCTGTGCCCGGTCATCTGGCAGAAAGCACCCCAGTGGATCGAATGGTTCTACGACCCTTCATTCGGGATAGGCTACATCTTCATGGCCAACCTCATCAGCTCGCTGACGGTGTTGCTGCTCCTTGTGCCTGAAATCGTTGCCGAAGGCTACAGTTTCTCCCCGAGGCTGCTAAAAGAGATGCTCCGCTACTCTTTCCCACTGCTGGTGCTCGGCATCGCCGGCATAATGAACCAGACCATCGACAAAATACTCTACCCCATGCTCATTCCCGACAAAGCCGAAGCCATGGCGGGGCTGGGGGTCTATAGCGCAAACTATAAAATCGCCATTGTGATGGTCATGTTCATCCAGGCGTTCCGCTTCGCCTACGAACCGTTTATTTTCGCCCAAAACCGACAGCGCGACAACGCAAAGGGTTATGCCGCCGCCATGAACTGGTTTGTCATCCTTAGCCTGCTGATGTTCCTTGGGGTTATGTATTTCCTGCCGGTACTGAAATATTTCGTATCACCCAAATATTTCGCCGGGCTGAGGGTCGTGCCCATAATCATGCTCGCAGAGCTGTTTTTCGGCATATTCTTCAACCTGTCGGTGTGGTATAAAATCACCGACCGCACCATCTGGGGCACATGGTTCTCGCTCATCGGGCTTGCAGTGACACTGGCGCTCAACATAATCTTCGTGCCACGCTTCGGATATATGGCCTGTGCCTGGGCGGCCTTCTGCTGCTACGGCGTCATGATGCTGGCAAGCTATCTTGTGGGGCGCCGCAAATACCCCATAGGCTACGACATCCGCCGCATCCTACTCTACTTCGCCGCCGCAATGGCCTTGTGGGGGGCGGCCTATCTCGTCACAACCGGCAACAACCTAATCGACTTCCCCACCCGCATCCTGCTGCTGGCCGTCTACTGCGGCATAGTCTACCTCGCCGAATTCCGCCACCGCCATCCCCGAACCGCCTAAACCCTCTGCATCAGGAATCAACCCACATCCCCCTACTCCTCAACCACCAACCCAAGGTATGATTCAGAATTTGAACGCAAGCCATGGAATAAGGTTGCTTTTTCAGCCGAAAATTTGGTTAACATTGATAAAAGCGCTACATTTGCCGAGTTGAATCCCGGTAGCCCATGAGCAATCAAGCTATCGGGGTTTGTCATATGGGTGGAATAACTACAATCAAGAAATATTAGCGGATTTTCAACATGAAATATTTCATATCGGCAGGAGAGGCATCGGGAGACCTTCATGGGGGGCCCTTAATCGAGGCTCTGAAGGAATGCGACAAAAATGCGGAATTTGTTTTCCTTGGTGGCGACTGCATGGCCAAGGCGTCGGGTCATGCGCCGTTGATACACTACCGTGATATGGCCTTTATGGGGTTCAGCGAGGTGTTGCGGCATCTCGGCAAGGTTTTGGGCAACCTGAAAACCGCCAGGGAAGCAGTGGCGCGTGAGCGCCCCGATGCGCTTGTGCTTATCGATTATCCCAGTTTTAATCTGAAGCTGGCCGCTTTTGCCCACGGGCTTGGAATTCCGGTCTATTATTATATTTCACCGAAAGTGTGGGCTTGGAAAGAGTGGCGCATCAAAGATATGCGGCGCTACTGCCGCAAAGTGCTGTCGATCCTCCCTTTTGAGGTGGGCTATTTCAAGGGCAAGGGGATGGAGGTTGAATATGTAGGCAATCCGTCGGTTGAGGAAGTGGATGCCCGTGAAGCATCGTTGCCGCCGCGCGGTGAGTTTCTTGCTCGCTGGAATCTGCCGGCAGATAAACCGTTGTTGGCGCTTGTGCCGGGAAGCCGTGTAGGGGAAATCCGCAACAATCTGCCGGTAATGGATGCTGTGGCGCGGCGCTTTCCGCAGTTTACGGCTGTAATTGCCGGTGCGCCGGGAATCGACGCTTCCATCTACAGCGGGTTCTCTTCATTTCCGGTTGTCGGCAACGCCACATTTGAGCTCTTGCGCAATTCTGCTAATGCATTGGTTACGAGCGGCACGGCCACATTGGAAACCGCCCTGCTGGGCACTCCGCAGGTGGTGTGCTACCGCTCAAACGGTTCCCGCCTGAGCCGCAAGGTGTTGGAGCGGTTCATTAAATGCCCGTTTGTGTCGCTCCCCAATCTGATTGCGGGTCGCGAAATCGTGCGCGAGCTGCTGCTCGACCGCTGCAATGAAGAGGCGGTTGCCGCCGAACTTGCAGCTATCCTTCCCGGTGCTCCCTGCCGCGACGAAATGCTGCGCGGCTACGCCCGTATGCGCGGCATCCTGGGCACCTCCGACGCCGCCCGCACCGCCGCCTGCGCCATCCTCACCGATTTGAAAAATTGATGTGCACCAATCGGGGTGTGGCAGAATGCTCTGCGAATATCATCCTTTCGCAGGGTTGCGACCCTGCATCCAGAGCTGCTATTCTTCGGGGGAAGGCTCGAAGGCTCCGAGTGTGGGCGCAGTGGCCGGGCGGGGAAGGCCGTAGTAGTCGGTTGCGGTGACCGGAAGGGTGAGAGCGGGGTTGGCGGCGCCTATTGCGGGCGATTTGGGACGCAGACGATAGTCGAACCGGTAGTTCTCGCGCTCGGTGAAATAGAGCGGATCTTTGTCCCAAAGGCAGCCGATAAAGTGTTCGTCGTCTTCACCGTTGGATTTCATCAGGCAGCAGCGCAGATAAATGCCGGTGTCGTCGAGGTCGCCGTGGCTTAACTCTGTGCCGTTGCCGTAGATTATCGAGTTGGATATTTCGGCAGTTAAAAATGGCAGTGAGGCATCGGAATCGGCTTCGTCGTTGCTTTCTGTGTCGTTTATCTCAGCTTCGTTGACATGGACGAACTGCAATGCCGGGCCGCCAAGGGCAGTGAAAAGGTAGTAGTTGGCGATTGTGCAGTGGTTGATTATGTGGCTGCCGCCGACAAGGCGCAATATTCCCTGTGATGCATCGGCCAGTTCGCAACCTGCGGCAATGATGTTGCTGTGGATGGCCTCGATGATGTAGTTTTTGGTGTTGCGCACCTGCGAGTTGACCAACGTCAGGGCCGGTGTGTCATCGCCGGTGGCAACATGGTCAAGGGTCAGCCCTGCTGCTGAGTTGCGGATTGTGGCGTGGGTTATGCGGTTGTCTTTGGAGGTGTTTGTGAACTCGATGCCGCGCCATTGCCCCGACATTATTTCATAGGGGATTGAGGCGGCAACGAAACCGGTGCGGTTGCCTGTCATGCTGACGGGATGCTCCGGTGTGCCATCAACATGGAGTGTGCCATGTACCAGTATGCGGGCGTCGTCGTGGAAATAGAGTTCGGTGCCGGCGGGGATAGTGAGTGTGGCCTCAGGCTCTACCACGAGGCTGTCGTAGACATGATATGGCTTGTCGGACGACAGCTGCGTGTCTGTGGCATAGCGCACGTCGCCGCGAAGCCTTATGGCATCGCGCCCAGTGGCCTTGACCGGCATCTTGGTTGTCACTCCGTTAGTCAGGAATTCAATATGGGCGAGTATGTCGACCGCCTTATTGAGGTTGTTTTCCGGCAGTGTGGCTTCCACGAAAATGAATATCGAATCGTGTGCACGGATTTCAACGTTGTTGAATTGGCGTCCGCTGATCCCGTCGACATTCATTCGGAATGTGCTGTTGGGGTCGTCGCTGAATGTGATCTGGCTGATGTTAAGCCCCTTGCTGTGGCGATTATAGACGATGAAGCGATGGGTGGGTGAAGCGTCGAGCGTGAACAGCTGCCCCATCCTAACCGTATCTGTCGAGAATGAAGGCTGGTCGGAGGCGGAGTGGGTGAAAGCATCCTCGATGCAGGAGGTCGATCCTGCCATCGTTGCCGCCACTATGATGATTGCTAATATATGTCGTAGAGATTTCATGTAAATGCGTGCAAATCCTGTTTCCAGTCACCGGTTATTGGTGCGCTATTTCCAAGTGTGTTCCGAGTATCTGAAAATATAACGCTGAAGCAGACAGCTTATTGCACCGATTCACATTGAATCCCCATGATGCCGTTCAAATCAGCTCAGTGTCACTTTATGTCCGGATAGATTAACGTTGAAGCATGCTTCATATTGTTCTGTTTCAGCTTGGCAATGGCGAAAACGTCCGCCGGGAAGAGCCGGGAATCAGATGGCATATGTTAATATAAATTAATTTGGAGGCTAAAATTTGGATTATTTTACCAAATTAATTATATTGCGAAAAATTAATAAACCAATTCAAATTAATATTTGCCATGAGAAAGATTCTCCTCCTTTTGAGCCTTCTGTGTGGCGTGAGCGGCTATGCCGAAGTCAGAACCGTGAAATTCAGAACCGGGTCATTCTTGCCTTATGCAGAAGAAACCTTGCCTGAAAAAATTGTAACTACGAGTCCCAATCAAACTGTAGTTAAATATGAATTGATTGACGCAACCATTATAGATGACGGACTATATGAAGGGTCGAAATGGTTGCGGGTGCCATCTTTTGGTCTGACTATTGAAGAGGGCACTCCTTCGTTGCCATTTCGTATAGAGACCTTTGAACTGCCGGTTGGGTGTGATTCGGTGTCGGTGAAAAGTATAGTGGGGCCATATTTTGAAATTTCAATGGAACTAACGCCATCAAGGCCGCCGCTTGTTGACAGCGGCGATGAGGATTGGACAAAAAATAATGTGAAACCTGTGCGAGCATCTTCATTTAAAGGAGATAGAGATGTGATCAAAATTATTGGATATGAAAAATATCGTGGAAGGAAACGGGTGTGTATTCAGATTTCGCCGGTTCAATATAATCTTGCGACAATACGGTCCTGACGGTGAAATTCCCAAAGAATTGCAGAACCTGAATTTCTATAATAATGGAACTGAAGATGTTGTTGACTCGTTTAATGCAGGACGGTTCTATGTGTTGCATAGGGATCATGGAGCTGTCGATGTTTATGGGGATCCTTCAATGATGATCAGGACGGAGGTACCTTGGGCCTATTGCAGCAGCGATTATCATGAAGATTCTAATGGCCTATTTGTTTATTTTGACGAGCCTGTGTATATTGCTGTAAAAGATGTTATTACCGGGAAGTCGAAAATTCATTATGGAAAACATTTCCCAACATTGACCGCTGATCTTCGTAAGAAAAACGTATGTATATATGGCCCTAATAGTATTCCATATAAGACTGAAATAGGCTGGCAATTACCAGGTGTGAATAATGGGGACGGTGTCTCACTTAATGTTGTAAATAATAATTCAACAAACCGGTTGAGTGTGGCTTATGAATTGCCAGAGACATCAGAACGTGCGGAATTACAAATAAATAATATCTTGACAGGTGCACCGATGGTTACTCGGTCTATTTCAGCGGCAGATAATTCGGTGGAACTGGATACCTCCTTGTTTGATAGCGGCTATTACGTGGTTGGCGTGACGACTGAGGGTGGGCAGACCGCACAGGGGCGTTTTGCCGTGGTGAGGTGAGAGGATGGTAATATTAAATTTTAATCACTTAAAATGACATTACTATGAAACGGATATATAAAAGGCGGATTTTTATCAGCGTAGTGTTAGTGACACTTGCCATGATGTCAGGCTTTGCTGCAGGGTCGATGCCGAGATATGCGTATGTAGAACAAGACGGCTATGGTTTCAATATCTCAGTTCAACAAGACGGCGAAGTATCAGTTGGAATGAGTGGAGATCCTGATGTTATTCTGTGCAAAATTGATGATAGTTTGATAGAAGCAGCAGTTGCCGGAGGTGGTGAAATCAGATTGCCTGATGAAATGACATATAATGGTAATCAATATAAGATTAAAAAGATTATGGGTTTGTTTCAGGATACTGACGGCATTAAAACCGTAGTGTTGCCTAAATATCTTGGAACGATGATTTCAAGCATGAACAATTGTGCTGATTTGTCTTCAATAGTGTTTAATGAAGGGTTCGGGTCTGTGATGTTCAGCATTAACCAGCTTCCTTCGCTTACGGATTTAAATATATCCGGATTGAATTTCGGCGTTCTTGAAGGTTCTTTAACCGGTTTGCCAATAAACGAGATTGATTTGTCGGGTTTTTACGGAGTGCAAAAATGCAGTTGTGGCGGTTGGCCGAATGTGACAAGGCTTGAATTCCCGTTGGAGTTCGGCACGGCGGAGATGAGTACATTCGTGGCTATGCCGAAACTTGAAGAGATAGTGCTGCCTGCAACGGTGGAATGTCTGTCGCCGAATATGTTTTCGGAATGCACAAATGTGCGTAGGATTTATGCGAGGTCGATGACCCCTCCCCCTTTGGGAGAGTGGGGCTCGCCCGGAGGGTATCTTAATGACTATGGGGAGGGATTTTTCAGCGACGAGCCGACGCAGATAGATAAATCGACATGTGTGCTCTATGTGCCGGAGGGTGCTGCTGCGGTTTATAGAGAAAATGAGTACTGGGGCCGGTTTAAAAACATCGTCGAGTATAACTATGGAGGTGTAGATGAAGTTGCAGTCGAGGGGAGCGTTATCGACCGGCTGAGGGTGTCTGAGGGGTCGATATTTGTTCCAGGCAGCGGGAAGGCTGTGACGGTCAGCGACCTTAATGGCCGCTGTGTCTACCAAGACCGCCAGGCTGTCGGTAGTGATGTGGCGGTTTCGCCGGGCATCTACGTTGTTCGCATCGGCGGCGATGTCAGGAAGGTGGCGGTGCGCTGATGTGGGAAAAATTGCGTAACTTTGCGGAAACGCAATGGGAGAATATACTATGAAATTAAACCGATGGTTATGGGTGGTTGTAGCTGCGGCCGCAGGCGGACTGATGCCTGCGGCTGCGCTGAGTGTGACTTGCGAAGCCGGAGGCCTGCGGCAGGCCGTGGGGAATGAAACTGATGCAGTTTCGTTGATTGTCAGCGGGGAGATTAATGCCGCTGACTTCGATTTTATCGCCTTTGAAATGACCGGGGTCGACAACCTTGATTTGTCAGGTGCACAGGTGGTGGCGTATGAGGGGGAACCGACGTTTACGGGTCGCACGTCTTCCTTGGCGAATGTGCTGCCCGACGGTGCGCTAATGAGTGTGAAGGCCACAACAATACATCTTCCGAGCACGTTGGGTGAAATCGGAGCCGGGGCCTTGGCCGATGCCGCCGTGAAAACGCTGGTGCTGCCCCGTTATTTGAAAACTATAGGGGAATCGGCTTTCAGCAATGCGCGCAACCTTGAAAGCATTGTGGTGCCGGAATCGGTAGAGCATCTGGGCAAAGGGGCGTTTAAAGATTGCCCTTCACTGAAAAGTGTGGAGATAAAAGGCCCGATAGAGGCCGTTAAACAGCAGACGTTTAAAGGGTGCGACGCCTTGACGACGGTGATTCTTCCCAAATCTGTCACTTTGATAGCCTCTGATGCATTTGCCGGTTGCCGCTCTTTGGAAATCATTGATTTTCCTTCGTCGTTGGTTACAATCGGCCAAGGGGCGTTTTATGGCGCAGGGCTGAGGACTGTTGACCTTGCCCATTGCGCGGGGCTTGAAGAGGTTGGCGACTGGGCTTTTGCGGCCAACGGGAATCTGGCTGAGGTCGGAATGCCACCGTCGCTGAGGCGTATCGGCAAAGGGGCGTTTTTCAACAACACATCAATGGCACTCCATAGAATGCCCGGATCACTTGAAAAAATTGACGATTTTGCGTTGCGTGGTATAAAATCAGCACCGGCAGATGTTATTTCCGGAACAAGGGTCACAGATGTCGGCGATTTCGCACTGGCAAGATGGAGAGGTGTCAGCAAGTTTTATCTTCCATCAGGGCTGGAGAGGCTTGGCGACGGGGCTATGGCAAACTGGTCGGGTCTTTACGCCATATCGGCAGAATGGGTGGCTGATATCCCTCTGTTGGGCCAGGATGTATGGCGTGGGGTCAAGCAATCGAATGTGATACTTGCCGTGCCAGAGGGTAAAGAAGACGCGTATGCCTCCGCTCCGCAATGGCAGGATTTTATGATTAAAGGGGTGACACCCGGAGGGGTTGATGCCTCTGAATCGCCCGTAGAGGGAGTGGTTGCCCGTTTCGAGGGGATGACGCTTCATCTTTCCGCTCCTGTGGAGATTGCGGGGGCGGATCTGTTCGGCATAGACGGGCGCAGCTATGCCATGGCTGCCGGCGGCGGGACTACAAGTCTGGCTATCGACACATCGGCCTGGGACGTGCGGGTGTTGGTTGTGCGTCTGCGCCTGACCGACGGGCGCATTGCTGCGCTTAAACTTTGGCGATAAGCCGCTGTGGATTTGCTGCGTGATATATCAAGTCGTCAGGTAAGATTCCGCTGTCGGATTAGGGGAATTGTCGGGCGGATTTCGTAAATTTGTTTCATGGAAGAGAACTATATAGTATCCGCGCGGAAATACCGTCCGTCGACATTCTCGTCGGTAGTGGGGCAGAAAGCCCTCACGGCAACGCTACGCAACGCTATCGCCACCAACCGCCTGGCACATGCCTATCTTTTCTGTGGGTCGAGAGGGGTCGGCAAAACGTCGTGCGCCCGCATTTTCGCCAAGACCATCAACTGCGAGCATCCCACCCCTGAGGGGGATCCATGTAACGAATGTGCATCTTGCCGTCAGTTCAACGAGAACAGGTCGCTGAATATCCTGGAACTCGACGCTGCCTCTAACAACAGTGTGAACGACATACGCGAGCTTACCGACCAGGTGCTCGTACCCCCCACCGAAGGGCGCTACCGGGTGTTTATCATCGACGAGGTGCACATGCTTTCGTCGGCCGCATTCAACGCTTTCCTGAAAACGCTTGAGGAGCCGCCGTCATATGTGATTTTTATCCTCGCCACCACCGAGAAACACAAGATAATCCCTACAATCCTTTCGCGCTGCCAGATTTATGATTTCAGCCGCATCACTATTTCCGATATAATCGACCATTTGGAATATGTGGCTTCACAGGAGGGCATAACAGCCGAGCGGTCGGCTCTTAATGTTATCGCCCGCAAGGCCGACGGAGCTATGCGCGATGCCCTGTCGATCTTCGACCAGGTGGCGGCATCGTCGCGTGGCCATATAACATACCAGTCGGCAATCGACAACCTCAATGTGCTCGACGAGCGTTATTATTCGCGCCTCATCGATGCGTTCAAAAGCGGAGATGTGCCACAGGCATTGCTGGTCTATAAAGATGTGCGCGACCATGGATTCGATTCGCATTTCTTCATCAACGGGCTGGCGCAATATCTGCGCGACCTGATGGTAGCGAGGAATCCGCAGACAGTTTCATTGCTCGACACCGACGATTCTGTAAAAGAACTTATGGCGAATCAGGGGGCCGACATGCAGCCTGAGTTTTTCTATTCGGCAATGAGCCTATGCAATGAAGCCGACCTGGCCTATCGCCAGTCATCAAACAAGACTTTCCTTGTCGAGCTGTTGCTCATCAGACTATGCCAACTAACAGGCCCCTCCCACGGTTATAGTGGCGGCGGAGAGGGGCATAGGCTTCAGAAAATAGAAGTCGCAGAGCCTGCCGGCGGTGCTGCGGCGACAAATGCCACACCACAGCCGGCACCTGCACCGCAACCATATGCCCGGCCGGCATCCAGACCGGCGCATACATCGGCTCCCTCCTCCACTTCTCAAGCGCCGGGGGCTTCACAGACGTCTGCGGCGGCATCGAAACCGGTTTCATCGGCAGTGCCTGAACTGCGTGCGGGAGGTTCGGAGATTGCATTCATCATGCCTCCTTATAGCGGCATGGGGTCTCGTCCTGCCGATGCCCCAAGGCCTCAACCCCGGGCCACCGGTCGCGGCCATGTGTCGCTGGCGTCGGCTTTTGCCGAAAAGAAACAGACGGTTCCTGCTTCCGCATCGGCTGCTACAGTTATGCACCGCACGCCTTACTCCCATGATCGGCTGCTGGCTGAATGGGAGCGTTATATGGCGGCCAATCCGAAAGCGCATCTGCTGATTAACACCATGCGTGCCCACCAGCCGGTGGCAGGTGAAGACCCGGCCTCTCCGGAATGCTTCACTGTGACAGTGGTTAATCCAGGGCAGGTCGAGGTGCTGACAAATGAAAAGCCCCGGTTGCTCAATGCTTTGCGTGCCTCACTGGCTAATGATTATGTTGATTTCAGGATAGAACTGAACGAGGATGCCACAGCGCCGACTGCGTGGAGCGACCGCGATGTGCTCAATCACCTTGTAGAGGCGAATCCGAATCTCGCCCGTCTTATCACCGATTTCAAACTAACCCTCTCATAAACAACACCACATCATGGAACACGACCGGCGCCATGTGACATCACATAGTGCCGGTCGTGTTATTTTAGTCTTTATGTGTCAGTGGATGTTTTTGTTCAGGTCGTGCCATTTGTCGATGGCAGGGAGAACTCCCATGCCAATCACCTCGTCGCGCAGGGCGCAGAGGTGGGCGTAGCTTTTCTCAAGCTCCTGATCTTCGGCGGGAGTGCCTTTGATTGGCATCACCTTCACACCATCTTTCGTTATCGAAGTCTCCATGGCCATCATTATGTGGCTGAACTTGTCATTGTTGACATACACACCGGCCGGCCAGCGGAAAGGTTTACCACCCATAGCAGCTGCAATCATTTCGATTGACAGATAGGCCGGACTCTGGAACGATGAGCGGCCGCGAAGGTCGATGATGTTTTTGCCTCCTTGGATTACACGTAATTTCAGCTCTTCCCAGTCTTCCATCGGCAGTTTTTCAGTGCCAATGATAGTGTTGAGGGGTTTGCCGTTGATTTCTGTTGTGGATGCGAACACAGCCATCTGCTCGCCATGGCCGCCATATGTGCGGCAATTTACAATCTCAGCTGCGGGCAGGTGGAGGTATTTCGACAGTTCGCTTTGCAGACGTGTTGAATCGAGTGCCGCCAAGGTGGTGACCTGCGATGGTTTAAGTCCGGAATATATCAGGGTTATAAGGCCTGTGATGTCTGCCGGATTGAACACTACAACTATATGTTTCACACCGGGGCAGTATTGGCGCACATCCTTACCGAACTGTTCGGCAATCTGCGCATTCCCTTTCAGTAAATCCTCACGGGTCATTCCGGCTTTCCTGGCAGCTCCGCCAGAGTTGACGATGTAGTCGGCACCTGTGAGAGCGTCTTTCACGTCTGATGTGAATGTGATGTTTGCCCCTTCAAAGGCGCAATGCCTGAGTTCTTCGGCCACACCTTCAAGTGCGGGTGCATATGGGTCGTAGAGACAGATATTCGGGGTAAGATGCATCATCAGGGCCGTCTGGGCCATGTTTGAACCGATCATTCCGGCAGCGCCTACAATGACCAGCTTGTCGTTGGTTAAATATTCCATGTTTATTTTATAAATTAGTTATATTTCGTGTAAGATATCAGACGTCCACTCCGATGTTTAATACATCGGGGTGAACGGCTCGGAGCGTTTCAGATGCTTGTTGGCGCATCCTACGATGTTTGTCTCTTTGGAGGTGTCGAGTTTCAGAACAGGGGCGCCATTGTAGAGGTCGAGTGCCGACAGATCGATATAATAGCATCCGGGATTTGTCACAATGTCGAAATAGTATCTGCGGTCGCGCAGGTTGGCGTATGAGCGCCATTGTGTCGATGACAGATTCGGCTCCCCGGCAATTTCGTAGGTATATGGCACACTCACATCGTCGATTATGCTGCGGGTTATGCTGACTCCGAGATCGGCATCCGCCACCGGCTTTACGTGGTGGGCAAAGTAGTTGGCACGCACGCAACGGCTGGGGCTGCTCACTGTGCCTGGAAGCATGTTTTTGCCACCGATGCCGTTCCAATAATCTATTATGGCACGCATCGCCGGCCATTCCGGATCGTTGGTCATTGCGCGGTAGTCGCCCATATCGTAGATTTTTACCTGGCCGTGGTCAAACTCAAGAATCGCCGATTGACCTGTAGCGTCTGTGATGCCCCAATGAAGAGCCGACACGGTTCCGCCGTCGAATGTGGCTCCGCCGATAGTGAAATCGTGCTTCTGCAGAAGGTCGACTACCTGTTGTGTTGTGGCGTTCATGTCGAGCAGCCAGCCGACAAACATGGCAAGCGACATGGGTGGGCGTCCCTTGGTGTCGTCGTTGCTATATACTGTGCCTTTACAGAAAAGTCCGTTCACAACAAGCCCCATTTCATTCATCCCCTCTGTTATGCCTCCGTCGTAGCCAACGGCATAGACGGCGCCGTATTTAGATGTCCATTCAACGGCTCCGGGCTGGTCAGAACCCCTTTTTGCCATACCGCGCGGATAGACATACAGGTTGGTGGGTATAGGGGTTTTCCAATCGAGCGAGCGCCCGACAACCATGAGTGAGTCCAATCCTTTATAGAGTACCCTTGAACAGGCTTCAGATTCAGCCGGAGCCGATAAGGCGGCTGCAAACACCAATGCTGATGCAGCAACTTTAATAATATTCCTCATAATTCAACCCTTGAAATATAGTGGTAGTGTTTAGTTGTCTCAGATATTAACAACGGCACATGCTCAAGAGTTTAGGCAAAAACGGAATAATCGGATTATGCGAATCTGCAATGCAACCGCAAAGTTGCATAACCTGCTATATCACCATGTGTTTCAGCAATTCAAACACACTCTTCGTGATTCCGGGTGGAAACAGTCTCAGTATATTGTTGGGTAAGATGTTTGTAAACCATTAGGGACGGATGTGCGTTTAACAATATATGGGAACTGTTAATTTCTGTGATTCATCAAAAAAGACTACGGGGATGGGGGGCGGCTCTTCGCTGAGGAGGCTGTCGGCGATAGGTTTGATAGTGACCATGGGCATTGTGTTCGGCGATATAGGCACTTCGCCCCTCTATGTGATGAAAGCCATTGTGGGGGTGAACCATGCGTTTGATGCCGATTACGTGGTCGGGGCAGTGTCGTGTGTGATATGGACGCTGACATTGCAGACCACGGTGAAATATGTTCTTATTGCTTTAAGGGCGGATAACAAGGGGGAAGGGGGAATATTGGCGCTTTTCTCCCTGCTGTGCCGGTTGCCGAGACGGTGGCTTTATGTGGTTGCCGCCGTCGGAGCGTCGACATTGATTGCCGACGGCGTGATAACCCCGGCCATTACTGTTACTTCTGCGATAGAAGGGCTTGATATTATAAGCCCGGGAGTGCCGGTGGTGCCGGTAGTCGTGGTAATCATAGCCGGTATTTTCCTTATGCAACAGGCGGGTACTGGGAAAATCGGACGATTTTTCGGCCCGTTCATGCTGTTGTGGTTTCTTATGCTTGGAGCGCTGGGGTGCACACACATAGGCGACTATTCAGGCATATGGAGGGCGTTCAATCCGTGGTATGCGGTCAGGCTGCTGATTGACTATCCGGGCTGGTTCCTGATTCTTGGAGCCGTGTTCCTTTGTACGACCGGTGCGGAAGCTCTTTACTCTGATCTCGGCCATTGCGGACGGCTCAATATCTCGGTCAGCTGGCTGTTTGTAAAAGCCATGCTGATTCTCAATTATCTCGGTCAGGGGGCATGGATTGTCGCTGCCGGGCCGCAGGTGGCGGCATCGGGTGTCAACCCGTTCTATGCCATCATGCCGTCATGGTTCACCCCCTTGGGGGTGGTTATGTCGACCGGGGCTGCCATTATTGCCAGCCAGGCGTTGTTGAGCGGCTCGTTCACGATTTTTTCAGAGGCTATAAACCTTGATTTCTGGCCCCGGTTGAAAATCAAATATCCGTCGACTGAAAAGGGGCAGCTCTACATTCCGGCAATCAACTGGCTGCTTCTGGCCGGGTGTCTGGCAACGGTGGCGATTTTCCGCGATTCGTCGCATATGGAGGCTGCCTACGGGCTGGCAATAACCGTCACTATGCTGATGACAACCGTGTTGCTCACCTTCTATCTGCGCTTCAGAGGGGTGAACCGTTGGTTGTGTGGAATGTTTCTGTTATTCTTTGCCTCGTTGGAGGGGGTGTTTTTTGCAGCAAACCTGTTTAAGTTCACCCATGGCGGATGGTTTGCCATGCTGGTTGCCGGAATGGTGGTGTTCGTGATGATTGTATGGCGCAATTCCACACGCATCCGCAACTCATACATACAATACAAGCCTTTGGCCGGATATATCGACCTTATTGCCGATATACGGGGCGACGCCGATATTCCGAAATATGCTTCAAATTTGATTTATTTCAGCCGGTCTCCGGATGACTCGCGGCTTGAAAGCAAGCTGCTCTATTCGATTATCAACAAGCAGCCGAAACGGGCCGATCACTACTGGGTCATACATATCGAGAATCTCGATTCGCCCGACACATTGGAATACCGTGTGAAGACGGTTTTGCCTGGGGCGTTCTATTTCGTCACTTTCCGCCTTGGCTTCCGGGTGGAGCCGAAAGTCAGCGTATACCTGCGCCAGGTGGTCGAGGATCTGGTTGCCGGTGGTGAGCTGGATCTGACAAGCAGCTACCCTTCGCTGAATAAAAGGGGGATTGCAGGTGATTTCCGTTTTATCATCATACACAGGATTTTTTCTGTGGCGAGCGAATGCCCGCGGCTTGCGGCTTTCCTGTTGAAGATGCATGAGTTCCTGCGCCATCTGGCCATCTCCGACCGCGATGCCATGGGTCTTGACACCAGTAATGTGACTGTTGAGTCTGTGCCGCTTATTATCTCGACGCGCACAGCGCGCCGGATTGTCAGGGTTGATTGACGATTGCCATGAATCTGTCGGCCACTGCTGAGGCTGAGAATCTGCCGGCCACCGAGTTGTGTTGTGACTGCCGGGAGAATGACAAGGGGGCGGACAGGGCT
This sequence comes from Bacteroidales bacterium, assembly GCA_910575545.1. Lineage (GTDB taxonomy): Bacteria > Bacteroidota > Bacteroidia > Bacteroidales > Muribaculaceae > UBA7173. The sequence goes on from CAJTFH010000004.1 coordinate 46,837, forward strand.
TTTGCGAGGCATTCAGCCACGGATTCAGGTGAGCCGTAGTCGGCCACGAATCCGTTTTCTCCGGGTGTTACTATGTCGGTCTGCCCTCCACGGCCGAAGGTAACGGGAATCGCCCCGGCAGCCATCCCTTCCATGAGTGTTGCCCCCATGGTCTCGAATTTGGAGGTCGACAGCACCACGGAAGCGGCTGCATAGAGCTGCCGCAAGTCGTTTCCATGCAGCTCGCCGAGATATCGCCAGGGCATCTTGATGACATTGAATGCATCAGGGTTTCTTACCCCTCCGAAGAAAACGGCCTCACATTGAGCAGCCATCTCGGGGTGACGCATTACAAAGGTGTTGAGCGATTCAATTGCCATGGGAAGGTCTTTGACAGGGTCGTCGAGGCGGGCCGCCCCCATTGCGATCAGCTTGCGCGGATTTCCGGCTATTATTCCGCGTATTTTTTCCGGAAGCATATCGGCATCAGGTTTCACACGGTATTCTTCAACCGGAAATGCATGCGGGAGCACCTCAATGTCTTTTCCTTGCAACAGGGGGCTTTTGTATGCGATATCGCGTTGCCAATGGCTGACGGCAATGAATTGCACCGGCAGTTGGCTGAACAACTGCTTTTTCCTTTTCCATACGCGGTGAGAGAGGTCTGTGGCGCTTTTCCGTTGATGGAGAAACGGGCATTGGCCGCATCCGGTTGTGAACCGTTGGCATTCTCCCGGCAGGTGGCATATGCCGGTGGCGCACCAAAGGTCGTGCATAACCCAAAGAACCCGTTTCCCTGAGCTGCATAGTTTATTCAGGCCGCCCAGTGACATAAACCCCTGGTTAATCCAGTTTATGACTACTACATCGGCCTCTTTTACCCACTTGTGGCGGCATATGGCGCTTCCGAAGCGTCCGGTCGACACTTTCCAAAGGTCGGCCAGGTTGAATCCGTTCTCGAAGAAAATATCACCCCGCTCGGCCACTTTGGCCGCTGATGACACCACCGGGTTTACCTGCCCTACCCACGGCTCGTCGCCGTTTTTATGAGCCACGAGCATCCGGGCGTCTTCCCCCCGGCGTCTGAGCGCCTTCACCAACCTCTTGGTGACAATGGCGGCCCCCCCCAGCTCATCATTAGTGCTCAGAAACAGAATCTTCATGCCCGCAAAGTTACATATCTTTCACCAAAAAGCCTTGAATGCCGACCTTCATTATATTCTCTTACAAAAAAACATCTCCTGACGGGAAAAATGATGCATTGCATCAATAGGAATGGAGGCCGCTGTTCAACCCGAACCACGTGACCAGCACAACAGCAAAAGCAACCACCCAATAGACACATAACCACCTCTGACCAATCCGCTTAATCCTGATATGGAGAGGCAACAGATAAACCACCATCGTAAGCAAAGCCATACACTCTTTGGGGTCCCAACTCCAATAACGCCCCCACGCCATGGCCGCCCATACAGACCCTACCATAATACCTGCCGCAAGACAAAACACCCCCACCCGGAGCATCCTCACAGGATAATAGCATGATGCAGGCCGGAAAAAACAGACAATCCCGCCCACAGCCAAAATGGCGAAGCATGCATAGGCAACCGTTATCAGCACCACATGCACAAACAGTAACGGAGTGACAAGCACCGGTGGCAACACATCGCGGAACCCGACAGCAACAGCAGCTGCCAAGGCCGCAAGCCCTCCGGCCAACGAGGCTTTTGACATGCGCCTGTCAACAATGCCGGCAAACAGCAGCGCAACAGCCGTCAACACAAGTGTATCGCCTCCACATATGGCCGGGAAACACCCCAGCATACACCATCGCCAACATATGAAACCTACCGAGCCGGCAAGCAGCAGCAGCAAAACCGGCGAGGGGCAGGGATTCCGCATACGGATAATTGGCAGCACCATCGGCAACATACCTGAAACCAAAAGGATATACGACAAATAAACCAATGCCATGCCAACCGGGTCATGCGCAACCAGCAAAGTCATTCCCCGCCCATCATTATCTTCCGCACCTTTCATCAGCCTGTAGCTGCCGATTCTGACCACACGGTTAGGAGCCAGCGTATAAACTGTCGACGAACAACAATCCGCCACCACAATGGACCGGCTGTCGGCATACCCCACATAAAACGGCAACGGGCGGTTATGACAACCCCCTACTTTCCACATCGCAGCATTGCCGCCATCCTGCCTAAGGCATATATGGCCATACTCCCCTGCAAAGAAACTCACCAAAGCCCCGGCCACAAGCACAACCACGCCTATATGTATCAGCGCAAGCCGACGACACCGCAACCGCTTCAACCAAGTTAACGAAACGTTCATAGACCGCCCATACACTCCATCTCCACCAGCCACCCCGGACGGCACACGGCCGCCATCACAACCACATATGGTAATCCGGGAAATTCATGGGATATAATAGCATCCACCACCGCCGCATCTGCCGTATCACGCAAATACACCACCCCCTGCAACAAATCAGACCGTCTGCACCCGGCTTCTGCAAGCAACGCATCTATGTTCTCAATCATACGTCTTGTCTGGCCTACGACATCACCGCCACAGACAATCGCCCCCCGGTTATCGATACTCGCCGTCCCGGAGATAAATACCAGGCTACGCCCGGGGAAATCCAGTCTGACACCACGTTCAAACGCAACCCCGTAATCCGACGTCCGATTGAGATTCTCCGGGGCATAGAGATACCTGACCGCAGGCCAGACGCAACCAGAGGCGGCATAGGCATCCATCGACACAACAACACCGCCATTTTCCATCGCCCCGGCAATGCCTGTGCTGGCTATATAATGGGTGTCAGACACAAGCCCCACCTCATCGAAAACATTATTACGGGCGAGCACCATCCCTTTGTAATTCACATCTATATCCCTGACAAAAAACCATGTGCGATGACACGAATCAGCAAAATCCAGCCCCACGCGCTCCAATGCTCCTATATACGACCTTAGCACACGGTCTGTTGCCTTCAAAGAATCAGTCTCGCCAGCCACGCAACAGGAGCCACACCAATATTCGACCTGGCCATTGCTGTCATCAACCTCAAACAGGCCGTCTTTCTCCGAAACGACAACTCCACTGCGGAAATATACCCACAGCACCACCTTCCCCCCCATAAGAGGGGGTTGCCCTACCACCGACATGGCGCAGCGGCTGTCATCAGGCAGCAACATAGCCTGGTTGGCAATATCACTCAGAAACCAGCGTTTCATAACGGGTTTCATTCCATCCAGGTCACGGCTAAGCGCATTGTAAGCATCAACCACATCGCCAAGCTGTTCTTCAAAACCGGCATAATGAACACCGTCATAAGTTGATACAGGTCGGATATAGGCATGGATTTCATCGCCACCCCCGTTTTCAGGTGTGAAACGGGCAATATCAACCTGACACTTCCCTTCACCGGTCTCATATCTGTAATATTCTGTCATTAGCTCAATTGGAATTATTCTGCAGATTCAACACTATCATACTTGCCTGTCAGGCTATCCATATACTCTCCCGGATTCATACCGAATTCCTTTTTAAAGCACAGGCTGAAATATTTAGGGTCGTTGAACCCCACGGCATAAGCCAGTTCAGAAATCCTTATACCATGTTTTTCTTTCATAATCCGGCAAGCCGACTTAAGGCGGATATCACGCACAAAAGCCGTGTAAGACAGGCCGGTCAGCAGTTTCAACCTACGGAACAACGTCGATTTCGAGATTCCCATTTCATCTATAAACATGGCCTGGCTGAAATCGGGATCGCCCATATGGGCCAGCACACAATCAGTCGCCTTCTTTAGAAATTTCTCATCAATACTCGAAAAATCCAATCCCTCGGAATCAACAGGTTCCACTGACCTATGAGCAAGGGCTGCAATAGCATCTCCAGCCCCACTCAGACCCTGATTGACACCTTCTGCTTTGCAGAATTCAATCGCCTGTTGCAGCAGACTCGTCAGACGGCCTATGCATTCATTCATATTCCTGTGGAGGTCACGCAATTCCGGTGCCGCAGCTTTCATTTCATCCGCCACCGCAGTTATTATTGACAGCGGATTAAGCCATTCATGCGTTATGTTAGTGAAAAAACGGAGTTTGACACGGTTCAACTCCTCAGCCTGGGCCAGTTCCAATTCCCGGATACGCAACGTGTTGCGTTGCCTCACCCGACGGCGCCAGACAGAGATTATGACTGCCATAACCCCAAAAAACAGAATGGCATAAATCAAATAAGCCCACCATGTAGCCCATAAAGGTGGATTTATGACAATGCTGAGGGTTCTTTCTCCTCCAGTCCAGTGGCCATTGACATCGGTGGCCTTCACCCGGAAAAGATATTCTCCAGCAGGCAGATTATTATAATAGGCGAAACGTCGCGAATAGTCGGCATTATGCCATTCATTGTCGAAACCGTCGAGTTTATATGCATAACGGTGGAGAAGAGGGTCATTGCCGAAATCAAACACGGCAAACTCAATGCTGAAATTATTCCGGGAATGGTCAAGGGTGAGTTTATCAGCAGCAGCAGGCGATTTGAGGGAGATACCACGCCGAACCTCATCCGAGAGCTTATGCCATGAATTTCCGAAAATCTTAACATCCGTTATAACCACAGGCAGGTGTCTGACCTCAACCTGCTCCCCGCTGCCGTCGATGACATTCATTCCATGCGGCCCTCCGAAAAACAATCTCCCCGCACTATCGGTCGCCACCGCACCAAGGTTATAGATGTTATCCTGCGCCCCATCGCCCCTTGTATAAAGCCTATACGACACATTCCCCGAGTCGGCAGGTGCATGAATCCGCAGCAGACCCATGTTTGAGCCTACCCATAATGCCCCTTGGGAATCCGATAAGATACCAGCCACTATGTCGCCGGGCAGATTCCACTTCATATGCACCGGTTCGAAGCGGTCGGCTCTGTAGTCATAAAGACTCAGCCCCATTCCGTCGCTTCCCATCCACAAACGTCCTGTCGCATCATTATAGACCGTGGTAACATTAAATGTGTTGGCATTTCCCTTATTAGGGTCATAATGGTTCACGCTGTATGACCCGGCGCTGGTTCCGCTTCCGTCAATACGCAATATTCCCATATTACGGGTGGCCACCCATATGCTGCCGTTTGACCCTTCCGCAAAATCAACCACCTGTATCCCCTTAAGGTCATCGGTGTCGAACAGGAATGAGCTCCCGTCAGGCAATCTGACACTTAAACCCGGCTGGCATCCAAGCCATAGGCGGCCGCGACTGTCTTCGAGCATCGCAACAACCCGGTCGCCCGGCAGCCAGCCGCAATTCGACACCGTGAAATGATCAACAGAGCCATTGCTGCGGTTGATTACATAGAGCCCCCCGTCATAAGTGCCTACCAGGATTCTCCCGTCAGATGTTTCCTCAAGGGAATACACCGTGAACGGCACTGCCGACGAAGCCGCAAACCGGTAGCGGGAATCGAGTCTGTCAACCTCTCCGGTCGACGGATTATAAGTGACCAACCCATCGTTAGAGCCTATACTTATCCACATCAGGCCATCCGACGACACAAGCATACAACGCACATTATTGCTCCCGGTACGCAATTTGACCGCCTCAAGGCTCTCAAGCATAACCCCGGAAGGGCGTTTTGAAATATTAAAAGCCCCACTGCCGAGTGTGCTAACCCACATCAGACCCTGCCGGTCTGTCATCAGAGAAGTCACCTCCTGAAACTGATGGCCGGTTCCGAGCGAGCATATGTTTGTGAACTCTCCGCTTTGATAATCCAACACACTTACCCCCTTGCGTGTGCCGACCCACAGCGCACCGGAAAAGGCATCCTCTGATATGGAATAGATTATGTCGTCTAAAATTGATTCATCCTTGCCGGGAATGTGCCGGAAATTATCCCATGTTGTTTTCTCAGGCTCATAGGGGTTGTTCAACATGAAAAGGCCGTAACCCCAGCTGCCGACCCATATACGGTGGCGGCTGTCCTCAAACACGACATGAGCTGATTTCATTGCATTCATATGCGGATAGGAATACACTATCCCACCTTTGTCGATACGATACAATCCCTCATTCCATGTCCCCACCCAGACATTGCCACGGGAATCCTCAAACAAAGATTTGACGGTGGTCTGAGGCATCACTCCTCCCGATCTTTCATAAGTGAAAAGCGACACCGAATCTTCCTCGGCAAAATATTCAAACAACCCTTGGTCGCTCCCTATCAGCAACCGCCCGTCGCTGACACATAGCATCGTGGATATGGCGTTGCCGCAAAATTCATCATGAATGAAGTTGTTAAGTTCACCTGTCTGGAGGTCATACATATCCAGCCCGGCAGTAGTGCCGATCCACAAGCGCCTACAATCATCCTCACACAGATATTTGATATTATTACTGCTGAGTATGTTTCCGTTGCGGATGTTCGACCGGAAAACCTCCATGCCGAAACCGTCATACCTCGCAAGTCCGTTGCGCGTTGCCAGCCAGATATATCCATAGCTGTCCTGGATAACCTGCTGCACATCATCACACGGAAGGCCATCGGTCGTGGTCACGAAACGGGAACGGTGGCTCTTGTCTGATATTTCGGTTATTTCGGCATGCGACACCCCCATGGCAACAGCCATGAGAATGAAACAGGCAGCCCGCCTCAGCATATTCTTATTGCTGCATGACAACATTTACAGGGTCTTTTTCAAGAGCTTCTATGAATTCTGACCTGGAGAAATCCACAGGTCTGACCATAAACTCGGGAATATTATATGATTTGAACAGGCAGCCGTCGGCATCCGGACTCGCCTGCGGAAGCACAAACGGTTTGCTGAAACGGCCGTCAGCTCCCATATGGGTCAGGTAGAGCCGGGTATATGAGCCGTCATCCCTGCGCGAGCTGAAAATAACCCATTTTCCCGACGACGACCAAGAATGATAGCTTTCCACATCATCGCTGTTGATTTCATCAAGCGGCCGTGTCTCCCCCGTTGCAATGTCGAGCATATAGAGGTCGGCATCACGGTGCCAGATGTGGAATGTGCCGAACCCACCTTGGGTAAACATCAGAAAACGGCCGTCGGGAGAAGGTCTCGGTAGGGTTACGCTTTTCCCCAAGGCAGATGCCCGGTAAACAGTATCAGCCTCCTCGAACCTACGGGTCCGCGGGTCAAACTTTTTTCTGTAAAGGTCATATTTGAAATCCTTGTAGTTGAGCGCCTGATACAAAGCCATCTCCTTTTCGGTCATTTCAGGCACATGGGCCGACACATACCATAGGCTCAGGCCGTCTGGATGCCAGCATGGGAATGTTTCAAGCTCTGCCGGATTGTTGGCAATAAAACATAGCCTGTCAGTATCAAGATCATACAACACAAGGTCTGAAGCGGCATCCTGAACCTCTACCTTATTCAAATCGCGGGTATGGAAGGTCTGCGACGTGGTGTTGTTGGAATATGCTATAAGCGGCTCTGTAGGATGCCATGAAGGATACACACCCGCCGACACAGTTTCTGGAGTCTTCAGGTTGATTTTCTTCAGTGACCCTCCATGGCCTACCAGAGTGCCGCCATAACCCACTCGCACATGCATCTGCATATTCCCGTCGCGGTTATAGTCCTGATAGGAATGGCAGTTTATGCATTGACCCTCCTTTTCCGTGCTCATGGCCTGGTTATTAAAAATCTCATGCTCGTCGAAATTCTCGAGATTGCGCTGGCAGATGGCCATGTTTTCGAATCCGATATACCCCGGCTCGATAAGGCGGTAGGATATATACGGGTCTATGCTGTCGGCCACGGCATTGGCCACAGTGGTATAACGGGTCCAATGCCCACCCTTGCAAGTGTATATATCAGCATATACCGTATCGGCATCCGCAAGCAGACGGTGCCATCTGTCAACCGGAATATCCAGCGCCTGCCCGCACACAACGAAGCCGTCCGGATCCGCCGATGTGCGGAAGCAGGTCAGGAAATCATCGGCATCCTCATTTATGCGGCAGGTCAGGGGTGCGATATTGCGGGGAATGACCAGGCCGGCATAATCGGGAGAAATCGACGCCATCCTGCCTGCAAGTGAATAATCGGAAGGCAACGCATGGCTGCATGAGACAACCGCAACAGCCATGGCCACTGTTATGGCCGCGCCTATCTGTTTCTTAATATACATCCTTTTTAGCATATCACGAGGTCTTCAATCCTTTCACAAAGAAGTAATAATACCAGAACGTATCGCCGAATTCAGGCTTGAATATCTCAAGGTTAGCCTCATCAGACAAGCCGGAATGCCGCTGCGCCATCTGCATGAACCGCGAAAAACGCTGCTCCACACGGCGCTCGATATTGAACTGGCGCCAGTCTATACTACCCTCCAAGGCGGAATACAATATGGCAGCCTCCTGATAATGAACCGGCAGCCTCTGATGATGGCGCGCATAGAGCATAAAACGGGGCCAGAATTCAGAAATATCCTTGAGTATGAGGTTATACTGCAGCGACAGTTCCACCAGTTCGGGCGGGCCGCCGGCAAGCTGCGCAGTCAGCCGGGTAACATAGGTCTCAAGAAGCGAACCGTCACCGGCCAGCATGTTATCGTAGGCCGACAGATGCCTTATCCGGCTTAATTCACCATCCTGTTCAATCAGTCCGGGGTTATCGGCATATTCCATATACCGGCTTGCCATATCGCTATAGAAAAGCGTCTTCTGCAATGGTCTGAGATATTTGCGTGCGAGGGCATATTCCCCATTGAGCAGCGCACATATGGCCATGGTTTTAAGATATTCGGCCTTTGGGCCATATTCCACCATATCTTCCATGCACCATCGGTAAGCATCGTTGACGCGTCCCAGCCGCATCAATATGTCACGGCTGATGAACTGCCGCATGACAAATTCCGGACGTGTCGATTCATGTGGTTCATCCGCAAAACAGAAAGTAAACAGGCTGTCGCCGGCCCAACCGAGACGGTTAAGGGCAAGATGGGTCATCATACCCACAACACGCGAAGGTCGCCCCTGCTGACTGCGTGCACTTTCCACCGCCCCACGCCAGTTACCGGCTGAAATAGCCCGCCCCATATCCATCGCAACCTTAAAGTTCCCATCTTTATATTGTAGTGCCCGGACTGTCCCGATTCCGAGCAGCATGACCACACCTGACGCCATAAACATTCTCCTTGTCCCCCCTGGCCGTGCGCCCATTCTGTAATAGGCAACCACCCCTGTGGCAAACAGCAACGCCACAACCGCATATGGAATCAACAGGCTGGTCTCATGGCTAAATAAACGGGGCAGACCGCTGGTGTAGATATTCTCCGCCATCAGCCTGTTCCCAGGCACGAAGCGGAAATATGCCACCGGGATAAATGCCATCAGTGCCATTCCCAGAGCCACAAGCCACCAATTGCGGCGCTTGGCTATCTCAGAAACCACACAAAGCCCCACCCCCAACAACGCATAGAAACCCAGACAAGGATATCCGGCAATAGCAGCCACACAAAGCACTGCCATGCACCAAAAAACAGATGAAACAGAACGGTAGCCCCACCATACGCCCACAGCCGAGGCAAACCCCAGCACTCCGGCAAAAGCGAAACCGGGAAGTTTGAGAGTGAAAATAAGGTCGCCCAACACAACCACAGAAAGCAGCACACACGACGAAGGCAACGACGCCATAGGGAACATCTCACCCGGCAGGCGGAATGCCTTATAAACCATAACCCATAGCCCCAACAGCATGGTAATGAAAAACGTGGCCCCCAGCCATGGATAAAAATAGAACTGCGAGAAGAAAAGCGCCACCCACGAAAGCAACCCGCCGGGAAGTTTCATGCAGTTCCAAAAATAACCGCTCGTCGGCACAAACAGAGACTGTTCCGAGATGCGCCACAGATAGCCCCCGTTCATTACGGGAAGAATCCAATAAGCGAATATTGTGAAAACAGCCATGGCAATGGCAAGCCACCACCATGGCAGATTTCGAGTAAGAGCGGATTCGGCCCGGTTTGGCCGTATCTTTGTATTTCTGTGCATATTATATCGCTGATGGTATATAGCCACAAATTTAGCGATTCTCTATCGCATATCTGCAGCTTCTATCGCACAATAAATTTTCGTGTCAGACTGAAGGCCGAAGCGCCATTGCCGGAGCTGAAATAACAGATATATACCCCCTCCGGCAAAGAGGCCGGCAGACCCACAACAGTCTCACCTGCCTCCATAGCAGTAGTGACAGAGAACAGAACGCGGCCGCCACACGGCTCCACAACACGCAATTCGGCAACATCAAGCGCCAAAGGCGAGCTGACAACCAGATGCCCCGCATCATAACTGACCTTCACTGAAGATTCCGCTATCGTGGCATCTGACAATCCGGCGCTCTCATAAGCCTGCTGGAGGGCAATCTGCTTCAGATTATCCTCACGGTAGCCTTTCGAAAACATATCGGCAGCTTTATAATCATGAACGAAACTGTCGAAATACAGGCCGAAACGTTGCGACTCCGTTGAATTGTCAGCGGCCATGAACACAGCGCTGTTGGCCAGCTGCGAAGAACCCGACACCGTGAGCACTTTGCGGCTCTGGCAACTCTGGATCTTGTAACAACCGTCGTCCAAAAGCTCAAGACGCCACTCCTGCGATATATCATCTCTCTTCTGGGCCAGTTTCAAAGACCCGAAAGTAGACTCGAGATACAGCCCTGAAGCGACATCTGCCAAATGCCACACATAAGGATTCGATGTGGCTTCAAAACGGAAAACGACATTGGTTGCATCATTGTCATCATCAATGAAATAACCGTTCCCTTTGCTCGAGACCCAGCGGTCTGAATACTTGTCGAGCAGACGAACTTCAACACCGTCGTCAACCATGTCGATGCGCTTGAAGCGGGTTGCGTTGTCGAAAACACTCAGATCCCAGCTGTCATGCCATTTCACAGTAGGAAAACCTGAACGGACACTCAACGGCAACCACACATATTCCGATTTCCCTCCGACATCATTCTTGTTCCAGCGGTCGCCCATATATATGTATGCCCCTTCTCGGTCGGCTACTTTAAGTATGTAGGTGCTCTGGCTCCTGTAGGTTGTAGCCGCGCCATTGTCTATGGCGAAATTCGGCCCCTCCTCCCATTCGCCGAGTATGTCGGTCGATGATGCGCTGTGGCCCGGATTGGGATCCCACCCGGAGCACTCCGAGAAGAGGGCGAAATAGGTGTCGCCAACACGCACCACCGCAGGCGCCTCAAGCCGGCGTCCTTTTAGAATCTGGGTCTCGGTCACAGGGTTCTGCTCTGTGGTCAGGAAATCGTCTGAGAGCAGCGCTATGTTTATGTCGGTATTCATCCCTGTGGCACAGATATGATACCCTTTGCCGTCTGGCCCTACAACGACTGTCTGGTCGCGGCTGTCGTGGCCATTGGGTCTGAACGTGCTTTCAAACTGGTAATCGCCGTCGACTTTATCGGCCGACGCCACACACACGCGCGCCTCGCCATAGCCCAGGCCATTCTCCCAGTGGATATACATCACCCATTTCCCCGTTTTCTCATTATAAACAACTTTCGGACGTTCAAGAATGCATTTCCCTGTTTCCGGATCAAACGCCTGCGAGGCCTTGAACACAAGCCCATGACGAGTCCAGTCATACAGATTGGTCGAAGTGTAACAGCTTATGCCATTGCTGGTGCTTCCGGTGCGGTCTTCACCGAACCAGTAATACGTGCCCCCGTCATATACCACACAGCATCCATGGGCATTGATATGGGAGCCCTTGACATCGCTCCAGGGTTCTCCCGGAGTGAAACTGCTGCGCGCGCCGGCATTCAAGGCAACCGAGCCGGCCAGGATTGAACCCAGCAAGAATGGAGATAATCTCTTCATTTCTAATTTTACTTATACAGATCTATCAAAAAGCGGGTGAGCCCATTGTAGAAGCAACAGTCCTCACCCGCCTTTCCTTAGAAATTAGTACACAAACCTTATTGATTTAACACCATTGTCCATGCGGAGCACAGCCACGTATATGCCATGTTCCGGAAGATCGATGGTGGCGCCGGCAGCGTAGGCCCTACGTGACACCACACTGCGTCCGAGCGGATCAAACACATCCACCTCAATCTCCGACGGGATATTAAGAACTGTGAAACCATCGGCATTGGTGGTAAGCACTGCGTCTTTGAGCGCCTCCACTTCATCAAGGGCATCAACGTCATCGCCGAAGCCTGGCGACAAAGGTGCATAGGCACCCGTCACATCATATGCGAAATAGCCAAGTTCACTGTTGGAATTATCAAAACCAACAAGCTGGTCGAGAGTGCGGGCTTTCCCTGTCAGCACCATGTTGTCGACAAGGAATGCAACCGGATTGGAACCCCAGCCGCCACCGTTGAGGAAGCGCTCATTATGGAGAATCACTTTAATCTGGCGGCAGTCGGCAGAAGCGGTATAGTCAAGGCCATAAGGCTCCATGCCCTCCTCGTTGGTGATGGTAACCGAGTTACCTTTGCTGCTGTTCTGAACCTCCTGGATTTTCACAGAACTCATGTTCGTGCCGCTCTTCTTGTCCATACCACCTTGGGCGAGGAATGAAAGCGAGTAAGTCTCACCCGGAACGACATCGACAATCTGCGACACAGTGCCCGAACCCCAGCCGTCATTCCAGTTGTAACGCTGCAGTTTCATAACATGGTTGTTATGGTCGAATGTGTTGTCAATCTCAAAAGGAACAACATCGTATGTGCAGTTATAACGGTCGATAGGATCAACAATCCATCCCTGCACCTGGTTGAGCAGACCGTCTTCACGGTAATTGTATTCTCCCTCGAAATCTGCGTTCTTCAGGAGGTTCTCGCTTATCTCGCCGTCGGCTACTGCCCATCCGGCCTGGTGGCCATAGTCTTCAGCACGCAGAGTGGCATATAGCAACCCGTCGCGGTAAGCCATGATACGGCGGTCTGAGGTCATGGCAAAACGGTAAACATGCATAAGCCCGTCGTTGTTATAGAACAGCTTCGAACCACCGGTGCCCGCAGTAGCCGGATTCTGTATGCTGATTTTGCTGGTACCGTTATAGATGCTTATCGCCTCAGGTTCGATACATGCCTTAAAGGCCGCATCTGACGAAGTAACCGCATAAACATCAACCTTTGAATTCCCCTTGGTGAGTTTGGCCGAGAATTCCACCGTATAGCCGGCTTCACCAGGATTGAACCCGTCAGCAAGACTGTGTGAAAATTGGGGGTCTTTGCCACCGGCGAAGACCGGAGAGTCATTGATAATCTTCTGCTCCAAGGCACTCCCCTCTCCGACGAGATCGACATATGCACGAGTGTCGCCTGAGCGCAGCACAAGTCGGCCTTCGGTCTTAGGCATAGTGCTCAGGAGGGTGACAGTCACTTCTCCATCGGAATCGGCCGACAGCTCCTCAGGGAACACGCTAAAGCCGGCAGGTGCGGTCACAGACACTTTCCCGGCCGAAACAAGATTGGCAATCTTCACCGCCAGAGTTTTGCTCGAACCGGTGCCTGTTATGACAACACGCTCCTCCGACGGAACAATCACCGGAGTCAGAGGTGCGTATGCCCCGGTGGCGTCGTAGGTGAAATATTCAAGGGTTGCGTCGCTGTTGTTGAACCCTACGAATTGGTCGAGCACACGGCTCTTGCCCGAGAGCGACATCTCGTCAACCAGGAAATCGACAGGATCCGAACCCCATCCGCCACCGTTGAGGAAACGCTCGTTGTGAAGCACCACCTTAATCTGGCGGCAATCGGCAGAGGTAGTGTAATCCAGTCCGTAGGGTTTCATACCCTCCTCATTGGTCACTGTCACTGAAGCGCCCTTAGTGTTATCCTGCACTTCCTGGATTTTGATGGAGCTCATGTTTGTGCCGCTCTTCTTATCCATGCCTCCACCTGCGAGACACGACAGGCTGTAGGTTTCACCGGGTGCGACATCGACAATCTGCGACACTGTGCCTGCGCCCCAGCCGTCGTTCCAGTTGTAACGTTTCAGTTTCATCACATGATTGTCCTGGTCAAGCTCCTTGTTGATTTGCTTGTTTATGACATCATATGTGCAGTTATATTGGTCGATCGGATCAACAATCCACCCTTCAACCCGGCTGAGCAGTGTGTCAGGTTCGCGGTAGTTGAATTCACCTTCGAAATTCGAGTTCTTCAGAAGATTTTCCGAAAGCTCGCCGTCGGCCACAGCCCAGGTTTTCTGGTTGCCGTAGTCGGCAGCACGCAGTGTGCTGTAATGCACTCCGTCGCGGTAAGCCATGATGCGGCGGTCTGACGTCATGACAAAACGGAATGTATGCGCCAGCCCGTCGTTGTTATAAAACAGTTTCTTACCCCCGGCGGCACTCGACGAAGGATTGGGGATGTTAATCTTCGAATCGCCGTTGTAGATGCTGATGGCCTGAGGTTCAACACAGGCCTTGAATGCAGCCCCTGCGGTTGTGACAGCCTCCACATCGAAAGCCGATTTCTTGCTGTCGAGTTTCACGCGGAATTCAACAGTATAGCCCTCTTCGGTCGGGTTGAAATCGTTCTGGCGGAAACTGTTGTCTTTGCCGGTATAGGCCGGATTCTCATTCAACGCCTTCTGTTGGAGCGGAGAGCCGTTTCCAACAAAATTAACATAGGCGCGGTAATCGCCCGACCTGAGAATCACCTTACCGGTTGTTGTCGGAAGAGTGCTCAGCAGCGTCACCGAGACTTTGATGTTTTTGGCTTTTGCCGGAAGTTCGTTGGGGAAAACCTCAAATCCCGGCGTAGCGGTCAGTTTGATAGCTTCTGGCAGATTCTCGGCGTTGACAGTGAACGTTGTCGAGTTGCCTGTGCCGTTAATCACATACGGTGAATTCACGGCTGCCGCCCTTGCCACCGCAGCTGCTGTCGAACCAAGGGTTACCACAGGGGTAGCCCCCAAAGCACTCCCTCCGGCCAGGAGGGAAAGCGTCAACAGCACCACCTTGCAATAGTTTTTCTTCATGTCGATTTGGTTGATGATTATTATGTCTGTTTTTCGGTATGATATATACCTTGTCTGTTTCAGAAATGATGCCGGAGGGTTTATGCACTCAAGGCTTGCAAACCGGTCAGTAGTGCAAAATTAACCAGGAGACATATCCCAACGGTATAAAATTGGTTCAAAAAGGTAGAAAATGGCGCAAGGCCTTGCTTCGAATGCGGTCTTGCGCCATTTCCCTATAGCGTATCCACGGTTAGAACCGCAGGGATCAACGTACTACGACCACACGGTTGAAGGCCACACCTTCTCCGGCAACGGCCACCACATAACGGCCAGCCATCAGGCTGATGACAACTTCGCCCTGTGCCTTTTCAGCAGCCACCAGACGGCCGTCGAGACCGTAGACATTAACCAATGCCCCTTGGGGAAGACCGGAAATATTCAAAACTCCATTTGCGGTGCGGATATCGACTCCCTCGGCATTCACCCCCTCTATACCGGCAACCCAACCGGCGAGAGTCAATGCCTTGTAGAGATTGTCATACGCCTTCTTTATATCATTCTTGGTCTGGTTGTCGGCATCAGCCACAACATCTTTCGCTGCCTCGAGATACATTGCCACAAGGTCATCATCGCATCCTGCCGCAACAAATGCCTCTGCCGACGCAATCAAAGCGTTGATGTCGGTCAGGTCGTGGGCCGGAATAACCGCTCCCTTGAATGTTTCAACGGCATCTTTAAGCGAAGCCACTGCGGCTATCATATCAGCCTGTGCCGAAGCCTCTCCGTCAAGGACCGCCTGTGCCGAAGCGATTGCCGACTCAAGGGCGCCAATTGCCGACTGGGGATAATCGCCGGGGGTCATGCCCACTGTGGCGTCATCAAGCAGGGCCTGAGCCGCAGCAATTGAAGCGTCAAGACCTGTGCTGGCAATGACAGCAGTGGTGAATGTTGATGTAGCTTCGGCAAGTCTGGTTACCTCGGCATCTACCGAACCCTGGTTCACAGCTGCACGGTCCATGCCTTCAGCTGCAGCTATCGCTCCGCTCAATGCATCAACCACAGCCTTGGGACATTCCCCTTCAGCATCTCCGATCACGGTAACTTTAGCCAGCGAAGCCTTGGCTGTTGCAATTGCAGCATCAAGAGCCTGGAAATCGATTGTAACCAATGCCTTATCGAGAGTCTTCATTGCTTCTGTCAAAGCGGTTGCAGCGGCAGTCACCTCTTCCTGGGTCTTGCTCTTGTCGGCTTCAACATCTTTGGCGGCGGCGAGAGCTTCCTTGAATCCGTCAATGGCCTCCTGGCTATACTGGCCCTGGAAATCACCTGCAACAAGATTCTGATAAGCCTCTCCTTCAGCTTTGGCGATTGCATTGCGCAGCGGTGTGCGGTCAACAGCAACTGCACCTGAAACAAATGCATTGCGTGCATCGATAAGACCTTGCAGGTCGGCTACAACAGGCGTGCTTATGGCTTTGGCAGCATCTATGGCAGATTTGAACGCATCGATAACTTCTTGCGGACGCTGGCCCTGGTTATCGCAGACATTATCTTTTTCAGCTTCATAGAGGGCCTCACAGCTCATAACATAGTCGTTGAGAACATCAGCCACCGGCTGAACTTCAGTGTTACCTTTGAAATCTTCAATAGCCTGTTCAACCTCGGCGGTGAGAGCATCGCAAGCCTCCTGTTCGCTCACTTCACCGGCCTGTGCCTCATAATCATCCATAAGAGCCTGGAAGGCTTCGATAGCAGACATGTAGTATTGGCCGATTTCAACGCCGACCTCAGCTCCGGCGGCCTTTTCACGGCCTGCGGCTATAGCAGCTTCGAGGTTGTCTTTTATCACTGTGTTGGGATTATCCTCAAATTCCGTGCGGGCCTTGTTCAGTGCTTCTGTTGCAGCGTCTGCCTCTTCCTGGCTGATACCTGCAAGAGCCTCGGCTTTATCGATTTCTGCCTGGAAGGCATCGCACTTTGCATCGCTCCACTGCCCCACAGCATTCCCACGGTCGATATTTTTCAAAGTGTTTTTAGCAGTTGCAATCGCAATCTCGAGCATGCCGAGATTGGGGTCATTGGCAGCATCAACACGCATCATACGTCCCTGATGGGCTATGTTGCCTTTGTCAAGAGACTGGAACGCCATATTGTTGCCACTCGAGAATGTCATAACAGAAGTGGGGTCGTCAGCCTTGACCAAAGCAAAATAATCGATATTGTTCCTCGTATTAGTATAAACAGTCATCCAACGGGGTGCGTCGGCATCCTGAACTGACACCATATTACCATCATAATCAAGCACTTTACCATCATTCTTCAAAATGAAGGTGTTACGGGCAACCTCCTGGAAAGTCCAGTGCTGGGCGGTGTTGCCGGCAGCGAATTCAGCTGTAACCTTGGCATCAGACCCGTTGTTGGTCATGTATTTGCTTTCATATTCGTTGATTGAGAAACGGTAGGCAGTGTTTTCACGTGGCTGGAACCAAGGGAGAACACGGGCTGATTCAAAAGCATCCACAGCCTCACTGAGAGTCTCTATAACAGCATTCACCTCTTCCTGCGATGTGAATTCAGCAGCTCTGGCACTTGCTATGGCTGCCTCCAAAGCGTTTTTGGCCTCCTGAGGATAGTTCCATGGCTGATCGCCGACTTCAGCTCCGGCAAGAATGGTTTCAGCGTTTTCTATCGCCTTATCAAGACCGATAGTCAATATCTCACCTTCGACAACCTTCAGAATCTGCCATGTTGAAGTGATGCTTGCCCCTTTGTTGGTATACACAAGCGCCCCGGGTGTCATCTCGTCAGTTGCCATATAGCCCCATTCATTATATTTCTTGATGCGGTAGACAGCTTCTTCAAGGTCGACCGGTTCAAGTTCGAACCTGGTCTCATTGGCAGAATTATCTGTTGTGGCAGTAGTGTTCCAGCCACCTTTGCGGGCAAGGAAATTTTCCCCGTTTTTGAGATAAAATGCGTTATTGCTCCCTTCAACCAGAATAATTTCCCATTTCTGGTCATCAGCCCCGGTGATTGTGGCAATTTTTGCTTCATTATTCTGAAGCGCCATCATAGTGCTTGTGGCAGTATTGAAGAAATAATACTTGCTGCCTGATTCCGGCAAGAACACAATCCTCTGGGTGTAGAATGAGGTAACAGCATTGTTAAGCATCTGTCCGCCTTCGTTAACCTCCTTCTGATCCTGTGATGACAGAAGCGCCTTCGCAGCGGCGATGGCAGCATTAAGCTCGTCTATCGCATACTGGGGATACGAACCGGGGGTTGTGCCGACAACTGCCTCGGCATTGGCAATGGCGGTTTCAAGAACGTCATAGACAACGCCGTCGCGGGCTTCCACGAATGCCCATGCATGTTTGCCGTCAGTACCGGGTTTATCGGAATACACACCGGAACCGGCATTATTATTGTCACTTCCCATATAGGCGCCACGGCCTACGTTATACAACTTTACATGGTCTGCCTCGTGCGACTCCCATATGGTGTATTGCGCGTAAGGATCGGCAGGGTCCTCGAGAAACACATGGGTGTAGCCTCTATCGCTGCCAACATACTTGCCGTTTTCACTCTTGATGTTGTAGATTGTGGCACCCTCTTCGGTTGTGCCGAACACTTCAACGGTGAATTTCTGCAAAGCATCACCGACATTCATAATCTTCAAGGAATTCCCGTCGACCGACAGCAACAGCTTGCTTGAATGCACAATGTTGTAGGTCTTGGCCGGATCCGGATTTGTGAGCGCTTCGGCATAGGCTTTGCTTGCCATCAGCCCAAGCATCACAAACAAGATTGTAAAGATTCTTTTCATGATAATTTTTGGTTGAAATTAGATATGTAAAAATATTGGTTGTCGATTTAAGATCCTTTGGTTTCCGTCATTGTAAAATCGGTTTTCATGGCCAACAAAAATGCCCTATCCGGTTTAAATTACCGGTAATTTTGTAGATTTGCCAGTCAAAATTACCACACCAAAATATATAATGCGGACATCATGCACCCCAAATAGGTCTAACTATGTTTCAAAAATGGGGAAAATACGAAATACGCCCGTTTTTCGCATCCCCTTTACGATTTTAATCCCATGCGAAATCCCCTACCACCACATAAAACACAAAGGCGCTGTGTCGAAATTCGACCAACGCCTTTTTTGCATCCGGATGGAGAGGGTGCTGTCAGAATGGTTCAGATGGTAGGAGCCTGAGGGTGAGGGTGAAGGGAGTTGACTAAGGTCAATGACCGAACCCGAAGCCCTCGGGCGACGACCCAGATGAGCCATTATGACACACCCTCTTTGTGCTGAAGCCCGGGATTATCCGCCACTCCCGCTGCAAGACCCATATTCAACCAACATGCCACCCGCTCAGGAACGGCAATCGGAAGAATGATTGCCTGATGCAAGGAACTCCGTCGGGGTCTGTCCGAATTCCTTCTTGAAAACTTTAGTGAAATAATTCGGATCGGAATAGCCGGTGCGATAAGCCGTCTCACTCACATTATACCCCTCCTTGAGCAGTCGGCAGGCCACCGACAGGCGCTTCTTCTTGATGAAATCAGTCATTGAAGCATTGAAGAAGCTCTTCATCTTTATGTGGAGCAACGACCGGCTTATGCCGAACTCACGGGTAATGTCGGCTATGGCAAACTCAGAATTGTCGAGGTTAGCCTCTACCAGGGAGTTAATTCTGGTGATGAATTCTTTATCGAAGGCATTCAGCGCCGGGGTCTCCTCAACAGGCTCAGCCTCATGGTCAGATGCATCCACATCTACAATCGACTTGAGGAACTTCCGGCGTGCACGCAGGATGTTCTTCACCCTAAGTTCGAGAATCTGCGGGTCGAATGGTTTTGCCACATAAGCCTCGGCACCGCTCTCGAAACCGCGCATAATGCTGTCTTCATCATTCTTGGCCGTCAGCAAAATCACCGGAATATGCGACGTTGCCAGGTCGTTTTTCAGATGTTCACAAAGAGTGATACCATCCATCTCTGGCATCATCACATCCGACACCACTATGTCAACCGGGTATTCGGCGGTTATTTTCAACGCGTCTTTGCCGTTGACCGCCGTATACACATTGTACGCTTTCGAAAACGACTCAGCCAGGAACCGCAGCAGTTCGGCATTGTCTTCAACAATAAGAACCGAAGTGCGGTCGGCCGTGCGGGCATAGTCGGGCACCTCTTCGGGCGCATCAGCCACAGGCGTCACAGCCCTGCGGTAGGATGGTTCGGAGGCTCCACTGGCACCGGCCGCCGTTATGCGGCACGACGGGTCAAAGGCCTCAGGCGTCACATTGAGCCGCACGCGGAAGGTGCTACCTTCCCCCATAACGCTCTCAACCCCAATGCTTCCCTTGTGGATCTCAACCAGTCGTTTCACTGTTGCCAGCCCTATTCCCCACCCTGTATGATTGGTATTATAACCGCGTTTGGTCTGGTAATATTTGCGGAAAATGTTTTCGACCTCTTCGGGAGCGATGCCGATACCATTGTCGCGCACCTCGAGGCAGAGGTAGATATTTGAATCCTCACCCTCCTCGATTGAAGCCCTTACATCTATTTCCCCACCTTCGTGGGTATATTTTATGGCATTCGACAGCAGATTGTTGATTATCCTCTCAAGATAGTTTGTCGAGAACCACACCGTCTCCCCATTGTTTTCCGTAAACAGATGTATGGCTATATGTTTCTCCTGCGCCGGCTCATAGAAATAGCGTGTCATGGTTTCTATAAAAACCAACGGGTTCCCCTGTTGCAGGTAGAGCTGGAAATTGCCCGACTCCACGCGGTTGAATGTCACCAGCTCGTCAATCAGACCAACCATCTTGTTAGTGTTGGTTATGGCCACACCGAGGCGCTTCTGCGAATCGCCGGTCATGGGCTGGTGCTGCAAAAGATATTTCAACGGGGCAAGTATGAGGCTAAGGGGTGTTTTCAGCTCATGCGATATGTTGGTGAAGAACTCCATCTTTTCGCGGTTAAGCTCGTCGCTTTTCTCTTTCTCGATTTTAGACAGGCGGATTGAGTTCTTTTCACGGATTCGCAGATTCACGAAATGATACACCACCCAGGCCACAAGGAGCAGCAACACGATATAGACTATAAACGCCCATACCGACAGATATAACGGGGGCGCTATCTTTATCACCAGCTCACGCACCGGCGCATCCTCCCATCCGTCAGGGCTCGTTGCCCCGCGAATCATCAGCTTGTATGTGCCGGGGGCGAAATCCATGGCGGTGAATGTGCGCTGCGCGCCCACGTCGCGCCATGACCTGTCGATACCCTCGACATAGACTTGGTAGACCGTAGACTGAGCCGAAGCCGGGTCTACGATACCATAGCAGATGGTGAACGTGCGCGACTGGTCATAATCAAGCCGCAGTTCCTTTGTCTGATCCAGAACCGCCTCCAGCGGCGAGCCGGACACTCCTGCCGTAACGCCACGGTTATTTATAAGCAAATCCCACAAATGCACCTGCAGCGGATGGTCGGCGGCCTTCTCCACATCAGGCGAGAACGACACAAGGCCGTTGACCGTGCCGAAATACATATTCCCGTCGGAAGCCTGCATGGCAGAGGCGAAATTAAACTGGTTTTCAGGCAGACCGTCGCCGATTGTGAAATGGCGCATGTGCATCGTGGCGGCATCAATGGCAAACAGGCCGTTTGACGTGCTCATCCAAAGGCAACCCCTGTCGTCGCCGGTCAGGCCGCATATGGTGCCGAATTTACCCACAGTCTCTTCTACCGGATGGATTTTCATTGTGGCCATATCCATCTTGTGCAGGCCACCGTTATTAGTGCCCACAAGCATGAAGCCATGACCGTTCTCATATATGCTCGTGATATAGCAGTCGCGAAGACCGTCACAGGCCGGGTCGGAGGCAATATCCCATCCCTGCACCTTTCCCGTAGCGGCATCGATGCGGAAAAGGCCATGGTT
Organism: Bacteroidales bacterium; assembly: GCA_910575545.1. Lineage (GTDB taxonomy): Bacteria > Bacteroidota > Bacteroidia > Bacteroidales > Muribaculaceae > UBA7173. Next base: position 68,782 of record CAJTFH010000004.1, read on the forward strand.
GACCGTACCCGCCCATAGATTGCCGCCGCTGTCAACTGTCATGCAATAAACAAAATCAATATCCAGCACCGGATGGTTGATTCTGACAAACGAATCCGTAGCCCTGTTGTACCAGCGCAGCCCCTGGGTTGAACCGATCCACACACGCAACGCGCCGTCAGGCAGCGTCTGCCCGACGACACTGAAGATGGCATTACTCCCCAGGCCGCAATCTCCGGCCATATAATGGCGGGTAGCGCCGGATCCGAGATTATAGCAGAACAGGCCGTTACGGAACGACCCTATCCACATCTCCCCGGTTGTCTTGTCGTGGTAAAGCTCATGCACATTCGTGCCCAGCCGGTCTATACGGTTGAAAGGCTCTATGCGGTGCGACTGCAGATCCATGATGTTGATGCCGCCATCCTCTGTGGCAAGCCACAAAGTGCCGGCCACAGGTTCGGCGATGCGCCTGATAGCCTTCCCGCGCAGCGACATCGGGTCATAGCCCGGAGCAGTCCAATGGAAACGCGAATAATTGCGGCAAAGCAGATTTATGCCGCCGAAATATGTACCGATCCATATGTTGTCGTGGCGGTCAGGCACGATGCAATAAATAGCGTTATCGTTGAGCTTGTTGTTATTGACCAGATCCTGACGCATCCCGACAACCTCCCCGGTAGCCGTGTCTATGACATTCAGCCCCATTTCCGTGCCGAGCCAGATGCAGTGGCGGTTGTCCTCGGCTACAGCCCTCACTGTGCCGTTGGTCAGAACAGGCACATCATAGATAGTCTTATCTCCCGACTGCAAATCAATACACATAACCCCTTTCCCATTGCGCCCTATCCACATCCGGCCCGCACTGTCGAAAAACATCGGCACTATATCATCGAACCCCATCAGGAAATCGGAATAGAGCGCCGGATCAAGAAAAGTGCAGCTCTCGATAGCGGCATCATACCACGCCAGCGACTTGTTGGTGGAAACAAACACCCTGTTGTCGGGCGACACGGCCAGACCGACAATATAGCCTTCGTCTTGCCGGGGCATCCGGCGGAACGTCTGGGTCTTACGGTCGAATTTACGCAGGTTTGAACCGCCTATTATAATGGTGCTGTCGAGTGTCTCAACTATGCGCCCGACACGTTCACCGCCAACGTCATAGCTTCTGAAATTGTCGGTTTCGGGACAATAGCGGCAGACCCCTTTCTCGGTGCCCACCCACAAATCATTGCGCGAGTCAACCAACAGCTTTATAACGAAATTGTGGTTCAACGAAGTTGAATCACCGGGGTCATGATAATATGTGGTGAACGAATAGCCGTCGTAACACGCCAGCCCGTTGCGTGTGCCAATCCACAAACGCCCCATACCGTCAAAAGCCATGGTTTCGACCTGCTGGTGAGGCAGCCCGTTGGCGCTCTTGATGTGAGTGAAATGGTAATCGGAGTGTGTGCTCCCTCCGGCTGAAATAGCCATAGCCTGCATCAGCCCGACAATCGCTATCAGAAATCTCTTCATTCTTGTGTTATATCTTGCAGTTATCATTATCCCCTACCCCGGAGCAATAGCGCCCCGGTGGCTCAGAGCACCACAACCTTCGCGCATTCCTCCACCCCGTCGGCATAGATGATTCTTACCAACGCGAGCCACCCCGCACCGGGGAGGCTCACTTTGGCGTTGAATGCATTTACTCCAGACGAGGCAATCTCCACACCCGCCGATGAATAGACCCTGACGAAGGCTATTTCGCGCGATGCGCAAACCTGCAGTTCACCATCCCGGGCCGACACAGCTGCCGCATTGTCCCCCCCTACGGCAACACCGCATTCGTTGTCTATCCCGGCCCCCGCATCCTTGTTGAGCCGGAATTCAGGCCACGTCCACGACTGGCGGTTGATGGTCTCAGGTATGGTTTCAAGAATCAAGGCGTCGGCGCGCCGGTCGCGCACCTCGATATTGCATCGCATCAGCTTATCGACAGGCGGAGCATCGAATCCAAGAGCTTTCCAAGGGATGGCCAGCTCCATATCGTAGTAGTTCTTCTGCAGCCTGGCTACGAATTTCACCCCGGCAGGAGTTTCGGCATGTATCCACCGGTTGTTGCCCCCCGACGACAACTCAACCTCACCGTTTGCATTGAGAAACAGGCGGAACATACCCTCCTGCGGATATGTGTCGCAGGCATTCGCCAGGTCGAGATAAAGGAAAATGCCGTCATTGTCAGATTTGTCAGTGAATATGGTGCGGTCTATCACGCGGCCGAAGAAATAAAGGTTATCGTTGTCATAAAGGAAATCCATCGTGGCGCGGTTGCGCGTCTTGACACCCATAAACACCTGGGCTGCATTTTTAGCCGTCCATGTCTCTCCGACAAAAGAGCCGTCGATCTCCGGTGTGCCGTAACCGGCCTCGAAACCGCTCATCGCATAGCCTTTCATAATGTTTACAGCACTCCCTTTGTGGGCTTCCCCCAACGAAGAGATGGCAAAAACCGTGCCGTCACCAGCCACCGAAAGCGAGTTCCAGAACCCATGGTGAGACAATGGCATCGCAAACGGCTGGCTGATAGCCTTGAAGTTGCGGGCATCCTTGTCGCCTACGGCCACGAACATATCCATATACTCCAGATCGGTCACACTGCTGCGGTCGCCGTAATTACCCTGCCATGAGGCGATTGTCTCTCCGTTTTTCAGTTTGCGGATATATGGGGCGGCAGAAATGTATTTCTTGTCGGCCTCATTGGCGAAAATCATGTTGCGGTTGGGGCTGGAGGCATCGACCCACTCTTTCCAGTTATCCTCGAGTTTACAACGCATCGTGGTCACACGGAAGTTTGGATAGCCCGGATGGCCGTTATCCTCGACCGACACCACGATTTCACCGGCATCGGTTATGATGGCCGACGGCATCCCGTCGCGCGAACCTGCGCGGAAGCTCACCCTTTCCGGCGCACTCCAGGTCTCCCCCATGTCGAAACTGCGGCAAACCGAAATTTCCTGCTCATCTGAAGCCGTGAACGGGTTTTCATTGGCGAAATAAAGATGCAGCTCACCCGAAGGAAGTTCCAGGAAGGATGGCTCCCAACAGCCGTCGCCGAAAGTGTGTTGCGCGTCGAACACGAATATCGGTTCGCTCCAGCTCTTGCCATTATCAGTCGAGCGGAGCACCCGTATACCGAATTTCCTCTCTTCGCTATAAGGACGCGCCGGACGCGGATTATATCCCACTATGATTGTGCCGTCGGCCAGCTGCACCAGGTCGGGCACGGCGATAGGCACACGGTCTGTGCCGCGGATCAACAGTTCGGGGGCGCTCCACTGCGAGCCGTTATCGGAACTGAAACTCATCAGCACGCCGCCGCCACCTTCGGTCACAGCCATCAGCCGGCCATCCTGCAGCTGTGCGATACGGGCATAGGCACCCGACGGGAACACTTCTCGCTGGGAATTGACATCCCAGTAGATGCGCGATCCTTCATATGGTTCGTGATATTTGGCCGACAGCGCAAACGAGCCGCCGACCGTTGTAAACAGGCAAAATGCGAATAAGGATTTTTTCATGGCAAATGTAATATATACTATGATTCAACGCACCACCACCTTGGCGCACTCCAGGTCTCCGTCGGCATAGCTGATTCTGACCAATGCGAGCCATCCAGCCCCCGGAAGGGAGATGCCCGTATGATGGGCATCCACTCTCTGCTCCGCAACCAACGACCCATCGGGGGAATAGACACTGATGCTATCGATTTCACGCGAAGCGCAGACCTTCAGCTCATTTCCTGATATGGCCACAGCGGCTTTCGCCTCCGTGCCGGCATCCTCAACGACCGCCTCGACCCCGGCTCCAGCATCTTTGTTGAGGCGGAATTCAGGCCATGTCCACGACTGGCGGTTGATGGTTTCAGGTATGGTTTCAAGAATCAGCTCATCGGCGCGGCGGTCGCGCACCTCGATATTGCATCGCATCAGACGGTCAACCGGCGGAGTGTCTAATCCGAGCGCTTTCCATGGGATAGCCACCTCCATATCATAATAATTCCTCTGCAATTTGACCACGAACTCCACTCCTTCAGGAGTTTCGGCATGTGTCCACCTGTTGCTTTTGCCCGGAGAGAAATCCACTGTGCCGTCGGCATTTAGGAAAATTCTGAACATCCCATTCTGAGGATATGTGTCACAGGCATTCTCCAAGTCGAGATAAATGAATATCCCATCATTGTCGGCCTTGTCGGTGAATATCTCGCGGTCTATGACCCGCCCGAAGAAATAAAGGTTGTCGTTGTCGTATAGGAAATCCATCGAAGCACGGTTGCGGGTCTTCACTCCCATGAGCACCTGAGATGCGTTCTTTACCGTCCACGGTTCTTTCAGAAACGACCCGTCAATTTCAGGAGTGCCGAAACCTGCTTCAAAACCACGCATCGGATAGCCTTTGATGACATTTATCGCATTGCCATGGGTTGCATCGCCTATCGAAGCGAGGGCGAACACCGATCCGTCGTCGGCCACAGCCACTGAGTTCCATAAGGCATGGCTCGACAGAGGAAGCCCGAAAGGCTCAGACACCCCCCGGAAGTTCTTTGCATCGGCATCACCCACAGCCACGAACATATCGAAAGCGTTTTCTCCACGCCCTTGGCGGTTGCCATGGTCGCCTTGCCACGAGGCGATGGTCTCACCCGTTTTCAACTGCCTCAGATAAGGGGCAGCCGAGATGAATCCCTTGTCATAGTCATTGGCAAAAATCATGTTGCGGTTGGGGCTGGAGGCGTCGACCCAGGTCGCCCAATTGTCTTCAAGGGTGCAGCGCACAGTTGTGGCGCGGAACCCGTGGCAACCCGGCTGGCCATTGTCTTCAACAATAACCACGATTTCACCGGCAGGGGTGAGGATGGCCGACGGCATACCGTCGCGGGTTCCGGCTCGGTAGCATACCCTCACCGGCTCACTCCAGGTCAGACCCTTGTCGAATGAGCGGCACATTGAAATCTCCTGCTCGTTTGACTGCTTGAAAGGGAACTCATTGGCAAAGTAGCAGTGAACCTCGCCCGAAGGTAGTTCGATAAATGAGGGTTCCCAGCAGCCGTCGTCCCATATGTGGGAAGCGTCGAAAATGAATATCGGGCCTTCCCAGGTCTTGCCGTTATCGGTGCTGCGCATGGTGCGGATTCCGAAATGACGGTCTTCGCTGAAAGGTTGCGACGGGCGTGGGTTGAATCCGACCAGGATTGTGCCGTCTGACAGCTGCACCACATCAGGCACGGCATACGGAACTTTGTCGGCACTGCGGACAATCAGCTCAGGCGACGTCCACCCGTCGCCGTTATTTGAACTGTAGCTCACCGAAATGCCACCACCGGCCTCAGCAACGGACATCAGACGCCCATCATCCAGATGGATTATACGGGCATAGTTACCCGACGGAAAAAGGGTTTTCTTCGAGTTCACATCCCAGAAAATTCGTGAGCCTTCATATGGCTCATGATATTTGGCCGATGCCACAAACGATGCGGCAGGCACGGCAAGCGCTAACAGCGCGGTCAGTAGACGCATTGATACAACGATTTAGAGATTTTCTGAAAATTACAAAGCTAAGATAGCAAATTCCAAAGGCTCCGGCAACAGCAACCCCAACTATAATGGCCATCAGAGCCATTGGAAATCTTATAGCACGCGCCCGCGCAGGCATGGCTGGCCGCTGTCTGCGCGGGCGCGATATCGTGGATGCACCCCTTATTTCAAGGTCACATTCACCACACAGGTCGATTCCACCTTGACGGCGGGGTTATCCTTGTGGCTGGCCTCGAAACGGTAAGTCACCGGAGAGCTGAAATCAACAGCCGTAGACCCTGACACCTGCGGAGCATCGCCGATGAACACCTTTTCGTTAGCGGCATCGTAGAGTGTGAACTCCGGAACGAGCGCTTTAAGGTCTGTGCCGGCCGGTAGTTCCATGTTGATTTCAAAATAGCTGTAGTCGAATTCGGTGCGCTCGATTTTACCCTCCACACCGGCAAGTTTGAATGTCTCGAACTCGCCATAGTTGACTGTGTAGAGTTTGTAGTCGCGCGTGGTGCCCTGGTGCGACTTGGCGGTAATCTGCTGAACCTGGTCAAGTTTGTATTTGGTTCTGGCATTGAAAGCCTCGCCGTTGACCATGATTTCAGTGGTGAGCGAAGGGATGTAGAACTTCAACAGCTGCTGCATCTGAATCTTTGCGTCCTTACCCCTGAAACGGATTTTCCGGGGGATAGCCATCATCCAGTCGCTGTCGGTGAGACGGCGGGCAAACACCTCGTCGTAGAGCACCTGTGGAGCGGATATACTGTTGATTTCAGTGTTATCGTCGATAACCTTAACATACATCGAGCATGTGTCGGTCTCAACCGATTTGCCCGCATCCTCATGGTTGACAGCCACACAGACAACCTTGTATGTGCCGGGGGTGGAATATGAATAGGAAATAACCCCCTTGTTTACCACCAGACCGGTATTGCTCTGGTCGCGGAGTTCATAGTCATGGTCGGTGTCGCCGGTATAGACCACCACATTGTCGGCGCTCCCATGGAATCTCACCATCATAGACTCGTTGATTTCAAGCGTGGTCTTGTCGATTGAGATTGCTGCCGTCGGCTTTTCGGCCTTGTCATCTTCACACGATGCCATGACAAGCGCAAAAGCCATAAGCGGAAATATGTAACGTTTCATGTTTTGTCTGTTCTTTATGAGATGTAACAACAATTGCAACGGTTATCAATAACCGGGGTTCTGGGTCACGACACCGTTTGACACGTCGATTTCGGTCTGGGGAATCGGGAACACCTCGTTGATGCCTTCACGGAAATACAATCCCCTGTGATTCGATTTCTTATCGGCATACGACCTCAGAATTTCTTTAGCCCTGCCCTGACGCACGATATCGAAGAAACGGTCCCACTCGAAGGCAAGCTCCATTTCGCGCTCCGACCAGATCTGGTTGCGCATATAACCGTAGCCGCCTCCGTTATAGAGCGTCGAGCTGTTGTTGATGGCATTCACCACCTTCTTGTTGCTGTTGAGCTGCTCAAGAGCCTCGGCTCCATGGCCGCACTCGTTGAGAGCCTCGGCATACATCAGCACCACCTCGGGCATACGGATCAGACGGCGGTTCTTGTCGCTGTCGCCCTTATAGGTCGGGCGGTCTTTGCGGGGGATATACCATTTTAGCGACAGCACACGTCCAGAACCGATTTCGGTGTTGTCGAAATCTGGAAGGGTTTCGTGGTGACCGATGGTGAAATCCTTGCGTTTGTCAGAGCCGAAAATACGGTTGGTATAGTCGGAAGTAGACCATATCTGAGATTCCACGCTTTGGAAATCCTGATAGATTCCGGTGCCTTCGTTGGTGTCGCCAGAAGTTCCGTCGCCAGATTCCTTGAAAACTATCTCGAAAATCGAAGCGGAGCAGAATTCCCCCTGGCTGTAGAACTGCTGGTCGTAGGTGAGAGGGGTGCCGTAGGCATCCTTGTAGTCCAAAGAATATGCATTCGACAGTTTGGGACACTCGAAATCAGGGCCTTCATAGGGGTCTGATTCACTGTTGAGGGCCTGGGGCTTGAACCACAGCGCCTTGCGCAGCTCTTCCCAATCCTCCACATTACCGTCGGCATCGGTGTAGCGGGCGGGGTAATCAAGCATCTCTTTCAAGGTCATAGAATTGCCTTTAACGAAATATCCTCCCATCTGCACCATCTGCTCCCATTTGTCGGAAAGCTCGCCCGGTGTGGCCTGATACATCAGCACCTTCATCAGCAATGCCACAGCAGCACCCGACCCGGCTTTGCCGCAATTAGACCCTGTGAAACGGTTGGGCAACATGATGGCAGCCTCGCGCAGGTCTTTTTCGATGTATGCATAGGTCTCTTCGCGCGTGCTGCGGGGAACTACCAACCCCTCAACGGTTTCGGTCTCAGGGCGGATAGGCACTCCGCCGAAAGTCTTCACCAGGTTGAAGTAGAAGAAGGCGCGCAGGAATTTGGCCTGCCCCAGAATCTCGCGCACCTCGCGGTATTGCTGGTAATCGTTAGTCGACAGCCTCACACGGTGGGCATTGGCAATCACCTGGTTGGCACGGTGTATGCCCTTATAATAGATTTTCCAGCGGTCGAGAATAACCGTATTGGAGGTGTTGAAGCGGAAATGCGACAGCTGACCCATGTGGGATGTCAGACCCTCGTCAGCCCCGTCGACATGGTCGCCCAAAGCCTCGCCGAAGCGCCAGTCGGAATTGTTGAGCGCATCTGTCTGGAGAATGTCGTAGGTGGCGTTGAGTGCCGACTGGAGCTTATATTTGGTGTCGTAGAAATTGTCGGCGGTGTTGTTGCCGAGCACTTCCTGGTCGAGGAAGTCGTTACAGCCGGTCAGTGCGAGCGCCCCGGCTCCGAGAGCCAGGATGGCGGCAACGAGACCGCACGATTTAAATCCTGATTTTTTGAATATGTTCATGACATTAATGCTCTAAAATTAAACCGGATAATCAGAAGCCGAATTTCAGGCCGAAAGTGAATGAACGGGCCTGCGGGTAGTTACCATGGTCAACGCCCATGCTGAGGTTGTTACCCTCAGTGCCGACAACCTTGCCGACCTCAGGGTCGAAACCGTCATATTTGGTGAAAGTCAACAAGTTATAGGCTGTTGCCGAAAGCTGCAGACTGCTCAGTCCGATTTTCTTGATCATCTGCTGGGGGAAAGAATAGGAGAATCTGACCTCTTTCAGACGCAGGTAGCTGCCGTCTTTCACAAAGAAATCGCTTGAGCGGAAATTGCGGTTGCTGTCGTGGTTGCGCAGATCGGGCACCTCGGCATCGGTGTTCAACGGGAAGAACTTACGGTTCTCCACAACCTGACCCGACCAGTGGTTTTCGCGGATATCGGCATAGACGTTGCCCTCGGCGGCATTATAGAGATAATAGTCCATCACATTGAAAATCTTGTTACCGGTCTGCCCCTGGAAGAAGAGGCTCAGCGAGAAGTTGTCATACTGGAGGTTGATGGGCACACCGAACACGAAGTCGGGCAGCGGGGAGCCGAGATATGTGCGGTCCTCAGCCGTGATTTTACCATCGCCGTTGAGGTCTTTGAAGCGGAAGTCGCCCACCTGTGCGGTCTGCTGCGAGTCGAGCTTGCCCGGTTCATACTGGGCGCTGGCGCGCACCTCCTCGGGGCTTTGGAAAATTCCATCGGTCACATATCCGAAGAAGCTCCCTATAGGGCGCCCTACGGCAGTCTTGGTTACATAGTCGGCGATGCTCCCCTCCGACAGGTATGAGCCGTAGATAGGTTCGTTGCCTGTGCCGAGCGAGGTTACTTCATTCTTAATCCACGACAGGTTGAACCCGACGTCGAAAGAGAACTTGCCGAACTGGCGGCGGTAGGTGAGCGAAGTTTCAACACCGTAGTTGCGCACAGCACCCGCGTTGGTCATAGGATCGGTTTCAAGACCAGCCGATGAAACCGTCGGCACCGCCAGAAGCATGTCGGTTGTGTGCTTGTTGAAATATTCTATACCGAACAGCAATGTGTTGTTCATAAACGCGAAATCGAGACCTGCATTGTATGTTTCAGTCTTCTCCCACTTAATGTTATCATTGCCTATTACCATGGCAATCTGACCGGGCTGCAACACATGCGACCCCTGGCCGTAGGGATAATTGAACTGGCTGGTCAGGTAGGTGTAGCGGGCCAGCTCGTCGATGCGGTTGTTACCCAGCTGCCCCCATCCCAGACGGAGTTTACCGAGGCTCAGCCATGTCTGGTCGCGCAGGAACGGTTCGGAGGAGAATTTCCAACCCACGGAAACCGATGGGAAATACCCCCAGCGATTGTTTTTGGCGAATTTCGACGAACCGTCCATACGGATATTGGCCTGGAGCAGATAGCGGTCGAGCACGTTGTAGTTCACACGGCCGATTACGCCGACTGCAGTCCACTTGCGGTCGAGTCCATAGGTTTTGTCGCCTGTGAAACCGCTCGACAGGAACCACTGTGACGGATCATTCGAGGCAGTACCTTTTTTCGTTGATTCCTGGAACGAATATTTGTAACCCTCAGCGGTCTGACCCACCAGGGCTGTTATGGAATGCACTTTGTTGTTCCAGTTGAAGGTCAACAAGTTGTTGATTTCCCATTTGTTGGTATGGGTCTTATATTTATAGACCGTCGACAGGTCGGTCATCACGAAGTCTTCCTCAAGTTTGCCGACTTCAGTGAACTGGCTGGTCGTCTCGGGTGTGGTGTAATAAGACACCTTGAACTGGTAGTTGAACCATTTCCAGTTGGCCGAGAGCGTGAGGTTCATGTCGGCACGGTCGCGGTTTATGCTGCGGTGATAGCGCTCAAGCTGGGCAAGAGGATGGTCTTCGCGCCAGTAAAGGCCCGCATCGTCGAGCGTCTTCACCATGGGGTTCTGGTAAAGGGCTCGTTTCAGCACCGAACTCTGTCCTTCCGGAATCAGTTCGCGGTCTTCATTGGCATAAGAGAGGTTGGCGATAAGGTCGAGCCACGAAGTGAGTTTCTGCTGCAGGTTCATGCGCACGTTGAAACGCTGGTAGTCTGACGACTTCACGATACCTTTCTCATTATAGTAGCTTCCGCTGACCATGAATTTGGTGTTGTCGTTGCCTCCGCTGACGGCCACGTTGTACTGCTGTTTAACACCTGTCTGTGTGATGGCATCCCACCAGTTGGCGGGGGCATTGTTGCGCACATCGTCGATGAGGAATTTCTTGTGTTCGTCGAACTTAAACGAACCGTCATCCTGCTTTGTCTGATAGAGGCGCCCCTCCTCTGAATAAAGCGTTGTTCCGTTGATATAGTCAAGCATCATGGCATAGTTTTCTGTGTCCATGACCTTGATTTTCTTCCAGGGATTAGAGAAACCAACATAACCGTCGAAAGTCACAGACACCTTCCCCTTTTCGCCACCCTTCGTGGTGATGGCCACAACTCCGTTGGCGGCACGCGCTCCATACACGGCAGACGAGGCAGCGTCTTTGAAGATTTCGATGTTTGCGATGTCGTTGGGATTGATATGGTTGATGTCATCTACAATAAAGCCGTCGACAACGTAAAGCGGGTCAGCATCGTTGACCGTACCCGTACCTCGGATTTTGATGGTTGTCGCACCACCTGGGGCGCCGCTGTTCTGGATGATATTCACACCCGAAGCCTTACCTTGCAGAGCCTGCAGGGCCGAAGATACCGGCACATCGTTGACATCTTTGCCCGATACGGAAGAGATAGAACCGGTTATGTCGCTCTTGCGCTGCACACCGTAACCGATTACAACCACCTCGTCGAGCATGGCTGAGGTGGAGGTCATCTGGATGTCGATGTGTGTGCGGCCATCGACCGCAATCTCTTTGGTTTCGTAACCGATTGATGATATGATTAATGTTGATTTCGGCGGAACGCTGATGGAGTAATTCCCGTCGATGTCGGTGGCTACCCCCGCAGAGGTGCCTTTGGCCCTGATGGTGGCACCGATCAACGGCTCGTTCTCCGCCGGATCAACCACTGTGCCTGTCACGGTAATGTTTTGTGCGGCAACGCTTAAGTTTATGGCAGATAGCAATAAAAGCACTAAAAGCCGTGAAAAAATTTTCTTACACATATTCGCATAAAATTGTTTCGGTGGAGAGTGTAGATTTAAGGGAGAGTAAGGTCTTGAAAAACAGGGAGGAGGGAAGGAAACTCCGGGCTTAGCCTGCCAAGGCTCACCAAGCCCGGAGTCGGATGAACTTACGTTTCTAAGCCGCAATAGCCATTATAGCTATTATAGGCTTTTAACGGACAATCAGTTTTGCAGTCTGGGTGGCATTGGCTGTGGCCACAGTCACCATGTAGACGCCGGAGCCGAGGCCGTTGACATTGACAACATTGTTTTCAGGCTCGCTGACAGCCTTCACCTGTGCGCCGGCCATGTTGTAGATGCGCACATCTTTCACAGGCACGTCGATGTCGATGCGGAAGCTCTCGACAGCAGGGTTGGGATAGAGGGCGAGTTTCACATCGCTGACGGTGATGGCTTCAAGCGCACCCTGTTCTTCGATTTCCTTACGTGTGCGGAATTCGATAGCCATAGCTTCTTCATCCTGTTTGGGATCATAGCCGTCTTTGCGGTAGTGGTAGCGGTAAATCTGATTGGTTACGGAGGAGGTGAACAGCAGGTCGCCGTTGAAGTTGCGCAGACAGTAAACCTTGTCGCCGTTGGCGTCGATATCGCTGACAATCTGAGGAATCGCGTCAGGAGCGTCAAGACGGTGGAGTTTGGTGTCGGTTGCGCCGGTGCCGTCATGCGAGCCTTCGTTCCACCAATACATCGAGCCTCCGACAACGATAGCCTCTTTCACCCAGTTACAGCCCAAGCCGGGGGCGAAGTCATATTGCAACCATACTTTGTTGCCGTCGTAGCACCAGAGTTCGCCTCCGTAGTTGTCCTCTTTACCTTTAATCAGACCGTTGTTGGCACAGAAGATATACACATTGTCGAGCACTACACCCGGGTCGGGGAACGACTGGTTGTCCTGTGTCGGTTCGTTCACGTTGATGTCGAACAGGCGGAAGTTGCCAGGTTCGCAGGTTGAAACGCCAAGCTCGCAGCCATGGATACCGTCGTTGCCACGGAAAATCACTTCACCGTTGTAGAGGTCGCCGACGCAGGTGACACCGCCACCGATACCGATACCTTTTTCATCCTTGTTGGGGTTTGTGTCGAAGATATTATATGTGCCTTCGGCTGTTCCGTCGGATGCCCAAGGCTCATTGCCATGCTCCTGATCCCAAGCCTTGAAGAAGAGTTTCTCATTGTAGAAGTTCTTCATGTGGGCCAGAGCCGGGCCGTTGGTAGAGCCTTCCGGTTTTCCATCGGCAACTTCGAGGTTGATGTCCTTAACCAGGAATGTGCCTTCGGTGGTTCCGTCGGTCACCCAAAGCTCAACACCATGGGTCACACCCTCTTTATCGGCCTCCTCAGCTTTGAAGAAAACCTTGCGGCCAACGCGGGCATTAGCTCCCCAGCGGTTGTCGTTCTCTTCCTGGCCGGGATATTTGCAATCAACCTCTTTAACAAGGTTAGTGCCCTCTTCGGTTCCGTCGGAAACCCAAAGCCACTGCTGGGGCTCTGTGCCGTAGTTCTCACTGTCAAAAGTGGTTGCGTAGAACACGAACCTGTTTTCGTCGAGCTGGCGGAAACCGATAGGGTTCGAGCTGCCGAAATCGTGTATATCCTTCACCATGTAGGTGCCATCTTCCGTACCGTCGGAAATCCACAGCTCCTGGCCGTTGTCTTCACCGTCGGTAGCGGAGAAAACAACTTTGTCGTTGAAGCGGGTCAGATACTGCACATTTGAAGTGTTCATGCCCGGATTGATATCCTTGACCATGCGGGTCCCCTCAGGGGTGCCGTCGGTCACCCACAGCTCCTCACCATGCTCGGTGTCTGTGGCCTGGAAGAAAGCCTTGTAGCCTTTTTCCGGTGAACCGGCAACGCAGAGGTTCTTCTGCTCGTCGAAATGTTTTGTCTGGCTCAGGTTAGCCTTGACACCGTCGGGAAGCAACGTTGTCATCTGGGCAACCATTCCTGCGGAGCACATCAGCGCTGCCGAAAGGAGTAAAGATTGTTTTTTCATGTTTATAAGAATAGTGAGTTAATAATTGGTAACGTTCAATATGATTTTCACCACTTATGTGCGGCTGAGCCGCACATAAGGCCCCATGGGGCGTGGATGCAGTTCTTCAAAGACTATTCAACGGGGAGGACAGAGCCGTCAGGCTTGTCCGACAGACCATAATCACCGCTGGGCGCGGTCGCCGAGCATTTTCTCGACTTCCCGTTTCGCCTGGGCACGGTCTTTGCTGAAGATGGCCTTGATGCGGGCCATGTCGAATTTAGGCGCGCGGTCGTAGGTGTAGATTCCGTTCTTCTCCAGTTCCACATCAACAATCTGAGTGTAGCAGAATCCTGCGATATGGTCGTGGCTGAGAACCACATTAACCTGGTCTTCAAGGCGGCGGTAGAACTCCTCGATTGTGCGGGGCGGCTCTCCGTAACCCCAGAACGCCTCTTCCGTGGCTACCTCGGGCGCATCCATGGTCTTCATCCATTTTATGCCGCCGAATTCATCAATCATATAGCATTCCCCTTTATATGGAGCGCTGTGGGCGGGATGGTGGATATATGGCTGGCCATCTTCTTTCAGCGACAGCTGTTTGTGCAGCTCCACAGGATCCTGCACATAGGTATGTTCGGCATAGATGTCGGTAAAACCTGCATGGTAACCGCCGCTGACAGTCACCACCGGACGGGTGCGGTCGAGGTTCTTGGTCAGGAAATAGAGGTCGTTGCTCAGGCGTGCACGTTGCGCGTCGTGGGTGTCGGCAATCCATGTCTCATTCAGGGGCGACCATGCTATGAGCGAAGTAACATTATAATCGCGGTTGATGCATTCGTGCCACTCGGCCAGAAGGTTGCGGGCGGCCACCTTGTCAGTCCAGTTCATGCCCCAGCTTGCCGATTCCCCCCAGGTGAGATAACCGAGCTTATCGGCCCAATAGAAATAGCGGGGTTCAAACACTTTCTGATGGAGACGCGCGCCGTTGAAACCGGCTTCTTTGGCCAGCTCTATGTCGCGGCGCAGCTGGCTGTCGTCGGGCGCGGTCCACTGCCCGTCGGGATAATACCCCTGGTCGAGCACCAGACGCTGGTAATAAGGTTCGTTGTTGAGATAGAACACCTTGCCGCGAAGTTCGGCCTTGCGCATACCGGCATAGGATGTAACCTTATCGATTTCCTTGCCTGCCTGATCGGTTACAGTAAACTCTATGTCGTAGAGAAACGGTGATTCGGGACTCCATGTCTTAGGATTCTTCACCGGAATCACTGCGAATGAAGAGCCTGAGGCAGCCACCTGCTTGTCGCCCACCACTTTCTTTCCGTCGAGCACACGGATACGCAGCTTGGCATCCCGGTCGAGGTCGTAGAACTGAGGCTCGAACACAAACTGGCTGCCGTCGAGGTCGGGGGTGATACGGCAACTTTTTAGCCCTCCGTAGTTAACTGCCTCAAGCCATACGGTCTGCCATATGCCTGTTACTCGGGTGTAGAGGCATTCATAAGAATTGAGCCTGCGCGACTGCTTGCCACCGGTCTGCTGCCAAGAGCGCACATCGTCTTCCACATAGACCACAAGGTCGGCCTCTTCGCCCGGCTTGACGGCAGAAGTGATGTCAACGGCAAACGACGCTCCGCCACCATAGTGGGTGAAAAGCGATTTGCCGTTGATGAAAACCTCTGCACGGTAGTCAACACCCCCGAAATTGAGCATCACGCGCTTGCCCTGCCACTGCTGCGGCACGGCAAGTTTACGATGATACCACATCGCATTGATGAAATCTGTGTGCCCCACCCCTGAGAGAGGGCTCTCGGGGCAGAACGGCACTATGATATTATCTGAAAACCCTGTTGATTTCTGGAGGTCCTGCTCCTTGCCGCTTTTCCCGAAGTCGAAACGATAAGTCCAGTCACCACCGTTGAGATTTACCCACTGGGGTCTCTCAAACTGGGGACGCGGATATTCCGGACGCGGAACAGACTGCGACTGCTCTGCTGCGGCAGATACCGGCGCACATAAAGCTATCAGAAATAGACCGACCGGCAAAAGATAATTTTTCATGGTATAAACTTCTATATTTATTGGTTCGTTGAACGGCCAGAAACTGTAACCGCCCATGTTTTTGATGCTGCAAATATACCGCCGCACCGTTCTCGCAACATAGTAAAAATGGATTTTTATTGGGGAAATATGTCCAACCTCTTGTCAGACTTTGCATTTTTACCCCGATTTGCACACCATTACCCACTTTCGGGACATATTAACCCTTTTCGACCCCTCATTCATATATATATTTGCAAAAGTAAAAACAAAAACAGATATAAACATACCATGACTGTTAAATCATTATCATCCCTCACCCTGGCTCTTGCCATGACACCTGTGGCAATCACCAGCCTCACCTCCTGCCAGTCGCAAAAAGAAGAAATGGCGCAAGGGGAACAGATTTTCTATGCCGACCCGACAATATATGCGGAAAACGGCAAGTTCTACCTCACCGGCACCCGCAACCGCGAGCCGCTGGGCTTCGCCCTGCTCGAATCGACCGATTTGAAGAACTGGACTCCAGCCCGGCCCGACAGCATGATCCTGACCCCAGGCGAAACCGTTTTCGGCACAATGGGCTTCTGGGCGCCCCAAATCATCAAAGACGGAAACAGATACCTGTTTGCATATAC
Source organism: Bacteroidales bacterium (assembly GCA_910575545.1). Classification (GTDB taxonomy): domain Bacteria; phylum Bacteroidota; class Bacteroidia; order Bacteroidales; family Muribaculaceae; genus UBA7173. The sequence goes on from CAJTFH010000004.1 coordinate 85,096, forward strand.
CGCCAACGAACAAACCGTGCTGGCCGCTTCCGACAGCCTCAACGGCATCTACACACAGGCTGAGCCACTCCCCATCGACGGTTCGGAAAAAAATATCGACCCCTTCCTGTTCACCGATTCCGACGGGCGCAGCTATCTCTACCACGTGCGCTTCGACAACGGTAATTTCCTTTGGGTTGGCGAATTCGACCCCGCCACAGGCAAAATAAAAGAGGGCACACTCCAGCGCTGCTTCGTCAACGACCAGCCATGGGAAGCAACCCCCGCCTATGAAAGCGCACCGATAATGGAAGGCCCAACAGTAATCAAAATCGATGACCTCTATTATCTGTTCTATTCTGCCAACCATTTCATGAGTGAAGATTACGCCGTTGGTTACGCCACAGCGCCCACACCCGTTGGGCCTTGGACCAAAAACCCCGCCAACCCCATCATACACCAATCAATAGTGGGCGAGAAAGGCTCAGGCCACGGCGACATATTCACCGATAACGACGGTAAGTTACGATATGTCTACCACGTCCATAACTCCGACTCGGTAGTGTCGCCCCGACGCACACGCATCATAACACTCAACGTGGAGCGTGACAGTGCCGGTCCCGCACGCATAACAGCCGACCCAGCCACAATCATAATACCGGTTAAAGCATAATCGTGTGTTTGCATTTAACTCACACACGGATTGAGGGATAAATCCAGACCAAAATCCAAGTCTATTTCATAAGGTTAAAAGATTCAATAGAAAAAGGTTAGTATTTAAGGCAGTAAGCCGCGCGGAACAGTTCCGCGCGGCTTACTTTATTATAACCGAGGATATTCAAAACTCCAACTATAGGAAAATGTGTCCGCTCCCTCGAACCAACAAATTCTGTTACGATTCCGATTGACGTGATAGACGGTGTTTCTCAACAGCTATCATGGCAAACGTAACCAGCCCCAGCGCTATCATAACCAAAGTCTGCGAAGCAATCAGAACATTGCCGAAGGCAGCACCGACAGTAACAAATTCCGTATGGCTGACACCTGCAAGCGCTCCAGACGAGGTGGCAGCAGGCATAAACAGCCCTAAACCGAACAACATCGTTGTCTGGTACGGACCTATCCCTCCATTCGACGGGATGCCCATCGAGATGCTCGTAAGCACGAAACAGACCAGCACCACCAGCAATCCATGGCTGTCAAACAGAGCCCGGGTCAACGGAAAGGCATGGAAAGCCACCTCCAGTTGCAGGAAATAACATCCCCATATACACACAGTCAGCCCAAGCCACTGGAATTTGCCCCTCATACGGGCAATCGCCGCAAATCCACCCCACAGGCCATTGAGGAAATCGCGCGACTTTGCAACCAAACGGCTGCGGCTATGGGAGAGAACCCACCACATCGCAAGCACCACAACAGCCAACGCCCCCCATGTCCACGGGGAAGTGGCCATATTGAGGAGCTTCTGATAGGCATCGGGATAAGCGCGCACAAACTCGACAATCGGGCCACGCGCCATGACGAAGGTGGCCAGCGTCAGCAGCCCGACTGTGACAAGATCGGCAAAGCGGTCGGCAATCATCGAACCGAAAACAGTTGAAAACCTGGCATCCTCGCGGACAGAAACATACCCCGTGCGCCACACCTCTCCCAACCGGGGAAACACCAGGTTAACGGCATATGTGCCGAAAATGCTGCAGACAAGCACATGAACCGGCGCATCGATGCCTAAGGCACGCAATTGGATGCCCCATCGCAATGCCCTGAACACCATCGGCATCACGCTCATAACCATCATCAACCCTATCCAGCGGAAATCACAATCATGACGGATAACCCTCATCATATCGCCAAAATCGATATCGCGGAACATTACCACACACAACCCCACGCTCACCACCACCGGGATGATGAACTTCACAGCCTTGGCCACCTTCCCCTCTTTACGCTGGGGAGTGCCGTTTCCAACCGGGTCTTTTCCAGCCTCTGATGATTCTATCTGCTGTTTTCGCATAAATTACGTTGCAAAAATAGCAATTCCGTGCCATTCAAAAAAACATGAATGCGACCTCTTACAACAACTACTGCATGAAACAGGCATATATGATGGAAATCTGCAAAGGTTTTTGTATAAAATTAACCAAACCCAAACATATTTTATCAGTAAAACTTCATAAATTCGCCATTACAATCACCGGCCAATATGAAGCACCAGAAACTACTATCCGACGCCCCTATCCGGCTATCAGAACTGGCAACCCTCAAAGAGGTGTCAGAGGATTTCAGCCATCTGGGGCAGGACTACATACTGTCGCACATCACCACCGACCTGTCGTTGTTCTTCTCCGAAGAAGCCCGGCGCCTCGACGGCCACACCATGATTGTATGCGTCAAAGGGATGCTCAAAGGCACCATCGACCTGGAAACCGTTGTGGTGCCACCGCTGTCTGTGGCCTTTGTAGCTCCCGACAGGGTCTTCCATATCCTCGAATGGGAAGGCCAGGAGCATGAAGCCTACCTCCTATTCCTGTCAAACAAGTTCGTCTACGACCTCAACATCGACCTAAACGCCATAGACACCAACATCTTCACATCGGCGAAATCGGTGCTGGAGCTTACCGGCGACCAGGTTGACCTGCTGATACGCTATTTCGAGATGCTTCACAAGGTAGCTTCGGAGCGAAACCACTACAACCGCCACATCGCCCGGGCGCTAACCTCAGCCGCCGCCTACCAGGTTATGGCCTTCGGAGAAGCCCACACCGCAGTAGAAAGCAATAAAAAATCATATTCGCGCAAACTGGCCTATGTCAGGACATTCCTCCGGCTCGTGCGCAACAATCACCGACAAGAGCGAGCCATAGGCTTCTATGCCGACCAAATGTTCATATCGCCAAAATACCTCTCGCTGATAATCAAAGAAGCAACGGGGCGCTCGGCAGCCGAATGGATCGACCAGTATGTCATACAGGAAGCCAAGAACCTGCTGAAATATTCCGGCAAGAACGTGCAACAGGTAGCCTATGAGCTGAACTTCTCAAACCAGTCATCATTCGGCAAGTATTTCAAGCACCTCACCGGCATGTCGCCCACCCAGTTCCAGAACCAGTAACACCCCCGTAAAAGGCTTTCATGCGCATCACTGACGCAATTGCCGACGGCAACCGATTACTCATATATTGCCGGGAAAATGCGGCTCAGATTGGCCTGTATAATGCCTGAAAGTGAAAATGCATCAGTTGACAATGCGTCAGCCACATTGTCAACCACTCGGCTGAGTGGCATATCAGCCTCGTCGGTTTCGACAAGCATACGGCCGGGATTGACGGCTGCTGCCGCAGCCGGGTTGAACCTCTCTCCGAATGACAGGTAATTTTTTTCCCGCAACGCCAAAAATTGATCCGCTTGTTGGGGTGAGCCCCGGAAACCGTGCCATATCCAAGGCTGGCGAATCCCTTGCGGTAGTTCCCGCTGCAGAGTCTTGCACAGCTCCATCAGCCTGTGGCCGGTTCTGACCACATGCAGCACCAAAGGCTTGCCCACAGCCTCGCTGATTTCCACCTGACGCCTGAACACAAACTCCTGCAGAGCCAATGAAGCGCCACGCAGAGCATCAAGACCCACTTCTCCCACTGCCACCACGCAGGGCAACTCCACCACACGCTCCAGCCGGGCCAGCTCGAGATTCATACCCTCAACACCAAGATTTTGCGTAGCCCACGGGTGAATGCCTGCGGAAAACGGCCCTGGGCATCCATCCTCAATCATATCCATGACTTCCGCAGGAGAGCCGCTGACAACGGCGCTGCCGCATTTCTGCCGCCCATGGGCATGTATATCCAAAGGTATCTGTTGCATAAAATATAAGATGGTATATGCCACAGGGGGCACTTGTCACGGCACAGGGTCATAGCCGCTGCCTCCCCACGGATGGCAACGGACAATTCGCTTCACTGTCAACCACAGGCCTTTCAACGGGCCGTGACGGCGCAATGCCTCTATGGCATATTGCGAGCATGTGGGAGTGAACCGGCAACTGCGTGGAAGCAAGGGGGAGATAGCTCCGCGATAGAACCACACACACCCCTCCAGCACCTTGGCAAGGCCTTTAAGAACGGGATTCATCCATATGCTTATTACAATCCCCGAAAATGCCCGTCAGGATGCGTTTTACCGACTTTTCAATCCGGCTGTAAGATTCAAGACTGTTGGATATGTAGACAAAAGCCACATCGACCGGCACAGCCACCTCAGAAGGGATAAGCGCGCCACGGTTGAGGCGGTAGGCCTCGCGCACACGACGGCGCGCCGTCACACGGTCAACGGCATGGCGGATGCGTTTTTTAGGAATGGATATAAGAAACTGCACACTTTCACCCTTTTCCCTGCCTGGATTCTCCGCCCAGACAGCCCGCAGCGGGTAGGCCATAACGGTATGCGACCCGCCAGTGTTGCTAAAAAGACGGTCAACGGCTATCTTCGCACACAATCTGTGGTTTTTCCCTAACGAAAACTGCTTCATAACCGGCGGTTATTGGGTGAATGCGGAAAGGCTGACTCAAACCATCAGGCGTGGGTCACACATTCGTTGTGTTCCTTCAGGAAAAGGTCTAAAGCGGCTGTGATTGAAGGCGCTTTGGGATTCGGAGCCTCGAGGTCGAGACGCAATCCGGCCCCTTCAACAGCTTTGGCGGTTGAAGCCCCGAAGCAGCCGATCTGGATATCGCCCTGCTTGAAATCGGGGAAATTCTTCATCAGCGAATCTATGCCGGCTGGAGAGAAAAACAGCAGCATGTCGTAGTCGAACTTCTCCTCAGGGGTGAAATCGTTACTGACCGTGCGATACATCACAGCCTTTGTATAGTTGATTTTCGCTTTGTCGAGCATATCGGCATTGGCGGAATCCTTATGCACGTCAGACACAGCATAGAGGTATTTCTCTTTGTTGTGTTTGCTCAGCGACGGCAACAGGTCGTCAAGCCGGCCTGTGCTGCCATGGAAAATCTTGCGTTTACGGTAAACGATATATTTCTGGAGATAGAGGGCTATCGACTCTGTGGTGCAGAAATATTTCATCGTGTCGGGGATATTGACACGCATCTCTTCACACAGGCGGAAGAAATGGTCGATAGCTGTGCGTGCGGTGAAGATAATAGCGGTGAAATCTCCGATATTGATTTTCTGCTGACGGAACTCGCGGGCGCTGAGACCTTCAACTTTTATGAACGGGCGGAACACGACCTCAACGCCATAACGGGTGGCAATGTCGTAGTAAGGTGATTTTTCCGAAGACGGCTGGGGCTGAGAAACAAGTATTTTCTTTACGTTCACTTTCTGATTCACTTCAGGTTTACACATATTTCCCTGGCCAAAATGAGTATTGTTATGACCGGTATTATTTCAAGAGTGCAAAGGTACAAAATAAAATAGAGCAACGATGGGAAATTGTTGTAAAAAATCCTAAAACCCTTTGAGATATAACATATCCGCGACAAAATATAAAGCCCCGCAGCGATGGCGAGCATCACACCGGAAACGCCGGGATAGAACAACGCTACGAGTGTCGGAACCGTCAGCACAACACCTAAAAGCATCTGGGAAGCATTGAGCCCACGCCGCCACAGCCCGGCACCCACACTATCGGTGAACACATATCCCACGGTGACACATGCCCCCAGCTGGAAGAGATAGAATGCCCCCGCCAATCCGGCCAAAGCGGCAACCGTCACCACAGTCTGCCCGGCAGCCTCCCCGGCACCGAGCCACATAAACATCATCAGCCCCTCGCACACGCAGAGCTGAAGCAGCAGCAGCATAGCCACACGGCTTTCGCTTGCGGTGTGCTCATCGAATGCGTTTGCGCGCCGGCGCACCGACAACAAATCCTGCGGCAGCGATTTGAACAGACGTTTCACATGGCGCATGTTCAGACCGATAAGCACCAGCACTCCTACCACCAGCGACAGCACGGCCGAATCCGCTCCCGGAGCAACCACACGGCTGACGGCCTCGACCCCGCGAGTCCATGCCGGAGGCTGCGAGCTGTAGAGCATCCGGTCTGAAGCCGAGGTTGGAGCATCAGCCTCATGGCAGACATTCCACGGTAACGAGGCGGATTGTGACGCCCGGGCCATTGCCGTTGTGTCAGAGTTTGCGGCCATTAAATGAATCAAAGAGGGTGTTCGATAACATCTGTCGACGGCCCTGTCATTTGAGGGCACGGCGGAATTCGTCGCGCATAGTGTCGACCACGTTTATCACATAATCGCCCGTTTTCTCAAGGGTGCTGATTATATCCATGTAATATATTCCGCTCTGGTATTCATAATGGCGGTCGTTGATATTGGCCACATTGGCTGTGCGCAGCTGGTTACGGAGATTGTTGATTTCCCTCTCCGCGTTATACGACGATATTATGTTGCGCTCATCGATGTTCTCGATATTATTCAGCGATTTCAGCATATCTTTAATGGCCGTGTCGACATAGCGGAACATTATGTCGATGTTGTCGTAGATCTCTTCATTGAAGTGGACACCGCTCTGCTGTTTGCGCAAAAGGATTTTACCCACGCCCAACATGCAGTCGGCAATGCTTTCGATTTCCGAATCTATCGACAACATCGCCGATATGCGGCGCTTCGATTCGTTTGACAACCGCCCTTCCGCGCACCGGTTTAGATAATTGGCGATTTCAAGCTCCATGCGGTCGGAAATTTCCTCATATTTTTCGAGCCGCGAATAGATTCTGTTGAAATCGTCGCTGCCAGATTTCGTATGCACCAGCTCTTTGGCCATAGGCAACATGCGCGAAACCCTCTCGGCAAACACATACATCTCTTTCTCCGCCTGGCTTATGTTTAGCTCTGAGGCGCTGAGAATACCGGCGGAAATGAATTTCAGCTGGAACTCGTCGTCGCCACGATGCTTGGCCGGCACAAGAAGCTCAACGATTTTGACATACACATTGGTCAGCCATATCATTATGCTCAGGTTGATGAGGTTGAAGACAGTGTGGAACATCGACAACCCGAATGACACGCTCACCTGCATCTGCCCGATTATGGTGCGGTGGTGCAAAACATCGCCGCTGTCGGTCGGCAACGAGCCTGCAAACACCTGGTTATACATGTCGGGGTTAGAGGCTTTAAGGTCGGTCACATAAGTGTATAGCGCCATCGGGTCACCCTGCCCTATCTCCTGGGTTATCCATGAGTTAAGCTCCACAAAGGGATAGAAAACGGCAAGAGTCCACAATGTGCCGAGGAAGTTGAAAAGCAGATGCCCCATAGCCGTGCGTTTGGCCGCTACGTTACCACTCATCGAGGCGAGCAAAGGCGTTATGGTAGTTCCTATGTTAGACCCCAGCACCAGGGCACATGCAAGGTCGAAAGTTATCCACCCTTTACTACACATAATCAGGGTAATGGCAAACATGGCGGCCGATGACTGTATTGTCATAGTAACCAGCATTCCGACGAAGCAGAAAATCAGCACCGAACCGAATCCCATCGAAGCGTAGCGCTGAAGGAACGCAAACATCTCCGGATTGCTCTGGAGGTCCGGCACATATTTGCTGATCATGTCAAGCCCCATGAAAAGGAAGGCGAAACCGATGGTGAACTCACCTATAGACTTTGTACGCCCTTTGCTTGAAAACAACAACGGCACCGCAAGTCCGATTAACGGAAGCGCGAATGCCGATATGTCAACTTTAAACCCGAAAAGAGCTATTACCCAGGCGGTGAATGTGGTTCCCACATTGGCGCCCATAATCACGGCCATCGACTGTGCCAGCGTCATAAGCCCCGCATTGACGAAGCTCACAACCATCACCGTCGATGCCGACGAACTCTGGATAAGTGCTGTTATGAAAAAACCTGTAGCCGTTCCGGTGAAACGGTTGCGTGTCATCGCACCCAGGATATTGCGAAGCCTGTCTCCGGCGGCTTTCTGCAATCCCTCACTCATGACCTTCATTCCGTAGAGGAACAGGCCGACAGCTCCCAGGAGCCCTAAAAAATCGAGTATCGAATAGTTCATCTGCAAGGCATCGGGAGGAGAAGGTTTGTTCGGCTCCCATACCGCCCGCAAAGTTAAGAAAGATTCTGCAAACCACCAATCTCCTGGCATATCAAACTCCGTTATCGTCTACATCGACAATCCGAAGTGAGTCGTACCGGCGCACATAGTGGCGCATCACCACACAACGCCGGTCTTTATTCCCGTGGATCAGCATCATTCAGGTGCTGTGAGCGATTTCACCGGGAATCGCAACGGATCAGGATTCGGGATAAGCCCCTGGCGGATAAGGCGCAGGGAGTCGGCCACAGTCATCGTTTCATTGCCTGCCAGCTGCAACGGGCCCATCTGGTTAAACCCGGCAGCAGAAGGATGGCGGCGACCAAGCGAATCGGTGGCTTCTACCGGCACAGGCGCTCCGGGATAATGGCTGCCCGGGGCTCCGGGGAAGGTGAGCCTGCCAGAGCGGGCTTTCTTTATGCCAGATCGGAACATGCGGTTAATCTGCTCAACAAGGTTGATGCGGGTGTCGGCGGCAATGGTCTGGCGCTCACCCACCATCCGGTCTTTGACTTTCGCACCTCCGAGGCGTATTTTCATGTCATCGGGGGTTCCTTTGATGTTTATGCCGAATTTAAACGGCACAGGCGATTTCAACACCGAAACATGATAATCGAGATTCATCGCCAGATCGTTATGCCCCATCACACCGAGCTTGTAACGGTCGATGTCGAACATGAATGGAAACACCTCTATGGCAGAGTTCTCAACAACCACCTCAACCGCCATATGGTCGATCATATTGCGTTTCTTATTCTGGAACATCAACCATTTCGACAGAGTTTTAAACGTGTCGGCATCAAGCAACACAAGCGAGTCCCCCTCGATTTTCATGGCCGCCCGGAGCGTTGGCAACTCAATATCCATTTTCGGCGAAATATCGGTTGTGACAGCCAGATCGGCATTGACGATTCCTTCAAAGCTCTTCATAACCGGCAATATCGAATCTATCGCTGGCACTATCGAGGTCAGCCGGTCAAGGCGGAAATCGGTCACTTTCAGTCCCAGTCCGAACCTGAGGCTGTCGGGCATCTGGGCGGCATACATGCCGTCGACCCGCAACGCTCCCACCCCTGTAGAAGCCGACAGATTCCGGAGGTTCAGCACTCCGTCGTCGACCAGGAGGTCACCTCTGAATGAATGTAGCTGGAGGTCGGAATATAGCACATTCTTTGCACGCATTGCAAAAATAGCATCAAGGTTGCGCGGCAAAAGCACCGGCCCGGCGGCAGCAGTGTCAACCGCCTGTTCCAAAGTGATGTCAGCCCGGTCGTCGTCGCTCCATACGAGAGCCGAATCGGCCTGTTGGGCGGTGGCGCTTCCGGCAAATACGGCATCGACAATCTGGTTCACATTGATGGTGTCGCTGACAACGACAAACCGTATGCCGAGTGTGTTGTCGCGTCTCGAAGTCAAGGCTTTACGCAGATTCGACACCGTGCCGTTGATAAGGAAATCGCTGCCACCTGCTTTATAGACCAGGTTGCGAAGCTGCAGAGAGTCTTGGTTGAATTTGAAATCGACATTCTCAAGTCTGTTGCGTAACGGGAAATATGGGGTTACAAGCCTTCCGCTGCGGGCTTTCACGATGCCGTTGAAATCCCACCTCCGCAACAGCTTGCGGTCGTCGGCCGACAGCCGGAGGTCGGTTGTGCCGGCTCCGTTCACCCTGACGGAATCGCGGCGCAGACGGGCAGCGGCAACGCGCAAAGAATCGGCATGTGACATCACCCTTTTGCGACGGGGACGCATATTGACCGTCATATCCACCATTGCCTCCCGGAGAGCCACTTTCGTCAATGCCTGGCCGAAAATAAGGCCGCCAAGATCAAGTTTCAGAGAAAGTTGCGGCACACGGGCCTCCCCCTTGTAACGGCGCAGCGAAGCCCCTACAGATGCATTTCGGAGGCGGCAACGGAGCGTGTCGGCAGGGTCATCAAGATTGAGCCTGTCGAATGCAAGCACCATGCCGAAAGGATTGATTGCCGTGGTATCCGCCGAGCTGCTGCGGTTCGACGTGCCGGCACCGGCCCGCAACCCACGGCATTGCAGATTCATACCATCGAAAGCCGCCGCAAGCGTGTCGGCCTTCAGCGAGATTGTCAACAAGGAATCGACTTTATGGTCGTTCTTTACAAACGTATTGTTAGAGCCGAATTCAAGCGCAACGTGATTGGCATACACACGGCCGATACTGTCGAAATCCGCCTCAAACCCGTCGAGCCCGAATTTGCCGTTGAGCTTCATGCGATGGAAGCTGTTGGCATTCAAATCACTGAGACGGAACCGGAAATCGGTGGCGCCTGACAGCACTCCCGTCAATGAGCCGGGTAACAAACTACGGAGCCGCCGGGGAAAACGCCCGAAATCCACCGCCCCCTTAAACGCCCCTTCAACGGCGGCATCAGAAACCACATCGGTGGCTGAGGCCGAAAGGTCTACATCGACAACCTCGCCGTCGATTATCAGTTTGCGGAGAGTGAACACCGATTTATCCATATCGCGCCCATTGACCTCTGCGACGAAATCAACCGAGAAGTCATGGAAATTAAGGGTCTCATAACGAACTTCGCAAGAAGGAATCTCAACCGAGGCGGAAAACGACGGAAGCAAGGAATCAGCGATATTCCATGGAGTTGTAAGGGCGGCCTTCACACGTAACCTCATATCGGTCTGCAAAGGTTGTGCCAACTGCCGCGCCGACACAGGAAGATGCGACAGGATTTCTGCCACCGGCAGGTCGGAAGTCTCAGCTTTGAGGTCGGTCAGAACAGGGCTATGGGTAAAATCGGCCTTTGTGGCAAACTTGACACTATAGTCATGAAGAGAAACAACGAAATCGTCGATAGTTATAGCCATGGGAAGTTGGGGATCCCACGTCACCGCACCGTCGGCACCGAATGTCAACCGGTCGAAATTGAAATCGCGGAGCAGAGGTGTGTTGAGATTACCGCTGAGCCCCAGCCTGTAGCGGGGTGCGGCATCCCCCTTCAGCTCGATATTCTCTATCGCCACTGCAACATCGACAGAATCTTTCAACGAGCGGAAACGGAGAGGGTCGGCTCCGACAATGGCGAACCGGTTTATCGATATGCGTGGCAATGCCGTTACCGACGAACCGGAAGTTTTCTCAGAGGCCTCTTGCGGTGGCGCTATCAGGTAATTCGCCGATGAATCATCGACCTGCAGCAGATTGACCTCCGGATGTGTAAACACAACATCATAAAGGCTGACATGCCCTCCAAGCAGGGCGAACACATTCACCCCGGCATGGAACGACGGCAACGACAGCAGCGAATCGGCATCGGCCGGCAGTGTAGCCCTGACCGAATCCGGCAACGTGTGGAGCGACCGCGAAACAACGCGGAGCGAATCCATTTCGAGCGTCATTTTAGGGAATGTGTGCCAGAATGTCAGTTCAACCCTGCTGAGGCTGACATCGGCATCAATCGATTCCGAGGCGATTTTTTCAACCATCGGGGTCAGACGCCCCGGGGTCAGACACCAGACCAGGAGGCTACATACAAGAATAAAAACGGCAAAGACCGTTGCCACGGCAATGCCCGACCATTTCAATATCCTGCGCCACAGGGGGCGCTTCTTCGTGGTAGTCTCTGACATGGATGCTGTCGTTTTAGAGCGTGTCTCAAAAATTTCAGGGTACCGGCCCCGAATCTAACGGGCCGTTATGTGGAAACAGGCCTGCTTATGCTCATATTTGACATAGCAGCGGCCTTGGCTGCGCATGGCAAACACCACTTCGGCGAGGAGATTCTTCATATCCTCCTGGGTGCGCGGAGTGGCGGGGTTGTCGCAAATGAATTTGGCATAGCTTATGTCGAATGTAGTGCCGAACAGATGTGCCGACGTGTCGACCGCATTGCGGTTGCGCCGTCGCAGCCGCTTGACAAGCGAGGGGGTGCGGAGCACACTTGTCACTTTTATCCTATAATCACCGCCACCCCTGGCTTCAAGCGAATCGCGGAAAGCGGCACCTATGTCAGTGAGCAGCCTGTGGGCTTGCGGCACAAGATACGGAAGCGAATGGGTGAGGTTGTCGAGATAATATTCCGGGCAGCTTTTCAGGCGCGACAGCGCAGCCCCTGCGCGCCAGGCATCTGCGACGCCACTAATCGGGGAAACTCCCACACTGCGCGCGGCGGCAATATGGAGGTAGTTGCTGTCATTGAACACACGGCGCAGCGGCCCTACGGAGTTTATGTGCATTTTCCTGCCTCCTGCAGGCATTGAATCGAAATGGGCCTCATAGCGGTTGAGCGACCTCACCGTGTCTGTTGCCGAAAGAATTGCAAGCACCTCACTGCCATGCAAGCTACCGGCATCGGACGCTCCAGGTTCAGACGGCTTGGCGGACGATGGTTGCGGCGCAACCTCAGAATCCGAAACAGAAGGGAGCGGCGCCACGGGAACGGGCGCCACAGGTTCCACCGAAGGGGCTTCGCTCAAAGTGGAGTCGGCAGCGTATTCAATCATGCCTGCGTCGCCCTTGCCGCCGAAAGACACCCATAGAACCAACAGAAGTCCCAGCCCCCCCATTACATAAAGGGTATGTTTTTTTATATTATTCTGATTCATCTCAACGCCTGTCTGTTACCAGATAATAGAGATTGGCAGTCGCCGACTGCAACAGGTCGAGCACCAATTCAAAACCTTCAGCACCTTCATAATAGGGATCAGGCACATAATCATAGCGGGTAGCGATGCCGAAAAATGCCGACATGGGCATAATCTTCTCCCCGGCCTCAGGCGTAGGGGCAAGACGGCGCAAATCGCGCAGGTTCATATCGTCCATGCCGATTATGATGTCGAAATCATCAAAATCGGCCTCCCTGACCTGGCGGCACCGGTGGGTAAGCTCGTAGCCCCGTCGGCGCGCATGGATGCGCATCCGCTTGTCGGGCAGGTCGCCTATATGGTAATTACCCGTCCCCGCCGAGTCTATCTGCCACAGGCCCCGGCCGTCTTTCTCCTCAACCAAGGCGTGCATTATACCGTCGGCGGCCGGTGAACGGCATATATTGCCCAGGCATACGAAAAGCACCCGCACCGGCATCCCGGCGCGGTAGCGGTCGCGCAACGATTCGATTAAACGTGATTGTGTAGCAGCCATTGCATGATTTTGGTGCAGTCTTCACCGGCGGTGCCGGAAGTCTATATTGTTGAATTTCATGCAAAATTAGTGATTATTTTCCTAATCGCAGACGCTATGCAAACAAAAAGAGCGGGTGTCGCCTTATCCACCTCGTCCGGCTCCGCATCAATAACACTATTGTCAATGCTCACATTGTTATCCCTTACCCTTTCGTTAAGTGGTTATTATCACCGGCTTCTTCAATCTCACTTGTGAATCCATCAAAGGCTTCGCCACCACAGGCATGCCCTCTTCAGCATATGGCAATATTGTGCCGGTCTGCAACTGCAATGTTAAGACATCTGCATTGGTTTTGATGCTACACAGAGCCCCCATAAGAATCAAATGAAGGGAAGTAAAGTTTTTTCATAATCGGGACACGGACGCCGTTAAACACGAAAAACCGTTATGCCGCAAAAAGAAATGAAAGAGGCGAAAAGGAGCAAAAAGTTTGAGGTGTTGAAGATTATTCGTATATTTGCGAGCTGAAAAATAGGCATTAAGGGGCGTTGCAACGCCCTTGACGTAGCTGCAACGCTGTCAATCAACAGGTTGGAGTTGCGAAACACCTATTTTACCAACCGTTTTCCACCACCGGCGGCCATCGGGCGACAGCTATAACACCCCGCCTGAAGCCACTCTGCGGAAGCGGCAGAACCAATCATTGCCACGCCTGGCGAGGCGTTGACACGTTAAGGAAATTTAAAAATAATAACTTTAAAATACTTTCTAAAAACCACATGCAAAGCAAAGGAACCCTCGGAAGCATCATTGCGGGTGTTATCGCGATTTTCTTGGTGCTGGTGTGTCTGTTCTACCTGTCGTTTACGCTCGTAAGCAGCAAGCAGGAGGCCAAGGCCGAACAGTATGCACTGGTAGCCGCAGGCCAACAAGGCAAGAATTCCGAGCAGTACAACAAGGCTTACAAAGCCTACATCGACTCAATCAGCAAGCAACCCGTCTGGTTGGGCTACAACTACAATGAAGTGCAGAAATGGGGCGTAGGCCTCGGTCTCGACCTCAAGGGGGGCATGAACGTCATCCTCCAGGTGTCGATGCCCGACATGCTCCGCTCTATGAAGAATGCCGATGCCGACGCATCGTTTGACCAGGCTCTCGCCAACACCGATTCGATTATCGGCGGCAACCATTCGTCAGACTACGTGGGCACATTTGTCGAGCAGTATCGCAAACTCAATTCCGGTGCAGACTTCTCGGTGGTTTTCAACTCGATAATCAAACCCGGGCAGAGCGACAAGGATGTTGCATCAATCCTGAAATCGGAAGTTAAAGACCGGGTCAACAACTCAGCCACCAACGTGTTGCGCAGCCGTATCGACGCCTATGGCGTTGTGTCGCCCAACATCCAGGTGCTTCAAGACAACGACGGCCAGATTCTTCTGGAACTCCCGGGCGTTAAAGAGCACCAGCGTGTGCGCGAACTGCTGCAGCGCTCAGCCAACCTTGAGTTTTATGAGTGCTACGGCGCCAACGAAATCACCGGCCAGCTCGCACAGCTCGATAACGCACTGCGCGCCAAAAACGGCACAGGCCTCCGCGAGCGTTTCCTGATGATCAACAGCGACGCAACCCCGATTCTCGGTATCGCCACCGCCAAAGAACGCGAAGCCATCGACGCCCTTCTGGCAACCAACGAGGCAAAACAATATCTGCCCAGCAACCTGAAACTCCGTTGGTCGGTGAAGCCCACACCGGTGAATTTCAACGACACCGTGACCAAACAGGAACGCCAGATTGACACATACCAGCTCATCGCCCTGCGCACCACCAACGGCGGCCCCGCCCTCGACGGAAGCTGCGTTGTGAGCGCATCAAGCGACTTCGAGCAGATGCAGGGCAATGTGGTTTCAATGACCATGAACTCTGAAGGCGCCCGCGACTGGGCACGAATCACCCAGCGCAACATCGGCCACCCCGTGGCCATCGTGCTCGACGACCTGGTTTACTCTTATCCCAACATCCGCCAGGCAATTGAGGGAGGCCGCTCACAAATCACCGGCGACTTCACCGTTGAAGAAGCCCAAGACTTGGCCAACGTGCTCAAGAGTGGCAAAATGACTGCTAAGGTCGACATAATCTCCGATATGGTGATCGGCCCGACACTGGGTAAACAGGCCATCGAATCAGGCATATGGTCGTTTATCGTGGCGCTTGTGCTGCTGATGATATTCATGTGTGCCATCTACGGCATTATCCCCGGCCTCATCGCCAATTTCGGTTTGATCTGCAACCTGTTCTTCACTTTCGGAATCCTCGCATCGTTCCAGGCAGTGCTGACCCTCAGCGGTATCGCCGGTATCGTGCTTGCCCTGGGTATGGCTGTTGACGCCAACGTGCTCATCTTCGAGCGCGCCAAAGAGGAACTCCGCGCCGGCAAGACAGTGCGCACCGCCATCGCCGACGGTTACAGCAACGCATTCTCGGCCATCTTCGACTCGAACCTGACCTCAATCATCACAGGTGTAATCCTGCTGTTCTTCGGCACAGGCCCCATCAAAGGCTTCGCCACCACCCTCATCATCGGTATCATCTGCTCGTTCTTCACCGCAGTCTACCTGACCCGCATCATCTTCATCGCCTTCGGCAAGAAGAAAGCGTTCCAGAAGCTCACATTCTCAACCGGGTTGTCGCGCAATCTGTTCAACAGCACCAACTTCAACTTCCTCGGCGCCCGCAAGGTGTCGTTCATGGTTGTCGGCGTGTTCGTGGCAGTGGTTGTTATCTCGCTGTTTGTGCGCGGCCTTAACCAGGGCATCGACTTCTCAGGCGGTCGCAACTATGTTGTGAAATTCGAGAAACCGGTTGAAACCGGCCATCTGCAACAGGTGCTCACCCCGATGTTCAACCAGAACGGCGAAGTGGCATCAGTTTCGGTGATCACTATCGAAAACTCCAACCAGGTGCGCGTTTCGACCAACTACAAAATCAAATCGACAGAAGACGCATCTGCCATTGAGGGTGAAATCACCAACCTGCTCTATGAGACATTCAAAGCAGAGGGGCTTCTGCCCGACGGCATGACATTGGAAGAGTTCTCGACAACCGACGAAACCCAGGGCATACTGTCGTCGCAGACCGTAGGGCCGACTGTGGCAAACGACATGCGCAACAAGGCTTACATCGCCGTAATCCTGTCGCTAATCGCAATGTTCCTTTACATCCTGTTGCGCTTCCGCAACGTGGCATTCTCATTGGGAGCACTTGCCGCCGTTGCCTTCACCGCCTTCACCATCATAGGCTTCTATTCGCTGTTCTGGGGCATACTGCCCTTCGCGATGGAAATCGACCAGACGTTCATTGCCGCCATCCTGACCATCATCGGTTATCAGATTAACGATACGGTGGTTGTGTTCGACCGTGTGCGCGAGAATGTAGGCCTCTATCCGAAACAGGACTTCTTCACCACTGTCAACAAATCGCTCAACTCGACATTGACCCGTACGATTATGACATCGGCATCGACATTGCTCGTACTGCTGTGCATCTTCATCCTCGGTGGAGACTCTATCCGCTCGTTCATCTTCGCAATGCTGTTCGGTGTGATTACCGGTACGCTGTCGACGCTGTTCATCGCATCGCCTGTGGCCTACCTTACCAACAAACGCAAAGTTGCAGCTGCCAAATAAAAGCCTCAACCTAATAGCCTAAAAAGGCAAATAACAGATAGTCAAGGGCATCCCATTTTCTACGGGATGCCCTTGGTTTATGTCATAGAAGCCGCCCAAACAGCCGTAACCAATGATTTTTGCAACAGAATATCGGAGAATGGAGATTTTTTGCTATTTTTGCAGTGCAATCGTCAAAGAGCATTTGCCAATCACGGCAAGCTCTTGGCCGTTAACCCAAAAACCTGCAAAACATGGATAAATTGGACTGTATCGATAACCTTGACAAACGAATACTTCAGATTGTGATGCACAACGCACGCATACCGTCGAAAGATGTTGCACTGGTGTGTGGAGTGTCGCGCGCAGCTATCCACCAACGCATTCAGCGCATGATTGAACTTGGAATAATCACAGGCTCAGGATACAATGTCAACACCCAGCTGCTCGGCTACAGCACATGCACATATATCGGCGTCAACCTCGAGCGGGCGGCACTCTACAGCACCGTTGTGCAAGAATTTGAAAAGATTCCGGAAATCACCGAATGCCATTTCACAACCGGCCCCTACACCATGCTCATCAAACTGTATGCCAAAGACAACCAGCACTTGATGGAGCTGCTAAACAAAAAGATACAGATGATACCCGGCGTTGTAGGCACAGAGACACTCATTTCGCTCGACCATTCTATAAAACGCCATATCCCGCTTTATCCCGAAGAATAAGAGCGTGAAGCGATTGAGCTTTTGTGTTTGAGTGTAACACATTAGCCCTTATCCAAAGAATCATCGCAACGAAAACCACTACAGAACAATGAAAATCGGATTCGACGGGAAACGTGCGGTTAAAAACAACACCGGCCTGGGGAATTATTCAAGGCTTCTTATCGACATTCTCGCCACCCGTTATCCTGACAACGAATACCTGCTCTATACTCCGGAGCTGAAAGACAACCCAAGGCTTAAACCAGTGCTGGCACATCCTAATGTGAGGCTTATCACTCCGCAAAGCCATGCCGGCAAGGCCTTGACCGGCCTTTGGAGGGTAAAAGGGGTAACCAGCCAACTTAAAACCGACGGTATAGACCTGATGCACGGCCTGTCGGGAGAGCTGCCGCTTAACATCCACAACAGCGGCATCGCCTCGGTTGTCACCATGCACGACCTGATTTTCCGCCGTTTACCGCAATATTACAAAGCCTTCGACCGGCAGATTTATGATTATAAATTCCGAAAGGCTGCCGAAAACGCCACCCGAATACTCGCAATATCGGAATGCACCAAACGCGACCTCATCACAGACTATGGCATCGACGGGAGAAAAATCGACGTTGTATACCAAGGATGCGCAGACCAATTCAAGCGCATACCTGATGCCGACGAAATCGCCTCTGTCAAAGCCCGCTACGGACTCGACAGACCATATATCATCTCGGTAGGCACAATCGAACACCGCAAAAACCAGATGATTGCAGTCAGAGGGATGAGAGGGCTCGCGGATGATTTCGAGCTTGTGCTTGTGGGACGACGCACAGACTACGCCCGCACACTCGACAGCTACATCAGCACCTACGGACTGGGCAACCGTGTGAAATTCATTGAAAACGCGGCATTCACCGACCTGCCCGCACTCTATGCCGGGGCACTCTGCTCAACCTATACCTCGCGATATGAGGGGTTCGGCATCCCTGTCATAGAAAGCCTGAACACCGGCACGCCTGTTGTGGTGGCTACCGGTTCATGCCTTGAGGAAGCTGGAGGCCCCGACACTCCGGCCATCAATCCCGATGATGTAGAGGGATGGCTCAATGTGGTTAAAGAATTGGCTAACTATCCCGAAGTCAGAGAGAAAATTGCCCGTGCAGGAAGAAGATATGTAGAAAAATTCAACGACACCACCATGTCAGAAGGAACTATGGCGTGTTATGCGAAAGCCCTTTATACGTTTAACGGCTGACCGGCACCATGCACAGCTCCTTCAATATCCGGGCAAACGGCAAGGAGGGGACATAGTGATACTTAATATTACCACATATAGAGCGTCTGGTAGAAATTAACAGTAACAAAATGCAGAACGACAACAAACACAACAATACACCCATAGATTTAACCGGGAAGCGGCTCTTAGTTGTAGGTGCGGGGGGATTTATAGGAGGTTTTATCGCCGCCGAAGGTGTAAGGCGGGGCATGGATGTGACAGTAGCTGTCAGGGAAAGCACCTCAAGGCGCTATCTGACGGCGCCTGGATTGCATTTCCTTGTGCTCGACTATGAAAATCCAGCCTCTCTCAAAGAATCAATCAGCGCCCGGGAAAGATGGGATTATATCATCTACAACCTCGGGGCTACTAAATGCGCCAATTACCTCGACTTTAAAAAAATAAATTTCGAATACCTCCGCAACTTCACCACTGCGCTCAAAGAAACAGCTCATGAGCCTGACAGATTGCTATACATGAGCTCGCTATCAGCTTTAGGGCCGGGCGACGAGCGGAATTACACGCCATATGATTCAAGCAAAGAGCCTGAGCCTAACACCCGCTACGGACAATCGAAAATAATGGCGGAACAGTGGCTCGAACATATGGCGGGAATCCCCTACATAATTTTCCGCCCCACCGGGGTTTATGGCCCGCACGAGAAAGACTATCTGATGATGATACAGTGCATCGACAGCCATTTTGACTTCGGGGTGGGGTTCAGGCGCCAGATGCTGACATTCATCTATGTCGACGACCTTGCAGGAGCCATGTTCGACGCTCTCGCCGCCGGGATAGAGAACAAGAAATATATCATCTCAGAGAAGCGCGCCTATACCCAGAAAGAGTTCCGCGACATTGTGGCAGAAGAGCTTGGCGGCAAATGGGTGATACCGGTCAAACTACCGATGTGGATGGTATGGACAGTTTCGGCCATAGCCGAGAAAATCGGCAAATGGAGGCTGAAGCCCTCAACCCTCAACCGCGACAAATTCAAAATAATGAAACAACGCAACTGGCAAGCCGACGTGAGCGAGGCTGAACGCGATTTCGGTTTTTCGCCAAAGGTTGACCTCCGCGAAGGAATCAGACGCACTGTTGAGGAATATCGCAAAGCTGCCGGCGGAAAAGCCAAAAGGCAATAACAGCCAAACCAATTATAACCCATGAAAATTCACAGCAGATTAACATCTATCGCAACCTTATTGACGCTGGCGCTAAGCACCGGCGCGGAAAGCGTCACAAGTCCCGACGGCAGACTCGTTGTAACGGTTGATGCCGAAGGGGGCATTCCGGCCTACAGCGTCAGCTACGACGGGGCTGAAATCATCAGACGTTCCCCATTAGGATTCAAAAGCAATATCGGCGATTTCAGCAGCGACATGACACTGACAGGCTCCAAGAGCGGCACTGTCAACAAAAGTTTCGACCAAGACAAGCTCAAGAAGAGCCACATAGATTATAACGCCAACACCCTGGCAACCACATTCAAAAACACCAAAGGGGGAAAGATGAAAGTTGAATGGCAGGTTGCCGACAACGACATAGCATTCCGCTATATCATCCCCGCGCAAGGAGAAAGCCGAAGCATGGTGGTTGAAAGCGAAGCCACGGGCTACCGTTTTCCTGAAGAGACAACCGTGTTCATGACCCCGCAGAGCGACCCGATGATAGGATGGAAACGCACCAAACCGAGCTACGAGGAGTATTATATAACCGACGCAGCGGTCGGCACACCTTCGCAATACGGCCATGGGTTCACATTCCCCGCCTTGATGAAGATCGGCGACAAAGGGTGGGTGCTCCTGAGCGAGAGCGGTGTCGACGGCTATTATTGCGGTTCCCACCTGAGCGACAGCAAAGAGGGGGTCTACACCATAGCCTACCCCATGGAAGGGGAAAACAACGGCAACGGCTCCGCAAGCCCCGGAATAGCCCTCCCCGGGAAAACGCCATGGCGCACCATCACCGTTGGCCGCACGTTGGCACCTATCGTTGAGACCACAGCCCCCTGGAATGTTGTGGAGCCGCTCTATACCACTTCGCGCCCGGCAAACCCGGGGAAAGGCACATGGAGCTGGCTTCTGTGGCAAGACAACAGCATCAACGCCGAAGACCAGCGGAAATTCATAGACCTGGCCCACGCCATGGGCTACCAGAATGTGCTCATCGACAACTGGTGGGACAAGAATATCGGCCGCGACGGCATGAAAGAACTCATCGGATATGCCCGTTCCAAGGGTGTGAATGTGATTCTGTGGTATTCTTCGAGCGGCTATTGGAACGATATCGAACAAAGCCCTGTCAACCATATGGACCGCCCCATAGTGCGCAAGAGAGAGATGGCATGGCTGCGCGACATGGGCGTCAAGGCCATAAAAGTCGACTTTTTCGGAGGCGACAAACAGGAAACCATGCGGCTCTATGAAGATATACTCAGCGATGCCGCCGACTACGGACTTGATGTGATTTTCCATGGATGCACCCTGCCGAGAGGATGGGAACGGATGTATCCCAATTACGTGGGGAGCGAAGCCGTGCTTGCATCTGAAAACCTTGTGTTCGAACAGAAATTCTGCGACATGGAAGCGTTCCACGCCACCTTGCACCCGTTCATACGAAATGCTGCCGGCATCATGGAATACGGCGGCACAGTGCTCAACCACCGCCTCAACCGTGGAAACGACGGCGGCACAGTGCGGCGCACCGGCGACGCATTCCAACTGGCCACAGCCGTGCTGTTCCAGAACCCTGTGCAGAATTTTGCATTGGCGCCCAACAACCTGACCGACGCTCCGTCTGATGCAATCAGCTTCATGAAGGATGTGCCCACAACATGGGACGATGTCAAGTTTATCGACGGCTATCCCGGCCGTTATGCCGTTGTAGCACGCCGCTCAGGAAACAGATGGTATATAGCAGGTGTCAACGCCACCGCAAAGCCATTGAAACTCACCCTCGACCTCAAGCCACTCGGCCTGACAAGCGACACCATCCGGATGCTTGCCGACAGAAACGGGAAAGAGCTGAAAGCAACAGATGTTAAAATCAAACAGGGGGAAGTAAAGGTTGTCATCGAACCAGACGGAGGCGTTGTGCTTACCGCAACGATGTGAATGGAAGAGGAAATATAAGGAGGGTGTGTCATAATGGCTCATCTGGGTCGTCGCCCGAGGGCTTCGGGTTCGGTCATTGACCTTAGTCAACTCCCTTCACCCTAACCCTCAGGCTCCTACCATCTGAACCATTCTGACAGCACCCTCTCCATCCGGATGCAAAAAAGGCGTTGGTCGAATTTCGACACAACGCCCTGAACCCCGGCGAACCAAACAATTATAACTTCAAGAAAGATGAGCGAACACAGAGTGCCATGGTGGATGTGGATTGTGATAACGGTCTGTATGCTTCCGGGGTTGTCATTCCCATGGATGGCCGGACTAATCCAAAACACCAATCCGGTTGTTAGAGGTCTGACATGGTTCTATCCGGCCTATGTTCTCATCTCAGGATTCCTTGCATGGCAATGCTACGGAAGGCGCACAGTAATGACGTGGATTGTGCTGGTGCTCTTGTTGCTCAGCCACGCATGTTTCTACTACATGAGCTTTGCAACAATAGAACCATAGAAGCCATCTTGACTTCATAGTCTCGAACCGACAAACTGAATACAAACATTATGGGCAAGAAAAAACTGGTCATATCCACGGGCGCAGGAATGAGCGCCGAAAGCGGCATAAACACCTTCCGCGATGCCGGAGGCCTGTGGGAGAACTACAACGTTATGGATGTGGCTTCAGCCGACGGATTCCGCCGCAACCCCGGGCTGATCCATGAGTTCTATAACGCCCGCCGACGCGAGCTGCTGAAAGCCGAACCGAATGCGGGTCATCTGGGGCTGGTTGACCTGGAAAAGGATTTCGACGTTTATGTAATCACCCAGAACGTTGACAACCTGCACGAAAGGGCCGGCAGCAGCCATGTGCTCCACCTACATGGAGAACTGATGAAGGTGCGCGCTCTTGACGACGAAAGCAAAGTGTGGGAACTGAAGCCCGAAGCTATCGAGACAACCGTTGACACGGTAATCGACGGCCACCTGGTGCGCCCCCACATAGTGTTTTTCCAGGAGGCAGTTCCGAATATCGAACCGGCAGTGAAACTGGTTGAACAGGCCGATGTGTTTGTTGTCATAGGCACAAGCCTCAACGTTTACCCAGCGGCGGGACTGCTGCATTACGTCAGACCAGGAGTACCGGTCTACTATATCGACCCGAAGCCGGCAGCCGTGCCTCAGGGTGTCACCGTCTTGCCCATGAAAGCATCGGAAGGTGTTGAACGGCTGGCTCAGATATTGCGCAATTAAACCACTGGCAACCACCGGAATCAATAGATTCAGGCAGACCTGGTTTACATTTGAGAACACATACGGGTTATCAACACCCCCGGAAGGGATGGTGTTGATAACTTTTTTAATGATAGTGAGAGGAATTTGGAGTTTGTCGTTGTAAATTCTTGCGAATTATTTGCTAACTTTACACTTTGAATGCGCATTGTAGGCAGATGACGACACAACCTTATCACATACCGGCATTGCTGGGCCAATCACTCGACGCTTTAAACATCAAACCGTCAGGAATTTATGTCGACTGCACCTTAGGGGGCGGGGGGCATAGCGGAGGTGTGCTCAAACGGTTGGGCGAAGAGGGAAGATTGCTGTCGTTTGACCAGGACATGGACGCCATCGCACATGCCCGAAGCAACCCGCAACTCGGAGAAGATCCCCGCCTGACCCTTGTGCATGGCAATTTCCGTTATCTGCGCAATTTCCTGCGGTATTACGGGGCAGAACATGTCGACGGCATTCTCGCCGACTTAGGGGTGTCGTTCCACCATTTCGATGACCCCGGGCGGGGATTCTCTTTCAGGTGGGAAGGCCCCCTGGATATGCGGATGAACCGCGATGCCCGGCGCGATGCCACCACACTGATTGCCGAATCAAGCGAAACCGAGATGGCCGACATCCTCTACCTCTACGGCGAACTGCGCCAGTCGCGCAAAATAGCCGCAGCCATAGTCAAAGCCCGCAGCAAAGAGGCCATAACCACAGCTCCACAGCTGTTAAACGTTATAAAGCCGCACATCAACCCCAGGCAGGAGAAGAAAGAGCTGGCCCAGGTGTTCCAGGCTCTCCGCATCGCGGTCAACAACGAAATCGAGGCGTTGAAACAGCTTCTCACACAAGCCTGCGAAGCCCTCAAGCCGGGTGGGCGCCTGGCAGTGATTACCTATCATTCGCTTGAAGACCGCCTGGTGAAGAACTTTCTGAAAACCGGGAACCTCGAAGGGCACGAAGCAAAAGATTTCTTTGGCCGCAACCTTTCCCCCTTCCGGCTTCTGACCTCTAAACCGATAGTTCCGGATGCCGGTGAAGTTGAACGCAATCCCCGCTCAAGAAGCGCCAAACTGCGTGTGGGGGAAAAATTGACACCTGACAACGAAAACCGGATGCAACAAAAAGGAATTTGAACAGCAGTGTGATGGAAACGCACAGAGACGACACAAGACGTAGACAAGCCCAGGCAGACGACGCGATTGATGCCGGAGGGGGCAACAGCAGGAAGACACAAGACACCTTTCTGCTGCGCACCCTGCATGGCCGGATAATCTCAATCGATTTCTTCAGGCGCAACTGGTGGGTGGTGCTCGGTGTGGTTGTGATGCTGATGGTATATATCACCAACCGCTACACCTGCCAGACGCAGATGGAGCGCATACGCACCCTTGAACGGGAACTCGAAGTGGCCAAAACCGAAAGGGTCAGGGCAAAGTCGGCCTACATGAGCAAAATCCGGGAATCATCAATCCAGGAGATGGTCGATTCACTCGGCTTAGGCATCACCGTGCAGGAGCAACCGCCCTACCGACTGAGCCGGAAATAACAGACCGGGAACAAACCTCAAAAACGAAATAAGGACAAAACAGGCAGAAACGATACAACAACATCAGTTGAGGAGGAGCTAAGAGATGGCAGCAACGAAAAAAGGCAATCATTTGCACATATTGTTCAGGTATGGCCTGGTGACCATACTGATACTGCTGTTTTCGGGGGCAATAGGCTACAAGCTGTTTTCAACCACCGTTATCAATGCCCCGCATTGGAACGAGAAAGCACGCCGGCAGCTTGAAAAAGTCGATACGATTCTTCCCGAAAGGGGCGATATATTGTCGGACAAAGGAGACATCCTTGCCACCAACCTGCGCTATTACACCGTCAGGGTTGACTTCCGGTGCGAAAATTTCAAGCAGCACCAATACCAGATGGCCATAGACCAGCTTGCCGACTCGATGGGAAAGCATTTTCCTGTAAGAACCCGCGACCAATGGCGCAAACGCCTGGAAGAACCGCTTAAAAGCGACCCCAGGAAGCGCCCGCGCGCTTGGCCGCTAATCACCAATATCAGCTATCTCGACCTGCAGAAAATCAAGGGATTCCCGTTTTTCAACATCGGCAACCGCAACAAGACCGGCATGACAGTAGAGAGTGTGATGCGCCGGAGCAACCCCTACGGAGCAATGGCCCGCCGCTCTGTGGGCGGTGTAGGCCAGACGGCAGAGTGCAGCGAAGTCCACGGCATCTACGGCCTTGAGAAAGCCCTCGACTCGCTGTTGTACGGCATTCCCGGGCTTGCCAAGAAAATCCCGCTGACAAAGGATATCGTCAGCTGGACAGACGTGGAGCCGACCCCCGGCTATTCTGTGCGCACCACCATCGACATCCAGCTGCAAGACATTGTTGAAAACGAACTGAACCGCGTGCTTGACTCCTGCTCTGCGGAATGGGGATGCGCGGTGCTCATGGAGGTTAAAACCGGCGACATAAAAGCCATCTCCAACCTTGAAAGGTCGAAAACCGGCAACGGTTATATCGAGGCTCTCAACTATGCCGTGGTGGGATTCGAGCCGGGATCGGTTGTAAAACCGATTTCGATGATGATTGCCCTTGAAGACGGACTGGTCAACAACCTTGAAGAGGTGATTCCCATCGGGAAATCATGGGGATATGCCGGCGGGCGCCCCATCACCGACTCCCACTACAACGGTTCGCTGAAAGTCAGGGAAGTCATAGAGCAATCGAGCAACATCGGCATGGCGCGAATCATAACACGCGGCTACGACAAACACCCTAAGGGGTTCGTTGACAGGCTGAGAAGCATCGGGTTCCTCGACCCGATGAACACCGGCATAGCGGGTGAGACCACCCCCTATTTCAGGTCGAATCCCGGAAGGGTCGATTTGTCGCGCATGTGCTACGGTTATGCCTCCCAGATACCGCCGATATACACCTTGTCGGTCTATAACGCCATCGCCAACGGAGGCCGCTATGTCAGGCCCAGGCTTGTTAAAGGGCTCCGGACCGAGAATTTCGATTCTGTAATGCCTGTGACATATATCCGCGACAGAATCTGTTCGGAAGAGAATGCCCGGAAGATGCAGTATATGCTCAAACAGGTTGTATGGGGCGACCATGGCACAGGGCGCTCATTGAAAAACGACAAAGTGGCCCTTGCAGGGAAAACCGGCACCTGTTACAGTGTCGACCCCGGCACCGGCAAATATAACACCGCACGCAAACGACTGGCATTCTGCGGGTTCTTCCCTGCCGACGACCCTCAGTATTCCTGCTTCGTGCTGACATTCTATCCCAAACGCAACATGTTCGGAGCGGCATCGACATCGGGACAGGTAATGAAGAACATTGCCGTGAAGATGTATTCACGCGGTCTCTTAGGCAACTCTTCCGATTTTGCAGAGGGAACCGCCGGAGTTGCGCGCGCGCAGCTCTACGGCACACTGAAAGCCGACCGCCACAAGGCCGTACGCCGTGCTGCGGGCATAAAATCGGAAGCCCATCCGGCCACCCCCCGCAAGATGCCGAAAGGCACAGTGCCCTCGGTGCTCGGACTTGGTCTGCGTGAAGCGGTTGTGGCATTGGAAAACGACGGATTCAATGTCAAATTCCACGGCTCCGGTTATGTGAAGCAACAGATTCCGGCAGAAGGGACTCCATTGAAGCGAGGGGCCACAGTCACATTGGCGCTGGCACAGTGAAAAATTGAATCAAATTTGAAAAGATGAAACTGAAAGAACTGATAGGGCCGATTAAAATCAATGAAATTATCGGCGACATAAATAAAGAAATCAGCGGGCTGACAGCCGACTCACGCAAGGCGGCCGAGGGATGGATGTTCGTGGCAGTGAGGGGGGTAACCGTCGACGGCCATAGTTTCATAGGCTCGTTAAAAGGGAAAGGCGTGGCGGCAATTGTGGTGGAGACCATGCCGGAGGATAGAGAGGAAGGGGTGACATATCTGAAAGTCGACAACTCAGCGGTAGCCCTCGGAGAACTGGCGTCGCGATGGTATGGGGAACCGTCGAAACGGCTGAAACTCGTCGGGGTGACAGGCACAAACGGCAAAACGACCACAGCCACTCTGATATATGAGATGGCGAGGCTGATGGGCTACAAGGCCGGACTGCTTTCAACGGTTGTGAACTATGTTGACACAGAGGCCATACATGCCGACCAGACCACTCCCGACGCCCTGACCATCAACCGCCTGTTGGCGCAAATGGTTGAAAGAGGATGTGAATATGCCGCGATGGAGGTAAGTTCACACGCAGCCGACCAGCACCGCATAGCCGGGCTGCAATTCGCCGGAGGGGTGTTCACCAATCTGACCCGCGACCATCTTGACTACCACAAAACCGTGCAGGCCTACCTCGCGGCGAAAAAATCGTTTTTCGACGGCTTAGGAGCTGACGCATTCGCCCTTACCAATATCGACGACAAAACCGGGGAAGTTATGCTTCAGAACACCCGCGCCGCAAGGAAGGGCTATTCGCTGAGAAATATGGCCGATTTCCGTGGCAGAGTTATCGAAAGCCGCCTCGACGGCACCCTGATGAGCTTCAACGGCAGGGAAGTCGACGTGTTGTTTACCGGAAAGTTCAATGCCTACAACCTCACAGCAGTTTACGGCACATCAATATTGCTCGGCTGGGAACATGAGACGGTGCTGCTCAACATGAGCCGCCTTGTGCCGGTGGCAGGCCGCTTCCAGACGTTCCACTCGCAACAGAGCGGAGTTACGGCGATTGTGGACTATGCCCATACGCCCGACGCCGTGGTCAATGTTATCAGTGCGATACGCGACGTTGTCGGCAACCGGGGGCAGATAATCACCGTTGTAGGAGCGGGTGGCAACCGCGACAAAGGGAAACGCCCTATCATGGCGAAAGAAGCCGCCAGGCTATCCGACCGTGTGATTCTGACATCTGACAATCCACGTTTCGAGGAGCCGTCTGAGATCCTACATGACATGGAAGCCGGACTTGACACTGAGGAGGCCCGCCGAAAGGCTCTCAGCATCGTTGACAGGCGCCAGGCCATCCGCACAGCCGTTGCGCTTGCGCAGAATGGAGATGTTGTGCTGGTTGCCGGCAAAGGTCATGAAGACTACCAGGAGGTGAAGGGTGTGAAACACCATTTCGACGACCGCGAAGAGGTGAAAGAGGCATTGGGAGGAGGGAAATAAGAAGGAAGAAGTCGTAAGTTAGAAGTTAGGAGTTTCTGGCGGGGGGAGAGACGTGGCAGGCCAAGTCTCAGATGGGAATGATTGACATTTTAAGTAAGAATTTAGAAAAGTGTTATATTATCTGTTTAAATATCTGGAGGGTACGGGGTTTCCCGGAGCAAGACTGATGGACTACATCACCTTCCGCTCAGGGGCAGCGCTGATGCTGTCGCTCTTCATAGCCATGGTCTTCGGCCGGAAAATCATCGACAGGTTGCAGAAGATGCAGGTCGGCGAAATCATCCGCAATCTCGGCCTTGAGGGGCAGATGAAAAAGACCGGCACACCGACCATGGGTGGCATCATAATAATTGTTGCCACACTCGTGCCATGTCTCTTAGTCGGGAACTTAGGGAATGTCTATATGATTCTGATGCTTGTGGCCACAGTCTGGCTTGGTTGCCTGGGGTTTGCCGACGACTATCTCAAGATGCAGAAGAAGAACAAAGACGGCATGAGCGGGAAATTCAAAATCATCGGGCAGGTAGGCCTTGGACTGATTGTCGGCCTTACGATGATGCTCAGCCCCGACATAGTGATGCGTCAGAACCATGAGGTCACCAATATGACCACCAATGAGGTTGAAGAGGTGATTTATGAATCTCACGACATCAAATCAACCCAGACCACCATTCCGTTTGTCAAAGAAAACAACTTCGACTATGCGTCTCTGACAAAATGGATGGGCGATAACGCCCAGACGGGAGGATGGATATTATTCATACTTGTCACCATCTTCGTGATTACGGCCACCAGCAACGGGGCCAATCTCACCGACGGCCTCGACGGCCTTGCCACGGGATGTTCGGCCATAATCGCTGTGGCGCTTGCCATAATGGCCTATCTCGGGGGCTCAATCATATATTCGAGCTATCTGAACATCATGTATATCCCGATGAGTTCGGAGCTGGTGGTGTTCTGCGCGGCCTTTATCGGAGCGCATGTCGGCTTCCTGTGGTATAATGCCTATCCGGCACAGGTGTTCATGGGCGACACAGGCTCGCTGACAATCGGTGGCATCATAGCGGTGCTTGCCATATTGATTCACAAAGAGCTGCTGATACCTGTGCTGTGTGCCATCTTCTTCGTTGAGGATGTGTCGGTTATGATTCAGGTGGCCTATTTCAAGATCACCAAACGCCGCAGCGGGGTCGGTAAACGGGTGTTCAAAATGACACCGTTGCACCACCATTTCCAGAAACCGGGCAATGCCGGAATCGAGGCGTTGATACAGAAACCGCTGAATGCCATTCCGGAGTCGAAAATAGTGACACGGTTCTGGATTATCGGACTGTTTCTGGCTGTGATAACGTTTGTGACGTTGAAAATTAGGTAGCAGCCGTAATTTAGAAGTTTGAAGTTAGAAGTTATACACTGACAAAAAGCATATGAGCGAAATGGAAACTAAGAAGCGCCTTGTGGTGCTTGGAGGGGGGGAAAGCGGCATTGGAGCCGCCGTACTCGGCAAGGTTAAGGGGATGGAGGTTTTTCTGAGCGATTGCGGCAAGATTGCCCCCCGCTATCTTGAGGCACTCGACCGCTATAAAATTGATTATGAGCAAGGCGGACACACATCTGAGCTTATCCTCAATGCCGATGAAGTTGTGAAATCGCCCGGAGTTCCACCAACCGCGCCCATCGTTAGAGAGTTGGTTGAACGTGGCATACCTGTGATTTCTGAGATTGAGCTTGCCGGACGCTACAGTGATGCCAAAATGGTCTGTATCACCGGTAGCAACGGTAAGACAACCACTACAATGCTCATCTACCACATCTTGCGGGAAGCGGGCATAAACGTTGGCCTTGCCGGAAATGTGGGGCGCTCGCTGGCATGGCAGGTGGCGGAAGACAAACATGATGTTTATGTGGTGGAACTCAGCTCGTTCCAGCTGGAGAACATGTATGACTTCAGGGCAAACATCGCCGTGTTGATGAATATCACGCCCGACCACCTCGACAGATATGAATACAAGATGCAGAATTACATCAACGCCAAATTCCGCATATTGCAGAACCTGACTCCGACCGATGCATTCGTGTTCTGGGAGGAAGACCCTGTGATTACTGAACAGTTGAAGCACATTGCGACTGAAGCACGCCTGTTCCCGTTTGCAGAGACACAGCATGAAGATTCGGCAGCCTGGACCAACCCGAGCGGGGAACTTTTCATAAAAACACCCGGCACAGACCTTGTGATGCCACGTGCCCAGTTGGCCCTTAGGGGTTTGCACAACCTGTTGAACTCGATGGCAGCAGGTCTCAGCGCCAGCCTTTTAGACATCCGCAAAGAGGATATACGCCGGGCACTTAGCGATTTCGAGGGGGTTGAGCACCGACTGGAACATGTAGAGACCATCGGTGGAGCCCGTTGGGTCAACGATTCAAAGGCCACCAATGTGAATTCATGCTGGTATGCTCTGGAGTCGATGAAGCCAGGGAAATCAACCATACTGATCCTCGGAGGCAAAGACAAAGGGAACGACTACAACGAGATTCTTCCGCTGGTTAACGAGAAGGTTAAAGCTATCGTTGCCATGGGTAAGGACAATCAGAAAATCGTTGATTTTTTCACTGGGAAGGTTGCCGAAGTGCGCGACACACACTCGCTGGCCGATGCCGTTAAGGCTTGCCGCGAACTTTCGGAAGCTGGCGACACCGTTCTGCTGTCGCCGTGTTGCGCCAGCTTCGACCTTTTCAACAGCTATGAAGACCGCGGCCGCAAATTCAAAGCCGCAGTGAGGGAGATGAAAAAACAGGAACTGAGATGATTAATGATGGCGGGGGGACGGCCGCCCCTAAGGTGGAAGCAAAGGTGAAGAGACCGCTGCCAAAGGCCGACAAATATATCATGGCTATTTACATAGCCATCCTGGTGATTTCGGTGATTGAGCTTTACAGTGCCTCGTCGCGCGAAGTGCAGGCATCGAATGTGTTCGGGCCGATTATACGCCACGGCCAGATGCTGCTGCTGGGTGTTGTGTTGACCCTCGGCATCTCGCGGTTGCACTACCGGTGGCTGATTCCGCTGACCCCGTTGTTTGTGGCAGTTACGGTCATATTGGCTGTGTATGTGCTGTTTAAGGGAGACATCATCAACGGCGCTCGCCGTAGCACTACCCTGCTCGGCATCCCGATACAGCCGGCCGAACTGCTGAAACTGGCGGTGGTGCTTCTTATAGCGCTTGTTATGTCGAAAATGCAGGAGCGACGGGGGGTGAAAACATCGGGAGTGGTCATAAGCGCCTCATTCGTGCTTCTTTGTAGCGGACTGCTATTCACTCAGGGGTTGACCAACACCCTGCTTCTCATGGGGATATCGTTTGCCATGATGCTCATCGGGGGGTTGCAGATGAAGAAATTCCTTCTTGTGCTGGTTGCCTATGGGGTAGTTGGCGGAGCGGCAATATTGGTGAAGAAATCTAATGAGCAGCATTATTCAGAAGCAGAACTGCTCCATATAACCGAAACGGGGAAAAACTTCGCCGGCGAGGTGGTTACGCTTGAACGTAGCGGCACCCAAAGGGGGCGCATAGACCGCTGGCTGGGGGATTCCATACCCAAATATGCCGAACCCATCACTGCTGAAAACCGCCAGGAACAGTATTCTTATATGGCCCAGGCCCATGGAGGATGGATCGGCCAACTGCCGGGTAATTCACGCGAGACCGCACGGTTGCCGCTTGCATTTTCCGATTATATATTCGCAATCGTGGTTGAAGACTGGGGCTTTCTGGGCGGAATGTTCCTGCTCGCGCTCTATCTGATGCTGCTTGCGCGGGCGGGTGCTATAGCATCGCGGTGCGCACAGCCTTTTCCTGCGCTCCTGGTGATGGGTATGGCAGTGATGATTGTGCTTCAGGCGCTTTTCCATATGGCGATCGTCACCGGCGTGTTCCCCGTGTCGGGTCAGCCTCTGCCATTGATTTCAAAAGGGGGCTCGTCAATCATAGCAACTTCGATAGCCTTCGGTGTTATGCTGAGCGTGAGCCGTTTTGCCGTGCAGAGCAACAACCGCAAGGAAATCAACGCTGAAATCATGGCTCTTCCACCCGATATCGTGGGTGAGAATCTAGGGAAGTTGTAGAAGTCGGAAGTTGAAGGTTTGAAATCGGGGGTGGGGTTTAAGGGGGTAACCCGTTGCATAGGGGAAGGAATTTGACATTTAGTGTTATAAGATATGAAAGTGCTGATTTCTGGTGGAGGAACCGGAGGACATATATTTCCGGCATTGGCCATAGCCAATGCCGTGCGGAGGCGTGTGCCTGAGACCGGGATATTGTTTGTCGGAGCCGAGGGACGCATGGAGATGGAGCGTGTTCCCGCGGCAGGATATGAAATCGTAGGTCTTCCGGTGGCGGGCTTCGACCGCAAACGCCTGTGGCGCAATGTGAAGGTTTTGTGGAAGCTGATGAAAAGTATGCGTATGGCCCGTCGGGTGCTGCGCGATTTTCAACCCGACATTGCCGTGGGTGTGGGGGGCTATGCTTCAGGGCCGATGCTGAAAGAGGCCCAGAAACGTGGTATACCGACCCTTATCCAGGAGCAGAACTCCTATGCCGGGGTGACCAACAAACTGTTGGCGGCCAATGCCGACAGAATCTGTGTTGCCTACGACGGCATGGAACGATTCTTCCCCGGTGAGAAAATAATCAAGACCGGAAATCCGGTGCGAAAAGATGTGGTAAGCTCAAAGCTGAGCCAAGAGGACGCGAAACGGGAATTGGGCTTCAACCCTAACCGCCCGCTGGTGGTAGTTGTGGGGGGAAGCCTGGGCGCACGAACCATCAACGACTCAATGAAGCTGGCTGTCAGGGACATGCTGAAATCAGGGGCGTCGGTGCTATGGCAGACGGGGAAGCTCTATGCCGACGAATGCCAGAAAGCAATCGCCGACATCAACAACGAAAACCTCATTGCAACAGCCTTTGTCGGGCGGATGGATCTGGTCTACAGGGGGGCAGACCTGGTAGTGTCGCGCGCAGGAGCAAGCACGATTTCTGAAATCCAGCTGGCAGGAGTTCCGGCAGTGCTCGTTCCATCACCGAATGTGGCCGAAGACCACCAGCGCAAGAATGCCGAAGCGCTTGCCCAGCGAGGTGCGGCGGTTATGATTCTCGACCGCGAATGCGCCGAGAAGTTGCCAAGAGTGGTGACGGAGATGCTCCGCGACCCGAAAAAACGCGAAGAATTAGGCGCGAATGCGCGGAAAATGGCGTTGGAAAACGCTGATGAAAAGATTGTTGACGAAATTCTGAAAATCATAAAGCGATAGGCGGAGATGGAACAGATTGAAAGGATATATTTCGTGGGTGCCGGAGGAATCGGGATGGCCGCCTTGGAGAGGTATTATCTGGCCAAAGGAATTCCGGTGGCGGGATATGACCGCACTCCAAGCGAGCTGACCGAACACCTTGAAAAAGAGGGCGCAAGGATTTTTTTTGAAGACGACGCAGAGAAATCGATTCCGGCGGAGTTCCGCAGCCGGGAAGGGACACTTGTGGTTTTCACCCCTGCCATTCCTGAAGATAACCGGGTGCTGGGATTCTTCCGCAACAACGGTTTTGAAATTATCAAACGGGCGGCTCTTTTAGGGATGATTACCCGCGAAAGCAAAGGGCTATGTTTTGCCGGAACGCATGGCAAAACCACAACCTCTTCGATGGCCGCGCATGTGATGCACAGCTGCGCGGCCGACTGCAATGCATTCTTAGGTGGGGTTTTACGCAATTATGATTCAAATTTCCTGCTGGCTCCCCGCAGCCCGTATTCCGTGATTGAAGCGGATGAGTTCGACAGGTCATTCCACCAGCTGCGCCCTTATATAGCTGTAATCACCTCTACCGACCCCGACCATCTCGACATCTACGGCACAGAAGAGGGGTATCTCGAGGGGTTCGCACGGTTTACAGAACTTGTGCGCCCCGACGGGGCATTGGTGGTGCATGAGGGGCTGAAACTGCGCCCCCGCCCACAAAAAGGGGTAAAGGTCTACAGTTACGGACTCAACAGCGGAGATTTCCATGCCGAGAATATACGACACGGCAACGGTGAGATACACTTCGATTTCATCGCACCCGACGGCAGAATCGATGACATCAACCTAGGGGTGCCGGTGGAGATAAACATAGAGAACGGGGTGGCCGCACTTGCAGCCTGTTGGCTGACAGGCGATATTGAACCGGAGAAAGCCAAGGAGGCGATGTCATCGTTCATGGGGCCGAAACGACGCTTTGAATTCAGACTGAAAGAACCTGGCAGCCAAGGGAGGGCGATAATCGACGATTATGCCCACCATCCCGACGAACTTAAGGCATCGATAACCTCGGTGAAAGCGCTCTATCCCGACCGGCGGCTCACGGTGGTTTTCCAGCCTCATCTCTACACACGGACCCGCGATTTCGCCGACGGTTTCGCCGACGCTCTCAGCCATGCCGACGAAGTGATACTGACCGACATCTACCCTGCCCGCGAACTTCCTATCGAGGGGGTTACATCGAAAATAATCTATGACAAGATAAGATGCGGGAAAAAAGCGTTAATACCCCGTGAAGATTTGATAAAAAGCGTCGGAAATCTTAACTTTGAAATTCTATTGACGGCCGGAGCGGGCGACATCGCTGACCTGGTGGAGGGGATGGTCGAAGCGGTGGCGGATGCACCCAGGTGCATCCCTGCAAGCCGAGGAACGGCAGGTTTATGACCGGGATGGGAAAGATGACTGACGAAGAATGACAAAAAAAGGTGTGATAAGGTGTCTGCTGTCGGTGGTGCTGATGTGCTACCTGGCATTCGCGTTGTTTGTGGCCAATGATATGGCCGCCCGCGAGATGTGTGCCGGCATCGACATAAAAGTTCTTCAGGAAGAGGGATTGCGCAAATTCGTGAGCGGAGGAGAAGTCAGGAGACTGCTCGACGAATGGGGTCTCGGAGATGTGAAACGCCCTGTTGCAACGATTGACCTTCAGGAGATTGAAGACCGGCTCAACAGCATCGTCAATATCGAACACGCAACGGCTGAAAGACTGGCTAACCGAAAAGTCAGAGTAAGCGTAACCCCGATGATTCCTGTTGCGAGGGTGTTTGACATTAATGGATCGTACTACATCAACCGGTCGGGCAAACGGTTGACGGCCAACCACCGTTTCCGCCTGGATGTTCCTGTAATTACAGGGCATTTCGACAGCATAAACAACGCTGTGTCGCTCATACCATTGGTTGAACGGCTTGCAAACAATCCTGACTGGAACGCTATTGTAGCCCAGATTTCCATTGACCCTAAAAACCACGATGTCATACTGGTTCCTATGATACGCGGGCATGTGGTGAATCTTGGCGACACATCTGACATCGATAACAAGCTGGAACGTGTGATGCTGATGTATCACAAGGTTCTTCCGCTCAAAGGATGGAACTATTACGACACTATTTCTGTTAAATGGGGGGGGCAGGTTGTCGCCACCCGACGGCAGAAAAAGATTGCCGAACCGCTGATAAGGTTTGACCAGGAGGGGGATGAGACCGAAATCGAGGATGTCAACTCGATGCTTGTGTCAACCGAAACCGACACTGCGGCGGTGAAGAGATGAAGGGAGAAGCCGGGTGGGCAGAGACGTGGTTCAGCCCGTCAGCCAAGATAAGAAAAGAAAAACGATATAACCGAATATAACCGAAATGGGAGATAAGAGCAGTGAACGCTATATAGTGGCGTTTGAGATAGGCAGCTCTAAAATCAGGGGTGCCGTTGGCGTGGTCGACAACTCAGGTGTTGTTGATATTGTCGCCACCGAAGAGGAGAAACTCACCGACAAGGTGCGCTATGGATGCATTCAGAATGTGGAGGTGAGCAACGCCCTGGGCCGTGTTGTTGACCGGCTTGAAGCCTACCCCCGCGTTGACCCCAGGGAGATTACCGGCGCATATGTGGCTCTTGGGGGCCGATCTCTCCAAATCAAACAGGTAGATGTTAGCATCAGCCTGCCGGCAGAGATAGAAATCACCCGTCCGCTCATCAACGACCTGATGCAACAGGCGGCCGCCACAATCGGCAGCGACCGCGATGTGGTTGATGTTGTGCCGGTGCGGTTCACTGTCGACAACAAAGCCCAGAATAATCCCATCGGGTCATATGGCCAGCACCTGGGGGCACGCATGAGTGTTGTGAGCTGTATGCCGCAAATCAAACGTATGCTCCGCAGGGTTATCGGAGAACGCCTTGGGCTCGACATCAACGGGTATATCACCCGCCCGCTGGCCGAGGCGGAAATGGTTCTGACGGGCGATGAACGTAGGCTGGGATGCATGTTCGTTGACTTCGGGGCGGAAACAACAACCGTTGCCATCTACAAAGGGGGCGCCCCGGTTTATCTTGCCACGCTACCTATCGGTTCGCGCAACATCACCATGGATCTCTGCTCACTGAACTACACCGAGGAACGGGCTGAAGACATCAAGAAATCAATCGGGAACGCAATGCCGCAGGAAGGGACCAAACGCCGCAACGCCGGCGACGGCATCGACTATACGGAGGTAAACAATTATGTGCACGCACGCGCCGACGAGATTGTTGCCAACATAATGGCACAGCCTGAATATGCCGGTATGCGCGACACCGACCTACCCGGAGGAATTGTAATCGTAGGGGGAGGTTCACGTCTGCGCGGGTTCAACGAGCTACTGTCGCAGCAGAGCAAGATGAAGGTAAGAATCGGCGCCCCGACAGCCGCCGTGCGCATATCCGACGGCGCAGTTCACGGCTCAGATGCCGTTGACGTGATATCCATTGTTGTGGCGGCGGCGGACATGCCGGGCAGCGAA
Source organism: Bacteroidales bacterium (assembly GCA_910575545.1). Taxonomy (GTDB): domain Bacteria; phylum Bacteroidota; class Bacteroidia; order Bacteroidales; family Muribaculaceae; genus UBA7173. The sequence goes on from CAJTFH010000004.1 coordinate 122,364, forward strand.
TGTGTGACCCACGTTGAAGAAGTGGAGGAGGAGAATCCCCGCAACGGATATGACGGCATGTATTCCGATGAAAATGATGACCATGAAGAGGAATCGCGTATTGGGCGCATGGACGACGATTTCAGCGAGGATATCAACGAAAAGAAACGGAAGGAGAAAGAGAAAGCCAAGGCCAAGGAGAAAGAGAAGAAAAAAGGGCCGTCGTTTATCGATAATATCAGGCAGCGAATCAGCAATATGCTGAGCGATACGAGTGACTGGGAAGCCGACGAGTGATGATGCGTCTGAACCGTTCTGACAGCGCCCTGCCCCATCCGGACGCGATATATACCAAGTATTACGGTATTATGGAGGGGGAGCCGGAAGCCCTTTATTGCTAAAAGAAGAGAAATCATGACAATGGAAGATATAGACAGAACCTCAAACTTCGTGGACGAGAAGCACGATGATGTTATAATCAAGGTTATCGGTGTTGGCGGCGGCGGCGACAACGCAGTGAACCACATGTATGAGCAGGGCATCAAAAAGGTGTCGTTTGTGGTGTGTAACACCGACCGGCAGGCGCTCAACAACTCGATTGTGCCTAACCGGCTGCTTATAGGCCCGACAGTGACAGGCGGACTCGGAGCGGGGAACGACCCCGAAAAGGCGCGCCTGGCTGCCGAAGAGAGTGCCGACGAAATAGCCCGCCTGTTCGACGATGAGACCAAGATGGTTTTCATCACAGCAGGTATGGGGGGCGGCACCGGCACCGGCGCCGGACCGGTGGTTGCGCGCATCGCCCAGGAGAAAGGGTTGCTGACCATAGGCATCGTCACTATCCCATTCTTCTTCGAGGGGGAAAAGAAGATTTTCAAGGCGCTGAAAGGAGCTGAAGAAATGAGCAAGTATGTGGATGCACTTCTGGTTGTCAACAACGAGCAGCTGACCGAGATTTATCCTGACCTCGACTGGCTCAATGCTTTCGGCAAGGCTGACGACACACTGAGCAATGCCGCCCGCTCGATTTCGGAACTTATCACCTGCGACGGCTATATGAACCTTGACTTCAACGACGTTAACACCACTCTGCGCAACGGCGGCGCGGCCATCATCTCGACGGGTTATGGCGAGGGGGAACACCGTGTTACCAAGGCCATCCAGGACGCGTTGAACTCTCCGTTGCTGAAAAACAAGGATATTTTCGGGTCGAAGCATCTGCTGTTCAACCTCTACTTCTCGCGCGAGGCCGAGGAGAAATTCGTTATGGGCGAAGCACGCGAGCTGACCTCGTTTATCCAGAACATCGACAAGGATGTGGATGTGATATACGGTATCGGCTTCGACGAGACTTTGGGCAACAAAATCAAAATCACCATCCTTGCCGCCGGTTTCGAGCTTTCAATCATGGGCGACGGACCCGCATCAGGCAAAAGCGCCAAGCCCGCCAACCCGTTTGCAAGCAAAGACACCCCTGCGCGCGAGGATGAGGAGGCGATTCTCACCGACACCCTCAAGAACGTGTATGGCGAAGACAAGGTTGAATCAATCAAGCGGGAGAGGGCTTCGCTACGCTATATAATCCTGCAGCCCGACCAGTTTGAGGATGATGCCGTGATTGAAACTTTCGAGCATTCTCCGGCCTACAACCGCGACAAACGTATCGCCGACGAGGTGCGCCAGTCGGCAGGGAAAAACCCGGCAACCCCCCAACCCGAAAAAAGCGGGGAACCATCGGATGGTCCGGCTCCGGAAAAACCGGCGGCGACATTCAACCGGATGGCCTCCGATTCAGGATCGAAAGTGATTGATTTTTTGTAGGGTTCTAAAGCCGAAAGTAACAAGTCGCAAGCCGCAAGTCATAAGACGTAAGTTGTAAGTTAGGAATTGCCATCCGGCCACTTATGACTTACGGCTTATGACTTGCGGCTTGCGGCTTTTCGGGATTTTTAGGGCGGGTAGGTGGATCTGTTGGGGAGTAACTTTGCCGGAAAAAAGATTATGGCGAAGATTTCAATGGTGAGGGATTTAACGGGGAGCGTGTCAACAGGGGGAAAGACCGGAAGAGGAGTGTCAAATGGGATGAAACGGATGGAGGGGATTCTGGTCAGGGCGGTGAATGCCAGGCGCGACGACAAGGAAAGGAAGGTATGGCGCCCGGCGGGAATGCCTATGACAATGAGGGCTGACGGGTGGTTGCCGTTGACGCCGATGCCGCTCCCGGGAGCAAAAGTTGGAGACTGCGAGGCGACTGCCCTGTTCTGGCGCAAGGGGAACCGTATTGGAGTGAGTGTAGCCGGAGCTGCCGAAGATACTATAACGGGGCAGATAGACGCCCTGGCGGAGTTGACGGCAGAGATGCTTATGGCAGAGGTTGTGGAACCTGGGATTGTCAGGATGCTGATGAAGCATCAGCGCCCTGTTTACCTGACTTATGACACCGGCGGCAAGATGACATTCCACGGAGAGATGCCGGAGTTGCCGCCGGCGGGGCTAACCGTGGTTGACGAAACCACGCTGAGTGAGCCGCTGCAGAATGTGGCTCTGACGGGGTTGAGCAACAGCCGCAACGGGGCGCTGACCGCCGAAGACCAACGGCGAGTGACTGCGGCCATGCTCGATGCATATGAGCGACTGATGGCCAAAGCAGAGGATAGCGGGTTGCTTCTGCAACCGGTTTTTGCCCGTTACCGCCTGGAGGACGGAGCCGGTGACACCGTGGCTTGTTCAGCAACGATCCTGGCAAGCGGTATTACCGGTTTCCAATGCTGCGGCAGTGTTGAGATGACCGGCAGCGACGGATTGTCGACCCTGGCCGGCGGTGCGTTGACCGCCCGGGGATACCGTTTGCGTCTGCTCGCCCCTGAAAAACTCGATGAACCATGGCGCACAATCATCAGAAGCCTTTCGGTTGAGCTTACGCCCCAGATCGACCCTGTAGACCGCTCGGCGCTATGCCAGGCTACAGTGAGCAACAACGGCAATACCACCACTGTCACACTACATCTGCCTGGCATCGGAGCTGCCAGTGCATATGCCAAGGCCCGCAGACGTATGCTTGTCAGGGATGCGTTGGCCGGCAGTGGCGGGAATTTCAGAATTCATGAGAGGTATCAATCGCCACTTGGCGGCGGGATAGCCGACCATACTGTCGCGATACGACGGAATGCGCCCGTCGCACCATCGGTCACGGCCGGGTTCCGGCGCGACTTGATAAGCTACAGCGCATGTTGCCACACATCACAGCTGACACTCCTTGCAAACAGAATGAGCGAAGGATTCAAAGGACATGACGCCAAAGAGATGATGCTCTCGGCAACCACCACGGGAAGATGGAGCGCAGAGGTGAAGGTGACCATACGACGAGGAAACGGAGTTACGGAATCTGCATCTAAACATATGTCGGGGACATCGAACTGCCCCACCCTGCTGTCGCCGTTGCTTATCTATCCCGATACAGAGGCCTCGGAGATGACAATAACCATCAGCGGGCAAGCCGGCACACGCACGGGGACATTCGCCCTGACACCAGTGCCGGAAGCGGGCATAGCCTACTATCTGTCGCCGGAACTGCGGCCCATGGAACTTTCATCGTCAGGCGGGTCTGTCTCCTCACCGGAATCAGTGCCGTCGCCAACAGTCAGACAGGGGACAGTCGATATCTGCCGACGGCTGCACTACGGCACCCTCACCGACAGCCTCAGATTGAGCGACAGCGAAATCCGCGCGATTATGACCGCACCACGCAACCGAGGTGCATGGGATCATTCGCGTGAGAAAGTCATGATCTACGGAGGCGGTGGCACACAGGTGCTCGCCATCAGCGGCGAGGGGAAAATCCACTCGCTGGCGCCGCTCGACAACCGCGGAATCCTGTCGGCCGAGGCTGTCAGGGAGGCTGCCGGAAAGCGGGGACTGGTCCACCTGGCCGTGGCAGGTGGAGACCTGGTGGAGATAGACCAAAGCGGAGTGACAACGCTTCTGCGCAACTGCCGCGCCGAAGAGGCGGCCCGATGCCAAAGCAGCGATGAAATCTGGCTTGCAGGGGGAGGAGAATCACTGCGCAGACTGACAGCAGACGGCGAAATAATCCAAGCCCGTATTGACGGCGAGGCAACAGACGCCCATATCCACCGGGTCGGGAGCAGAATGCTTATCGAATGCGCCAACAGCCTGTATGACCCTGAAAATGAAATATGGCCCGATGGCGGCACGGAATGGCTGGTAAACGAGCGCTACGAGGGAGAAATAAACCGGGATGCTGAAATAAGGCTGTTTGCCTCTGAATGCGCCGGAACGGTTAAAATCAGCGGCGACAACGGCAGCCGTGTGGCAGAGAAACTTGTTGAAATCGAAGTTGACGGAGAAATCAATGCCCCGATATGCCTGCCTATGCCAGGGCCGCGGAGGAGGTTTCTGGAATTCTGCATTGATGTGACAACCGGCAGCGACGGCGAATGGCGCGGAATCTATCAAAAAAAGTTAGGATAACCTCACGGTCATCCTAACCCGGATACATAGTAATATTACCAGTCAATCAATTCAGTAATAGCATAATTACTGCTAAAAATATGTGTAAATAAGCAATGGATATGCATATTAAAATCGGAAGGAACAACACGGCATCAGAACATGAGAAAGGGTGAGACAAAGATGGCTGCCGACTCGTTCTGAGGCACCGCCAAGCGCCAAGTCCAAAACCGACATATTGCACAACTCCGTCTCACCCTAAGGTTTTCTGAGTGGTCAATGTACGGTTCTCCTTGGACTGATAAATATGGCGGGTTTTCAGAATGGGAGAAGCCGAATTACAGCTACAAAATCTAATAAAAATTCCTCATCGTTCTTGCCGAAGCGAACTCTTTCGCTTATCCGGAGGTGATGACCCCTCAGCCCGCAAGGCGTTAAATTTTAATACCACGCGGTGGTGGTGAAATTTCTCAATTTCCTTCCGACAGCAAAGTTACAACATAAGATTCACGTTTTCAAAATTTGCGATTAATTTGTGATTAAAAAGTAGCATTTTTTCGAGGCTCAACGCCCATCAAACAACAACCACCTGACCATAAGCAAATTATCACCCATTTAGCGATTAGCGGATTTTTAAGGCAGAAGGAGCGGGCAATTGAATTGTAACTTTGCAATATCAACGGAAAGAATTACAATCCATATTTTATAAAACATTAAAACCCAATTGTTAAAATGAGCAACACAGATGTTAAAGAACCGGTAGAAAAGCTATCGCGAGAGACGAATGTTGAAGAGGGCAAGGCAGCTGCCGGAACGGATGCTGTTGACGAATCCGCAACAGAACCGGAACCCGAAGATGCCCGGGCTGACGAACCGGAAGCCAACAAAGCCGGAAACGGCGTGATTTCTAACGATGTTCCGGCCAATGCACCAGCCGCAACGACAACCGGGGACAGTAGCGCCACGGACTTCGAGGCCCGGATTGCCGAAGCCGAACAACGGGGCTATCTTCGCGGGCGCAATGAAAGCATCGCCGAACTGATGCGCAAACCGGGAGTGTTGGAACGGATGCCTGACGTGCGCCACTACAATCCTCTTGACACCGACAGCGAAATCATGGTGCTGACACGTGAACGGGTGTCGATATGGGATAAATAGAAGTAAGACGTAAGAAGTCGGAGGTGTGAAGAGCGGGGAGGTATTAATCAAACGGCTAAGTAGAATTAAAAAAACGGAAAGGAGGTATGGAAATGGAAAAGGTGAAAAAGATTCTGATGTGGATCCAAGCTGTTCTGGCATGGATTGCCGGGATTCTCGGCGCAAAGCAGGCGAAACGCCAATGACAACAGGCGTTGTCGAGGGTTTTGCAAAAACCGTTATTCGCCACTAAAACAATTATCAACATTATTAATCCTTTATTATTTTATTGACTATGAAAAAGGCATTTAAATCTCTGAAAGAGAATGTAATCAACTGGATTGGCGGCAAACAGGCCGCGGTTTTCATCGCTGTGGGCGTGTTGCTGATAGTGGCATGGCTTGCGGGATGGCTTATGGGACATGCCGGAGGGGGTGTCACCATGGTGTTTGAAAACGCAGCCTACGGGCTTCACGGAGCCGCTGCGGTTGTGGCGGGAGTGGCCGGGGTGGGAAGCCACATCGACGGTATGCCATTGACAACCACGGTTGCCGATTCGGCTTCGCCGGGATTGCTGCGCAACGAAATCGACGACCGGATAGTGAAGATACGTCCGATGTCGACCCCGCTCGACCAGATTTCACGCTATGGGGGCGCACGTCTGTGCGGATCGATGAAGGTAGAGTATTATTCGGTTGACACCCGCCCGACAAAAGCGAAGCTCACAACCGCCGTGGCGGCTGCCGACGGACGCGAACCGGGCTATGCCGTCGCCACCTTGAAAACCGATGCCAATGAGATTTTCCAGCCCACCACAACCATCATCGTGCCATCGGTAAAGGCATCGTCGGGCGGTTCGCTGGTGCTATACGTCACCGCCAATAACGGCTCGGCAGGGGTGAAGGTGGTCGCCGTCAACAACACCATAGGCTCAGGCCACGGAGTGCCGGCCCTGGCGGCGGGCACGGAACTTGTCAGGATGGGGCGCGCTGCGGCAGAACTCGATGTGATGACCTCTCAGTTTGAGTCGCTACCTACGAAATCAGACAATTTCTGCCAGATTTTCAAGGCCCAGGTAGAACAGTCGACTTTTATGAAGATCGCCAACAAAGAAGTTGGCTGGACATTCTCTGACCAGGAGGAGGCCGCCATCATCGACATGCGCATGGGGATGGAGAAGAACTTCCTGTTCGGCCACAAAACCCGCTTCACCGACCCTGAGAAACATGAGGAGGTGCTGCTGACCGGAGGTGTGTGGAACCAGACCGACAACACATTCGAGTATCTCGTGGCCGACGGCGTTGACGAGGAGTGGATGGTTAAGCTCTGCCGACAGGCGTTTGCCCACAATGCAGGTTCATCGAAAAAGGTGCTCCTTGCCGGAAGCGACCTCATCGAGAAACTCCACCTGGCAGGTCACAGCAGGGTGATGGTCAACGACGCAGTGGTGACGAAATGGGGTCTCGACTTCAGCGAAATCCACTCGAAGTTCGGCACGCTCTATGTGATGCTGTCGGAGGTGTTCGACCAGTGCGGCATGTCGTCGTGCGGCATGGTGATCGACCCGGAATATATCACCAAATATTGCCACGTGCCGTTCCGCACCGAAAGGCTCAACCTGCGCCAGAGCGGGGTCAGGAATGTCGACGCCATAGTAATCACCGAAGCCAGCTGCCTGGTGCTCCGCTATCCGCAGAGCCATATGAAGGTTGTAGGCGTCTGATAATTTTGCGGGCTATGAAACTGACACTGACAAAAGCGCAGATGCTTGAACAATGGAAACGGAGGCGGTGGCTCGAACCGCTCAGGGCCGACTGCCGCATCCGCCGGTCAGACGGGGCAGACCTGGACGCCTATGCCGAGATGGAAATGCGGCAGTGGTATCTCGACCTGCTGGCAACCGCCCCGGCGGAAATGCTCGCTGTGACCGACCTGACGCTCAGTGCCACCGTTAAACGCGCCCCGGAGGGGAGGCTCTTCATCGACCTCCCCGCCCCGGCGGTGAGGGTGGTTAGAGTGAGGGTGGCGGGATGGCAACGCGATGCGGAAATCACCATCGACCCCCACAGCCCTCTTGCCCGACGGCAAGCCAACCGGTATTCGAGGGGCGGAGTGGAGAACCCGGTGGCAGTGTTGTCGGGGCGCAGGCTCGAGCTGTTTTCGGCCGAGAGTTCAAAAGCGATCCCGGGCGTTGAAGCCCTATGGGTAATAAACGACACCGGACCCGACAGCTACAGCTTCGACGAGCGGGCGTGGGGGCTACTCCCACCACCCTGACCGAAGCAGCGCAATGATTTCATATTAGAGATTGTCTAAAAAATTTTTCAATGAGATTGTCTGCTGACTTTTAGGCTCTTTTTGGGAAAAAATTTCAGACAATCTCTTAATCAACACACAACTATGGATACAGACAGCAAAAACACCAGGGGGAGGCTTGTGTTAGAAGCCGCCCACAGCGCCTGGGCGAGAATGGCGCCGGTCAGGGCGCGGCGCCGCCGCTATGCCCGCTACACATATGGCGACCAATGGTCTGACCCTGTGCGCCGGCGCAACGGCACCGTAACAACCGAAGGGGAAAAGGCCTCTGCAGCCGGACATACCCCACTGACCAACAACCTTATCCGCCGCCTGGTAAAGGCGGTTGTCGGACGGTGGCGCATGGAGCAGTCGGAAAAAAGGGAAAACGGCGTGGCCGACAGCAAAGGAGAAACGGGTCGGTGGCGAGAGTTCAACGGGCTTGACGAACTCGACGCCCGCACCCTCGAAGAATTCCTTATTTCAGGAATGGCCATACACCATGTGGCCAGGGAGAAGCGCCCGGCGGGGGAAGGGGTATGGGCCGACAACGTAGCCCCCGACGCTTTCTTTATCAATGCCGTGCGCGACAGCCGTTGCACCGATATGGAACTCATCGGACGCCTGCTCGACATGAGCATCGGCGAAGTGGTCATGAGGTTCTCGAGGGGCGACCGACAGCGGGCGCTCAGGCTGCGGCGGCTCTACAGCGCCCTTGACGGAGCTTCGCCGATGTCGCCATCAGACACCCTGGCCGACACCACAGATGGGGAATCGTTTTTCCACGCCCGTTCAGGCCGCTGCCGGGTGATTGAAGCATGGACGCTTGAATGCCGGGAGTCGCTGCGCTGCCACGACCCTCTGGCGGCCACCATGTCGATAGTTGCCACCTCACACGAAGAGGCCCTGCGGCGCGAAAACGCCCGTAGGCGCAGACGAAACCTGCCGATGGTCGAAAGCCGGTGGGAAATGACAACCGCCTGGCATTGCCGGATGCTCGCACCCGACGGCACCGTGCTAGACGAGTTCGATTCTCCGCTCGAAGGGGGTGTGCCGCCGTTTGCAGTGAAACTCTACCCGATGGTCGACGGCGACGTGCATTCACTCGTTGAGGATGTAATAGACCAGCAGCGCTATGTCAACCGGCTGATTTCTCTGATGGACCGCATGATGGGCACAGCCGCCAAAGGCGTTCTGCTCTACCCTACCGGATGCAAACCCGACGGACAGAAATGGGAAGAGGTGACACGCATGTGGGCAGACCCCGGAGGGGTAATCCCCTACCGGCCCTACCAGGGTACGGAACCCCACCAGGTTGTGACACCGGTGGCCGACATAGGCGCCCGCGACATGCTGCAGACGCAGATGAAAATGTTCGAGGAAGTGTCGGGGGTGACCGGCGCCATGATGGGTAAGGCCGGAAACGGCGTGGTGGGCGTTGACCGCTATGAAAGCGAAGTGCGCAACGCGTCAATCTCGGTCTGCGACCTGATGCGCACATTCTCCGACTTCATAAAAAAACGCGACCGGCTTATCTCGCTGGCTTGAAGCCCATAAGCCATTCCAGGACAAAACAACTCCAGAATGCTTAAACTTCTTTAACCTGCATGAGAAAAGATTTGGCACCACCTCAGTCGTATATTTGCAGACACATGCGGCATACCAACCGCCGCCATCTAAACCTTTAACAACATATATACCCTATTTATCACAATGTTTGAGAACTTTGAGAGAAGAAACGAGGACTTTTATCAGGCTGTGGAAAAGTTTCAACGCAAGGGATGCCCCGGCCGGCGACGGCTTTCAACAGGATGTGCCGTGAGGCGCGCCATCCACTCGCAGGCACCGTCGTTTTATCTGACCCGCGAACATGCATGGAAACAACTCCTGGAACGGCGCCACCGGCGCATCCCTCCGCATGAGAAGCCACACCGCAGCGCCATGTGGGCCGAACTTGAGGCAGCGCTCCAGCGCCGCCTCAAGCAGGCACAGGGCGAGGAGCCATGGGTGGCGCTCGACCATGTGCTGGCCAACTACCGCCCATCTCGGTTTTTCATCAGTGAAGACTACGCCCTGAAACTCGTCGGGCATATCGAACGGCACCGGCGTAAACATACAACAACGCAAAACTCCCAAAACACCGGCCACCTATGAACCTACAACTCAACTGCAAGGCAGTAACAGATGAAATACTGGCGTTGTCAGCACTGCGGTGCGCGACCTCGGCAAAAAGCCACCGACTGATCACACGCGACCAGCTGCCCGGGCTGAGGATAATCATGAGGATGGTGTTTGCCGAACTGATGGTGGAACTCACAGGACTTGTCGACACATGCAACATCGACACCGAAGACCCCGACCCGACACTGCCCTACGACGACACCACCCCCCTGACGCTTGAAGTAGGCCTGAAAAACTCAGATTCGTTCTCTCCCGGAATGGCACTGACTGTGAAACGGCAGCTCGAACACATGGTGGCCGCAGGCACCCTGGGATGGGCGGCAACCGAGAGCGATGCGGATTTCTCACGCTCGCTTCAGAACCGGCGCGAAGCAGCGCTTTCAGCCCTACGCAACACACTCGAAGAGAATGCCACCGCAATCGCCTGTCGGCCTTCCTGCGACTGGTAGACAATCTTTTACTGACGATTACAAATGTCAAGTGGAGCCACCACGATAAACCGTGGCGGCTCCACTTGACATTGCATCTACACTTAATAATGCTCAAAGGCTACGCCCACTGAGAAAAAATGATTAACTTTGCATGTTGGTAAAGGTTGCACACACAATATTTTAAATTCTGTTAACGTTATAGTGTATGCAATGGGGAAAAAGCGAATCCAGAATTGGCACGTCTGGCCTGTCAGGCTTGTCTGAAACCAAATCAACCACATAGATGCACAAAGCATTAAAAAGAATATTCGATGTGCTTTTCGCGCTGCTTGCAATAGTGGCGCTTGCCCCTGTGTGGATTGTCGTTGCCATCTGGATTGCAGTGACCTCGCCCGGAGGGGTGTTTTTCCGTCAGAAACGGACCGGCTACAACGGCGAAGATTTCGACCTTCTGAAATTCCGCTCGATGTATGTCAACAACGAAGCCGACACCCTGCAGGCATCGGCCGACGACCCCCGGATCACCCCTATCGGGAAATTCCTGCGCCGGTCGTCGCTCGACGAGCTGCCGCAGCTATGGAACGTGGTGCGCGGAGACATGTCGATTATCGGCCCGCGCCCCCACATGGTGGCCCACACCGAATACTACACCCCCCTTGTCAAAGACTACATGCGCCGCCACGAGATGCGCCCAGGCCTGACAGGCTATGCCCAGGTAAACGGTCTGCGCGGAGCAACACCCGATGTCAACGACATGCGCCGCCGCGTGGAGGCCGACATCTACTATATCGACCACTACTCGTTGTGGCTCGACCTTAAAATCTTTTTCCTCACAATCTGGAAAATGCTCACCCTCAACCTGTGAGCCGTAACAATAGAAGAAACCTGACAGCGAAAATGAAAGCATGTTTCATGGGATTGGGCTATATCGGACTGCCCACCGCCATTATAGCCGCCAAGAAAGGCGGAATCGATGTGATTGGTGTCGACATAAACCCTAAAGTCGTCGACATGACCAACCATGGCAAACTCCATATCGTGGAACCCGGAATCGGAGACATGCTGAGCGAGGTTATTGAAAGCGGGAAACTGAGAGCATCAACCGCTCCGGAGGTGTCAGATGCATATTTCATAGTGGTGCCGACCCCGTTCAAAGGTGACCATGTGCCCGACATATCCTATGTTGAATCAGCCACCCGCAGCGTCATACCACTGCTGAAAGAGGGCGACCTGTTTGTAATCGAATCCACATCGCCTGTCGGGACAACAGAACTGATGTCGGAACTGATTTTCAGACTACGCCCCGAACTGGAAGGTAAAATCCAGATAGCCTACTGCCCCGAGCGGGTTCTTCCCGGAAACGTAATCTACGAACTGGTGCATAACGACCGCGTAATCGGCGGAATCGACGAGGCATCGACCGACAAAGCCATCGATTTCTATTCGCGATTCGTTAAAGGGCAACTACACCGCACCAACTCACGCACCGCAGAGATGTGCAAGCTCACCGAAAATTCATCGCGCGACGTGCAGATTGCCTTCGCCAATGAACTTTCGATGATTTGCGACAAAGCCGACATCAACGTGTGGGAGCTGATAAAATTGGCCAACAAACACCCGCGTGTCAATATCCTGCAGCCGGGATGCGGCGTAGGGGGGCATTGCATCGCAGTAGACCCATATTTCATCACGGCGCGTTTCCCCGACGAGGCTAAAATAATAGCCACCGCCCGGGACATCAACAACTATAAGGCCCAATGGGCGACAGAACGGGTGAAAAACGCCATGCTCCGTTTCGAACTCGACAAAAAGCGCAAACCGGTGGTGGCCATGATGGGGCTTGCATTCAAACCCGACATCGACGACCTACGCGAAAGCCCGGCCAAACGGATAACAATGAATGTGATGCAATCGGGCAACAATGCCGACATACTCGTTGTAGAGCCTAATATCAGCGAACACAACGTTTTCAAACTCACCGACTACCGCGAAGCCTACGAGCGGGCCGACATCGTTGTGTTCCTCACAGGCCACACACCATTCAAAAAACTCCCCTGGACCGATGACAAAGTCATCATCGATTTTTGCGGCATTCTCCAGAAATAACCGGCAGAGATGGAGACAGTCAGCATTTGTGGCATAAAAGTGCATCCGTTCAGTTCACGCAACGAACTGATTGACTTCGCCTTTTCCCGAAAAGGAATTCTCGTGGCGGTGAATGCCGAGAAATCTATCAATGCAACCGACAGGCTTCGTTGCATAATCAACGATAACATCGGCTATTGCGACGGAGCCGGAGCAGTGAAAGGCGCACAACGCAAAGGCGCACACAACGCAATCAGGATTCCGGGGTGCGAACTATGGCTCGACATCATAGACCGTTTTTCACCGCAAGGCAAAAGTTTCTATTTCATAGGTTCCAGGCAGGAGGTTGTTGAAGGTGTGGTCGGGCATCTGCGTCAGATTCATCCTGAAATAAACATCGCAGGCTTCCGCAACGGCTTCATCTGCCACGACAAAGAAAAAGAGGCGCTTCTGGACGACATCACCCTCAAGCGCCCCGACATTGTTTTCGTGGCCATGGGTTCTCCCAAACAGGAATATCTCATGCATGAAATGCTCAGCCGCCACAAAGCCCTATACCAAGGGCTGGGAGGATCATTCGACCTGCTTATGGGCAACTTCAAACGTGCCCCACGGATGGTGCAACGGATGGGAGGAGAATGGCTGTGGCGGTTCGTGGCCCAGCCGACACGCATAAAACGCATAACCCCATATCTGAAATTCGCCTTCCGGCTCTATACAGGCCGCGTCTGAGCCGCAAGCGATCCGGCTTCTTTACCCAACAAGACCGGAATTTGGCAAACATAACACCTCAAGCGCAATGAAAAAAATAATGCTTGTGTTCGGCACCAGGCCCGAAGCCATCAAAATGGCGCCCGTAGTCAAGGAACTGCAACGGCGCAGCGACAGCTTCAACACCATAGTAACCGTAACCGGGCAACACCGGCAGATGCTCGACCAGGTTCTTGACATATTCGGCATCACACCCGATTTCGACCTCGACATAATGAAGCAGGGTCAAGACCTGACCGACGTAACAGTGCGTGTGCTCGAGGGGATGCGCCGCGTGCTTGCCGAAGCACAGCCCGACACAGTGCTCGTGCATGGAGACACATCCACCTCAACAGCTGCCGCACTCGCAGCATTCTATGCCCGCATACCGGTGGGACACGTCGAGGCCGGACTGCGCACTGGTAACATCTACTCCCCCTGGCCTGAGGAAATGAACCGGTTGCTGACCGGGCGCCTCGCCACCTGGCATTTCTCCCCCACACCATTGTCACGGGAAAACCTGCTTAAAGAAAATGTGGCGCCGGAAAACATAACCGTCACCGGCAACACCGTAATCGACGCCCTCTACAGCGTTGTAGAAAAAATCAACCATACCCCACAATTGCAGCAACATCTCACACACAGGCTTTTGGAAGCGGGCTATGACATTGCCCGTCTTGAAGGGGGCAACCGGCGACTGGTGCTCATCACAGGCCACCGCCGCGAGAACTTCGGCAACGGATTCATATCGATGTGCAAGGCCATAAAAGCATTGGCAGAACAATTCGGAGATGTTGATTTTGTCTACCCGATGCACCTCAACCCCAACGTGCGCCGTCCGATCCGCGAAGTCTTCGGAGAGAGCCTCGGAAATTATCACAACCTTTTCTTCATAGAACCGCTTGAATATCTCAGCTTTGTCCACCTTATGGAGAAATCATCTATCGTACTGACTGACAGCGGAGGAATCCAAGAGGAAGCGCCGGGATTGGGGAAACCGGTGCTGGTAATGCGCGACACTACCGAGCGCCCCGAAGCCCTAACCGCCGGGACAGTCGAACTCGTCGGCACGGATTTCGACCGCATAACATCGTCTGTGACGCGTCTGCTCACCGACAACCAAGCCTACATGGCCATGAGCCGGGCTAACAACCCCTATGGCGACGGACTTGCCGCCCCCCGCATAGCCGATTTCCTGCTTCAGCGGTAGGCGCTGAGAAACTCCCGCAGGTCGGGATCGGCATCAAGGCTTGAGTGGCCTATGAGCGCCCCCTGCTCACGGGCTACATGGAGGCCGATGGCACGGGTCATCAGAATATCGTCGTGATAACCGGCGCGCGCCCCGTAGCTTCCGTTTGCCCTGCGCTGGTAGACCATCAGCTCATCGCAGGCCGATTCATCACGCTCGGCATATGCCCCGTCGCGCACAGCCCCAACCAGTTCAGTGATAATCATCTGCTTTGTGGCGCGGTTTGTGTGGAACCCCGGACGGGGCGCCCCGCCCTCGGGCGACTGGCGGTAATACAGGTCGGGGTAATGCTCATAGAGTTCATGCAGGATATATGCCCCCTGGTCGGGCACCTCCACCCCGTAGCGGTCATCGCTCTCAAGGGTGTTGCTCTCAAACACCAGCAGGGCATTGTTGTAATGGCGGGCTATCGCAGCCGCTTTCCATGTCAGCAGGTCGTGGTCGATATGGCCGCGCCACTGCGCCACCACACGCGGCTCCGTTGCCGTCAGCACCGCCACCACGCTCCAGTCGGCCCTCACCGAGCGGCCTCCCACATCAACGGCGGCCACATAGCGCTGCCCCTCGCGCGGGTGCTCCCACACCTTCAGTCCGCCCGTAGAATCAGGCGAAAAACGCAGGGCGCGCAGTGCCGCAGGCCCTGTCAGCACTCCCGAAGCCGACGCAACCTCACCCACAGCCAGAGGGTCGGCACACCCCGTCCGCAGCCGCTCAACGGCTGTCGAATCAAACACATTGGTGCCGGTGTTGGTAAACGCCTCCTGGGGGGTGGTGGGATATTCGGCCATCATCTGGTAGTGCGACGGATATTCGCGCCGCTTCATATGATACCAGTTTATGCGCTCAAGCGTAAGCCCCTGCTCCCACAGCCCCCGTTCATATGCATCCATCTCATTCCACAGCGCACCGGCGTCGGCCACCTCGGTGCGGTAGATTTCAATCTCATACCAGGGCACGAACACGGTCAGTTTGTCGCTTTCTCCACGTTCCGAGCGAAGCCATTCGGTGTGGAAATAGTTGCCGACACCGTTGGCCGTTGATTCAAGCACAATCAACGTCATCGGAGTCAGGGCTATCGCCCCGCAGATGGCACGGATGAAATCAGTTGGCGAGCTCTTGGGCGTGTCTTTCCAGAACGCCACCTCCGACAGGTGCGCCATGGCATAGTCAGCTCCCCGGATGGAATCCTGACGCTCGCTCGAACCCAGGGTGATGCGGCAACTGCGCTCTGAAATCTCGCGGATGAGGTCTTGCCCCTGATAGCGGTTGAGACGGGGAGGACGCTCCCCCTCCCAGTATTCTTCAGGATAACTGCGAAGCATCTCGTCGTACATGCCGCGTATGGCAGCGGCCGTCTTCCCCACCTGGGCGCACACCAGCGAATGCCAGTTTGTCAGCTGAGTGCACTGTATCCAGGCCATATACATCTGCACCAACGTGCTTCCACCCCATTGGCGCGCCTTAAGCATGATGATGCGGATAGGTCGCCCGGCCTTACGCTCCCGCTCCATCAGCCCCACAACCCGGCGCTGGGGCGCATTGAGCCGGAAAGGCACCATCGCGGCACTCATCTTATCCTTGATTTTCACGCATGTCACCGCCCAGAACTCGAAATCATAACGGCAGCGCAGTCTCACCCACGAAGCCCTTGAGCGCACACGCTTGAATTCGGCATCACGTGTCATCTCAACAGGCACATACTCCACTCTCCCAAACGTCACCACCTTAGGCTCAACGGCAACCCGCTCTCCGGTGCATCCCAACCCCATTTCGGGGTCATATTCCAGAGCCTCCCCTCTTTTCCGCCTCTCATTCTCCCTCAGAATCTCCCTTATGCGCTCCTCCATCTTTTTTAGCGCAAAGTTACCCCCGCACACCGTTCCTCACCCACCTTAAAAATCGGAAAAAGGCGTAAGTCATACGTATCATAAAAGCCGTCTAAGCCCTAAGATATTCTCTATGAGAGTGTTTGAATTTAACACATTAATATTAAATGAGGGTGTAATGAATCATTTCAAACACTCTCTAAAACCGGCGACTTAAGACTTGCAATTTACGACTTTCCCCAATAATCATTCCGCATCTTGATGGCGAAGACGATTGCAGAGGAAGTGGCTGTGAGGATGTTAGTTATTACCAACGGCCAGTTGACCGGATCACTCAGCAGTCCCTGCACAATGAAAAACACCGCTCCAAGACCCATCAGCAGAAAAGTAGGCAGAGCAATCCCGTCGGTGTCGCGGGTACGTATCGTATAGACCGCCTGTGGCATATAACCGCAGACCATACATGCCGCCGCCAGATACCCGAAAACATTAAACCAATCCATATCCATCATTTATTTTCGTTTTGCTTTCGATACCCAGGCCGAAAAGGGCGTAATCGTAGAGAACCGGATCGTCGGGACGGAGGGTGCGGAGCACGGCGGTCAGCTCCTCTACGGAGCGGCGGTCGTCGGCGCGGCGCGCCAGCAGCCCCAGATCGCGGGCGGTGTTGCCCACATGCACGTCGAGCGGGATGAACAGCTGCGCCGGACGCAAAAGTCCGCGCCAAACACCCATGTCAACAATGCCGTCGTCGCGCACAAGCCAGCGCAGAGCCATATTAACCCGTTTCAATGCCGTGGTCTTCAGGTTCTGCGGCAGACAACGGGAATCGCCCACACCTCCGTTGGCCTCTTTCAGCTCACGGTTAAGCCCTTCGACCAGACGCCACGACGGGGCTTCGCTATGCTGCACCCCCTCGGAGCGTGCAAACTCCATCAGAGAACCGTGGCGCCGGTAGATGCGGTTGAGCCCCCGCAGATAATGGCGCAGGTCACGGGCGAAAAACGTGCGGTGGATATTGCAGTCGGGCAGTTCCTCATACCCCTCGTCCATGACATAGGCATAAGGGCTATGATCCATCAGCCGCAGCATCTTCTCGCAGTCGGCACATATCATCTTACGGTTGCCCCAGGCTATGGTCGCCGACAGCAGGGAGGCGATCTCTATATCCTGAAGCCGCTCGAAGCGCCGGGGGAACTGCACCGGGTCGGCGCCGATAAACTCAGGGGAGTTTATACGGCGCGCGGCCTCATCAAGCAGTTCACGGATATCCGCCGAGAACCTTTCAGGAGCTGCCCCGTTCATTTCACCGCTGCTCATTGCTTGCGACGTGAACGTGTGAGCCTCAGCACCTGGGCAGTGCGCGGCGGCAGATAAAGTTTAAGCCATTCCTTACCGATAGGCTCATAAAGGGCATCATACTGGGTGAGATGCTCAACCTTTTCGTCAATATTGCCGAACCCGCCGAAAGCTGGATTATCGCTCGACAGCACCATCTTGTATTTCCCCACTGGAGCCAGCACACCGTAGTCGCTATATGACTTGTCGGGAGAGAAATTGAACACAAACACCAGATTGCCGCGACGGAAAGCCAGCACCTGGTCGCCATCATGCTCCCACAACTTCTCGATACCGAGCGCCTGGTAGTTGTTGACACTGCTGATAAGCTCCACCATCGCATTGTCGAAAGCGTTGAGGAACTTATACTGGAGATCCTCGCGGTCAACCAGATCCCACTGGCGCCGGGCATATTTATAGCTCCACCCGTTGCCTTCGCGCGGGAAGTCAATCCACTCAGGATGCCCCCACTCGTTGCCCATGAAATTGAGATACCCCCCGTTGATGGTTGCCAGAGTCACCAAACGTATCATCTTGTGGAGGGCTATGCCGCGTGTAACGGCCATGTTGGTGTCGCCCACCATCATGTGCCAATACATCTCCTTGTCAATCAGACGGAAAATCACCGTCTTGTCGCCAACGAGAGCCTGGTCATGGCTCTCGACATATGATATTGTCTTTTCGTCGCTGCGTCGGTTGGTCAGTTCCCAGAAAATCGACGTCGGATGCCAGTCTTCATCTTTTTTCTCTTTCAGCGTCTTGATCCAGTAGTCCGGGATGCCCATGGCCATACGGTAGTCGAAACCTATGCCGCCGTCCTGGAACTTCAGAGCCAGCCCCGGCATTCCGCTCATCTCCTCGGCAATGGTTATGGCATGGGGGTTGATTTCATGTATCAGCTTGTTGGCCAAAGTCAGATAGGTCAGGGCATTGGTGTCCTGGTTGCCGTCGTAATAGTCGCCGTAGCCTCCGAAAGCTTTTCCAAGGCCATGGTCATAATAGAGCATCGATGTCACTCCGTCGAAACGGAAACCGTCGAAACGGTATTCTTCAAGCCAGTATTTACAGTTCGACAGCAGGAAATGGAGCACTTCGTTTTTGCCGTAGTCGAAGCAGAGCGAATCCCATGCCGGATGTTCGCGGCGGTGATCGCCATAGAAATAAAGGTTGCCGGTGCCGTCGAGACGTCCGAGCCCCTCGTTTTCATTTTTGACCGCATGGGAATGCACTATATCCATAATCACCGCGATACCAAGCTCATGTGCGCGGTCGATTAAGCTCTTGAGTTCTTCAGGAGTTCCGAAACGCGACGATGCCGCAAAGAAATTCGACACATGATAGCCGAATGACCCGTAATAGGGATGCTCCTGGATGGCCATGATCTGGATGGCATTATATCCGTCGGCGGCGATGCGGGGCAGGATATTGTCGCGGAACTCGATATAGGTGCCGACACCCTCACGCTCCTGAGCCATGCCGATATGGCACTCATAAATCAGCAACGGGCGTGTGTCAGGCACAAAATGGTCGACCGTCCAGTGGAACGGCGCACTTTCCCATACCTGGGCCGAGAAAATATGGGTGTTCTCATCCTGCACAACGCGGGTGGCATAGGCAGGAATCCTCAGCCCCTGGCCGCCGGGCCAGTGCACGCTCATCTTGTAGAGCTGCCCATGGCGTATGCGGTCTAACGGCACGTGGATTTCCCACACCCCGTTGTCGAGCTTTTTCAGCGAAAATTCTGATTTCTCTTCCCACCCAGAGAAATCTCCCACCAGGAAAATCTGCGTAGCATTAGGCGCCCATTCGCGGAACACCCACCAGTCGCCCTGGCGGTGCAGCCCGAAATACTGGTGTGCGTTGGCGAAATCCTTCAGCGAATTGCAGTGTGTTGTCAGTTCAGCCTCTTTCCTCACAACATCCTCATGCCGCCCCTCGATGGCATCGGCATACGGCTCCAGCCAAGGGTCGTTGCGGTAGATGGCCAGTTTCTTTGCTTTTTTCACAGTCTTTTTAGCAGACATGGCTGCCGTCTTTTCAACAGACTTTTTCTCAGCCTTTTTCATAGTGGTATCGTTAATTGTTTGTTTTATCCAATAGTTCGTAAGCAGCCGCAAACGGGCTCAGTCGGTTCGACAGCACCAAGCGCTCGCATGTGGCGATACGGGCGGCGCGGTCAGGGTCGTCATAAAACCTCCGCCGCAGTTCGGCATCGATGGTCTCATACATCCAGTAGCGTGCCTGTTCATGCCGCCGTTTCTCAAAATAACCGTTCTCTTTTACAAAGGCAAAATAGCGGTCGATCATATCCCACACTTCCGCTATACCTATCTCGAAATAGCCCGAATAGCAAAGCACTTCAGGAGTCCACCCCGAAGGGGGTGTGGGGAACAGATGCAATGCCGAGCGGAACTGCGCCTGCGCCAGGCGTGCACGGTCGATATTGTCGCCGTCGGCTTTGTTGATGACAATCCCGTCGGCCATCTCCATGATGCCACGCTTGATACCCTGCAGTTCGTCGCCCGTACCCGCAAGCTGTATGAGCAGAAAGAAATCTACCATAGAATGCACGGCGGTCTCGCTCTGCCCCACGCCGACAGTCTCCACGAATATATTGTCGTAGCCGGCAGCCTCACAGAGAATTATAGTCTCGCGGGTTTTACGCGCCACACCTCCCAGCGACCCGGCAGATGGGGAAGGCCGGATAAAAGCTGAAGGATGCAGCGACAGCTTCTCCATACGGGTCTTGTCGCCGAGGATGCTACCCTTCGACCGCTCCGACGACGGGTCGATGGCAAGCACGGCCAGCTTACCCCCGTTTTTCAGCACATGCAGCCCGAAAACATCGATAGAGGTCGACTTGCCCGCTCCAGGCACACCGGTGATTCCGATGCGGCGGCTGTTGCCCGAATGGGGCAGGCATTTCTCAATCACCTCATGGGCGATAGCCTGATGGGCCGGAGCCACACTCTCAACCAACGTCACAGCCTTGGCCAACCGGGTCACGTCACCCTTGAGAATCCCCTCGACCAGATCGGCCGCATTCGGCAGCGCCTGCCGTTTACGCGGTTTCAGGTAGGGGTTGACAATCGGAGGCTTGCTGACCCCCGCATTAACATTCAGCCCCGCGAACTGCGGGTCATTCTCAGGATGCGCCATGGCACACATATCTTTTGTCTCTTCCATATTCCTCTCTGTTTATAAGTCTTATAGGTCTTATAAGTCTTATGCCGTCAACTAATGGGCTTCAAGCCAGTTGGCTCCCACACCGGCTGCCACCTCCAGCGGCACACTCCCACGGAAAGCCTCCTCCATCAACCTGACCGCCAGCTCCTGCACCACAGGCAGCTCCCCGGCCACAACATTGAACACCAGCTCATCGTGGACCTGGATAATCATCGTCGATTTCAGCTGCCTGAGCTTCATCTCCTGATGAATCCTTATCATCGCAATCTTGATTATGTCGGCTGCCGACCCCTGCAACGGGGCATTGACCGAGTTGCGCTCGGCGAAACTCCTGACGGTGGCATTGCGCGAGTTGATGTCGGGCAGGAAACGTTTCCGACCCATTATGGTAGACACATACCCCTGCTTGCGCGCCCGCTCAACAGATTCCTCGATAAACTGGCGTATGTGGGGATAAGTGTTGAAATAGCCCTCGATAAGCTCCTTTGCCTCCGCCCTCGGAATCGACAGCCTTTCTGCCAGACCGAAGGCCGAAATGCCGTAGACAGTGCCGAAATTGGCAGTCTTAGCCTTGCGCCGCTGGTCGTCGGTCACATCAGCGAAAGGCACATGGTAGATTTTCGCCGCCGTGGCGCGGTGGATGTCGAGACCTTCGCGGAACGCTTCGGTCAGTTCCGGGTCATCGCTGAGCGCCGCAAGCAACCGGAGTTCGATCTGAGAATAATCAGCCGACAGAATCACACACCCCTCGTCGGCAATGAAAGCCCGGCGCACTTCCCGGCCGGCAGCCGTGCGGATAGGGATGTTCTGCAGGTTAGGATTGGCCGACGACAAGCGTCCTGTAGCCGTCACCGTCTGGTGGAAAGTGGTGTGCACCTTCCCTGTTGCCGGATTAACAAGCTCCGGCAACGCATTGACATAGGTCGACAGCAGTTTTTTCAAACCGCGGGCTTCAAGAATCAGCCCTACAAGCGGATGCGCGGCCCGGTGCTTCTCCAGAATCTCTTCGGTTGTGGAGAAGCCCCCTTTTTTTGTGCGTTTGGCTTTCGGGTCGAGTTTCAGCTTCCCGAACAGCACCTCGCCGACCTGCATCGGCGAACTGATATTGAATTTCTCACCGGCAAGTTCATAAGCCTCCTGCTCAATCACACGCAGTTTGTCAGTCAGCTCCACCGACTGCCGGTGGAGTTCGGCTGAATCAATCCTGACACCGGCCCACTCCATGTCGGCCAGCACACGCGCCATAGGCAGTTCAATCTCCTCAAACAGATTCAGCTGGCCGTTTTCCTCGAGCAACCGCCTGAGCGGCTCCACCAGACGCAATGTCATGTCGGCCTGCTCACACATAAGCGTCATGGCCTGACCCGGCGGCAGAGCCGAATAAGGCTTGCGCGGCTCTCCGCTATAATCAGCCATCCGGTAATGAAGCAGGTTCATGGCCATGCTGGCAAGAGACACATGCATCTCGGGCTGAAGCACATAGTGCGCCAGCGAAGTGTCGAAATAGCGGGTCTTAAGTTCGATATTCTCCCGTCTCAGCAGAATTATGTCGCGTTTTATGCCGTGGCTCACCAACATGGCATTTCCCGATGTGAACAACGGTTCAAGCTGTCTGAAAAGCGCTTCGCGCGCCTCCCCTTTCGGAGGAAGCTCGACATATGAACATCGCCCCTCGGCAGCGCAGACAGCGATACCCCTGAGTTGCGCGGTCATGGCCTCCTCTCCGGTGGCATAGAGAGCTATACCGGCCTTTTCCGAAGCCACCGCGTCACCAACCATTTTCCCAATTTCATCGGAACCTGTTATTTCCGAATATTCAACCCCCGATGTCTCCAACGACGGCACAGTCTCAGACACCGCAGCTTCCACACCGTCGATAAAATCGAAAAGCGACCTTGTGGCGCCATCCGGTTGCCGTGGCGCCGCTTTGCGCTGCTTCGCCTCCCGGGGAGCGCTCTTTTCCAGACGGCTCAGAAATGTCTTGAATTCAAGCCTGGTGAAAATATCCCGCAACCGGTCAACATTCTCCGGATTCCGGCGCAGGTTATCGAAATCCACCACCAGCGGCACATCGCGTTTTATCGTAGCCAGCTGTTTCGAGAATCTTATCTTATCGGCATTGTTCCTGATCTTCTCGCCCAACGCCCCCTTGACGGCAGATGCATTCTCAAGCAGATTCTCAACCGACCCGTACTCCTTTATCAGCTTGGCAGCCGTCTTCGGGCCTACGCCGGGGCAGCCGGGGATATTGTCGATGGAGTCGCCTTCCAAAGCCAGCAGGTCTATGACCTGTGATGGGGTGTCGATGTCATATTTCTCGCATACCTCTTTGACACCCCTGATTTCAAACCCCTCGCCACGCAAAGACGGACGATACATCAGCACACAATCCGACACAAGCTGGCCGTAATCCTTGTCAGGAGTCATCATATATGTAGTGAACCCCTGCCTGGCAGCCTGCAGCGACAATGTGCCGATCACATCGTCGGCCTCATATCCGGCAACTTCAAACACCGGTATGTTATAAGCCTCGACAATCTCCTTGATGACAGGCACCGACAGCGATATGTCTTCAGGCTGGGCCTCACGGTTAGCCTTGTACCCCTCATACATCTCATGGCGGAAAGTAGGCCCGTGGGGATCGAAACAAACGGCTATATGCGTCGGGTTCTCTTTTTTCAGCACCTCCTGGAGCGTGTTGCAGAACCCGAACACAGCCGAAGTATTGAACCCGTCGGAGGTAATCCTCGGAGAACGTATAAGGGCATAATACGCCCTGTAAATCAACGCATAGGCGTCGAGCAGGAAAAGTTTTTTATCATCCATCTGTTATGCATCCCCAACCCCGTTGCAAACATCCTTTAATTTCACAAAGTTAACGAATCTCCCCTAATTAACAATTATCCGCCCCCAAAAGTCAGAAAAAACATATGGCAGCCAATCCCGTTTTTTTGCTACCTTTGCCATCAAAAACCGCTGGGGCAAACATGTTGCCCCGCCGCCGCGTTATAACACCAACATACACAACCATGTCACAGTTTGAAAGCCAACCGCTCATAGGTCTCACACTCGAAGGGCTACGCAAAGTGGCGGCCGAGTGCGGTATGCCCCCATTCAGCGCCAAACAGATGGCTCAATGGCTCTACGTTAAAAGGATAACGGAAATCGACGCTATGACCGACCTGTCGAAACGCGCCCGCGCAAAACTGGCCGAGCACGGCTTCACCGTTGGCCGCCAACAGCCACTAACCGCAGCAGAAAGCTCCGACGGAACAGTGAAATATCTTTTTGAAGGGGTTGGAGGCCGCGACATCGAAAGCGTCTACATCCCCGACCGCGACCGCGCAACACTGTGCGTGTCATCGCAGGCCGGGTGCCGCATGAACTGTTCGTTCTGCATGACCGGCCGCCAGGGGTTCCATGGCTCACTGACCGCAGCCGGCATAATGAACCAGATTCTGTCTGTTCCCGGCAGCGAATCGCTCACAAACCTGGTGTTCATGGGCATGGGCGAACCTCTCGACAACCTGCCCCCGGTGCTCGAAGCCATAGAGATTATCACCTCAAAATGGGGCATGGCCTGGAGTCCGAAACGCATAACCGTAAGCACCATAGGCAAGCTGCGCGAATTACGCACCCTGCTCGACACCACAAAGGTGCATATCGCCATATCAATCCATTCACCCTACCCCACAGAGCGCCTCGCCCTGATGCCGGTCGAAAAAGCCTTCCCGATAAAAGACGTCATATCGCTGCTCCGGCAATACGATTTCTCCCACCAGAGAAGGCTGTCGTTTGAATACATCATGTTCAAAGGGCTAAACGACGACCGCCGGCACTGCCTCGAGCTGGCGCATATGCTCAAAGGGCTCGACTGCCGCGTAAATCTAATCCGCTTCCATGCCATCCCGGATTCCGACCTGGCCGCCCCGTCAACTGAAGTGATGGAGCGGTTCCGCGACACGCTTAACGCCCAAGGCATCACAGCCACCATACGAGCATCGCGAGGTGAAGACATAATGGCCGCCTGCGGAATGCTCGCAGGCAAAAACCGCACAATATAACCAGACAACATTCCGAATATGAAGACGAATATGAAGAAACTGCCATTCATAATCTCTGCCGCACTCTTATCAGCTGCATCCCTCACCCTCAACGCGGCCAAACCACAGGCCGCCAGTGAACCTGCGATCGAATTTGCCCAGACTTCGCACGATTTCGGCACAATAGCCGAAAAGGGGGGGCCGGTCAAACATGAATTCATTTTCACAAACACCGGCGACGCGCCTCTGATGGTTCTGACCGCTTCGGCCTCATGCGGATGCACACGGCCCGAATACCCCAAAAAACCTATCGCCCCGGGCAAGTCGGGTAAAATCAAAGTCACCTACCTGCCCGAGGGGCGGCCGGGTGAATTCACCAAAACCGTAACCGTCAAGACCAACGCCAAAGCTAAAAACCAAAAAAAGGTAACTCTTAAAATCAAAGGTTTCGTTAATCCGGCAAAATGAAAACAACCCGCTTAATCACCATATCGGTTCTATCGGCTATGGCGCTATCTGCCGCAGCCAAAGTGGAATGGCTGAAGACCACCCACGATTTCGGCGCCTTCAAGGAAGACGACGGCAAAGTGACATGTGAATTCCGGTTCATAAACCGCGGACAGGAAGCCGTGACCGTAAGGGCGGCGCGGGCCTCATGCGGCTGCACCACCCCTTCGTTCACAAAAACCCCCATAGAGCCTGGCGACACCGGGCTGGTGACCGTGGTTTTCAATCCGACCGGGCGGCCCGGCCGGTTCTCGAAGACCGTCACCATGGATATCGCCGGAGCAGGGGCGGGGCCGCGGCAGTCATTGGTAATCAAAGGTGTGGTTATCGGCTCCTCCAACACCCTCCGCTCCCGCTATCCCATTGAAGCCGGCGCAATGAAACTACGCACAACCGCAGTGCCCTTCGGCACCGTCATGAAAGGGAAAGCGAAATCGGCATTCGTCGAAGTCTACAACTCCTCATCATCCCCGATAGTGCCCCGTTGGGAAAACACCCCGGCCTACATGCGTGTGGCAGCCTCATCCGACACCATACCGCCGGGAGAACAGGCTGTCTACTCCCTGGTGCTGACACCCACAGAAACCGCCCTCTACGGCATTCTGACCGACTCTCTCACCCTGACCGACGGCAACAGCCATGCGAAAATCGACATAACCGCCATCCTTGAAGAAGACTTTTCGCAACTCACACCGGGCCAGCGGCAGAAAGCCCCGCAGATCAGCATCAGCGACAGCCGCGTTGACTTCGGCCAGTTCCCGGCCGATAGCGCACCGATAACCCGGTCTTTCGCAATCGACAACACCGGCAAAAGCGACCTTATCCTGCGCCGTGTCTACACAATCGACCCCGGAGTGACACTCGAGCCATCGGCAACGAAAATCAAAAAAGGGAAATCAGCAATCGTAAAAGTCACTGTAGACCCATCACAGCTCCCCGCTCCGTTGCTAAATGCCCGCATACAGGTCATTGCCAACGACCCGGAAAACCCCATTACTATCATCCGCGCCGTAGGTGTGCCTGTAGAGTAAACGCCCCACGCCATGGCAAAAGACCTGCTTAACCGCTACATCTGGATCATCGACACCATCCGCCGCTACGGACGCATCTCGCGCCGGCAGCTCGACGAATGCTGGCGCCGATCCCCCTACGGCAACGGTGAGCTCTCCATCCCGCGCCGAACATTCTTCAACTACCGCCACGCCATCGAAGAGCTGTTTTCACTGTCGATAGAGTGCGATCCGTCGACCTATGAATACTACATTGTCGAACCCGAAAAAGGGAACATCACCGAATGGCTGTTAAACTCATCGGCAACCAGCAGCGTGTTGCAGGGATCACGCGACGTGGCCGGTAAAATACTCCTTGAAGATGTGCCCTCGGCACGCGAATTCCTCGCACCCATAATCGACGCCCTCAGGCTCAACCACCAGGTATCATTCGATTACCATCCCTACACAAGGTCGCAGCCTACCCGCGGAGTGGTCATCGAGCCTTATTTCCTGCGCATACACAGGCAGCTGTGGTATGTCACAGGCCGCAACACCGCCGACAGCAAAACAAAGACATATTCACTCGACCGAATGTCGGCACTGACCATATTGCCCGACACATTCACCCCCCCGCCTGATACCGACCCCGCCAGCTACTTCCGCGACTCATTCGGGGTAATGGTCACCCAGGCACAGCCTAAAACCGTCAAGATAAAAGTGGAATCGCGCCAGGCAAAATACTTCCGGGCACTCCCGCTCCACCCCTCACAGGAAGAGATGGTCAACGACAAATATTCAATATTCACATACCGTTTGCGCATCACCCCCGACTTCGTGTCGGAACTTCTCAGCTTCGGGCCGCGTGTCACTGTGCTGGCACCGCCCGAACTGAAAACCATGCTGATAGCCGACCTCCGCGCAGCTCTCGACAGTTACACATCATCGTAACCGTCTCTCACCAAATCAGTCCGGCATCCGAAGCGCCTTTGCAACACAAGAATCACCAGCTTAAATTCTTTTTTTCATACACACCATATTTTAATCTGAAAATAAGGTTATTCTCAGAAAAAGGCTTATCTTTGCCCCCGGGGGATAACTTCGTCCCATTAATTCGCAACCAATCTATATTCCGTATATATTCATTATCATGAACAACATGGAAAACTCTGCTCCGGCCAGGGTGCGCTCACTCGAAAAAGTGGCAGTGCGCTTCTCAGGTGATTCAGGCGATGGAATGCAGCTCGCCGGCAACATCTTCACAAACGTGTCTGCCGGTCTCGGCAACTCCGTGTCAACCTTCCCCGACTATCCGGCCGAAATCCGGGCTCCGCAAGGTTCTCTTGGCGGCGTCAGCGGCTTTCAGGTAAGTGTCGGATCGCATGTCCACACTCCCGGCGACCAATGCGACGTGCTGGTGGCAATGAATCCCGCCGCCCTCAAACAAGGCTACAAGTTCTTGAAACAGGGTGGAGTCATAATCATTGACAGCGACTCGTTCAAGGAAGACGGCTTCAAAAAAGCCAAGTTCCTCACCGACGACCCTATAAAAGAACTCGGCATAACCGCGCAAGTTGTTGAAGTGCCGGTGACAACCCTCACAAAAGCAGCCCTCGAAGGCACAGGCATGGATAACAAAGCCATGCTGAAATGCCGCAACATATTCGTGCTCGGTCTGCTTTGCTGGCTCTTCGACCGCCCCGAGGAAAGCGCCCGGAAAATGCTCCGTGAGAAATTCGCCAAAAAGCCCGCAGTGTTCGAGGCCAACTCAAGCGTGTTGCGCGCCGGCTACGACTACGGCCATAACATCCACGCATCAGTGTCGACATTCCGCATCGATACCGACGAAATCCGACCGGGCGTTTACACCGATATCAAAGGAAACGAGGCAACAGCATGGGGCCTGATAATGGCATCCGAGAAATCCGGACGCCCGCTCTTCCTCGGGAGCTATCCCATAACTCCGGCAACCGACATACTCCATGAGCTTGCAAAACGCAAAGACCTCGGTGTCAAAGCCTGTCAGATGGAAGACGAAATCGCCGGCGTATGCTCCGCAATAGGCGCGTCCTTCTCAGGATCGCTCGGCGTGACATCGACCTCAGGCCCCGGACTCGCCCTCAAAGGGGAAGCAATCGGACTGGCAGTGATGGCCGAACTGCCCCTGGTCGTAATCGACGTGCAGCGCGGAGGCCCGTCGACCGGCCTCCCAACGAAAACCGAACAGACCGACCTCAACCAGGCCCTCTACGGCCGCAACGGCGAATCGCCGCTGGTTGTCGTGGCCCCGACATCGCCGACCAACTGCTTCGACATGGCTTTCGAAGCATCGCGCATTGCAATAGAACACATGACCCCGGTCATACTCCTTTCCGACGCATTCATCGGCAACGGATCGTCAGCATGGCGCATCCCTGAAGCATCGGATTATCCAGAAATCCGCGTGCCATACGTGCCTGAGGATATCCGCGACAGCTGGAAAGCCTACACCCGCAACCCCGACACACTGGCCCGCTACTGGGCAATCCCCGGCCGGGATGCCCTTCCACACCGCATCGGCGGATTGGAGAAACATGTCGAGACAGGCGCCATAACAACCGACCCGGCCCATCATGCGAAAATGGTTGAAATCCGCCGCGAAAAAATCAACCGCGTGGCCGCCGACATACCCCTGCAGGAAGTGTTGTGCGACTCGCCCCAAGCAGAAACCCTCCTCATCGGATGGGGCGGCACTTTCGGCCACCTCTACACGGCCGCAGAAGAGCTCAACCGTGAAGGAATCCCTGTGGCTCTCGCCCAGTTCCGCTACATCAACCCGCTCCCGGCCAACACCGCCGAGCTCCTCAGCCGATACAAACGCATAATCGTGGCAGAGCTTAACACCGGCCAGTTTGCCGACTACCTGCAGGCCCGCTTCCCAAAAGCCGACATCCGGCGCATCAACAAAGTGGAAGGGCAGCCTTTCCTCGTGGCAGAAATAATCAACGGCGTAAAATCCCATCTTTCCTAACACCAACCCACCATGACACCTCAAGATTTCAAGAGCGACCAGCCGGTGCGCTGGTGTGCCGGATGCGGCGACCATGCCGTGTTAAACTCACTCCATAAAGCGATGGCCACACTCGGTGTGCCTCCCGAAATGACAGCCGTGATTTCTGGCATCGGATGCTCATCGCGACTCCCCTACTACATGAACACCTTCGGGTTCCACACCATCCACGGGCGTGCAGCCGCCGTGGCAACCGGATTCAAAGTTGCCAACCCCGCCATGACCGTATGGCAGATTTCAGGCGACGGCGACGGCCTGGCAATCGGAGGCAACCACTTCATACATGCCGTGCGGCGCAACGTCGACATCAACATGCTGCTGCTCAACAACAAAATCTACGGCCTCACAAAAGGGCAGTATTCACCCACATCCGACCGTGGATTCATCTCGAAGTCATCGCCCTACGGCACTACTGAAGACCCCTTCATCCCGGCAGAACTCGTGTTCGGCGCACGCGGCAACTTCTTCGCACGCACAATCGACGTAGAACTCGCCACATCGCAGGAAGTGATGGTGGCCGCCGCCCGCCACAAAGGCGCATCGGTGGTCGAAATCCTCCAGAACTGCATGATTTTCAACAACGGCGTCCATAACTTCATAACCGACCGCGAGGTCCGCGCCGAACGCACGATACATCTGCGCCACGGCGAAAAAATGCTCTTCGGGAAAGACAACAACAAGGGTCTGGTGCGCGACGGATTCCTGGTGCGTGCCGTTGAAATAGGTAAAGACGGGTGGACTATCAACGACGTGCTCGTTCATGACGCCCACACCCCGTCGAACTTCCTCCACCAGCAGCTCGCCATGATGGACGGCCACGACCTGCCACTCGCCATCGGAGTAATCCGCGACGTCGAAGCACCGGCCTACGACGAAGAAGTAGCGCGCCAGACCGAAGAAGTTCGCGCCCGCAAAGGATTCACCGCCCTGCGCGACATGATTCTCGCCGGCGACACCTGGACGGTTTCTTAAACAACCTATCCGGATTATTTGTTAAGTAAAACAACAATGCAAACATCCGCTGAAAACGGATTCTGCAGATTGCATAACGTAGAGACGGGGTGTACCCCCGTCTCTACTGTAACCGGGGCATCCAGATGCCGAAAAGCCCACGGAAATACCCCCCTGCACTCAATCATATCTGAATTTACAACCTATGCTTAAAAACCTGCTGTTTGACCTCGGAGGCGTCATAGTCGACATCCGGCGGCAGAACTGCGTCAACGCGTTTCTTCAACTCGGGTTCTCCGACATAGAGGCATATCTCGGAGAATACGGCCAGAAAGGGCCTTTCCTGCTTCTTGAAGAGGGGAGGATTTCACCCGATGAGTTCCGCCGGGAGGTGCGCCGCCACATCCCCTCGCCGGTCTCCGACAGCCAGATTGACCGAGCATTCAACGCATTCATAACCGGCATATCGCGCGAGCGCCTGCAAGCCCTGCGCAATCTAAGAGCCAAAGGCCACCGCCTTTACGTCATCTCCAACACCAACCCCATAATGTGGCACGGACCCATCGACGAAGCATTCCGGCAGGAAGGTCTGACCATTTCAGACTATTTCGACGGCATTGTGACATCCTTCAACATCGGTGTATGCAAACCCGACCCCGCCATATTCCGTGCCGTCACAGACAAGTTCGGAATCATACCCTCTGAGACCATATTCCTCGACGACTCAGCCGAAAACTGCCGCATCGGCGCGGAGCTTGGATTCTCCCCGCTCCATGTCCCCGCAGAATCTTCATTCATGCCAATCCTCGAAAAAGCCGACTTATGAAACTGAAACTCCGCGCATTTCTGCCGCTACTGCTTCTGCTGCTGACCGCAATCACCGGCCATGCCACCGACAACTGGAAACCTGACATCCTCCGGCAGGGATATGAGATGCGTACAGTCGACCAAGGCCGGGACTATTCCGGCCCGGTAGTATCCACGATAATCCGGCGGCTCCTACCCGACACCGTCACCCGACCACTCGGAACCATCCTCTACATCCACGGATTCAACGACTACTTCTTCAATCCAGAACTGGGGCAACAGGCCAACCGCCACGGCTACGACTTCTACGCAGTCGACCTGCGGAAATACGGCCGTTCAATACGGCCGCGACAAGAACTCTTCCAATGCCGGTCTCTAACCGAATATTTCCCCGACATCGACTCTGCGCTCGTGGAAATCAGCCACGCACACAACGGCCCGACAATTCTGATGGGGCACTCCACCGGAGGCCTTATCACAGCCTTCTACATGGCACGGACACACAACCCGCAGGTTGATGCCCTGATTCTCAACTCCCCGTTTCTCGACTGGAACTTAGGCTGGAAAGAACATCTCGTGCCGATAATCTCATGGTGGGGGACCCTGTTCCCCGACACACCCGTCAGCCAGGGCAACTCAACAGCCTACTCCGAAAGTCTGCTTAAAGATGAGCACGGCGAATGGCAATTCCGAACCGACTGGAAACTCCCGGCATCGTCAGACGTAACCGCCGGATGGGTGCATGCCATCGACAGCGCCCAGAAAGCACTGCGCAACGGCAAAGCCCGAATCAACATCCCCATCCTGCTGATGTATTCGGCAGAATCAGTCTCAGGCCACGACTGGACAACCGCCCACAACCGCGCCGACGCAGTTCTCGACGTAAACGACATACGCCGCTACGGACTAATGCTCGGCCCCGACGTCACCTGCATCCGCGTAGTCGGCGGTCTCCACGACCTCTACCTCTCCAGCCCCCGCCTCCGCACACTCCTCTACGCCCGCACCTTCGCCTGGCTCGCCTCCCTCCCCATAAAGAGGTAAGAGACGTGCTACTCCCCGTCTCCGGCCATGTTAGAATAAATTTCAACGTATTAATCCACACGTCCCTTCCAAACACAACGATTGCCAGAATTATCCAAAAAAAGCTATCGGGGCTGAAAATCAAATGATCTTCAGCCCCGATATTCAGTACCCAGACCCGGGATCGAACCGGGATGGATTGCTCCACTGGTGTTTGAGACCAGCGCGTCTACCGATTCCGCCATCTGGGCATTTGCTGTGCAAAGGTAGGCATTCTTTCCCGTTTTTGCAACCTTTGAGCCACGACATTTCGTTTTTTTCTCTATTTTACCGTATCCTACAGGCTTCAATCACTATTTTTGCCTAATTTTGCAACGTTAATGAAAAAAGAGCGCTACATAAAGTTAGCAACATGGATAATGTTAGGCATTTTCGCATGGTTCTATTGCGGGAATACGCTCTTTTTGCACACCCACGTCGCTGAGGGGCACAAAATAGTCCACTCACACCCCTATCTCCCTTCCGACTCCCACAGCCATTCGTCGCAGGCGCTGCAATCGATTGCCGCTTTCAATGCCACGGCAGCATCAATGGATACCCCCTATCAGGCCGAAATGCCAAAGCCGGTATCAACAACAACATATATACAGGTTGTTCACACGAAGCTGCATGTAATCGCGCATATCCACACTGCTGGGGGACGTGCACCCCCGGTGGCCTGACTTGATTTTAGCACATACAATTCCATATCGGCACTGTTACCAGGCTGGTATGTGGAATCAGTCAGTGAAGCCCCAGAGGTTTCAAAATCCACCAAACAACAAATCATCATGCACAAATTCATATTGATGTCGGCGCTGTTGGCAGCGTCGTCACTTGCAGGTTGCCCCGCAAAGGCAGCCCCGACCGACGCGAACATAACCGGCCATGTCGTTGACAGCGAAACCGGCGAGCACATGCCATACTACACAATCCGCCTGCTCGGCACATCCATAGGCACACTCACCGACGCATCCGGCCACTATACCCTTCGCAACCTCAACCCGGGAAACTACACTATCGAAGCCCTCTGCACCGGCTACAAAACCATGCAGAAAGAGGTGGCCATTGAACATGGACGCACTCTCGAAATAAATTTCGATGTGACACCCGACGCCTTCATGCTCGAACAGGTGGTTGTCACCGGCAGCAAAAGCGAACAGAAACGCCGCAACAGCCCTGTGCTGGTCAGCGTGGTCAACAACAAGATTTTCGACCAGGTGAGCGCATGTTCTCTCGCCGACGGGCTGAATTTCCAGCCGGGAGTGAGGGTTGAGAACGACTGCCAGAACTGCGGTTTCACCCAGGTGCGCATCAACGGCCTCGACGGCCACTATTCGCAGATTCTGATGAATTCCCGCCCGGTTTTCTCGGCGTTAGCCGGAGTCTATGGTCTCGAACAGATTCCTGCAAACATGATTGACCGCGTGGAGGTCATGCGCGGGGGAGGGTCGGCCCTGTTCGGATCATCAGCCATCGGGGGTACGGTAAACATCATCACACGCGACCCGGTTGTGAACTATGCCGAAGTAAGCCACTCCCTCGCTTCGATAGGAATCTCCGGCTCTCTCGACAACAACACAACCCTCAACGCATCAGTGGTAAACGACAACAACCGCATAGGCCTCTTCGTCTATGGGCAGAACCGCTCACGCGACGGCTACGACCACAACGGCGACGGATTCACCGAAGTTGCACAACTCAAGACCCAGACCATGGGAGCCAGGGCTTTCCTACGCACTTCCGACAACACCAAGCTCACCGTAGAATATCATGGCACCCATGAATACCGCCGTGGAGGCGACCGTCTCGACCGCCCGGCCCACGATGCAATGATTGCAGAAGAGGTCGACCACAACATCCACGGAGGGGAAGCATCTTTCGACCTTTGGTCGAAAAGCCGTGCCGACCATCTTAACATCTTTGCCGCAGCCCAGAACACAAAAAGGAAAAGCTACTACGGCAGCGAAGAAGACCCCAACGCCTACGGGCGCACCCACGACCTCGTGGTGACATCCGGCGCACAATGGACCCATAACTTCAACCGCCTGTGGTTCATGCCGGCTGAGCTAATAGCCGGGGTGGAATACAACCACAACTACCTTCACGATGTGACCCTCGGCTACGACCACGACATCACCCAGCGTGTCAACATCTACAGCGGCTACCTGCAAAACGAATGGCGCAACGACAGATGGGGATTCCTCATCGGCGCCCGCATCGACAGCCATTCGATGATTGACAACCCGATCATCTCGCCGCGTGCCAATATCAGGTTCAACCCATCCGACAATATCAACTTCCGCTTATCATATTCAACCGGGTTCCGCTCTCCACAGGCCTACGACGAAGACTTCCATGTGGCTATCGTCGGCGGTGAACGCGTGGTGACCGTGCTGGCCAAAGGGCTGCGCCAGGAAAGCAGCAACAGCGTCAGCGCGTCAGTCGACCTCTACCACCGCTTCGGAAACGTGCAGACAAACCTGATGGTGGAAGGGTTCTTCACCGACCTGCGCGACGTTTTCGCCCTGCGCAAACTCGACCAGACTGATGCCGCCGGAAACACTGTGCTTGAGCGCTACAACGGTTCCGGAGCAACCGTGGGCGGCATAAATATCGAAGGGAAAGCAGTGTTTTCTACCCGGTGGCAGCTACAGGCAGGTCTGACATGGCAGCAAAGCCGCTACAAGCGCCCCGAACAATGGAGCGAAAACCCCGAGGTAGCACCTGTTCGGCAGATGTTCCGAACACCAGACCTTTATGGCTACCTCACCCTAAATTACGACATAACCCGCCATTTCAACGCATCCCTGTCGGGAACCTACACCGGCAGCATGCTTGTGCAGCATATGGAGGGTTCAGGCACAGACGTAGACCGGGCTGTAACCACCCCGGAATTCTTCGATGCCAACCTGAAAGTGACATATGAATTCAAGATTTTCCACAACGTAGGCCTCGATGTCAGCGCTTCGGTCATGAACATCTTCAACAGCTACCAACGCGATTTCGACAAAGGCCACCTCCGCGATTCAGGCTACATCTACGGCCCGTCGCTTCCCCGAAGCCTTCTCGCATCGTTCAAACTACATATCTGAAAGTTCCAAGGGCGCTGTGTAGAAATTCGACCAACGCCTTTTTTGCATCCGGATGGAGAGGGTGCTGTCAGAATGGTTCAGATGGCAGGAGCCTGAGGGTGAGGGTGAAGGGAGTTGACTAAGGTCAATGACCGAACCCGAAGCCCTCGGGCGACGACCCAGATGAGCCATTATGACACACCCTCCTGATACTCATTCCCCCAGCCCTAACCGGTTTGCCCGCAGCCACGCATTAACCGCAGCCGTATCGGCCAAAGCCTCATGCTGCATCATCGGCAGGGGGACGACAGCCGTCACCTTCGCACCAGGGATTACAGAGGCAAGCAATTCTTGCGGAGAAGGCACCTCTTTCATCGCGGCATACTGCGCAAGAGTATATCGCGAAAACACCGTACCTTCGGTCACCCCCCGGCGGTCGAGCCACCATCCGTCAGCCAAAGGTATGGGAGCAGAATCGGCGGAAATATCCGACGGAGCCGGATATGACTCCAAAACGCCGTCAGCACTGAGGTTCAACGGCAGATTGTCGGCATAATCACCCGACATCCGGAACGCCACCCCTCGCGGCAACACAGCCGTAGGCCTGCCTCCGATTATATGCACCCGGTTGTCGGGCTGGAAATGCACCACCTCTCCGGCAAACCGTTTTTCTGAATCTATCAGTGAACGGTCGGCCCCTTCGGGCTTATCCCCGATATTACGCACCGGCGACGAACCGATAGCTATCGAATCCACATTTTTGTCGGCCGCATTCTTCTGACTGCGGCATGAAAACAACAACATCATAACGGCCACAACCGCCACTCCCATCAAAACATATCTCATATCACAAACAATAACGCCCGGTTCATAACACTATCTTCATTGTCTTCGACACCCCAGAAGCATCTGTTGCCGTGATTACGGCAATTCCACGGTGGCATCCTGAAAGGTCTACGGTAGCTATATTGCCATCATATGCCACCACGGCATTCAACTGCCGCCCGTCAACACCTATTACTGAGACAGCCTCAATCGCTGCATCAGAAGTGACCACAACCGTCGGCAAACCGGCCACAGATGCAATCGACAGCC
Organism: Bacteroidales bacterium; assembly: GCA_910575545.1. Classification (GTDB taxonomy): domain Bacteria; phylum Bacteroidota; class Bacteroidia; order Bacteroidales; family Muribaculaceae; genus UBA7173. Next base: position 158,868 of record CAJTFH010000004.1, read on the forward strand.
CTGCGGCCTCAACATTTTCAACGCCCGATTGTGAAATGGTAAACGGAATCATCGACAACGGCCTGCTGTTGACATGGGGATTATAAACAGCTGCCATATAACCCACGCCTGCCACTCCCTGCGAAAAGTCAAGTCTTGCCTCAGTGGTGGCCGACTGCCCTTTGCCGAGAAACAGATAATCTTCGAAAGAACTTTGGCTAACATTAGTGAAGCCATCACCTTCAGTCTTGAATATTACAAGCACCAAAGGGGAGGCAAGATACCCCGACGAACAGCTGACAGTGGCGGAAAAACGCATATCAGCGCGGTCGGCCACCGGATTCCCGGAGGTCAATGTGAATGAAGAGCAGCCAAGCGCCGGTGTTCCCGGGGAAGGTTTCACACTCATATTGCCTATCGTGCCATAAACCGAATTGTCACACGGGTCATAGATGCCGAACAGATAGCTCTCCCCTACCTTAAACTTGTCGGTATAACGCATAGTGAAAACCAGCTCCTCATCGCTGCTCTCGCCGGGCATTAAATCGAGGAACACACTCTCGCCGATACCAGTCATCTCATATCCGCCAGTCATCAACAACGGGGCGACCGCTCCGGCTATCTCGGTTTCAGAGTCATTGGTTACAGTGAAAGACATCTTTGCCGCTTCACCGGCATACAGATCGGTCAGCAGTTTCACATTAGTGACTGTGAACCGCGACACAGGCGCATTAGCCGCCGAATACGCATCCCCCTTCTTGGTCAGCAAAACATAGTCGGGCACTGATATGGAATGAAGGGCATCATACCACTGCGAACCGCTACGGGTCACCAGGCTAACCTTATATGTGCCGTCTGTAAGCGAAGCGTAGGTATACGGTATTCTCAATCCGCTCCATCCCTGCATGGGATTGAGCGACATCTCGCCGAGATTGACATATTGCACCGCACCGGCTCCCGTTGCGCCCACTTTTTCAAATTTTGCGCCGACCATAAACCGTTCAGCCTCCTGGCCGGCATTATACCATCCCCCGCTCATACGGAGAGAAGAACCCTCCACCTCCCCTGTCGGGGCTTTGTCAAGAGTCAGCCTGAACGGCTGCAATCCAACAGGCTCCCCGGTGGGCCTGCATATGCCCAGAACAACCTCCTGGCCGATGTTATATCCACCGGCAAAACCGCCTGTACCCTCTCCTTCCGGGTTGAGGGCGGTCAGCAGGTAATATCCGTCATACATTCCGCTCCAGCCCCAGTTGAAATGGAAATAGCCGTCGGTCGAATAACCATCGCACACAAAAGCATGGCCGCCGCCTAAATTGGTAGTGCCTGTATATAGCACCGGCCCCACATGCGCCAGGTTATCATAAATCATACCTTCCCACTCTTCCCGGCCATAATAGGCACGCATGCACAGACGCACCCCGCCGTCATATCCGAAATTGTCGACAAGCGCCGATGGAATCGCCACCGAACCGGCACCAGATTCCGACGGCCCGTATTTCATGCCCACCGCATAACCGCAGGCCTTCATCAGCAACGCCACTGCCGACGCTTGTGGTGAAGTATAATTCCCTTCATTATATTGTGCCTTCATGTCGTTCCAGCTGAACGTCACGCCTAAGTCCATCGCATAGCTCTTCCCCGACGAATCAGTAGCCTTCCCTGTACCCGCCCCTTTTTCAGGCCAGTTGAAATATTTCATCACCTGCGCCATGGCCGTGGCCACACACCCGGTCGGAGCTTTCCCATTCGGCATGACCGGCGACGACACAGATGGACAATCGTCATTATATGGTGCTCCCTGATCCCAACGCGTAGACAACAACGGCGCAATGGCCTTACGGGCAACAGCCCCGGCCGGTTTCCGGTTTGCCATGGTGACATACCTGACAGCATCAGCATCCGATGCCTGCTCTATCTCTGCAGCATATTGTTTAAGCCACCATTGGAGTTGTGGAGGCATTGGCGCAGAAACCTCACCACTGTCGGAATAACCAAGCAGCGGGGCAGCAACATCATCGGCACTGACAACCAGATAGCCAGCCGCTCCGGGGCGGTCGAACACATATACCGCCGCGGCTCCGGATGCAGTTGTTGCCGTGTGGACCAAACGGGGTTGCACCCTTGTCTCTCCACCCACACGAGCCATAGCAACATGGTCAGCATCAAGGCGCTCCAAAGCCTCCTGCGGAGTCAACGTACGACCCTGCATCACCAGCGCCAGCATAATGGCACCCGTAGCAAACAAAACTTTTCTGATCATCTCAAAATCTTAAGCCTGTCAACAAAATTATAGTCTGATTATTACATCCCTATGGGCAAAGATAGCGATTATCGCCCTAAAGGCCAAACCTCAACGCTCACTAACCGGCGGGAATCCAATTATAAAATGGGAATCACAGCCATCGGGTTCATGAACAGCCGGATTATTTTCCATAAACCTTGAATACTATACAATAAAATAGCCATCCGTATGTGTTATACTTTTGGAACCCCTTACGTCCATACCAATCTTGAACATATATTGACAACTAATAAACAAATATTATGATTACCGAAAAGAAAGGGCTGTTGGCAGCCTTGACGCCATTCCTGGCTTTCTGTGGCATTTCTGCCGTCAGCTCATGCACATCTAACAGCAGCGGAGATGAAATCGCTGATTTCCGCACAGACTCAATAAGCTGCACCGACAGCATCATGACCCCACACGCCAAAGCATTCTGCGCCATAAGCGTTGATTATCCCTCAGAAGGGAAGGGCGAACTGGTCGACAGCGTAAGAGAGTGGATAGCCGAGCAGCTTTCATCCATCGGATACACCTCCGGCAACACACCGCTGCCATATGCCGCAGCTGCAACCGACGTCACCAACGGCCCGCGTCTGATTAAATCCGTGTGCGACACCGTTCTGGCCGATACCAGGCAGGAATTCGCCTCTCTTGACACTCTGATTTCGATGAGCCCCGACTTCTCCATTGAGTATCAATACGACTGGGATATCCGCAAAATTTTTGAAACGCCGGAATATATAACATATATGTCGACAACATATGCCTTCCTCGGAGGCGCACATGGCGCATCTTCTGCCATAGGGCAGACATTCGTTGCCGCCACCGGAGAAGCTCTCGGGCTTGGCATGTTCCGCCCCGACGCCCTTCCGAAAGTAACAAGCCTCGTTAAGGAAGGACTGACCCGGTACTTCCGCGAAAGTGGTGCCGGCATTCTGCGCGATGCCCTGCTCATCAATCCCGACACCCTTCCGCTTCCTGCAACCCCTCCATATCTGACAGGCGAAGGTGTGCATTTCATCTACCAGCAATATGAAATCGCCCCTTATGCTTCAGGAATGCCCGGATGCGTGATCCCCTACTCCGCCCTCGACTCATGCCTGACACCCGCAGTGGCAGCCCTGGTGACACCCCCTGCCACCCATTGATTCCAATACAACCTTATATATAACCAAGGCGCTGTGTCGAAATTCGACCAACGCCTTTTTTGCATCCGGATGGAGAGGGTGCTGTCAGAATGGTTCAGATGGTAGGAGCCTGAGGGTGAGGGTGAAGGGAGTTGACTAAGGTCAATGACCGAACCCGAAGCCCTCGGGCGACGACCCAGATGAGCCATTATGACACACCCTCTGTTTTCGTTGCAGATCTCAGAAATTGCCAAAACCAATGTTCAATCCCTGTTGCCGCCGAAGAAGCGCAGCAGGTAGAGGAACAGGTTGATAAAGTCAAGATACAGGCTCAGGGCGCCGAGTGTGGCAAGGCGGCCGTTGGCCATCGACGGATCGGCATAAGCCATCTGCTTGATCTGCTGGGTATCCCAGGCAGTCAGGCCGATAAAAAGCAACACACCTATGCCGCTGATAATCCAGTCCATAGTTGAATTAGCCCAGAAAATATTGACAACAATCAGAATCATCAATCCGAAAAGCGCCATATAAAGGTATGTCCCGATACGTGTCAGGTCACGGGTGGTGAAATAACCGTAGACGCTCATGGCGCCGAACACCCCGGCGGTAATCAGGAACGTCTTGAAAATGGCAGCAATCTGATAAACCGCGAAAATCATCGACAGCGTAAGTCCGTTGACAATGGCAAACAGGAAGAAAAGACCCGTGGCCATGCCAGAGCTCATCTTCCTCAGACCGGCGGAAATCCACATAACCAATCCGAGTTCAACAAGAGCCAAACCCCAGTAGACCCATGAATGGGTTGCCATATAATAGAAAAATCCCGAGCCGGGGGTTGCCGTAGCGGCCACAATCCAAGCCACGGCTGCAGTCACAAGCAGCCCGAGGAACATTTTGACATACACCCCTTTCATAACCTGCGACACCTTGGCCTCAAGCGATTGCGGAGAGAACGATTCAGTCTGATAATAATTCATATTTTTCAAAAATTACGGTGAGAGTTAAACTGTGTCTGGCGACCCGGCAAACCGGCCGGCGCCCAATGATATATTTGACATCCGTGAATTCTGAAGGTTTAGAGAGCGAAGCAAAAATAAATATCCGCCCTTTCATTTCCGGATGGGAGAGTGAAGCATGGTCACATGCGCTCCGGCACCCTGATGCCCAACAGCCCCATGCCGGTACTTACCACTTTGGCAGTTGCATCGCACAAAGCCAGGCGCAACGACTTCACTGCCTTATCCTCCTCCTTGAGAATCGAATAGTCATGATAGAACTGGTTATACTGCTTCACCAGTTCATACACATAATTTGCAATAACCGCCGGAGAATAGCTGCGTCCGGCCTCTTCGACTGTCGCGGGGAAATCGGCAAGCATCTGAATCAGGGCGATCTCCTTCTCATTAGGAACAACAGCCGAATAATCAACTGGTTCAATCCCCTCGGCAGAAGCCTTGCGGAGCACCGAGCGGATGCGGGCGTAAGTGTATTGGATAAACGGCCCCGTGTTGCCGTTGAAATCAATCGATTCCTTCGGATTGAAAAGCATATTTTTGCGCGGGTCGACTTTCAGAAGGAAATATTTCAGCGCCCCCAGGCCCACAATCTCTGAAATATCCTCGATTTCAGCCTCGCTAAGGCCATCGAGCTTGCCAAGCTCACGCGACACCTCGCGCGCACCGCCCACCATCTCTTCCATCAGATCATCGGCATCTACCACCGTACCCTCGCGGCTCTTCATCTTACCTTCGGGAAGCTCAACCATGCCATATGAGAAATGAACGAGGTCTTTGCCCCATTTGAAGCCCAGGCGGTCGAGCAGCAGCGACAGCACCTGGAAATGATAGTTCTGCTCATTACCCACCACATAGACCATCTTGTCTATGGGATAATCCTGGAAGCGCAGCTTGGCCGTGCCTATATCCTGGGTCATGTAGACCGACGTGCCGTCTGACCGCAGCAGCAGCTTCTGGTCAAGCCCAGCGTCGGAAAGGTCGGCCCATACCGACCCGTCATCCTTGCGGAACATTATCCCCTTCTCCAGCCCTTCAAGCACCTTCTCTTTCCCTTCGAGATAGGTATCAGACTCATAATAGATTTTGTCGAAGTCAACCCCCATCCGTTTGTAGGTGTCGTTGAAACCGGCATATACCCACTCGTTCATCATCGCCCAAAGGCGGCGCACCTCAGGGTCTTTCTGCTCCCAACGGCGCAGCATCTCGCGGGCCTCGGCCATCAGAGGCGACAGCTTGGCCGCTTCCTCCTCGCTTATTCCGTCGCGGGCGGCAATCTCTTTCAGCTCAGCCTTGTAATGCTTGTCGAAAAGCACATAGAAATCGCCGATGAGATGGTCGCCCTTTTTGCCGGCCTTTTCCGGAGTGATGCCGTCGCCCCATTTCTGCCAGGCAAGCATCGATTTGCAGATATGGATGCCTCGGTCATTGACGATATTGGTCTTCACAACCTTATTACCGCAAGCCTTCAGAATCTCTGCCAGAGAATAGCCCAGCAGATTGTTGCGCACATGCCCAAGGTGGAGCGGCTTATTGGTATTGGGCGAAGAATATTCAACCATCACCAACGGGCTGCTGTCGGAAGCATTTTTCAGGCCATAATCAGCAGCAGCCTCTATGTGCTTTAGCACAGAGTTCCAGAACGTAGGCTCGATTACGAGGTTCAGGAAGCCCTTGATTACATTGAAACGGTCAACAGCCGGCTCATTGTCAACAAGCCACTGGCCGATTTCCTGCCCAACAGCCTCAGGCGACTTCCGCGCCGCCTTGACCCACGGGAAAACCACAACCGTGAGATTCCCTTCAAATTCCTTCTTGGTGGTCTGGGGCACGATATCCTTGGCGTCAGCCTCAACCCCGTAAAGTTCCTTGACAGCCTTGGCCACACCTTGGGCCACAATCTGATCTATCGACATAGCTATCCTTTTTTCTGTAATAATTATCCTATGAAACACTCATTTCCAAACTCCCGGCCAAACCTCCGTTTCCGCTGACCGGCACCTACCTTGATACTGTCAGTCAGACAACAAGATATGCCCTTTAGAAAACATCCACTCTCCAATGAGAACACATAAGCCCCATATAACGAAGATATGAGTGCATTTGAATACCTCAGAGACATATCCTGAATTTTGCAAAGTTACAAAAAATCCCCCGTACGCCCAACCCCATACCAGCCCTACAGCTAATCGTCGATTTTGTGTGTGTTTTTCCAAACCGCACCATCGACTTTATGCAGTTTTCGCTTGTTTATAACGAATCTTTTCCTGTCGGCAAAGTCGACATGCTGAAAAGTCGGCCAGGTCAGCAAAGTCGCAATCCCGCTGAAGTTCTATGAAGACCTTTCAGCGTTAAAACTTTTTTCCTTGATATAGGGCTGTTATGCTGGCCATGCAACATAACAGCCCTACATCCGTCATGCTCCCCGCCAGCGACGCCCTATCCGAATACAACGGGCTGATATCGGAAGAGTACGTAGCCCAGTTCATAAAAGAGAATCCTGACAAAAAAGACCTCAGGATCTCCCTGCCAGGCCATAAACACCAAGACCGACCCATAAACATCCCCCTCTACACCCTACCATTCCAGACCGCCACCTTGACTCCTCCGCGCACACCTCTTCAGTAATACTAACCCTAATTTTCAAATCCGGTCAAACACAATTGCAATATAATTCGTAACTTTGTAATATCGAGTTTCCAGGCAGAATCACGCATACAGCTTTTGACAACGCCTCGCAAATCCGAATTCTACACCTGGGATTATTGCCAATATGCCTGAATCGCCACATAACATTACATCTGACTCCGTTGTAACCACCTAATAATTCGTTTATGAAAACGGTCGATAAGAATAAGCTCAGACAACGCATTAAACACCTCAACGGAATCACTGACGATGACCGGGCCACACTCCTTGAACTCCTTGAAGAAAAAACATTCGGACTTGTCTGGGAAGACCAAAAGGAAGAAGTGAATGAACGTATGCGGCATGAATTGCCCATTCTAATTGAAATTCCAGACCGCGCCATCTTATCTGGCGAATCCGAAGCCCCCGACCATATTCTCATAGAAGGGGATAATCTCGCATCATTAACAACTTTATCATTTACCCACGCAGGGAAAATAGACGTCATATACATTGATCCACCATACAACACAGGGAATAAAATCAGTGAAGATTTCATATACAATGACAATTTCGTGGCAAAAGAAACACAGTATCGGCACTCAAAATGGTTGTCGTTCATGTCAAAACGCCTTAGAATAGCCAAAAAACTTCTTTCCGAGCGAGGTGTAATTTTCATATCTATTGACGACAATGAACAAGCCCATCTGAAACTTTTATGTGATGAAATCTTTGGGCGTCAAAATTTCATTGCCCAATTGATATGGTCGGCCGGACGAAAAAACGACTCAAGATACATTTCCATTTCACATGAATATATCCTGATTTATGTCAAAAATCAGGAATTTCTTAAATCCAACGATATAACTTGGAGAGAACGTAAACCTGGCCTTGATGACATATACAATTGCTATCGGAAATTAGCAAAACGGTATGGCGCAGATTATGAAACTATCTCACTGGAATTAAGGCAATGGTATAAAGGATTGCCTAACGGTCACCCTGCCAAGGACTCGTCGCACTATTGCAAAGTAGGAAGTGAGGCTTCAGTCGCTCATTTAAAACATAACGGGTTCATCAAATACGCGGCAGAACAACGTCTTCTCGGCAACACCTATCAAGGAGGGGTGATTATTGAAAACCATGGCAATTGGATATATTCGCAATCAAAGATAAACAACACCACTGACCATATCGGATGGGTGCCATTTATCCCTCGACTTGAAATCCTATAACATCCACCATCAGGAGGCCGAACGCTAATATTTCCATTTATTTCATTTATTTCTTATGACCAAACAACAATATAACGATAATGTCGCTTATTTCATAGCATTCTGCGTTGAACTCTATAAAGGCAACACTGGCATGAAAGGCAGTCAGACCGCGATTTTGTTCAGAGACAGCAACTTGACAAAATTTCTTGAAGAAAATTTTGAGCCTATCCATACACAAAGCCCACAATGGATTCTAGACGAAATAAACGACTATCTCTCATCACGCAAATCACAAAACAATGATTGAACTATACCACGGCAGCCTCGATATAGTAGATTCACCTGAAATCAGAAAACCAAACCGCACACTTGACTATGGAACAGGATTCTACCTGACAACCTCCCGACAACAGGCAGAAAGCTGGGTACGGCGAAAGTTCAAAGGAGAAATCATTCAAGGCTGGCTTAATATCTACGAATATGACCCATCCGTCGAGATTTCATTGTCAGTACTTATATTTGAGAATCCGGATGAGAAATGGCTCGATTTCGTTATGGCGAATAGGATGAATCGAAATTTTACGCATACTTACGACATAGTAAAAGGACCTGTTGCCGACGACCGTGTATATGCATCATTCGCACTCTACGAAGCCGGGCTATTAAACAAACAGTCTTTGATTGCCGAACTAAAAGCCTACAAACTGGTTAATCAGATATTATTACATACCGAGGCCTCGCTTGCATCAATAAAATTTTTGACAGCCGACAAGATTTCAAAATGAACGACATTGAAGAATGCAGAATAACGCAGGATAACCTGTATCTTTTGCTGCCGGGAAAGGTGAGCAAAATGGCGGTGATGTATGCTGAAGATTTCGGACTGCCTATCACAGAAGCCCTGACGCGTATATATCTGTCAACTACCTACAGCCAACTCGAAAGGGAAGAGACCAAACTGTGGCATTACGGGCCGGTGGCCCTGTATCAGATGTTTCTGGAAAACCACTAATCACCAACATATAGACATCGGCGCGTAATCCCGTTCCGGATTGCGCGCCGATGCTTTTATTGCCTCCTCTATGAGGACGCCGGAATCAGAGACGGGCTTTGATTGCGGCGGTTTCAGCCTCGTAGCCGGGCTTTTCGAGAAGGGCGAACATGTTACGCTTGTAGGCCTCCACGCCGGGTTGGTTGAAGGGGTTGACATCGAGCAGGTAGCCCGAGATGCCACACGCTTTCTCGAAGAAATATATTAGCTCTCCGAGGTATTCCTCTTTCAGTGCAGGGATGGTGATGCGCATGTTGGGCACTCCGCCGTCGACATGGGCAATGCGTGTGCCGAGTTCAGCCATTTTGTTTACAGCATCCACACGCTTCCCGGCCAGATAGTTAAGACCGTCGAGATTGGCTTCGTCGGAGGGGATGACAGTGGTGTGCTGGGCCGATTCAACCGACAGCACCGTCTCAAAGATAGTGCGCTCACCCTCTTGTATCCACTGTCCCATCGAGTGTAGGTCGGTTGAGTTGTCAACAGCGGCAGGGAAGATGCCTTTGTGGTCTTTACCTTCTGATTCGCCGTAGAGCTGTTTCCACCATTCGCCGAAGAAATGGAGTTTGGGATTGTAGTTAACGAGGATTTCAATCTTTTTACCGGCACGGTAAAGGGCATTGCGGGTAGTGGCATAGAGAAGCGACGGATTCTCGTCGTTAGCTGCCACGGTCGCTTTCTGCATACGGCGGGCGCCGTCGAGAAGGGCGCGGATGTCGAACCCGGCCACGGCTATCGGAAGGAGGCCCACCGGGGTGAGAACCGAGAAACGGCCACCGACATTGTCGGCGATCACAAACGTCTTGTAACCTTCTTCTGTGGCGAGCTGGCGCAGCGCACCCTTATGTTCGTCGGTTATTGCAACGATGCGCTTCGAAGCCTCAGCCTTGCCGAGCTGGCTCTCAAGCTGCTCTTTGAGCAGGCGGAAGGCTATTGCCGGTTCGGTGGTTGTGCCCGACTTTGAGATTACTATGATGCCGAATTTCTTGTCGCGCAGCAAATCCTGAAGCTCGTTGAGATAGTCTTCGCCGATATTCTGTCCGGCGAACAGCACTCGGCAACGGCGCGCGTCGTCACTGCGGAGCATCGAAAACGAATCGCTCAGAGCCTCAATCACGGCTTTGGCGCCGAGATAGCTGCCGCCGATGCCGATAGCCACCACATAGTCGCAGCTTTCGCGCAAAACCTTGGCCGAAGCCTCTATCTCTGCCACCAGGCCATCCGGGGTTTCTTCGGGCAGGTTAACCCATCCGAGGAAATCAGAGCCGAGACCTGTGCCTTTATGTAGTTTTTCAAGCCCCTCGGCTGCTGCCGGGTTGAGAGCCTGAATCTGCTCGGCGGTTACGGTGCCGAGCACTTCTTTCACATTGACATTGATTGTTTTCATTTTTATGTTGGTTTTAGGTTGTACCCTATTCATTAATTCCGTTTGCAAAATTACGTAGTTTCGGCCATACGGTCGTAACCAACCGGTTAAATTAAACGTAACGATGTTTTAATTGTGTCAACACCGCCGTTATTTTTTCCGCCACAGATAGAGCTTGTCTGACGGCCGCACTTTCTGCGCCACAGCGATAGAGAAACTGTCACCCTTCACGGCCTTTTCAACCGGTTCCAACCCAACACGGATCTCCTCCACGGTCTGTATTATGGTGCCGGTGGTAGGCCCGGTAATCACAATCTCGTCGCCCACATGCAACTCACCAGTCTCCATATAGAACTCGGCCACCCCTATGTTAGAGAAATATCTCACACCTTTGGCGCGGTATTCCTTGACACGCGTTGCCGACGAACCGTATTTAGCCGACCATTCCCCCAGACGCTGGCCGAGATAATAGCCGTTCCAGAACCCCCGGTTGAAGATTTTCCCAAGCTGCCCGTCCCAGACGGCTATCTTTTCTTCTGAATATGTGCCATCGCACACGGCCTCTATCGCCTCGCTGTAGCACCTGACCGCCAGCGACACATACTCCGGACCGCGGGCGCGCCCCTCGATTTTAAACACCCTCACACCTGCGTCAATCATCTTGTTGAGGAAATGGATGGTCTTAAGATCCTTTGGCGACATTATGTATTTATTCTCGACGGCAAGTTTGTCGCCCGTCTCAAGGTCAGTCACTTCATAACCACGTCGGCAGATTTGCGTACATGCCCCGCGGTTGGCCGAGGAATTCATCTCATGCAGGCTCAGGTAGCATTTACCCGACACCGCCATGCACAAAGCCCCGTGGCAGAACATCTCGATGCGCACCAGCCCCCCCCGCGGGCCGCGCACGTCGTCGCGCATAATAGCGTCGGAAATGGCCTTCACCTGGTCGAGATTAAGCTCACGGGCCAGCACCACAACATCGGCGAACTGCGAATAAAACTTCACCGTCTCAATGTTGGATATGCTCTGCTGGGTGGATATATGCACCTCCACGCCGGCCCGCCGCGCATACATTATCGCCGCCATGTCGCTTGCGATGATGGCGGAAATGCCGCTCGCCGCCACCGCGTCGATTATGGCATGGCATTTGGCGATATCCTCATCATAGATAATAGTATTGACCGTCAGATACGACTTCACATTGTGTTCGCAACAGATGCGGGCAATCTCCTTAAGATCATCAAGAGTGAAATTCACACTAGACCGCGCCCTCATGTTCAGCCCCTCAACCCCGAAATATATCGCATCAGCCCCGGCATTGATTGCCGACCAAAGGCTTTCATAACTCCCCACAGGAGCCATTATCTCAAAATCTTCTCGTTTCATAACCGCAAATTTACGAAAAATCCATATATTTGTTTGTTAATAGACAGTCGGAAGTCTTAAGTCGTAAGTTATAAATCATGAGCGGAGAGCAGGATTATAAGGAGAGGGCATCCTCATCATTTCAACACCTTATCCCCCTCATTTTCCACCTGATCTTGCGACTCGTGACTTACGACTTACGACTTTACAACCTCATATGAAAATAGCAGTTTATTGTTCAGCCCGGACAGGGCTTCCGGCAGAAGTCATTGAAGATGCCCGCACACTCGGCAACGCAATAGGGAAAGGAGGCCACACCCTCGTATATGGCGGCCTGTCGATGGGCCTGATGGACGTGGTATCGTGCGCCGTAGCCGAAGCCGGCGGCAAAGTAACGGGAGTAGTGCCGGCAACCCGCCAAGACCGCGAAAACCCCGTCAACAGCGTCAACATCCTGGTAAACTCGCTCCACGAGCGCAAACAGATCATGGAAGAGAACGCCGACCTGTTCGTTGCCCTCGACGGTGGCTACGGCACTCTCGACGAAATAATGTCGGCATTGGCAACCATGTCGTTCTTCAACGAACCCAAACCCCTGTTAGTGCTCAACCGCGACAACCTCTACACACCCCTGCAACTCATGTTCAACGAAATGGAGACTCGCGGTCTTATGACTCCCCAAGTCGCAGGGCGAATCAGCTTCCACTCCGACATAGCATCATTACTATCCCAACTTCACACGCTGCAGAGCGTTTATATTTAACCGGGCTGATACCCACAGAAGTCACACATCAGTTATATGAAAATCTACACACGCACCGGCGATGCCGGCAAAACCTCACTCGTAGGAGGCAAACGGGTCGACAAACACTCCACCCGCCTCGAAGCCTACGGCACAATCGACGAACTCAACTCATTCCTCGGACTGTTGGCGGCAGAGCCCGTCATAGCACGAGAAAAAGCCACATCATCAACCCTGACAACCGTGCAGAGCCGCCTGTTCGACATCGGCGCATACCTCGCTACCGATAACACCGACAATCCCGGTTTGCAGCCGTCAGGGCTGTCGGAATCCGACGTGGCGCATCTTGAGCGCCAAATCGACATAATCACCCCCCAATTGCCACAGTTGAAATCATTCATCCTCCCCGGCGGATGCCATGCCGCCGCCCACGCCCAGGTATGCCGTGCGGTATGCCGCCGTGCCGAGCGCCGCATCCTCGCCTTGGCCGCCGAAGCATCAGTGGCACCGCTGGTGGTGCGCTACATCAACCGCCTTTCAGATTATCTGTTCACCGTTGCACGCTTCGCCAACACCCTGACATCCACCCCGGAAACCCCATGGAAGCCATCATAGGAACAGGCAAACAGTTAAAAATGGCAGAACAACCGCAATATTTAACCACGCCCCACGTTATTCCCATGAATCATGCCGCCGGCAACATGCCGGCCCGACCGGACAGGCCACTCGGCCATCCCGCATAAGAATAACCGAATTAAAGCATAACACCCTATGTATTGGACACTTGAACTCGCATCAAAACTTGAGGACGCACCATGGCCAGCAACACGCGAAGAGCTTATTGACTACGCACAGCGTTCCGGTGCCCCCCTCGAAGTAATCGAAAACCTCCAGGAAATCGAAGACGAAGGCGAAACCTACGAATGCATCGAAGACATCTGGCCCGACTACCCCTCCAAAGAAGACTTCTTCTTCAACGAAGAGGAATACTGAGCAATAAATTTATATAAACACTTAACAATCAATGGCTAAGAAATAAATAATTTTCTTGGCCATTGCTGTTTTACCCCATAGTTTTCTTTGCCAAAATCTATTTTCTTGACTAGCTTCAGCGATATTCTTGGCTAAATTCCGACAGTCCTCAGAGGTTTGTGAGTATCGCAAGAAACAAAGTGCGCAACCTAAACTGATTGATTTTAAATATAGCAACCTAATATGGTTGCATATAAATCATGACTACAATCAGGCTGCAAAAATCCTCTCGGCAAACTTGTGGCTTATAGCCACAACTTATATTGCCGTACTCTCCCCCACATCAGTTTTGATAAAATCATTCATTGAATATGAGAAATGGCTCCCGACGGATGCATCTTTGAAAGGTCTGCCAAACGCGGGTAAATGGATAGGGTATCTTGAGAGGATACTCATCTTGACCTTTATTTTTACCGGCAATATTGAGGGAGTCGGTTTTCTATTGGCTGCCAAATCCGTATTTCGTTTCGGCGAGCTAAACAGGGCAAAAGATATAAAGACTACAGAGTATGTACTAATCGGCACATTCACCAGTTTCACAATAGCCATAATGCTCGGCTTTGGCGTTGACTGGCTTATGGAGATGAATTTAGAATGATAGGGAATTATAAAATTGATCGTGTTTAATACTTCAATGCAAGAGTAAATCACTTTCACATTCCGGCAGATACTACTGATAGAGATTTAGGAAGTCGGGGAGTTCCGGAGACAGGTACCGTGGCACGCCATCTTTTGTCATATTGCCGTTTTTATCAATCATAATATGAGTCGGATAGCCTTGAACGTTAAGATGACCCAAAATCTGATCGGTCATTTCCACATCGTCTATGTCTATAAAAATATGTATAGTATTTGATATAGTGGGGACTAATTTAATCCAGTTATCCTTGCTTGAATTAAGCCAGATTACAGCAAATCTGATGTTGCTGTCTTTGAAATGCTCTCTCAGTGACTCACTCCCTTTTAGTCCCGCACGGCATGCGCCGCACCAAGTCGCACTTATGTCAAGGTATATAGGGTGGCCTTTGTATTCATTTATAAGCCATTTCACAGGATTCTCATCGATAAGTTCCTTGATTTCTCCATCAGCATAGACAATGATGCCGCCGTGCTTAATCCCGTCGATTGAAATGTCGTTGACATGATGATCATGTCCATAAAGCCGGTCATAATATTTCTTATTGAAAAACACAGATCTATCCGGCACAGGAACATCCTCATCACATGCGTACATTATATCGCGGACAGTTCCTACCGGGGCGTTGTCCCTGATATCAGGGAAATGATTCATTATCGCGGTAAGGTGATATGGAAAGATCATTATCTTTGTATTTTCGTCATTAAAGATGTCAAAGATGGAATCAAGGAAAAAGGCACGCTTTTCTTCAATATCCCTTCCTCTATAGCCTAATGCGGAATTTGCAATAGCATAAATATTATCAGCATATAACATCGAGATTACTTCGTCAGACAAATTGTGCTTCCGAGCATAAATGTCAATACTGTCTCGCCCCTGCCTGACATATTCCTTAAATACATGCATATATTCTTCAAATGCAACAGTATTAGCGGGCAAATGAACCGCATTTATTAGTGAGCTCAGATAATGAAATGCAGAATTATACTGCTGATTTATTTCTGCATGGTCTCCGGAGAATGAGACTGAAAGCGGAGAGGTGGAGGCATCAATATCCATATATATGGAATCGCCGGGAGCAGCAAATGCGTTGATGAAGTTGCGTCTGTTATAGTTTACGGTGAACGTGTGAGGATAGGACAGTGGAATCTTATGGCAGAAAGAATCATTGCTGTCAAGTTCGCATATTTCCCTCACACTCTTGTCGGATGGATCACATTCGATTATCGTGGCGGTGCGTGGCATCCTTTCTGCGATGTTCCAGAAGCGACCTGATACTATTATCGAGTCCTGTGTTGATGTTTCAGCCGAAGAATCTGACCCTTTTGCCGTGCATGGAACTGATGCAATAAGCATTAAGGATGCAATTATCGTAAGAATTCTATTTGTCATAACCATTATCTTGTTTCGTTTTTCAAGCATGTCTTATCTGCGTGAAGACATTCAACTTTTCGCACAAAAATATATTTTCAAACTAAAAAGTCTTCCGACAAATATACTCAAAAGTCATAGATGATAACGAATAATAAACCGAAAATTGTCTTATTGCCTCAGAAGTCGCGGTTTGTTTGTCCACTTTTCATTACAAATTGCGTAACTTGCTGATATAATGGGATAAGACATCTTTTCAACGAGGAGGAATACTAAACTGCCACACTACACATAATAACCTATAAATCAATGGCGTTGTGTCGAAATTCGACCAACGCCTTTTTGGCATCCGGATGGAGAGGGTGCTGTCAGAATGGTTCAGATGGTAGGAGCCTGAGGGTGAGGGTGAAGGGAGTTGACTAAGGTCAATGACCGAACCCGAAGCCCTCGGGCGACGACCCAGATGAGCCATTATGACACACCCTCATTGTTGTTTCTACTCAATTTACGCCGTCAGACCGTGAAATATGTTTGTCCATATTACACTACATATTTTATAACTAATTGATATACATAGCATGTAGACTTTTCAACGAGGAGGAGTATTGATATGAAATCCGCTCGATTTTAAAATATAAACCACTAATACATAGGCGATTGACAAAAAGCAGAGTAAACTTGTCAATCGCTTTTTGTATCCTTTCACTGCAAAACAAACTTGTCTGTTTTCAGACATTTAGCTCCGCATAAATTTGTCAACTTGTCTGTTTTTCATTAAATTTACATCAATTACCTTCGTATTGAAGCGCCTTGACTCCGAATACAGCCGTAACAAGATTGGCTACAGCCGTTATAAGAACGGACAAAGCTGCATGAACATCTTTCAGCAGTTCTTGCGCGCCACACCTTCGCCGTGCTTGCAATCAACGATGGACTTACCATGACCGTTGTAAGCCGTCTGCTCGGACACAGCTCCACCGACATCACCGAGAAGGTCTATGCAAAACTGCTGCCCCAGACCCTCACCGCCGAGGTCGAAAGGCTGCATTACTCATTCCTACCAAGCGAATTGTCATAAACTTCATATAACTTTGCATATGGAATCTACGCAAAAAAAATGAGAAATAATATATCAACCTGACGAAACCCAGGGCTGGCGCATGAGATTTAACTTTCCTTAAAAACCTTGAGTAAATAGTCAATATTACGGCCACATTTCTTGCGTCTTCGCTTAAGACTGATTTTGTCGTCTTGCTTTTTAAGCATTTCCAGCGCATACTTGCGCATTGCGGAAAAATTGGCAGCACCGTTTTTTGCGCGAACACGGCACATGTCCTCCCGGAAAGTAACGTCGAGATGCCAGTGCAGTTTGTTTTCGATGCCCCAATGCGCACGGATACGGCTTGCATAATAAGACGCCTCATCTTTCTCCGCACTGCTCAGATAGTAGATGGATTCACGCGAGCGGGAACCGTTCTCCGTTCGCTAACGCTCCATTCTTATGATGTGTTTCAGACCGGGCCATCTCTCGTACATCCCCTCCTGCTCCAGCAGTGTCGTATCCATAATGGAACAAGTCCTTTTTTCCTGTCTTCCGTGTCCTTTT
>CAJTFH010000005.1 GCA_910575545.1 Bacteroidales bacterium
GCCAATTTTTCCGCAATGCGCAAGTATGCGCTGGAAATGCTTAAAAAGCAAGACGACAAAATCAGTCTTAAGCGAAGACGCAAGAAATGTGGCCGTAATATTGACTATTTACTCAAGGTTTTTAAGGAAAGTTAAATCTCATGCGCCAGCCCTGGCAAATTGCTGAATTTTAGCCCTATATCCGCCTGCCGCGCAGGCTTTGAAGGCATCCCGTTTGCTGCCTCGAAGAGGGCATCAGCGGCATTCAAGCGGCAATTCAAGAGGATTCAAGAGGGATGCCAGCGGGGCAAGTCGAAATTACAGTGCATATTATCAGCAGGTGTTACGGCACTGCGGATAGTAGGGGCGCACGGCTCGTGCGTCTGAAACCGATTTTAATCGCTTTGTCAATAAATAAACTATATTATCGTTTGATTGCCAAGCGCATATCGGACGCACGAGCCGTGCATCCCTACGATTCAGATTTGGTCTTTGCCTCTATACAAGGGGGCTTAATAGAGGGGACGGAGGAGGCGGGCGGCGGCGCGCCCTCCGAGGGCCACGTAGCGGCTGGCGGCGCGGAGAAGGAGGCGGTGGAAACGCGATTGCTCTTTGTCGATGGCTGCAGAGAGGAGGCTGCGGGAGGCTGCGGCGGCGTTTTCGCGGGCATAGTTGCCGGCAAGCAGCGCGCGGCGCAGGTTGGGGTAGCGGCGCAGCCTGCGGTCGGGCATGGATGATTCTATAGCGTCTAATGCGGCCTCCCATTTTTTTTGCGAGGAGGAGAAGTCGGTGCCGGTGATCGATGAGGCCTGGCTGAAGACATCTACGGTTACCGGGCCTCCGAGTTTTTCAATGCGCGGTGACAGCAGCAGCATCCGTGTGCCCAGTTCGATGTCGTTCCATCCCATAATGTCGGGATTCCATTCTCCGGCACGGCGCACAAGCGATGTGCGTGCGGCCCAGCGCTGAGTGCCCATCGAGCCGTGCATCACGCAGTGCCACAGCGGGTCGGCGGCATAAAACGGTTTGCGCACGGTGGCGCCGTTGAGCAGGTGCATGTTGATGTCCCACCCCACGAGGTCGGGCTGTCGCGGCGATGTAAGTGCGGTGAGGGCACGTGCGCAGTGGTCGGGTGCCATGGTGTCGTCGCTGTCGAAAAACATCACGAACTCCGATGTGGTTTCTGCCAGGGCGCGGTTGCGTGCGGCTGCCGCCCCTGGTCGGGCTTCGGTCAGCACGTCGATTTGGAAGTCGCCCCTTTCGTTTGCCTTTTTCCACTGCTGAAGCGTTGGGAGTGTGCTGTCGGTTGAGTTGTTATCGACCAATATAACCCGTAACGGCCTGAGGGTCTGCTGCTCCACGCTTTCGAGTGTGCGCTTCACCAATGATGCCCGGTTATAGACCGGGATTATTAGGGTTAACGCTTCGAGTTGTTTCATCGGATAATTGTTATTGGCAATATAACGGAGATTATGGTAGACACATATATTTTCTAATATCACGGGTCGAAAGGGCTTTAAGAGCTCCTTTCAACATTGTTGTGGTGGCTTGAATCATTTTGGCCCGTTTTGCTCGGGTTAATCTCATCGCATTGACAAATATGCGGATGGGGAAAGTCAAGGGGTGCGTTAATGCAATCAAAGCACCTTTTGTGCGTAATGCACCGGGTGTTAAAATATGTACCCCGCCAGTTGGAATGTCGTGGTGTGTGACAATTGTTATGGGGAAAAAATAGGTTTTTACGCCGAGTTTTAAGGCTCGGTAAAAAAAAAGGTCATCTTCACCTGCGGTAAAATAATCCGTGCCTAAACCGAAGTCGGGACTGAATTGAAGGCCTGCCTGCTCTATTGTTTTTCTTCTGAATGCAATTTCGACAGATGCAGGGCTGAAAAAACGCGGGATATTGTGGTTCAGGCATATCATTTTGGCAGGGTATGTCTTTCTCAGAAATCCGTCGTGTTGGAAAATTGCCATTTCAACATGTGGATGTTTTTTAAATGTGTTGATAACAGCCTCAAGTTGTTTGGAGGTATATATTAAATCGTCGTCTGCTATCAGAATTATTTCTCCAACCGAATGTTTGATGGCGTTGTTACGGTTGTTGCTCAGTCCATGGCTATTAGTGCGGTGTACGGAGATGTCCTCCCTGTCGGCGATTGAGTCGGGGATGGGCTGGTTTTCATGGCTTTGCCAAGATACTATATATTCCACTCCATTTACAACCGGGAGAGACATTTTTGCTATATCGAGTATTCCGTCTGGTTTATGAGTGGAGATGGTTACAGATAGAATGGTTTCGTGCATGTTATTCGGGTTGATTAATCAGGGGTTTATAATTTGGATGACAGGTAGTCATAGGCTGTATCCGACAGCATCTCTCGTTTTAATCCGGCTGGCGTGAATGTGTATTCGCCAAAGTAGACCTTATTGTGTGCTTGATAAAGATCGACACGGACAAATGGTAATCCTTTTGATAACTGACGGCAGTATTTCAGCATATCATTAAATAGTGCAGGCCGAGGCATGTCTTTTGCGGTAGCGTGATTGTTTAAGCGGAGCCATTCATCTCTTTTTATCCAAGATGTGTCATAGGCGCTTTTTCGCATCGTATGTAGTTTCCCGTTATTTCTGTCGTAATATGCTATACAGATATGTGGCTCGCCATAGATGCAAAAAAATTTATAGTCAATAATGCAGGAGGAGTTGGGCGAATCATTTGGAAGTAGTTCTTCGGCCAAGATTTGTGGCTTTATGTTGAAATACTGGGTTTCGGCCCGATATCCTCCATAGACATGCCTCATCTCGTTTGCTAATTTACGGCGTATCGACTGCAGATTGCATCTGTGTTTATCGGTTACGATGATGGCATCGCCAGATCCATTGTTTAGTTTTATGACAAACTGGTTAGGAATGATGTTGAAATCGATTTCGTTTACATTATTCCATGTTCCATATATTTTTGTCAACAGATGACCAAGTCCTATTTGCTCAATATATGACCTTGCCTCGATTTTATCCGCGAGTCGAGGCCATAATGTGATGTCAGATCGGAATTGCAGCACTCTGATTTTTTCAATAAATTCGGTGGGATTTTCCCAATTAATGCATCTGCCATATTCTTTTTTGAATAGTGCATTAGCTCTTCTTTCGGGATCGTGCCGGTATATTGTTCCGAGAATGCGTTCCTTGAATTTAAGCAGTGGAAGATGTATGTATGCTTTCAAGAAATATTTTACTGATTTGTTTGTCATGGTTGTAGGCGGGATTGCCAGAAGGTGAGGAAGCGGCGTGCGACGGTGGTGGCGGAGTTGTGTTTGACCACGAACTCGCGGCTGCGGAGGCCGCGCTCACGCAACTGTTGTGGATGGGTTATTATCTGCTCGAAGAGGGCTGTCATGGCGTCAACGTCGATCGGGGCGTTGAAGATGGGGCGGTTGGCGCCGGGGCCAGTCTCGCCTATGAAGTCGTAGTATTCGGGTTCGCCGCCGCTTACGGTGCACTGGCCGTTTGCCATTGCGAGAAGGGCGTTGGTGGCGGGGGTGTAGCTGTAGGCTTGGTCTATGACAACGTGGGCGCTTTTGAGCAGTTCGATGTATTCTTTGTAAGGGCGGTTTTCGACTATTACAAGTTCGGCTTTGCCGGGGTGGCGCTCGATGGCCCGGCGGGCGGCTGTCTCTAAACGGTCGGTGCCTTTTATTGTCATGCGGTAGTTGTGTCGGCCGAGAAACAGCCTTACTTTTCCGGGCCGCTCGGGGATTCCGACCGGTGTGATAGCATCGGTGTCGATAGGGATGCCTCCGTAGGCGCATTTTTGCGGCGGCAGGACGCGTCTGATTGACAGGTGGTATTCATAGAGAGCAGCCACGGCGCCGTCGATGTGGGCATATATGTGGCTGCAATGCGGCTGCAGAGGGGGGGTTAGCCATGCCTGTTCTGTTTCAGGGTGCTCTATGGCCAGGGGTGCCGGGGAGCCGTAATGCCGGAATTCGTTATACCGTAGAGTGGAATGCGGGCTGAGGCACTCTTCGATATAGGGGGTGTCGGTGCCGAGGGCTGTGAGGAATACGGAGCGGTTTTCGCGCCTGAGGCGGTCGAAGATGTAGCGGCAGCGGTGTGGCCTGAGGCAGAGGAATATGGGGTTGTGGATTGCAACTATGTCGAATCCCTGCAGCTGTTGGTGCAGGCGGTGTTTTACGCGCCACCAGAGTTCCAGACCTCCGAGTTTGCCGCTGTGGCGGCGCAGCAGGTCGATGTCGCGCTCCGTATCCATCCACATAGTGCCGTCGGAGGCCACAACCACCTCCTGTCCGAGCTGTCGTAGCCCGGTGGCAAGGGTGCGGTGGCAGTTGCTGGCGTCGCCTAAAAGGAGGATACGCATGGGCGTGGAACTACAGATAGCGTTGTATGGCCGATTCGAGTCGGGTGATGTCTTCAATGCGTTCAACCAGCTCGCCGTTGCGGTTGATGATGAATGTGGCGGGCAGAGATGTCACGTTGTAGCGCAGCAGGTTGGCGGCTCCTTCTTTGGGCGAGTTGTAGACGGTTATCCATGGGAGGTTGCGTGCGGCCTGTTTCCAGAAGAATTCGTCATCGTCGACCGACACCTGGTAGATTTCCAACCCTTTGCCTTTGTTGGCGTTGTAGATTTTGGCCAGTTCGAGGTTGAAGGCGGGTGAGGCTTCGGCGCTGTAGGCGGTGAAGTTGAGCACTACTACATTGCCTTTCGATGTCACCTCCGACAGCGTTTGGGTGTTTCCTTCGTCGTCGAGCAATGTTATTTCCGGCAGATGGATTTCCTGGGCTACGATGGTGTCGGTGGGCAAGGATGCGCCTGCCGATTTCCGGTTGCCGATGTAGAGATTGGCCAGGAATGCGGTGCGTGGGTCGGCAGGGCGTTGGCTTGCAAATGCGTTGGCCACGGCTCCGATCAGGCGCAGGTCTGTTTTTTCAGACGGGTTAAACAGAAGGGTGTTGCCGACTCGGCGGAAGATGGTGTAGTATGATACTATGCCTGAGGGGTCGCGCAGAATCTGTTCGGCTAAGGCCCGTTTCAGCTCCGGGTCATAGGCAACGGCTTCTTCCCCTCCCCGCTTGACGGCTTGAGCAATCATGTCGTTGACTTGTTGCATCTGTTCTGCAGACTCAGAACCTCCCACGGTGTAGGAGATGCCGAATGATGATGCATCGGCAGTGATTGTGACGCTTTCAAGGCTGTCGATCGGGAAATATACCGATTCGTTTCCGAGGGTTAGACGGTAGACTTCCGGATGCCCGGCGGGTTCACCGGCAATGGAAAAGCTTCCGTTTTCGCCTATGGTCACGGTGTCGGCCGGATACCATCCTCCGTTGCCGTTGGGGGCTTCGAGCACGAGGCTTTTACCTTCACCGGAAGCCACGGTGCCTTCGATGTGCCATTTCTTGTCGGTGCAGCCTGTGAGCCATGCTGCAGCCGATAGGGCTACTATGGCAGATGCGATGCTGTATCTTCTCATGCGGTTCGGTGTTTTTATTCAAACTTGGCGCTGATGGCTGTGGCGATGCCGGCCATCTCCTGCTGAGGCAGGGTGAGTTTGGGGGCGCAGAAGTTCATGTCGGCACCTTCGTTCATGGGCACGAGGTGCACATGGGTGTGGGGAACGTCGAGGCCTATGACCGTTACACCTACTTTACGGCATGGGATTGCCTGTTTGATTGCTTTCGCTACCCGTTTTGCAAAGAGCATCAGGGCGGAGTATTCCTCGTCGGAGAGGTCGAAGATGTAGTCGACCTCTTTTTTGGGAATTACCAGAACATGGCCGGGGTGCACCGGGTTTATGTCGAGGAAAGCGAAGTGGCGCTCATCTTCGGCCACTTTGTATGAGGGGATTTCCCCTGCTGCGATTCGTGAAAATATTGATGGCATGGTGGGTTTAAGTCGTGAGTTTTAAGTAGTAAGTCGCCAGTTGATTGGATGGTGCGGAAAATCCTATGGTTATATGAATCAACCAAGACTCCCGGCTTTTAACTTGCGGCTTTCAGCTTTTACAATGATATCTCTTCGATTTCAAATTTCATTAGGCCGGCTGGTACTTGGATTTCAACCAGGTCGCCGACTTTGTGGCCGAGCAGCCCTTTGGCGATGGGGGTTGAGGCTCCGATTTTCTTCTCGCGGAGATTGGCTTCGGAATCGGCCACGATGGTGTATTCCACACTCATGCCGTTGCTGGTGTTTTTGATTTTGACGCGAGAGAGGATGTTGACCTCGTCGGTGTTGAGCTTTGTCTCGTCGATTATGCGGGCGTTGGCCACGAGGTCTTTGAGCTTGGCGATTTTCATCTCAAGCATTCCCTGTGCCTCTTTGGCTGCGTCATATTCAGAATTTTCCGACAGGTCGCCTTTGTCGCGCGCTTCGGCGATGGCCGCCGATATGCGGGGGCGTTCCACACTTTCAAGATAGGCTATCTCTTCCATTTTTTTCTTGTAGCCATCTTTGGTCATGTAAGTTAAAGCCATGATATTACGTCTGTTAAGATTTTACAATAATATGGTGAAGTTTCCATGCGTAACAAAAAAGATAGCGCCTCGCCCCAAAGAGAGGTGGGGGAGACCCTAAATTGTTGTGCCGTTACTTCTACACCACAAATTTAGCGATTAATTTCTGAACGGGCAAATGTGGGGCGGTTATTTTCCCGTGCGGAAAAAAATGTGTAATTTCGCATTTAAATAACAAAATTCCTAACCTGAAGTTTTCATGATTACCCAGGAACAGCTGAAAGATGCCATTGAACGTAAAGATGCGCTCAAACGCTATCTCGACATAGATAACAAGAAAATACAGATTGAGGAGGAGGAGCTTCGTACCCATGTGCCCGACTTCTGGGAGCACCCTAAAGAGGCACAGGCCCAGATGAAGAAGATCAAAGACCTCCAGGCCTGGGTCAACGGCTATCATGAGGTTGAGGTGGCGGTAGACGAGCTGCAGAACGGCTGGGACTTTTTCAAGGAGGGTCTGGTTGAGGAGGCTGAAGTCGACGCCATGCATGCCGATGCCATAGCCAAAATCGAATCGCTCGAACTGCGCAATATGCTCCGCCGCGAGGAAGACCACATGGGTGTGGTGTTGAAAATCAACTCCGGTGCGGGTGGCACAGAGAGCCAGGACTGGGCCTCGATGCTGATGCGTATGTATCTGCGTTATTGCGAGAAGCATGGCTACAAGACCTCTGTAGCCAACCTGCTCGACGGTGATGAGGCAGGAATCAAGTCGTGCACCATCAACGTTGAGGGTGATTTCGCCTACGGCTATCTGAAGAGCGAAAACGGTGTTCACCGGCTTGTGCGTGTGTCGCCCTATAATGCCCAGGGAAAGCGCATGACCTCATTCGCGTCGGTGTTTGTCACCCCCTTGGTTGACGACACTATCGAGGTGAAGGTTGAGCCGGCGCTGATGTCGTGGGACACTTTCCGCTCCGGTGGTGCCGGCGGCCAGAACGTCAACAAGGTGGAATCGGGTGTGCGTCTGCGCTACCAATACACCGACCCCTATACCGGCGAGAAAGAGGAAATCCTGATTGAAAACACCGAGACCCGCGACCAGCCCAAGAACCGCGAGAACGCCTTGCGCCACCTGCGCTCCATCCTTTATGAGAAGGAGATGAACCACCGTTTGGAAGAACAGGCCAAGGTCGAGGCGGGGAAGATGAAAATCGAGTGGGGCTCGCAGATACGCAGCTATGTTTTCGACGACCGCCGCGTCAAAGACCACCGCACCGGATTCCAGACCTCCGACGTAAACGGAGTTATGGACGGCGATCTCGACGGCTTCATCAAAGCCTACCTCATGGAGTTCGCGGGCTCTGAAGAGCAGAAATGAGCAACCCCTCTGAACCGATAACAAAATAACATTTATGAGGGTGTGTCATAATGGCTCATCTGGGTCGTCGCCCGAGGGCTTCGGGTTCGGTCATTGACCTTAGTCAACTCCCTTCACCCTCACCCTCAGGCTCCTACCATCTGAACCATTCTGACAGCACCCTCTCCATCCGGATGCCAAAAAGGCGTTGGTCGAATTTCGACACAACGCCATAAATGTTATCTCAGGCCGTGGTGGAATCAGCGGGCAATATGTTTTTTGCCATCTTCGATGTAGATGCCGGTGTCGCCGTTGGAGAATGGTGTGCCGTCAACGTTATAACGGGGTGAGTTAGTTTGGATGTTGTCGGGTGTAACTGTGTTTAGCGTGGCAGAGCTGTTGTGGTAAAGGATTTTGCCATTTAACGATGCCTGTTGGAGAATAGAGCCGCCCGTGCCGTCAAATCCGGATAAACCGCAATTGGCATCGGGGCCGGCCTTGGCTCCGATGCCGTCAATCCATTCAAACGGGAAGGGATTGATGTCGCCGGTAGTGGGATTGGCCAGTTCCCACATCAATATGATGTCGCAATCGGTTAGGGCTTTATCCCCGTAACGGGTCTTGCATTGCATTTGCACCTCGCGATTACAAACTGAATTGTTCCATCTCAAAGGTGTGAATGTTTTTTGTTGCTCCTCGGTCATGTTGAAATCGTAGAGTAATTTCCAACTGTCATTATCGGGCAGACGGAAGTAAACTTCGTCACCATCGGTAAATATATAAGCGAGCAACTGCTTTTCTGATTGTTCTCCCTCGATTATTGACCAAAGCTTAACGCATGTTTTGTCATCAAGTCTTTCACAGCCTTCAAGATAAAGTGTCTCGAAATAGGGTTCGGGGTCTTCCGGACTTGTTTTCGCCGGGTATTTCACCATCTTCCATTCCATCCCCTCAACGAAATAGTTGGCCGCATTGCATGCCATGGTAATGGCGATGATAAGCAGTGTTAATGTTCTCATGATATATGGTTATTAGATGTGGCGTTTGATGGCAAAATATTGATTATAGCTGAACGAATATTTGCCAACATTAAAAAATCGACCCTGGTAGTAGCCATTATTGTTGCCACCCCATCCCCAATCAAAATGTAAAAATGTTTTATCCAAGATGAGTTCACCCGAATTCTCCTCGCAAAAATATCCTCCGTCACAGACCCATGCATGACCTCTGCTGCTTGTGTTTTGTTAATGTGTGTGCAAGGAGTGGTTGGGGGCGAGGAAGATTCAGGTAACGCTGATTCTTCATTGGCATTTGTGCATGCTGACATCGCCGCACAAATGAAACAGAGATGGAGGATGTGTTTCATGGTAATGGTTTTAATAATGTAGCGAAATCGCCTATGCTGCAAAGATACAAAAAGAGTTCAGCTATTTCTCAAAATCTTTTAAAAAGTTTTTTTGAAAATATATAAATAAGAATGCAAAGGTAGTGGCGGCATTGTAAAAGCACCCGGAGCTGTGGCCTTGCGGGCGCAACTCCGGGTGGTGATGGGGTCGGAGGGTATTATTTGGGGGCGTTTGGCTCGAAGAGCATTCGGGTGGATTCGAGGATGGGGAGGTTGGTTTCGGTGGGTATGTAGATTACTGTTTTGTCGCTGAGGTCTGACTGCTGGCGCACCCAAAGGTATTGGATGTAGGTGGGTGTGATGCTTCCGTTTTCGATGCGGATGGCTTCGGCTGCCCCTTTGGCGCGCTCGATTTCGGCCTGGGCGTTGAGTTTTTCGGCTTCGAGGTTGGCGCGGGCTTCCTCGATTTTTATTTTGCGGTTCTGCTCGGCCTTGGCAAATTCTGCCTTTCCGGCCATTTCCTGCTGCCACACGTTATACCAGGGTACGATGAAAAACAGTGCCACGATGATTGCGGCGGCACATGCGCCGAGAATGCCGGCGCGTTTCAGGAGGGCCGGTGGTATGGAGTTCTGGTTGTTATACATTATGTTGGACTTGTTGGACTAATAAGACCTATTTGATTTAGATGATAATTGCCTCAGCGTTTGCGCACTACGGTGCGGCGCAGCAGCACTTCGGTCGGGAAGTGGTCGGAGTAGCCGTTGAGATACATGCCTGAAGCGAATGTGCGCAGGGGGTAGCCCTGACGGTTGCCCTCTTTGTCTTTGAGGAAATCGAAGTTGTTGACTTTGGCTTTCCAGAAATGGAGGCGCCCTTCGCCGGAGTTCTGCTCAAGCAGCGAACCGCTCAGGATAATCTGGTCGAAGAGGTTCCATGAGCTGTTGTAGGCCAGAGTTCCGATGCCCTGGTCGAGGAGGCTCCAGAATGGGTTGAAGAATCCGTGGGCGCCTACCCCTTTCTGCTTTTTGGCTGCCCCGAGCACTTTGGCGCATGATTTGTCGTAGGGGTCGTCGTTGAGGTCGCCCATAACCATTATCCCTTCGTTTGGCCGGAGCGCCCAGATGGAATCGGCGATAAGCTTGGATGTGTAGGCGGCGGCTTCGCGCAGGGGCGACGACTGCTCCTGTCCGCCGAGGCGCGAGGGCCAGTGGTTTACGATGATGCTGACGGTGTCGATGCCCATGCGGCCTGTGACACACATCTGGTCGCGTGTGCGGAACTCCGGCTTCCCTTCTACTATCAGCGGGGTGTTGCTGACGTTGATGAATTTGAAATAGCGCTCATTGTAGAGTGCGCCGACGTCGACACCACGGCGGTCGGGAGAGTCGTGGTGCACGATGCGTAGGTTCCAGGGCTGGCGCCCTTCCGATTTGAGGCGCTCGTCGACGGCTTTCACCAGGTCTTCAAGCACCGAGCGGTTCTCTATTTCGGAAACGCCTATGAATGCCGGCCCGTTTGGGGTTGCTGATGTGGTGAATGAGGTTATTGCGCGGGCGAGGTTTGCTATCTTTGACCAATATTTTTTCCCGTTCCATTTTTTTGCGCCTGCGGGGGAGTATTCGAGGTCGTATGTGCCATTGTTATTGATGGTGTCGAAGAGGTTTTCGAGGTTGTAGAAAGCCACGCCGAACACCTGGTACTGGCGTCGCCCCGCATCGGGGGTCTTGCTGTTCTGTGCCGACACGCCCAGTGCTATGGCGATTGCCAGCAGGGGGAGCAGGAATATGCGTTTCATGTTTTTAAGGGTTTGTTGTTTGTTAATTATTTCTGACCGGTAGCCACGGAAGGTGGCAGAGGAGGCAAATTTACAAAAAAATGTGGTATGGCATTGCCACGGTGGCTAAAAACTTGTCTTGATGTTTATCCTGGCGAGGATATGGCGGCAAGGGTCATCAGACCGCAATCGGCAGGAATCGCGATGTCTGTTATGGTGCATCCATACCCGGCGATGGTTATGCCGGGGACGTTTTTTTGCGGGAGTGGGATTTCACGCAACGGCCAGCCGGGGCGGCCGGCAGCCTTGTAGAGGGCTTCTTTTATTGTCCATGCCCGTAGCAGTTGGCGGTCGGTGATTATGGCAGACCGCTGTAGCGGCGACAGAAACCTGGGGGCTATGCGGCGCAACTGGCTGCCTCTGTCGAAGGTTTCGGTGTCGATTCCTATTCCATGAAAGGTGGCTTTGCTGTTATCGGCTATTGCCAACGCAACCACGCGGTTGCTGTGGCTTATTGATATGGCTGCGGGGAAGGGGGTGTTAAGGAGCAGTGGCGCGCCGTCTGCGCGGTGTCCGATTGCGATGTTTTTGTGTCCGGGGAAGGCTTCTGCCAGCAGGGATTCTTCCGTCTGCTCTATTTCCAGTCGTGTTCTTTTGCGGTTTTCGGGGAAGATGCGGGCATAGGCTTTTATGATGCCGTTGTCGAAGATGAGCATGGCGGTGGTCAGGCTGTCTGGATTTCCTGCATTACTTTGACTCTTACGGAGGCGATGCGGTGGTGCTCGATGTCGAGGATCAGGAAGCGGCACCGGCCGTAGACCAATGGCTCTTTCTCTTTGGGGAAGTCCCCTTTGATGGCGAGGAGCATTCCGGCCAGGGTCTCGCAGTCGGCAGCCACTGGGGCGTAGTCTTCTTCGTCAAGGCCTGTGATGCGGAAAAAGTCGGTCAACAAGGTTTTCCCTTCAAAAATATATGTGTCGTCGGGGAGACGGCGGTAGGTGAGTTCCTCTTCGTCGTATTCGTCGTTTATGTCGCCTACGATTTCCTCGAGCACGTCTTCGAGAGTTACAACGCCCTGCGTGCCACCGTATTCATCGACAACGAGGGCTATGTGGAGTTTCAGCCGGCGGAAGTCTTCAAGCAGGTCGTCGATCATTCGCGATTCCGGCACGAAATATGGCTTGCGGATAAGTTGTTGCCATTTGAAATCTCCGTTTGCTGTGGTAGCGCCGGTGGTTGCATCTTGGTTGTCTTCTTCCGTTTCCACTGGGATGTAGGGGAGCAGGTCGCGGGCATAGAGCACACCGCGTATGTCGTCTTGGGATTCGCCGAACACCGGTAGGCGTGAATAGCCTTTGTCTATGACCACGCGCATCACTTCGGCGAATGTCATGTCGTAGTCGAGTCCGGTTATGTCAACACGGGGGGTCATGATTTCCGCCGCGGTCGTGTCGCCGAACTTCAGAATCCCCTCGAGCATCTCTTTGTCTTGGCGCGCTTCGACGTCGGTTATCTCCAGGGCATGTTCGAGTTCGTCGGTAGTTATGTTGCGGCTCTGCTTGGTGACGACTTTGTTGACGAATTTGGTGGAGTGGACCATTACCGACGACAGAGGGTGGAAGATTTTCATGAGGAACGACACACCTCCTGCGGCGAATCCGGCCCACCGCAGAGGTGAGTTGTTGGCCATGAGCTTAGGGAGGATTTCTCCGAAGAGCAGGATGAGGAATGTCAGTATTACTGTCTGCAGCAGGAAGTTGAGCCATGGAGCCATCATGCCGAACAGTTCCGACAATGCGAAAGATGTCAGCACCACTATGGTGACGTTGACCAGGTTGTTGGTGATTAGAATGGTGGCCAGTAGTCTCTCGGGCGATTCTAAGAGCTTCCTGATCTGGTTTGATTTTGGGGAGTCGTCGAGATCCTCGGCCTGCTGCGGCGTGATTGAGAAATATGAAATCTCGCTTCCGCTGACAAAGCCTGAAATAAGCAACGCCGCTGCGGCGCATATAAGTGCTACTATCTGGGGTGCGCTCAATGACGCGCTGGCCATTGCTGTGAGGTTGAAGTTTGCGAGAGCGCTACCTATGAGGCTCTCGGTAGCTGGTAAAGGGTCAATATCCAATTTGCTGTGATGCTTTGGTGAGAAATAATCGCATAGGCACATATGTGGCTATGCTGCTGCAAAGTTACTAATTATTCTTGAAACTTTCAGAACTCTGAAAACGCGAATGGGAGAGTTGAGGCCACCGAAGGAAGACGGTAGATTTTTTCCCGGCCTACGAGCAGCACCGGCACAGGAGCGCCGGCGAGGGTTTCATATTCGAGCAGCGCCTGGCGGCAAGCACCGCACGGCGCAACGGGTTCGGCCTGGAATTCGCCGTCGGTGCCCCGGGCGGCCACGGCGATCATCTTGAATCTGGCTTCGGGATAGCGGGCATGGGCATAGAAACATGCCGACCGCTCGGCGCAGGTGCCCGAAGGGAATGCCGCATTCTCCTGGTTGGAGCCGGGCACAATCACTCCGTTGTCGAGGGCTATTGCGGCGCCAACACGGAAGTGGGAATATGGCGCGTAGCTACGTTGGGTTGCCTGTCGGGCTTCATCCACAAGGAGGCGTTCAGCGTCGGTGAGCCCGTTGTAGTCAAGCTCGTCATATCCGATGGTTATCTCTTTTCTTTTCATCAGTCTGCGAAATGCTGGGTTTCGCCCCTGCCGGAGGCGCGTTTGCCTTTGGGGCGCATAAAGTTAACGCTTAAAATTCAAAAAAAGAGGAAAAGCAAACGAAAATTTTTGCCATATAACCTTAAATCATTAATTTTGCGCTCTGAACCGGCTTTGCATTTCTGCGGGGCGGGTTTTGCTGTCGGTGATATCCGGCAACTGTTAAAATGCAAATAACAAAAACAGAATAAATCCATGTCAAAGAAACAACAAGAGACTCCTGAAACCGGTCTCGACGGCATCAACGATTCGTTGACCGCCATGACCCAGAAGGTTCAGGACAACAAAAAGATGGTGATGATCTGCTCGCTTGCGGTGGTGGCCGTGGCGGTGGTCGTTCTTGCCTATGTTTATTTCTTCCGTACCCCCGGCATCCAGAAAGCCAATGACCGGATTGGTGTGGCTGACCTCGAACTCGCCCTTGGCAACGACTCTGTTGCCGCAGCCCAATATATGGATCTGGCTGATAACGGCAGCTACGACGCTGCCAACCGCGCTGCCCTCCAGAGCGCAATTCTCCTCTATCAGGATGGAAAATATGAGGAAGCCCTCAAATATGCCGATAAATACTCTGCCGACGACGATATCATCGGTGCCGGTGCATACTCGCTCAAGGGCGACTGCCTGGTGAACCTTGACCGGCTGTCTGACGCTGAAAAGGCCTTTAAGGAAGCCATCCGCACCAGCGACCACAATCCGGCCTACACACCCTTCTTCATGATTAAGCTCGCACGCGTCTACCGTGCACAGAACAACTATAAAGAGGAGTGTGCCGTCTACGAAAACATTATGAAAGAATATCCTCTCTATGGCCAGGCTCACAACGTTGATGTCGAGAAACTGCTCGACCGTGCCCGCCTCCAGGCCGGCAACTGATGAACCGGATATTTTGTTAGATTAAAACGATACCATGAAAAGGCTCTTTCCCGATAGGGAAATAGCCTTTTCATTTATGTAAAGAAAAAGATATGTCGACAAATACGGTTGATATCCTTAAAAAAGTGACTACCGCAACGGTTGCACGTATGAAGCAGAACGGCGAGAAAATCGCAATGATTACCGCCTACGATTACACAATGGCCTCGCTTGTTGACGCATCGGGGATGGATCTGATTCTTGTTGGCGACTCGGCCGCCAATGTCATGGCCGGGTATGAGACCACTATCCCCATGACAATTGACAAGATGATTTATCATGCGCAATGTGTCACCGCCGGCGCTAAGCGGGCGATGGTAATCGTTGACATGCCTTTCGGGTCGTATCAGGGTGATGCGACGTCAGCGCTCCACAATGCCGTCAGAATGATTAAGGAATCGGGGGCTGCGGCGGTGAAGCTCGAAGGTGGCCGTGAAATCCGCGAATCTGTTGAAAAAATCCTGGCTGCCGGCATTCCGGTGATGGCGCATCTGGGGCTGACACCCCAGTCAGTCAATAAATTCGGCGGCTACGGCATACGGGCCAAAGAGGCGGATGAGGCAGAGCGTCTGATTGCCGACGCGCATATGCTTGAGCAACTCGGATGTTTTGCTCTGGTGCTTGAAAAAGTTCCGTCGGCGCTTGCAGCCAGGGTGGCGTCGGAACTCTCGATACCGGTCATAGGCATCGGTGCCGGTCCGGATATCGACGGCCAGGTGCTGGTGCTCCAGGATATGCTCGGCATGAACGTGGGGTTCAAACCCAAGTTCCTGCGCCTGTATGCTAATCTGGCAGAGACAATCGATGCATCGCTACGCCAATACATAGCCGACGTGAAGGCTGTTGATTTCCCCACACAGGCTGAATCGTATTGAGTTCAAGGTGGCCGGGTAAGGCGATTTCAAGACAGGTTTTAATGCCGCTCTACGCCGCTATGTGCCGCATTAACTCAATTTAACATGGCATCGGCTATTACTACCGCTGAAAATATATAATTTTGTGGTGTTTATCAGTTGCAGTGGCTTTTATAGTCTCGCGCTGAAACTTAATTTGATTCAATAATTAGACAAAAAGAACATATATACTTGAATTTTGGTTATGAGGGAGGTGTGTTTCTGTGAAGAAACACACTTTTCATTTTTATAGTAGGCATCTGCTCCGCGGGATGGGATGGTAATTCAGATAATAAATTAATATCTTGATATATGATTGACGAAATCTTAAGCTATAACCGTGAATTTGTGCAACGGGGGTGACTACAAACAGTATGAAACCTCGAAATATCCCGACAAACGGATTGCAGTGGTGACATGCATGGATACCCGTCTGACCCACCTCCTTCCAGCTGCCTTGGGCATCAGAAACGGCGACGTTAAGATGATAAAGAATGCCGGTGGCACCATAACCAATCCGTTTGACTCAACGGTGCGCTCGCTGCTCGTGGCTATTTATGAGCTTGGTGTTAATGAGGTTATGGTAAT
Organism: Bacteroidales bacterium; assembly: GCA_910575545.1. Taxonomy (GTDB): domain Bacteria; phylum Bacteroidota; class Bacteroidia; order Bacteroidales; family Muribaculaceae; genus UBA7173. Next base: position 16,053 of record CAJTFH010000005.1, read on the forward strand.
AGGACACACAGGTTGCGGTGTCCAGGGAATGGACTCGGTGCATATGCTCGGCCTAATGCGCGAGCGTGGAATTGACGAGGAACATATCTCGCTTATGCGCCATTGTGGAATCGACCTCGACAGTTGGCTTCATGGGTTCGACGACACTGAAGCTGCCGTGGCTGAGACCGTAGATCTGGTGCGAAACCATCCGCTTGTGCCGTCGGATATCACCGTGCGCGGTTTCATAATAGACTCCGTAACCGGTTTGCTGACTCCATTAGGCTGAAAACTGCCGTGTTCCGTGGGCTTTTGGAGATTATGGGTTATCTCTGTGTGGTTTATATTTCGGATATGGAGGGTCAGAAGGGGTAGCCGATGGCGAGGTGGAAGGCGAGGGATTTGCCGAATGATTCCATGTTGTAGTAGCCTTTGCGCGAGGTGCGGTATGGGGCGTGGATGCCGATGCCGAGGTCGGCGCGCACAACGAGCATACCTATGTCGAACCGAAGCCCGGCTCCGGTGCCGAGGGCTATGTCGCGTAGGAAGGTCGAGGCTTTTAGCTCGCCGCCGGGGCGGAGGGGGTCGCGTTTGAGCAGCCACACGTTGCCGGCATCGATGAACAGTGCGCCGTGGAGAGGTCCGAGAATCGGAAAGCGGTATTCGGTGTTGAACTCGAATTTAAACGTACCGGTCTGGTCAAAGTAGCTGTCGCGCACATCTTGCGATGGGCGATAGCTGCCGGGGCCGAGCGAGCGTACGGTGAAGGCGCGGATTGAGTTGGCGCCACCAACATAGAACTGCTCTGCATATGGCACTTCGGATGAGTTGCCATAGGCATGTGCCGCCCCTATGGCCACTCGGTTGACGAGCCAGTTGTCGCCCCACAGACGCCGGCTGTAGACCACCTGGGTGTGGGCTTTTACGAACTGTGAGAAGGGTGTGCCGAACAGCCGTTTTTCCCCTTTCACACCGCAGGCGCGATAGATGGCCCAGAAGACGTTCCCGGCCTCCTGTGCGGTTATCTGCCAGTTAAACAGGTTGTCGCGGTCGAATGCCCGGTCGTAGATGTATGTATAGTTCAGCTGTGGGATGTATTGGCTTCGGAAACTGAGCGCAATGGCTGGGTTGGCTCCGGTTATGGAGTCGAATGCGTGGGTGGTTTTGAGCAGGTTGGTGTAGGTTATCTTAAAGGGGGTGAGGGTATGGGAGGAGTATCGCGATGACTGCCAGTCATAGCTGAACGATAGGTTGAACTGGGCCATCTTGAAGTAGTGAGGCCGGTTGAGTATGTCGAAATTAAGAGAGAAGCGTGTCCAGTTGAGGTTGCGGTTGCGCCGTTTGATGAACTTCGGGGCAAGCAGCCTGGGCACGGAGAGTGAGGCTGTGATGCCCACCTCATATGAGTTGAACAGCGACGAGCGCCCTTTGCCCGACTGCCATTCATAGTTGCCTGTGAGGGTTACGCCCAGCTGTTCCCCCCCGCCGAAAATATTGCGGTTGGTGACCCCGAACAGTGCGCCGGGGCCGATGTAGCTGTTTGATTTCGACGAGGCGTTTAGCTCGATGGTGGCTTCAAGGGGGGTGTCGAATGTGCAGTTCACTATTACGTTGAGCCGGTTTGAGTTGCTGACTGTGTCGGGCACCACATCGATGCCTATGGCATTGAATATGCCAAGGCGTGCCAGCCGGGTCTGCGTGCGGTTCATGTCACGCACTGAAAACACTTTCCCTTCGCGGAATGTGACACATTCGGGGATTAGCTGCTTCCGCAGCCGCGACGGTTGCATCTGAATGAGCGTGGCGCGTGGGGTGGCGATTGTGTCGGGAGTGCCTCCCCCCTGGTTGCGGAATGTATAGACGGTTACATCGCCGGTTACGTAGCGGCGCAGCATCGGCGAGGGGATGTTGTTGGCCAGCATCATGCGCAGGTCGATTTTAAGGGGCTGACGTATGGAGTCGGCGAGATATTCGATGTAGTCGGGGCGGAAGAAATAGAACCCACGGTTGCGCAGCACGTTGGTTATGCGGATGCGGGCGGCCGATAATGAATCGGTGCTGTAGCGCTCGCCCCGGCGCAGATATGGGTCGCGCACGGCAACGGAGTCGATGAGATGGTTGAGCAGGCATGTGTCGGGCAGTAGCGCGATGGAATCAAGCGTGTAGACCGGCCCGGTGTTTATGATGTAGTTGATTTTTGCTTTTCTGGGGTTTTTCTGAGCGAGGATTTCATATGAAGCCGAGCCACGGAAGAACCCGTTGTTGTCGAGCAGCTCGTCGACCATGTGGGTGCGGACGTCGGGGCGCACGTCGCTCACCAGAATCGGTTCGCTCACAAGTTTATCATAAAGCCAGTGTTTGAACCCTTTTCCCGGATCATCCCAGTTGTTGTAGACCCACAGCCCGATAGGGAAGGGGATGCGGTATTTTGCCGATTTGAACAGGGCGTTGTTCGGGGGCACACTGACAGCTTCGGAGAGCTTGGCTTCTACCACCTCCGGCACTTTTTCCCCTTCCGGGGCTTTTATGTCGATTTTCTTCACACCGATGTAGAGCTGTTCACCTTCCGGAATCCGTTTGGTGGTGGAGCATCCAGCCAGCATAGCCGCACATGCCGCCGCTATCAGCGCTGAAATGGCTGAGCTTAGCAGAGATATGTTATTTTGCTGTTTCATTGCTGTTTTCGGGTTTTATGGCCGGTTGTGGTTTTACATTGTTTTTGTTGTCGGCAGGGTGTGGCACAGGTGCAGCACCCGGTGACAGTTGAGGCGGCGGGGGGAGGGTTGGCTGGTTGTCGGTCTTCCTGTTGCGGCGCAGGAAGTTGAATATGTCGCCGAGGCGGTGTATTTTCTTCTTATAAACGAAACCGACACCCGTCTGGGTTATTTCTCCCTCGAGGATGCTTTCATAACCGGTGTGCCTGAACAGTCGCACATACATTGTTCCGGCTTTGTTGAGCATGTATTCAAACGATATGTCGGAAATAAGGTTCTGGGCAAAGTTCTCATCGGCTTCGGCATCTGTGGCGTAGTTGCCGCCTACAACGATTTTGAAACGGTCGTCGAAGAGCGACTTGCTGACGCGGTAGCTGTAGCTCATCGTGGTGGTGTTGGCTCCGTCGATGGTTTTGTCGTATTGGTTGATGCCAAACGACAGGTCTACACCTTTGATTGCCGACGATGCCCAGCTGTTGAGCTGCGATTCGAGGAAGCTGAACAGGGCGTTGGTGCCGGCATTCCCGCCGCTGATTGTCTGGGTGCCTCCGCTACGGTATGTGCCGGTTATCAACAGGTTCATGGCCTGATTTGCGCGTTGCTCCGGGGTCATGCTTTTCAGCTCGTTGGCTATGGTTAGGTCGTCGGGGCAGGAAAGGTCGAACACCACGTTCATTTCGTTGAGAGTGCCTGTGACCGACAGCCCCACATCGAAGTTGACAACGCGGGAGTTTGTGCCCGATTGTGACACGTTGGCTCGGATGTTGTCGGTGGCGTCGATGTTGAGTTGGGGGTTCATCATGTCGCCGTTGAACACCACATAGCTCCCTTCGTTGAATGTGAACATTTTCTCACCCATCACCGGGATTGAGTAGCGCACAAAGCCGCCATTGAGGTTGAGCCGCCCGGTAAACCGCTGGTCGTCCATATAGTCCATGGTGTAGTTGAGCGTTCCGGCAGATTGCAGTTGTACTTTGTTTTTCCCGTCGGCTGAAAGCTCTACGCTCACAGTTGTGCCGGTTGAGATGGTAAGTCGGGCGTCGAGATTCATCATCATCGACGGACGAGCCACTGTGTCGGCTTCGATAACGGCGGCGGTGTCGTTGAAGTTGACGAATTTCACCATATCCTGGTTGCTGCGCGAGGTTATGTTGCTGATGGCGTCGAGCATCACGTAGGTCACATTGGAGCCTGGTAGCAGCTCGAGGGCTGCGTCGATGTCGAGCAGCTGCATTGAACCGCGGGCTTTAGCGTCGAGGTCGATGAATGCTTTGCCATAGACCTGGCTTTTACGTGTTTTCTGAGCGCCGACAATCTGCATGTTGCGGGCTTTCAATGCAAGGTCAAGATGGGGGTCTGACAATGACTCGAAGGCCACGGTTCCGTTTATTTTCAACGGGTTGTTGTTGAGGGCGGTAAGTGTGAAGTTGTCGAAGCGGGCTATATTGTTCTCTACCGGTATGGGCTCTTCGGAGAATTTGAGCGGTGTGCCGAGCATGGTTATGTCGACTGAGGTGCTGTCGAAGTCGATGAATCCGTTGAAAACCGGGTTCGACATATCGCCTGTTATATCCATCTCCCCGTTGAGCATTCCGTGGAGGCGTGCCGTGCCGGGCGGTAGGAACGGATTGGCCACGGCCAATGGGAACCGTATCATCTTGAAGTCGAGCATGAACGGGTTTGCGGCAGTGGAGTCGTTAAGGTTACCGGTTGCAGTTATGGCTTTCACACCGTTTACGCTCAGTGTCGTGCTGGCGCTTATTGTGCCGGATGTGTTGGTCTTGACATTGAGGTCGAGGCCGAAATCGCCTACACGTTCTTTGCCGTATGTGAGATTTGCCAGTGTCACTGTGCCGCGTCCGTTAAGGTCGGGCTTTTCCCATCCGAGGCGCATGTCGGCCGACAGGTCGCCGGTGATGGCCGGGGCAAAGGGGTTGATGGCGAGCCAATCTGACAGTTTTATGTCTTTGAGTTGCAGGATAATGTCTTCTTGATGGGCTGAATCGGTCTCAACATGCTGGGTGAAGAGTTTCAGCGAACTTACATCATTGAACAGGTTGATGTTTGCGTCGAGATGGTTTGTGGCCATGTTGAAGCGGATGAAGTTGTCGCGGTTGATTTCCCATTCTTTATAGCCGATAATGGGGTGGAAAGGCACGAAACGCAACCCGACGGTGGTGCTGTCGGTCATCGAGGCCATAAGACCGAGGCTGTAGCCGGTTTCCCCTTCGAGGTTCTGCTGTTTGAGCAGCAGGGCGAGGCGGTCGGCATTGAGGTAGCCTTTTGCTTCGGCATGGGCGAACTGGTCGAGTGTGCCGGTGCGGTTGTTCATTGCAGCTTCATAGAGAAGGTATGCCCCTTTCTGATGCAGGCTTAGGGTTATGGTGTCGAGCCGGGTCTTGCCGAATTCAATATCGCGGGCAATGATGCCTCCGTTGATTATGGTGTCGTTTGACAGATTCATCCCGAAGGTGGAAAAACTTATGTCGCGTCCGGCCAGGTAGTTGCTTATGATATTGTTTTTGCCGGCATTTATCGTGAGCGAGAATGGAGGAAGGGCTTGTTGGATGGAGTCGACGGCTATACGGCGCCGCTTCATGTTGCGTGACAGCAATGCGGAGGCGTCGGTTAATTGTGCCATTAGGGTGTCGAGATTGACCGGAGCGGCGAATCTCATGCTCATGTCGTGGTTGGCCAGTGTGGCACTGGTCGATGAGTCGGCGGCATTGAATTTGAGTGAAATGCCGGAACCGTTGACGGCATCGCCCGGCATGTGCCAGTAGAAATCTGATATGAGCAGGTCGGCATCGATGTTCATCGGCCTGCCTGGATTGCGGCGCGACGGCGCAAGGGGTGGCCGGAAGCGGGCAGTGCCGGAAAGTGCCACCGAGCCGTCTGCTGTGGTGTCGGAAAGCGCCAGTGCGCGCAGGTCGATATTCCGCACGTTGCCGTTGAATGTCCAGTCATATTCCTCTCCAGCAAGGTTTCCGGCGGCTTGCAATGAGAAGTTTGCGGCGCGGTTGGTTGATTGGGCGTCGATGTCGGCATGTCCGTTGCCGACAATGGCGTTTAATGTTATGCCGGTGTATTCACGCCCCATATATGTTGCATGCGTCAGGTCGATTTTTGCATTCGCCTCGGTTTTCGGCGAGAAGGGATCGATGCCGACGCCTGTGAGAGTCACTGCGGCGGTGATGTCGCGGGCTCCGGCCTGGGGTAGTATGCTTTGGATGGGGAATGATTTGAGGTTGAGTTCAATGTTGTAGGCCTGGTGGCGGTTGTTCCACATTGCATCAAGGGCAACCAGCCCGTTGCCGGTTATGGCTTTGACGTTTCCGTCGATTATGCCTCGGTTGACGGAGGCCTGTCCTGCCAGTCTCAAAGGTGGCAGGTTGACTTGGCGACGCATTTTTGCGTCGAACAGTGTGGGTTTCAGAAAGTCGCCGTTGAGCAACGCGCCTGTGATTTCAAGGTCGCCCCTGGCTTTGTTTATGTCGGAATAATCTGCAATCGCCCCTTTTATCGAGATGGTTAGATGGCGCGGGAGTTCGGCGCTTATGCGGCGGATTTCGAGGTTTTCCATGCGCCCTGTTGCATCGGCGGTGACTCTAAGCGGCACATAACGGGGCATTGAAGCAATCATGGGCGCTATTCCGGCCGGCACGAGCCGCTCAACATCTTCCATGGCCAGTTCGGCCCCGAGGTTTAGGCTTAACGGGGGATTTGATGATTCAAGTCCCATCATGGCGTTGAGAGAGATTGTTGATGCGGGGGTGGTTATAGAGAAGCCTTCGGCGCTGATAGATGTGGAATCCATGCTGAATGTGCCTGATGCGTTGAGGGCTATGCCGCAACGCTCGCGTGCTGAAAACCGGCGCAACGGCACGGTTATCTCTGCCCCGTGGTTACGGAACGAGTCTATTTCTATGTTGATCTGCGATGCTTCGATATATGACGGATCGAAGTTGGCCGAGGCGACAGTCCCCTCCATGGCGTAGAGTGCGTGTGAGTTTACGATACGGAGGCGTCTGGCGTTGATTGTCCAGGGAGTTGATGATGTGGTGTCGGCTTCTGCCGGTCGGGGTAGGGTGTCGGCAGGGTGTTCGGCAAGATATTTCGCGGATGGGGTGAGATAGCGTGCGTCGATTCCGGATATGGCCAGTTCCCCGACATCAACGCGGTTTTCAGCCAGCGAGATGTTGCCGTCGGTCAGTATGGCCAGCGGGAGTTTGCAGTCGAGCGATGCTATTGTCGGAAGCATCTCCATCGCATATTCAATGTCGCGTAGCTGTGCTTTGGCCAGTGTTACCTGCCATTCAACCGGGGCTGACGCTGTGTCGGCCTTGGCTATGGTGTCGGGGGTTATGGCCATCTCTACCGTGCCGTGTGAGGCTGTCAGTAGTTCTATGTCGATTGTTTGCGAAAAGAATGCCACTGAGGCGTTTCGCACACCGGCCTTAGCGAGGTTTGCACGCATGTAGAGCGATGAGTCGGGGGTGCCGATATTGACAACTGCGTCGCGTAGGCCTATAAGACCGGTGTTGACATGCCCTTTCAGTAGCGGTAGCACTTCGATAGAGGCGTCGGCGCGAGATGCGGCAATTTCCATTCCAGGAGTTGCCATTGTCAACGAATCTATGCGTAGGTCGAGGGGGAAGGTTAGACGTAGTTTCTTGACTCCGATGTGCATATCTCCTTTGGAATTAAGCATCCCCAGGGCTTTGCCTACGGCAAAATCCTGCACGGGCGGGAGATAGAGCATCAGCAGAACCAGCAGCAACAGCCCTGCCACGCCGACAAGAATCCATTTGATTGACTTGAATATGTAAACAAAGGCTTTCTTCACTTGAAAAAACACAAATAAATAGCGGAACGTGATGATTTCATGGCACTCCGTCCCTCAACAGAACTGCCAGAATCTATTACCTAAAACGCCATCCCCCCGACAATTGTTTTGGATGAAGTTGCCTGATGTGTGTGGGGTCAGTACCACTCGATGCCGTTGGAGTGGGAGGAGCGTTTGTCGTATTTGAGGTCGGAGAGTAGGGCTGATTTCACTGATATGTGGAAGTTGTAGGATTTGTAAGGCCCTACGGGAATCACGCTCGCGCGCATTGTGAAGCAGTGTAGGTCGCGCGAGATGTTGAGGTTCATGTAGGCTATTTTCTTTGTGTCGAAGTTATATGATGCGCTGGCCGATATTTCCCAGTTTTTGGTTGGACGTATGTTGCCCGACAGGCTGAGATTCTGGGTTATCTTGCCGTCGTATTCCATCTTTTTCTTATTGAACCGGCCGTAGCTGTAGCTCACAGAGTAGTTGACACTCAGGCTCCATGGCACCTCCCACGGCACATATCCTTCGGGGGTCAGTTTCAGATCGTCGTCTTTGTGGTCTGAATTACGGCCGGAAGAGGAATCGTCTTCGTCGTCCCAGTCGTCGTCTGGGGGCGGTGTGCTGCCGGTGTTGTTTGAGGAATTGGGGTCGGTGTCTTTCTTTTTGCGTTTGAAGGTGTCGTTGTTGAAGGTGTATGAAAACGATGTTCCGGTCGAAGAGAGCCGTCCCCATCCTTTCCCCGCTTTCCAACGGGGAATGTTGACGCGCACGGGGTTGCCGGCCGAGTTGAGCTGGTAGGTGTAGACATCCCATGTCGCCGACAGGTTGAGGTTGAACTGTTTGGTCAGGCGCAGCAGTATTGAGGTGTTCAGATTGCTCCAGTTAAGCGAGTCGGCGGCAAAGTTGTAGCTTTGCGATATGGTGAAGTTTTCTATCAGCGACACTTTCTTTTCGCCGATGGAGTCGTTGTCGGTTTTGACTTTCATCTCGACGTTGTTGGCCAACGATACGGAGACCATGCCAGTGCGCCCCTCTCCGGGGACGCCATATAGGGCTGACGGGAACAGGGAGTATTTTTTCTGTTGCGTGCGCCCCTGGGTGTCGGTATAGGAATATGTGCCGTAATATCCGAAAAACGGGCTTGAGAAGTCGGGCGAGCCTGAGAACGATACGGAGGGTGTCAGCACGTGGCGTATCATTTTGACTTTGTCTCCGAGGAAAGGCAACGGCTGGAAGAAACCGTAGATTTTGGTGTCGAGCGACAGTGAGGCGTTGAAATCCCACACGTTATAGAAGCTGTATGTGGTGTCGGCCACTTCTGCCGAGGCCACCGGATCCCACTGGCGCTTCACCTTCCGGGTATACATGCGGTCGGTCAGGCTTATCGATGGGGTTAGGTTGAAGTAGGTGAACAGCGGGAATGTGGCTGAAATCGGCACGGAGTGTTTCATGCCGTTGCGCCAGTCTTTTATGAGGGATTTTTTAAAGAATTCATCTTGTTTGGCTGTCAGCGAGTTCTGGAACTGTCCTGAATATGACATTCGTATTTTTTCATACCACCGCTCGGCTCCGACGGCATGTTTGCGTTTGAACGGATAGAGTTGCGACATGCTCACATTGATGTTGGGGAACGAAACCGACAGGGTTGAGTCTTGGGTGCGCTGCGACACGTTGAGCGAGGTTGACAGCGACCATTTTGAATTCGGGAACCGGTAGCTGAGGTTTATGGTCGAAGATTTTGTGTTTTCGGTGAACGATGATGAGTAGTAGGAGTTAGTGCTGCTGCGCGAATAGCCTGAGGTGGAGAAGTTTACAGATGCCGACAGATTCATGTTGGGGTTGGCCTTGGAATCTTGTGAGTGGTTCCATATGACCTGGAAGTTAGTGCCGGTGGCATAGTCGGGATCCCCTTTTTCTCCGTAGATTGTCTTTAGATAGTTGATGTTGAAGTGTCCGTTGAACTTATAGCGTTTGCGGTAGGTAGACTGGGCCGACAATCCCCATGATCCTTTGGTGTAGATTTCCCCTGTCAGAGCCAGGTCAATCATGTCGTTGATGGCGAAGTAGTAACCTCCGTCGCTTAGATAGAACCCTCGGTTATAGTCGTCGCCGAATGTGGGCACTATTACACCTGAGGCGTATTTATCGGAAAAGGGGAAATAGCCGAATGGCACTGCAAGTGGCAGCGGAAGCCCGGCGAGCACCATATAGGCCGGCCCGGTGACGATGTTTTTCTTGGGGCGCATTTTCCCTTGGGTGAGCTGGAGCCAGAAGTGCGGGTCATCGTGGTTGTCGCAGGTGGTGTAGCGCCCGCCTTCGATGTAATAGTCGCCTTCTTTGGTCTTCTTTGTTTTGCCGCCGGTGAGGTAGCCCTCCCCCTGTTGGGTGACAACATCGGTTATATATCCTTTTTCGGTCTTGAAGTTGTAGCGCATGGTTTTCGACTCGTAGGATGTGCCCCCTTGGTCGAATACCGGAGTGCCTACGAGGTCGCCCACGCTGTCTTCGCGGCCACAGGCATAAACTTCGCTTGTGTTGAGGTCGAGCTGAATCTCTTCTGCATTAAGTTTCAGATCGTTGTAGTCAACTTCCCCTTCGCCATACATGTAGGTGGTCTGTTTCCCGATCAGGATCATCGAGTCTTTCGACGAGAATGTGACCTGGGCGTCGAGGTCGACTTTCTCCCTTCTGATGCGTGAGGGTGTGGTTGTGGTGTCTGATGCCACCGTTGCCATATGGGTTGCATGTGATGCCGGGATGGATTCGATAGGGGCGGCCACGGAAATCTCCGGTAGAATTGAATCGCCCAGTGTGTCGGGCGCGGTTATGCGGTCGGGCGCGTCAATGCCGTCGCGGGAGAAAATCGTCCCCGTGACCATACACAGCAGAAAAATCGAGATTATATAGAGGTGAGAGCGTTGCAAATAATTCTATCCATTCAGCCCGCTGAGCCGGTCCTCCCGGCATGGCTGGGGCGGTTATCCACGGAGTTCCGGGCATCCGGAATGCCGTTGTGTTGAGTTTTTTGAATCCGGATGCAAAGATAATCATTTAAACTGAATAATGTTGAGATAAGGGTGTGAAGTAATCTTGACTTTTTCTTAATATGCTTTTTCTTCGGTTTTTGAGATGCGCGTTTTGCACTATTGGCTGTTTTTGCATAACTTTGCTTCAAACCGGGGATTCTGTGCTTGTGCTGAATGCTACGGTTTTATAACAGTTTATCATGGCAAATAAAGAAACGCCCACATTTCATGAGGCCGGACGTCCGTTATTTTCAATCGTTACGGTTACATATAATGCGCTGTCGACCCTGGAAGCTACCCTTGAGAGTGTGGCAGCCCAGAGTTGCCGGCATTATGAACATCTGATTATCGACGGTGCGTCGACCGACGGTACGGTCGAGATGGCCCTGAAGTTTCCCAATCCCAATAAAACGGTGCTTTCATCGCCGGATAACGGGGTTTATGATGCCATGAACAAGGGGCTGGCTGAAGCTGAGGGCGATTATGTGGTGTTTCTGAATGCCGGCGACACATTCCATGATTCTGACACTTTGCAGACAATTGCTGATGCCATCATGGATAATGACTATCCTGGGGTGGTTTACGGGCAGACTGATCTGGTCGACGCGCAACGGCGCCGGGTGGGGGAAAGGCATCTGGCAGCTCCCGAGGTGTTGACCCTCGACAGTTTTGCCGATGGGATGGTTGTGTGTCACCAGGCGTTTGTGGCGCTGAGGCTGCTGACAGGGCCGTTTAACACCGGCTACCGTTTTTCGGCCGATTATGAATGGTGCATAAGGGTGCTTCAGCATTCCAAAAGGAATGTGTATGTACCAGGGGTTATTGTGGATTACCTCAACGAGGGGCTGACCACGCGTAACCACCGCAAGTCGTTGTTGGAGCGTTTCCGTATAATGGAATATTACTACGGTTGGCCACGGACGGTTTTCAACCATCTGAAGTTCGTTCCCCGCTACCTGCGTCGCCGCATCGGCGGGGGAAAGCAGTGATGTGATATTTTGATATAGGATATATTTGAGCCAGGATATAATGGGATATTTGTTGAATACGACATTCGTGCTTCACACATCGGTTGAAGCCGGGTTTATAACATGGGTCAGGGAGGTGTATCTTCCTGCTGCCGCCGAGGCCGGGGTGTTCGGGGTGTCGAGGGTGGCAAAGGTGCTGACGCAGGTCGAGCCTGACACTGTAAGCATCGCCGTGCAGCTTGAGGCAACTTCGATAGAAGAAGCCAGCCGGTGGCATGACAACACGGCTGCGCTTCTTCGCGATGACCTTCATGCCCGGTGGGGCGACCGCCTCATGTTTTTCACAACCTATATGGAGGTGTTATAGCATATTATGATGACGATGTTGTAGTTTACTGTATTGTGGATTTTGAAAAGATAATAATAGGGATTGACCCGGGCACTAATGTGATGGGATACGGCATCCTGGGGGTGAACGGCAAGAAACCTCAGATGATTGCCATGGGGGTTGTTAAGCTCGACCGGTTCGAGAGCCATTACATGCGTCTGCGTCGCATCCATGAGCGGGTGCTTGGGCTTATCGAGCAGTATCTGCCTGATGAGATGGCTATCGAGGCTCCGTTTTTCGGCAAAAACGTTCAGTCTATGTTGAAATTAGGGCGTGCCCAGGGGGTTGCCATGACCGCTGCTCTGATGCGTGATGTGCCGATTGCTGAATATGAACCGCGAAAAATCAAGATGGCGATAACTGGCAACGGTGCGGCCTCGAAAGAGCAGGTGAAAGAGATGCTGCGCCGCATACTGTCGATTTCGGCCGACTCATTCCTGAAAGAACTCGACGCCACTGACGCCCTTGCCGCCGCCCTGTGCCACTTCTACGAGACCTCCCGCCCCGTGGCCGCCTCCGGCCCCCGCTCCTGGAAAGACTTCATCGCCCGCAACCCTGACAGGGTGAAATAGTGAACGGGTGTTAAAAAACATCGACTTGGAAAAATAGTTGCGTAAAAGGAACGCCCGATTAATGAAAATGAGTAAATTTGTGAACCCCAAAGCATAACGATATGTCGCCACAGATTATCATGTAATTTAAATATTGTAAAGATATAAAACCTAATAAATCAATCTGTTATGAAGAAACGGTCACTTTTTTCACTGTTAACATTTTTTAGCATCATGGGGGGGGTAAATCTCTCTGCTGAAACCTGGACTTACACGTTTAAAGCTAAAGATTTAGCTTCTGATGCTACTCCGACATCACCAATGTCAAAGGTGTTTAATGAGGTCGAGTGGTCTTACGGTTTTGAATGGTATAACCAGTCTTATATAGGAACTTCTGCCCCCATTCAAATAGGCAGTGCTGCAAAGGTTGTTAAACGGGCTTATTTTGAAACCGCGCATTTTTCAAACAATAATATAAAATCCATAACAGTCAAAGCCGGTCATACAGGTAGTGCCAGCCTTAAATTAGATGTTTATACGAAAAATGCTTCTGGGGACGTATTATTTCAGTCAGAGACACAGCAAATAACGGCAAAGACTACTCCTGCCGAGTATACGGTTGTCTTGAATTCTACCGCTGCCAGCGTATGCATCGAGATTGCAAACTCAAATACTGCAACGAGTAAAAATGGAGCCATTCTTTTAGCTGCACTCACTGTTGAGTATGAACCGGCGAATGACCCGGATGCGCTGGAGGTGACTGCGCCGGAGCTGAGCGATAATACTGAAACGCTTGCGGTTAATGACGGACAGGTGATTATTACCCCGACATATACCGATAACGGTGCGGAGACTTATTACACCATCAATGGCGACAATCCCACGCAGGGGAATGGCATCTTATACACTGCCCCGCTAACATTCTCAAACAGCGGAGCATACACGGTGAAAGCCGCAACGAAGGCTACAAACAACGGTAAGGATTATTGGAGTGATGTGGTCGCACGAGCTTATAAGGTTACAAATCCTGAGATGATTATTGAGGAGGATGTGCTTGACGTAGATGCATTCGGATTAACGGAGAATACATATGTCTATAAAACCTATGACAATGCCGACATGGGTGTGACATATGGAATTGTTGCGAATAAGAGCGGTAACGGCATAGGTTTCAATTTCGGGAACAAGAACCTTGGTAAATACAGCGGTCTTGCCGTAACTAAGAAATCGGGTCTTGTGCGTTTCGTCAGAAGTTTGAGCGTGACCAATCTTGCGGCAGGAAGTACACTGCTTGTTTACGGTTCCAATGAACCGAATGACTATGCATTTGCCAAGGCCGATGATTTCTACACGTCCGATGTAACGCCTGCCGGAATTAAACTCGGGGAATTGTCGGCTGACGAGCCCGCACTGAATGTGACCGGAAATTATCGGTTCTTCTATATTAAGCCGGGAGGGGCAAAGGGTGGAAGCTATGAGTCGATAACCGTGGGTTGGGAAACTCCGCGGCCTGTTGATGCCAAGTTCCTGAATGATGTGTTCAATATCGAGGAGCGCATCGTACGCCCGAATATCGCCGGGCATCCGGTTAATTTCCAGGGCTATTTCGTGCCGTTCTATTTCGACGGTGACGAGCTGTATGTGCAGGGCCTGAGGGGTCACACTATCGTGTTGACCGGTATGGCCGGATTGAAGAACGACGATGAGCTGGTGATGAAAGAGACTGTGTTGAAAAACATCCCCTTCGTACCTTCGGTGAAAGATGGGGTGTTCTATGGCGATGTCTCCAATATCGACTGGGCCGATCATGAGAAACATGCCCATTATGTTGTGGCCGACAAGAATGAAATCGTTCTCGGTCCAGACGAGAGTTATAAGGTGACTACTGTCGATATTACTGAAGAATCCGACTGGACGAAATATGCCGTTGGTAAGACGGTTTATATCAAAGGTAAGTTCGACGATGTTGAAGTGCCGGAAGGAACAACAGATTTCGACCAGTATCTCGACAAGATGACGTTCCAAAACGGTGCTGTGAAGTTCAGCTATCTGAACGAGGCTGATGAGTCTGCCACCGCCCAGGCGATGAATGCCGTAAGGCGTCATGTTGAGCTGACGCTTTATCCCCATCTGGCTACCGCTAATGATGAATATTTTGAATTCAGAGGCATCTTGAAACCATTGGCACAGATTGAGGCGGAGCGCTCGCGCGGTGTTGCTCCGACAATGGAGTTCCTGGCAGTGAGAACCAATGGCGCTGTCGGCGACGACATCACCACAGGTGTAGAGCAGGTTGAGGTAAACCGCAACGATGCTCCGGTTGAGTATTTCAACCTGCAGGGTGTGCGTGTCGATAATCCTGAAAGCGGCCTTTATATCCGCCGCCAGGGCAGCAACATAGAGAAAACGATTGTGAAATAGATCACAATTGATTTAGAAGGAGACGCGGGGTGTCATGTGAATGACGCCCCGCGTTGTGTTTGTGGGATGTTTTGTGTCAGAGATGCACAGGCCGCGCGTCTGGTTTGGAATAGGGGAATCACACCCCGAGGAGTGGGGCGATGCGGTGGAGGGCGGCGATGAAGGCTTCGGCTTCGGCGCGGGTGTTGTAGAGGGCGAAGGAGGCGCGCACGGTGCCTTCGATGCCGAGCGATTCCATTAGCGGCTGGGCGCAGTGGTGGCCTGTGCGCACGGCTATGCCGAGCTTGTCAAGGAGCATCCCGGTGTCGTAGTGGTGGGCGTCGCCCATCAGGAAGGAGATTACGGCACTTTTGCCGGGGGCTGTGCCGAATATGCGCATTCCGGGGATTTTCATCATTTCGTCTGTTGTCCACTGGAGCAGTTCGTGCTCATGCCAGGCGATTGCCGGGAGACCGATGCGGTTGATATAATCGATGGATGTCGAGAGGGCTGCTATATCGACGAAGTCCGGGGTGCCGGCCTCGAATTTGAAGGGGAGTTCGGCATATGTGGTTTTCTTGAAGCTGACGTGGGAAATCATTTCACCTCCCCCTTGGTAGGGGGGCATGGCTTCGAGCCACCGTTCTTTGCCATAAAGCACCCCTACACCGGCCGGGCCATACATTTTGTGTGAGGAGAAGGCGTAGAAATCGACATCGAGGTCGGTGACGTCGATTTTCATGTGTGGGACGGCCTGCGCGCCGTCGACCAATACGGGCACACCGAGGCTGTGTGCGTAGTCGGTCATCTCCTTGACGGGGTTGACCGTGCCGAGCACATTCGACACATGAGTGAACGCTACCAGGCGTGTGCGCTCGTTGAAGAGGGTGCGGTAGGCGTCGAGGTCGAGCGAGCCGTCGGGGGTAATCGGCACGACCCTTATTGTGATGCGCTTGCGTGTGCCGAGCAGCTGCCATGGCACGATGTTGGCATGGTGCTCCATTACGGTGAGGATTATCTCATCGCCGTTTTCAAAGAAGCTGCCGAAACTTGATGCGACAAGGTTGATTGCTTCGGTTGTGCCCCGTGTGAAGATGATTTCCGATGCCGATGCGGCATTGATGTGGGCACGCACTTTCTCGCGGGCAGCTTCCTGCATCGCTGTTGATTCCTGCGAGAGGGAGAAAACACCCCGGTGCACATTGGCCTTATGGGCGAAATACATCTGCTCGATGGCTTCGACCACTTCGCGTGGTGTCTGTGAGGTGGCGGTGTTGTCGAGGTATATCAGCGGTTTGCCATAGACTTGCCGCTCCAGAATGGGGAAATCGCGGCGTAGGTTTTCAACGTTGTAGGTAGGCATGGGTTGAAAGTCGTAAGTTTGAAGTGAGAAGTCATAAGTTCTAAGTCTGAAGTTTTAAGGTATAAGCGGTCGGGAAAGGCCAATCACGTTGTATGTCAGGGATTCCGGTTGCGATGTATGGCTTTAAACTTACGACTTATGGCTTGCTACTTTTTTATTTACACTCCCGGCAGCCTGACTGGCAGCCGTCGAAACGGCGCTCTATCATGTGGCGCAGACGGTCGCGCAGGGGTTCGAGTTCGATGGTGTTGATTACGTCGGCCATGAATGCCTGCATGAGCATACGGCGCGCCTGTTGGAGGGGTATGCCGCGGGTCTGCATGTAGAAGAGCGCTTTTGAGTCGAGCTGTCCGGTGGTGGCGCCATGGGAACATTTCACGTCGTCGTTATAGATGAGCAGCTGTGGCTTGGTGTGCATTCTGGCATTTGACGAAGCGAGGATGTTGCGGTTGCTCTGGTATGCTTCGACGAAACGCGCTCCATGGCAGACCTCAATGCTCCCCTCGAAGGCGCCTGTGGCGTTGTCGTCGAGAACATATTTGAACACCTGGTTGCTATGTCCGCGTGATGCTTTATGGCGCAGGTCGGAACTGTTGTCGATATGTTGCGACCCCGAGCCGATGGCCATGCCGGAGAGATGGGAGAGTGTGTTGTCGCCGTTTATGTCGAGTGAATATTCGTTGCGGGTCGTGCCGTTGGTGAGGGTGGAACCGCATAGGTTGACCTGCGCTCCTTCGTGCTGGGCCACGTAGACCTGGCAGTAGCGGGAGGTGTCGGCGTTGCTTTCTTCGATGTCATACCATTCTACCTTCGAGCCGTTTAGGGCCACTATCTCTACAACCTCCGACGACAGGCATTGCTTAGACCCCTCCTGTGTATGGTCGCATTTCAAAACGGATACCTGTGCCCCTTCTTCTGCGACCAGAAGTATGCGGCGGAAGGCTGCAAGTGGGGAGGGCGCGCTCAGTATGCTGACAAGCTGCAGGGCTTTTTCCAGTCTGATGCCGCGGGCCACATGGATGAACACCCCTTCCTGGGCGAGCAGGGTGTTGAGGGCGGTGCCCGGGCTGTCGAGATTCGCTACGGAGCCATACCATTTGCCTACTATGCCGGGATGTTTCCCGGCTGCTTCGGAAAGTGAACACATAGTGACCCCTGCCGGAAGGTTTTTCAGGAGCGTGGAGGTGGGGGTGAATCGGTCGTTGACAACCACACCCATCAAAGTTGAGAGGTTGGGAACTCCGCAACGGAACGACGACGCGATGTCGGCGGGGATGTTGACCCCGGAGATGTTGACCCCGAAATCGGGGGCGAACATGTCGTTGATTGATGTTTTTTCAAACCCTTCATCCCCTTTGGCGGGGAGTCTTCCTGCTGTTTCCAGAGCTTCGAGCGCTGCCGTGCGCAGCCGGTTCAGCGGCTCAGATGAGCGTGCTTCAACAACCGGGCGGTTTGCATTGTATAGTTCGATATATTGGTATAGGGCGTTTTGCATTGCCATGAAGTTTGATGGTGGGGATTGCCGGCTTTCTTAGTCTTTGAGCCAGTCGTAGCCTTTCTCTTCCAGTTCCAGGGCAAGTTCGGGGCCTCCGGTGCGCACGATGCGCCCTTTGTAGAGCACATGCACGAAGTCGGGCTTTATGTAGTCGAGCAGCCTCTGATAGTGGGTGATTACAATGGTGGCGTTTTGCGAGGTTTTAAGCTGGTTCACACCACCTGCCACTACGCGCAGGGCGTCGATGTCGAGTCCTGAATCGGTTTCATCGAGAATCGACAGGCGCGGTTCGAGCACCGCCATCTGGAAAATCTCGTTACGTTTCTTCTCTCCTCCCGAAAAGCCTTCGTTGACTGAGCGCGAAGCGAGTTTATTGTCGAGTTCGACAATTGCGCGTTTCTGGCGCATCAGTTTGAGGAAGTCGCCAGCGCTGAGTTGAGGCTGGTTGAAATATTCCCGCTTTGCGTTGACGGCTGCGCGCATGAAGTTGACCATCGACACTCCGGGGATTTCCACCGGATACTGGAACGACAGGAACAGGCCTTCGTGGCTGCGGTCTTCAGGAGAGAGGGCCAGCAGGTCGATGCCATGGAATTCGGCGCTTCCGCCGGTTACGGTGAATGCCGGATTTCCGGCCAGCACGCTCGAAAGGGTTGATTTCCCCGATCCGTTGGGTCCCATTATGGCGTGGACTTCGCCCGGACGCACTGTCAGGTTTATCCCTTTTAGAATCTCTTTGTCTTCTACTTTGGCGCGAAGGTCGGTGACCTTCAGCAATATTTCGTCGCTCATGTTGCGTTGTTTTTTGTCGGTTTGTCTTGCTTTTGGGGTTATCCTACGGAGCCTTCAAGGGTCAGCTGGAGGAGGCGCTGGGCTTCTACGGCGAATTCCATTGGCAGTTTGTTCATCACCTCTTTTGCATATCCGTTGACAATCAACCCGATGGCTTCTTCTGTGGGTATGCCCCGCTGGTTGCAGTAGAAAATCTGGTCTTCTGAAATTTTAGAAGTGGTGGCTTCGTGTTCAACTACTGCCGTGGGGTTCATCACGTCGATGTAGGGGAACGTGTGGGCGCCGCAGTTGCTTCCCAGCAGCAGGGAGTCGCACTGGGTGTGGTTGCGCGCTCCTTCTGCGGCAGGGGTGACTTTGACCAGCCCCCGGTAGGAGTTTTCGCTGTATCCGGCCGAGATTCCTTTCGACACTATGGTGCTGCGGGTGTCGGGTCCGAGATGTATCATTTTAGTGCCGGTGTCGGCTTGTTGGCGGTTGCGGGTGACGGCTACGGAATAGAATTCACCTGATGAACCGCGCCCTTGTAGCACGCACGATGGGTATTTCCATGTGATGGCCGATCCGGTCTCGACCTGGGTCCACGACAGCTTTGAATAGTCGCCCCGGCAGAGTCCGCGTTTTGTTACGAGGTTGTAGATTCCTCCACGCCCGTCTTTATCACCGGCATACCAGTTCTGCACGGTTGAATATTTCACTTCCGCGCGGTCTTCAACCACAATTTCCACAATGGCGGCATGGAGCTGGTTTTCGTCGCGCATCGGCGCGGTGCATCCTTCGAGATAGCTGACATATGAGTCGTCGTCGGCCACGATGAGTGTGCGCTCGAACTGGCCTGTGCCGGCGGCGTTTATGCGGAAATAGGTCGACAGTTCCATCGGGCAACGCACCCCCTTGGGTATGTAGACAAACGAGCCGTCGGAGAAAACAGCCGAGTTCAAGGCTGCGTAGAAGTTGTCTTTGTATGATACCACACTGCCGAGATATTTTTTCACCAGGTCGGGGAAATCTTTCACGGCCTCGGAAATCGAACAAAAGATGATTCCTTTTTCGGCAAGGGCTTCGCGGTGGGTCGTTTTCACCGACACGGAGTCCATGACGGCATCGACGGCCATGCCGGTGAGCTGTTTCTGCTCCTGGAGTGGTATGCCGAGCTTGTCGAAGGTTTTCAAAAGTTCAGGGTCGACTTCGTCGAGGCTCTTTGGCCCCTCTTTGGCAACGGGCGCAGCATAGTAGCTTATTGCCTGGAAATCGATTTCGGGCATGTTGAGATGCCCCCATTCCGGCGGTGTCATGGTGAGCCAGTGGCGGTATGCTTTCAGCCGGAAATCGAGCAGCCATTGCGGCTCCCCTTTCTTTTCCGAAATCAGGCGAACCACATCTTCGCTTAGCCCCACGGGGATTATATCGGTGTCAATGTCGGTGACGAACCCGTATTTATAGTCGCTTTCGGTCACATCGCGCAGCAGGCTGTCGTTGTCTGACGCTTGATTCTGGCCGGGCTTTTTAGTGTTGTTATCCATGTCGCTTTGCGAATGAATTGTTTTTGCGGATGATAATTTAATGATATTGTCTGAATAATGGAAACGCCTTGGGTGCTATTATGGTTTGGTCTATCCGAGGGCATATCCGAGAAGTTTCGGGGCGAATGCCACGATTGCTTCTATGGCATGGCCGTTTCCGAGTGTGGAGAGGGAGTGGAGACTGGTCTGCGGTTTTATTATCAACCACAGGTTGAGCAACAGGCTCATTACGAGCATCCACTCAAACATGCAGAACAGGGCTCCGGCTATTCGGTCGAGCCCCCCGAGGTTGAGGGCATGGGTCACATTCTTGAAAAAGTGAGCCACGGCTTTCACCCCGAGGAATCCGGCGATGAACATTATTATGTTGGCTATGACCGAGTCGACATATGTCGGGGCTTCGCCTGTGGTGTGGGTGCCTGCAATCAGTCCGGCGAGCCATGGGGCGGCCAGTCTGCACAGAATCACTCCGAAGAGCAACCCTCCGAGCGCCCCGGCCTGCAGTATTATTCCTCTTCGGAATCCATATATAACGGAAGCCACAAAGACAATGAGTATTATGATGTCGAGTGTAGTCATCGGCAGATGGTCAGCATTTGTTTCCGGTTAGTTGCATCTCGAGACACAGAAACCATATAGTTTTATGGAAGATGATTCTATCACCTTTTGCAGGTTTTTACCATCTGCAAAATTACGCATTTTTTTTCACATCAGGTCATTCTTCTGAGTTGAGATAAGAGGTTATTGCTGTGAGTAACGGCTGGCTGGAACGCAGCATGGTATGTTGCCCGATGCCATGGGTTCCAAGGAATTCGCTGGCTGATACCGGGCGGTTGTCTGGGGCTATCAGGCAAATTTAGAGAAAATTTCGGGAAAATGATTAAATTTGCAGTAGGGTTGGGTTGTGATTTGTTTTTGCCAAGATTTAGGCTCCGGGATGAATTTGTATGAATGGAAGCAGACGACATAAAAAGCGCGGCGGCTGGCGGACGGTGAAGTTCGCCCGCGTGGCGGTCAGTGTGGTTTCACTGGCTGCTTTGACAACGCTTTTCACTTTCGGTAGTGCAAGCGTGGCCGAGTCTTTGGGGTGGATGGCTCATGCGCAGATTGTGCCTTTGGCTCTTGCAGGCGCGGGAGGGGCATTGGCGTTCTGGTTCGGGGCGACGTTGTTGTTCGGGCGGTTGTATTGCTCGTGGTTCTGCCCCATGGGGGTGGTGCAGGATTGTTTCGGACGTCTGCGCCGGCTCACACGCGCCGGGCTACGCAGGCATCCGTATCATTGGCATCCTGGCAACAACCGGTTCCGTTATGCGTTTGTGGCGCTTGTGGTGGCGTCGGCTGTTGCCGGTCTGCCGCTGTTGTTGACTTTGTTCGACCCATATAGCGCTTTCGGGCGCATTGCGTCGGAGTTGGTGCTGCCTGTTAAAGAATTTCTGGCGGGCGAGCCTGTGGTTGTCGGTTCATGGCTGGCATTTGCAATAGCTGCGGCAACGGTGGCTGCAGTCGGATTTGTGTCGGCACGTCGCGGGCGGCTTGTGTGCAACACCGTGTGTCCGGTCGGGTCAACGCTGAGTGTGTTGAGCCGTTATTCGCTGTTTCATTTTGAGATTGACACCGATCTGTGTGTTAACTGCCGCCGGTGTGAGCATAATTGCAAAAGCGAATGCATCAATATGGCAGACCATGTTGTTGACAGCTCGCGGTGTGTGGCCTGTTTCAATTGTGTTGATGTCTGCGAAAACAATGCGGTTAAATATACTTTCCGTCATAAGAAATTGTCTTTGCCGTTGATGCAGCCGGTCAACCGTGCTCCGGCAGCTTCTGTGGTCAAGGCCGGTGATGCGTCTGATGTTTGCGATGTTGCAGGGCCGGTGAGGATAGACCGGCGCAAATTTTTGGCTGCCGGGCTGCTTGTGGCTGCCACCCCGGTGCTGGGTGCGGTGGAAAGAGGCCGCCGGAGTGTTGATGCAGTGGCTAACGGCAGTAGCTTGATGCCACAGCTACGGGCGGCAGCTCCTCCCGGACGTCGCTCTATGGCGGAATTCCTGGAGCGTTGCACAGGTTGCGGGCTTTGTGTGGCACGTTGCCCGTCGAAAGTTCTGAGGCCGTCGGTCAATGAACTGGGTTGGCTCAATATGCTTCACCCCGTGCTGGATTATGACCGGTCATATTGCCTGTATGACTGCACGCAATGCACAGATGCATGTCCGTCGGGAGCATTGATGCCTCTGACTGTCGAAGAGAAACATATCTTCATTATAGGCCGTGCGATGGTTGCGGAGCCGGCTTGCATCGGTTGCGGGCAATGTGAACGCGCATGCCCCCGGGATGCTGTCGAGATGGTGCCCAGGGCCGGTGGCCGTGGTAGGAAGGCCAGGGTGAAAACCGAGTTGTGTATAGGATGCGGGGCTTGCCATCATGTCTGCCCTGCACGGCCTGATAAGGCTATATGGGTTGAGGGGATAGTGTAGATGTTGGAAGTGAGAAGTCATAAGCCGTCAGCCGGAAGTCGGGCGGCGTGACATTGTGAGGGAAGATTGGATTAGAATAATTTAAATAATATACATAGATGCAACAATATTTGTCGCTGCTGAAGCATATAATGGATAACGGGGTTCAGAAAGGAGACCGTACCGGTACCGGCACAAGGAGTGTGTTCGGTTATCAGATGCGATTCAATCTCGAGGATGGTTTCCCGCTGCTGACCACCAAGAAGCTTCATCTTAAGTCGATTATCCATGAGCTGCTGTGGTTTCTCAAAGGTGACACGAATGTGAAATACCTCCAGGAAAACGGGGTTCGCATCTGGAATGAGTGGGCCGACGAAAATGGCGACCTGGGTCATATATATGGCTATCAGTGGCGGTCGTGGCCGGCCTATGACGGTTCGTTTGTGGATCAGATCAGCGAGGCTGTGGAAACGATCAAGCATAATCCGGACTCGCGCCGCATAATAGTGAGCGCATGGAATGTGGGCGATCTGAAGAATATGAACTTGCCTCCGTGTCATGCGTTTTTCCAGTTTTATGTTGCCGAGGGGAGGCTGTCGTTGCAGTTGTATCAGCGGAGTGCCGACACATTCCTGGGGGTTCCGTTCAACATTGCGTCATATGCATTGCTGACGATGATGATGGCGCAGGTGTGCGGTCTCAGAGCGGGGGATTTTATCCACACCCTTGGCGACACGCATATCTACAATAACCATTTTGATCAGGTCAGGGAGCAGCTGTCGCGGCAACCGCGTGCGCTTCCGCGCATGGTGCTGAACCCTGATGTGAAAAGCATCTTCGATTTCAGGTTTGAGGATTTCTCTCTCGAAGGCTATGACCCGCACCCCCACATAAAGGCGCAGGTGTCGGTGTAGGATAATTAAATTTTGACAAAAAGATGGTTACAATAATAGCAGCTATAACATCCGACAAAGGGGCGATTGGGCGCAAGGGTGATTTGATTTATCATGTTTCGGCTGATTTGAAACATTTCAAGGCTCTTACAACAGGCCATACGGTGGTGATGGGGCGCCGCACTTTTGATTCCTTGCCTAAAGGGGCGCTTCCGAACCGGCGCAATATCGTTGTTACCCGTAATGCGGAGCTGAAGCCTATAGGGGCGGAGACTGCCGGGTCGCTTGAAGAGGCTTTGGCCATGTGTGAGGGGCAGGAGGTGTTTGTTATCGGAGGTGGCGAAATTTATCGCCAGGCGTTGGGATTGGCCGACCGGTTGAATCTGACGATGGTTGACGAGCCTACACCGGTTGATGCAGACACGTTTTTCCCTGCCATTGATCCGGAGGAGTGGCAGATTGCCGATATGGGCGACCCGATGGTTGACGAGCGGACGGGGCTGCGTTTCCGGTTCGCGGTGTTGGAGAGGGGAAATAAGAAGTGAGAAGTCGTAAGGTGGTAGTAAGAAGTTGGGGACAGTGAAAGCGTAGTTGATAAAGGATTTGGTGGTGCGGAATTTTTCGCTTAACTTTGCATTACTGAAATAATGGCCCGGTAGTTCAACGGATAGAATAGAAGTTTCCTAAACTTTAGATAGCAGTTCGATTCTGCTCCGGGCTACGAAGATGGGTAAACGGTTTTGACAGGAACGAAAAGACTTCAAAACCGTTTATTATTTATGGGGAGGGTTTTATTTTGTGTTGACAGATGAAAGCGGCTGACTGGATGCGACTGACGATAATCGGGGCTATGGCCTCGATTGTTGGAGCGTGTGCCTCTATCGGCCGTCCGGAGGGGGGGCCGCGCGACGAGACTCCGCCTGAATTCGTTAAGTCGAACCCGATGCCAGGCTCGACAAATATAGACCGCAACCGCATCGACATTATATTTAATGAGAATATTAAACTTGAGGATGTGTCTAACAAGCTGGTGGTGTCACCGGCTCAGAAACAGAATCCCAGCATAAATTCAAACGGACGTCGGGTGACGATTGAGCTGCGCGACAGCCTCAAGCCCAACACCACATATACGCTTGACTTTTCTGACGCGATCCGAGATTTAAACGAGGGCAATATCCTTGACGGTTTCGCTATGGATTTTGCCACGGGCAACACTATCGACTCTTTGAGTGTGTCGGGGATGGTGTTCGAGGCCCGGACGCTTGAACCGGCGCAGGGTATGGTTGTGGGGGTTTACAGCAACCTTTCTGACACGGCTGTTAAAACGCTTCCGCTGGAACGTGTTGCCAAGACCAACCAATACGGGCAGTTCACCATACGCAACCTGAAGCCGGGCAATTATCACATCTTCGCGATTGACGACCGTAACCACGACTGGCATTGGGACCGGTCGGAAAATGTTGCTTTTGCCGACTTCACAATCAGTCCTGTTGTTGAAGAGATGGCTGTTACCGACACTTTGCGGTCACAAGCCGGGGAGGATTCGATTGTGACTCGTCAGGCATGGCACTATCTGCCCGACGATGTGTTGCTGACATGGTTTAACGAGAATTACAAGCCCCAGTACCTGCGCGATTATGAACGCACCGACCGCCGTCGGGTGACATTCAAATTCGGTGCGGCAATGGATTCTTTGCCTGAGATAGTGGTGGCCAACGGCCCGTTGCAGGGGAGGCGTCTGCGCGACCTGTCGGTGATAGAGGCCCGTGAGGGGCTTGATTCGATTGTGTATTGGCTGCGGGACACGGTGCTTGTCAACCAGGATTCTCTGATGGTGGCTGCGCATTATCTCAAAACCGACAGTCTTGATGAGCTGTCGATGACCACCGACACTCTGAAATTATTTGTCAAGGGGCTCAGGCGGAATAAGGAAAAGAAGAAAAAGAATGAGGACGCAGACACTGTGGCGCCGCCGGTAACGCTA
Organism: Bacteroidales bacterium; assembly: GCA_910575545.1. Taxonomy (GTDB): domain Bacteria; phylum Bacteroidota; class Bacteroidia; order Bacteroidales; family Muribaculaceae; genus UBA7173. The sequence continues at coordinate 41,410 of CAJTFH010000005.1, forward strand.
CTGGAGTTCAAGGCGTTGACTTCATCGCAACAGGAGTTAAACCTGCCGGTGACGTTTGAGGCGGGGCAGCCTGTTGCTGAAATTGATTCCTTGGGATGGCGTCTGGAGATTGCCGTGGATACGTTGTGGAACCGTGTGGATGGTGTGAAGCTGGAACGGGACAGCGCCAATATCAGGCGGTTTAATCTGGCTGTGCCTTGGCGCGAGGGGGAGCGCTACCGTTTTACGGCCGATTCATTGTCGGTGGTGAGCATCTACGGAGAGTGGATCAAGGATTTCAAACATGAGTTCTCTGTGAAAAAGAGTGAGGATTACGGCAATATCTCATTCTCTTTCCCGGATATAGGTGAATTTCCCGATTCGGTGGATTTTATAGTTGAATTATTGGGGAAGAATGACCAACCGGTGCAAGTGCAGAAGGTTGCCGATGGGGAGGTGACCTTCCGTTTTGTGGATCCCGGGGCATATTATGCACGTGCCTATGTCGATGCCAACCGCAACGGGCAGTGGGATACGGGAAGTCTTGCCGGAAAGATTCAGCCTGAGGAGGTTTATTATTATAATAAGAAACTTAATCTGCGCAAGAACTGGGATATAGACCAGGAATGGACTCTTCTGGCGCTGCCGGTTGATGAGCAGAAACCTAATGATATCAAGAAGAACAAACCCAAGACCCGCGACAAAGACCGCCAGCGTCAAAGCGGCGATGAGGACAACGAAGAGGGTGAGTTCGACGACAATTACTACGACGACCAGGGGGCATGGGGTAACGGGTCGCAATATAATAACGCAGGAAGGAACAGCCGCCGAAGCAGTGGGGGAGGTGGCCGCCTGGGTCTCAGGAACAGCCGCGACAGAATGTAGCCCGGTGGTGGGGGACATCATAATTATTTTTTTCATGCCTGATAAAGAAGTCATAACCGGCCGTAGGATGCGACAGCTTGTATTGGAGTTGTCGGATGAGGGGCTGCATGTTGTGGTTTTCTCTCATGGTGACGGTGCATTGGATCCGGGCAATATCAGCTATAAGTGGATTTCCATGCCTGACGGCAGGGAGGGGCTGTTGAAACGGCTTGAGGATGCAGTATATGACAATCCGTTGCTGTTGGGCGATTTCAGCCGTACTACAGTGTTTTGCGGCTCACGCAGGTTTATGGTGCTTCCCGATATTATCGAGTCCGGTTCTGACGGAGCGGTATCGGCGTTCCGCAGGCTTTTCCCAGCCGGAATGCCTGATGGGGAGGGCGAAATAATGTTTTCGCATATCGGTTGTATGGAGTTGTCGGTGGCGTTTGAGATTCCGGCTGCAGTGGCCGCTTTTCTACGCCGCACGTTTCCGGGGGTGAGGCTGGAGCATCCGGTGGTGCCTCTATGCCGCTATTTCCGTGGAAAATACGGCCAGCGTTGTTATGGGAAGACGCTGGCCAACATCTGTGGGAAAAGGCTTGATATAATCACATTGGGCAATCGTGCGCCGTTGATGGTCAACTCATTCAGTTTCAGAGAGCCTATGGATGCGGTATATTATATTCTTGCCGCGCGGAAATCTTTGGGCCTGGCCGACATTGATGAGATTATAATAGGGGGTGACCGGCTGACAAGAGCGCAGGTGACTCCTGTGCTGAGGAGGTATGTGCGCTATGTTATGCCTGCGATTTTTCCTGAGGCTATGTTGCGGGCCGGACGAGAGGCGTTGGCGGCACCGTTTGAGATGGTTCTGACTGTCATGGGATAGGGGGGATAAATATTGCATCAAAGATGCGAATGATAAAAAGATGAGAATTATAAGAGGAAAATACGGACGCAGGCGTTTCGATGTGCCGACTAACATAACAGCCCGTCCAACAACTGATTTTGCCCGCGAGAACCTGTTTAATGTGCTTGAAAACATGGTTGATTTCGAGGGTGATGAGCCAACCGCACTTGATTTGTTTGCCGGCACCGGGGCGGTGTCGTTTGAATTATTGTCGCGTGGGTGTAGCCGTGTCACTTCTGTAGAGAAGGCTGCTACACAGGCTAATTTCATAAGAAAAGTGGCTTCTGAGCTGAAGGCCGGAGATTCACATTTGCTTGTGCGAGGCGACGTGTTCAGGTTTATAGCCACCCAGAAACAGCCTTATGACATTGTTTTTGCGGATCCTCCATATGATTTGCCCCAGTTCGGAGAGATTCCGCAGATGGTGCTTGATTCGGCTCTGTTGCGTGAGGGGTCGTTGTTTGTCATTGAGCATTCAAAGAAGTTCGATTTTTCGGGGTTGCCCCATTTTGTTGACCACCGTGTCTACGGTTCTGTCAATTTCTCGATTTTCCGTGTTGGCGATAGTGGCGCGGGGATATGAAGTGGGGCGGCGTATATAAAAACATTAAAAGCTCCGCATTGCGGAGCTTTTAATGTTTTTATATGGTTGTGGCTGATTAGCCGTTAACCTGTTTCATGTGGGCGATGAGATCGAGCACTTTGTTAGAGTAGCCGATTTCGTTGTCGTACCAAGAAACAACTTTCACGAAAGTCGGAGTGAGCTGGATGCCGGCTTTGGCGTCGAAAATCGATGTGCGGGGATCGCCGAGGAAGTCGGAAGAAACCACTGCATCTTCGGTGTAGCCGAGGATGCCTTTGAGTTCGCCTTCAGATGCTTCTTTCATGGCAGCGCAGATTTCTTCGTAAGTTGCGGGTTTGGCCAGGTTGACAGTGAGGTCAACAACAGAAACATCAAGGGTGGGAACACGCATCGACATGCCGGTGAGCTTGCCGTTGAGTTCGGGGATTACTTTACCTACAGCTTTGGCAGCACCTGTTGAAGAGGGGATGATGTTGCCTGAAGCGGCACGGCCGCCGCGCCAGTCTTTCATCGAAGGACCATCGACGGTTTTCTGTGTGGCTGTGGTTGAGTGAACGGTTGTCATGAGGCCTTCTACAACGCCGAACTTGTCGTTGAGCACTTTGGTGATAGGTGCAAGGCAGTTGGTGGTGCAAGAAGCGTTAGAAACGAACTGTGTGCCTTTAACGTAGGTTTTTTCGTTTACACCGCAAACGAACATTGGGGTGTCGTCTTTAGAAGGAGCCGACATAACCACATATTTGGCACCGGCTTCGATGTGTGCCTGTGCTTTTTCTTTTGTGAGGAAAAGGCCGGTTGACTCAACAACGTATTCAGCACCTACTTCGCCCCATGCGATTTCAGCGGGGTTCTTGCATGCAGTTACCCGGATGGTTTTGCCGTTAACGATCAGAAGGTTTTTTTCAACGTCGCATTCAACGGTGCCGTCGAAGCGGCCGTGCATTGTGTCATACTTGAGCATGTATGCCATGTAGTCAACGGGGAGAAGGTCGTTGATGGCAACAACTTCAATGTCGTCGCGCTTGGTTGATGCGCGGAAAACGAAACGACCGATACGGCCGAAACCGTTAATACCAATTTTAGTCATAGTGGAAATGAATAAATATAAATTATTGGTGTTTAATTGTTAGTTGCTGTTAAAAACTGGCTGAAAATCAGACATTTTTGCAGACTATGCCTCTATAACAAACCTATGGGGCATTTTGAGCACTGCAAAGTTAGTAATTTTTCTGAAAAAACTTTATCATCCCCTTTCCAAAATATGGAAAAAATTCTGTAATTGTTTTAACGGTGTAGAAGGGGTTGGTGCTGTGTGGTCTGTCAGGGGTGATGAATGGCGCGGGTCTGTGTGAATCCCACGGCCGTAGGCATTCACACAGACCCGCGTTTCCAGCCTGTTGGGCGGCTTGGGCCAGGCTTTTACGGACATACTGATTTGGAGGCGGTTGAGGAACCGTCGGCATAGCGTGTCAGTTTGATGCAGAGCCCTTTGGCGGGGGCGGCCACTTTCTGCCCGTTGAGGTTGAAGTATTCTACCGCGACGATTTTGTTTTCGTCGGTGGGTGCTGTCAGGCTGTTTTGTTTGAAGGTGTGGGTTGCGATTTCGGAGCAGGTTGTTTTGTCTCCATTCTTATATAGGGCGCGAACTCCGATGGTGTCCATGTCGTGGAGGAAGAAGAACATGATATATCCGTCGATGTTGTAGATGTAGTCGCCGTTAAATGTGTAGGGAATGTCGGTGATGTCGTTTTCGAGGCCGTAGTCTCCGGCTGTGAGTGTGTAGGGCTCGCCGTTTCTGAAGATGTTGTAATAGAGTTTTGACTGGTCGAGCGGGTTGCCGTCGGTGTCAACGGGGTCTAACATGAAGCATAGTGCACCCATCCCTTCCTCTTCAGTCCAGGGTTCTGAGCCTTCGTCTCCGTCGTCGATTACGGGTGTGGCCGGGGTCTTGGGGCCTTCGTTGTAGGGTGTCATCACTGCGTCGAACATTATCCTGTTGTCGTGAAGCTGTATTATTTCATTGCCTATGCTTGTGAAAATCACGTTTTCGGCGGCATATCCTTCTTCGGTCTTAAGTATTGACAGTCCTGTGGTGAAGGCTTTGAGGTCGTCGGTCAGGCCGGTGATATATGTCAGGTAGTTCAGTGTCACTCCTGTGAAGGTTGTCGGTATGGTGATTCTGCCATCGTTGATTGTGCCTTTGACCCAGGCCTCCGGGATGAAGGTGTTGAGCCCCTGGAACCAGACGTTGTCGCCCTCGGTGCCGATTGTTATCACGGTTGATTTGGGGGTGTTGTCGCCTTTTTTGTATGTGAGCATGTATTGGCTTGACTTGAGCGCGGCCGGGGGTGTCAGAATCTTGTCGTCGATAATCTTGTATGCGATGCCCTGTTCGCCGTAGCCGATAAACTCGCCTTTGGCGTTGGCCATGCCGACGATGCCTGAGTAGGATTTGAGTTTGCTGTCGGTGTTTTCGGGCATTATCTGCACGAGCCTGTCGCCGTCCCATTTCATTCGGAGGTCGCAGTCGGCCTCATTGATGGCGAGTTTTATGGCATTGTCTGACAGGGATGGGGTGAGCCTGGCTATGTAGATGTCGGTTGCGTCGCTGTGGTGGACGTGCTGGGGAAATTTGAATGTGACGGTGCCGTCGCTTTCAATGTCGCCTTTTACCCAATAGTTTACATTCCTATCGAATTCGCTGACCAGGTTGTTTATGTAAACGGCTTTGTCTGTGCGCACCATTTTCCCTGCGTAGCCGTTGTTGTCGGATGTGGAGGCGGGCGCTTGGGCTTGGGAGTATATGAAATATGTTTTCTCAGATGAGCAATATAGAGGGTCGATGAGTGTGCCTTCGGGCTGGGTGGTGATGATTCCCGTGTCACCGGCGGGGGTGATTCCGGCGACCGAATGGCGGGGTGAGATGGTTAATGGCTCGGGGTGTGCGTCTGCGGGTGATGCATGGGCGGTGAGGGAGAGGAGCGCCAAGGCGCATGTGAAGATGTAGACTGGTTTCATAAGTATAAATGTTAAATATTGATTTGAGAATTCCAAACTGCTGTTTTGTGTTTTTTTTGAGTCGGGAAATGGTTTGTACGGTTGCAAAGATAATGTAAATTTTCGAGTATGCAATCATAATGTCTGTCGGAATATGGATATCGGTGTCTTTTTGTCGGGTGTGGCGCGCGGGTTGCAAAGGCGGTCAGCCTGTTTCCGGAACCGGTTGACATGGCCCACGGTCGGGGTGTTCGGTGAGCGGCCGTTGCTGTGGCTGATGGAAAAAGTGGCGCATATAGAGGAGGCGGGTATAATAAAACACGGGGTTGCGGCGTTAGATATTCTGAAGCCGATTTATGCAATTTGCCGGACACCACATTGTCACGGAGCTTTTTGCGTGCGTTGGCGTTTTGAACGCATATGTAGATTTAATGTATTAATGAAGAAGATAGCCCTGTTCTTGTGTGTATTGGCATTGTTGGTCACATCATCATCATGCAGCATGCGAAAGCCGACATTGGCGGTGTTTAAAGACCTTCAGGGATTGGCCGACGGGTCGATACCTCTGCCTGATTATGAGATAAAACTGCGTCCGCAAGACGAGCTGTTTATCAGTGTGTCGTCGACAGAGCCGTCGGCAACCGCCCCTTACAATCTGCCTTTGAGCAATCCGGGCACCCGCGATGCCATGCTGCTTTCCCAGACTCCCAAACAGCAGACATATATAGTTAACCAGAACGGCGACATCAATTTCCCGGAACTCGGTGTGATTCACGTTGAAGGGTTGACTACTATGCAGCTGGCTGAATCTCTGACGGAGAGAATCAGCCGCGAGGTCAAAGATCCGCTGGTGAGGGTGGAACTGGTGAACTTCACTGTGGATGTTGTGGGCGAGGTTCGCAAGCCTGCAAAAATCAAGGTCAGCACGGAGCGTTTTTCGATTCTTGATGCTTTGGCATCGGCAGAACATATGACCGAATATGGCGACCGCACGAATGTGCTTGTCATAAGGGAGAAAGACGGGAAGGCTGAATACCACACACTGGATCTGACTAAAAGCGACGTGGTGTCGTCGCCTTATTTCTATCTTCAGCAGAACGATGTTGTGATGGTGGCACCCACGAAAGCCCGCGAGTCAAATGCCCGCTACGACACCAACAATTCATACCGTATGCAGATTGTCTCGACGATTGTCAGTGCATGCTCGGTTATTGCATCACTTGTTATAGCGCTTGCAATCAAGTGATTGCACTGTCGCTTTCAAATGGCGGCAGCTCTTTGGAAGATGTTTTTACAGACTATTTATTTATCACACGCTTATTCGCAAAAGTAACATATGAGCCGTACTCAAGACAATAACGAGACTATCGATTTCGCCGGAATGATAAGGGAGGCCTTCAAAAAATGGTATGTCTTTCTTATCAGCGTGGTTGTGTGTGTAGGCCTGGCGTTTTTTTATAGCCGCACACATAGCTCGGAGTATCTGGTCAAGGCCAACCTGATTATCTCCCAGGAGGATGACACGTCGCCGGCAGCGTCGATGGCCGGGCTGGGGTCGTTGTTCGGATCAAGTGCCAATGTAGACGACGAGGTGTATGCGGTTTCTTCGCACACGGTGCTTAAAAATGTCGTCAAGGAGCTTGGCCTCAACCAGCGTTGTGTTGTAAAGACAGGCTTCATGCAATCGAAGTTCTGCTATAATGATAATCCGGTGGTTGTGAAATGCGCGGCGGCTCTTCCCGATACGTTGCGCACGGGTGTGGTTTTCAAGATTAAAGTTGCCGACGATGGCAATGTCGATGTCACGGCCAAAGCCCGGAAGCAAACGATAGCTGAGGTTGAGAACGGCAGGTTCCCGGTTGTGATGAAGACTCCTTACGGGGTGTTTACCCTCGACAAGACCCCTTATCTTGAGCAAGGGGAGGAAACGAAGGCTTATATCTCATATATGGGCTATGACGATGCCGCCGAACAGATCGGACGCAATGTAGACATTGACATAGCCAGCCGCAAGTCGAATGTGATTGAGCTGGAGATGGAGAGCAGCGACATTGAGTATGCCAAGGATGTGCTCAACACCATCATAGAGCAGTATAACATAAGGGGGCTGGAGGAAAAGAACGCCCGCAACCGCAAGACGCTCGCCTTCGTGGATTCGCGTCTGGCTCTTTTGGGCGACGACCTGGTCAGCTCAGAGTCGAATATCGAGAGTTTCAAGAAATCAAACGGCATTGTCGATGTTGAGGCTGAGGCTACCTACCAGATTACCAAGAAGGGTGAATTCGAGAAGGAGCTGATTGAAACGGAGACCCGGCTTGAAATCATAAAGATGATTAAGGAGTTCATGTCGGATCCTGAAAACCGTTATGAGCTTGTGCCGTCGACTTTGGCCGAGGGCAACAACGGAGGCAAGCAGGGCGGGGCGCTGGATGCATATAACGAAATGCTGCTTAAACGTATAACCCTGTTGCAGGATGCCCATGGCGGAAACGCCGCCCTGAAGACCATCAACGGGCAGATTGACGCCTTGCGCAAGAATATCCTCCAGACTATCGACCGCAATTATGAATCGACGAGCATAAAACTGCGCGACCTGAAGGCGCAGATGGGCCAGACAGAATCGCGTCTGGGTAATATCCCGGCCCAGGAGCGTCAGTTCCGTGATATCCTCCGTCAGCAGACCATCAAGGAGCAGCTTTATATCTTCCTGCTGCAGCAGCGTGAGGAAACTTCGATGATGCTCGCAAACTCCAAGTTCAAGGGGCAGATTATCGATGAGGCCTATGCCTTGAATGAACCTTTGGGCATGGGGCGTATGATGATGCTGATGATAGCGTTTGTGGCCGGCATCGCTTTGGGCGTGTTGTATCTCTATGTCAAGAAGCTGATGCGCAACAAGTTCGAGACCCGTGAAGAGCTGGAGCGTCTTACGTCAGTCCCCGTGCTCGGCGAAATGTGTACCGATCATTCCGGCCGTGCGCTGGTTGTGAAGGAGGGTGGCTCGACTTCGGCTGCAGAGCTGTTCAGGCTTATGCGCACTAACCTGCAGTTTATCCTCAGCGGCAATGATGACAAGGTCATCCTGCTCACATCAACCATATCGGGTGAAGGCAAATCTTTTATCTCAATAAACCTTGCTTCTTCGTTGGCTCTGCTCAACAAGCGGGTGCTGCTTGTGGGGCTTGATATCCGCAATCCCAAACTGCAGGAGTATCTTGAGCTGCCACCGGCTCCCGGATTCACTGAATATATTGCCGGTGACCGTTACCAGCTGAAAGACATTATCCGTCGGAACGCAGTGGCGGAGGGTATGGATGTTATTACTTCCGGCCCGGTGCCGCCCAACCCCTCGGAGCTGCTCAACAGCGATAAGGTCGACGCCACTTTTGCCGAGCTGCGCAGAATGTATGACTTCATTGTCATTGACTCGGCGCCGGTGGGCATGGTCAGCGACACGTTCTCCCTCAACCGCGTCTGCGATGCCACGGTCTATGTGACCCGCGCCAACTATTCAACGATGAAAGAGGTGGGCTTCTTCAATTCGCTTTACCGCGACGCGCGTCTCAAGAAGATGTCTATCGTTGTCAACGGCACGCATTCCCATAAAGGTTACGGTTACGGCTACGGCCATGGTTACGGCCACGTAGAGGGAAGCAAAGGTAAGAAAAAATAACAAGTGCGTAATTTCCCGGCTCGCACTCACGGTTATCTATCGCGGAAACGGACATGGTTGAACGGTATAAGCTCTATTACAGACTGTTTTTGGCAATCTTCTGGATCGAGACCTGCTTCGGTTTCGTTGCAGAAGAATTGCTGCCTTTTATAGAGCCTGCCAGGAATGCCCTGTTTCTGCTGTGCGATGTGGCCACTTTGATATTGGGGCTGCTGACACTCCGCAAACGTGGCGACTGGGTGGTGTTCGGTTCGTTCTACTTGCTGGCAATCATTTCGACGGTTATTGTCAACCGCGAATCGTGGATGACGATGCTCAATGGCAGCCGCGACTTTTTCGGGCTGATATTCGCCGTGCCTATCCTGCGGTGGTTCTTCACTCATGAGCGCTCCGACGAGTTCAAAGCCTCGATGATAAAGCAGCTCAACATCTGGCTGTGGCTCCAGGCGTTTTGTGTCACCGAGCAGTTTATCCGCTACGGGGCCAACGACCACGGCGGCGGCACCATGGGTGAAGGCGCTTCGGGAATGGTGTCGATGATGATATATCTGGTGTCGTTCTTCCTTATTACCCGCAATTGGGATTCGTCGGACTATTTCGGCAGCCTGCGAAGGAACTGGAAATATATCTTTCTGCTTTACCCCTCGTTTCTGAATGAGACCAAAGTCAGTTTCATCCTGTTGGCGGCCTATTTCGTGCTGCTCCTGAAATATGACCGCAAGCTCCTGTTGAGGATGACCTACATACTGCCATTGTCGGTGCTTGTGTTTATCGGTCTGGGGTCGTTGTATCTGAATCTGACCCGCCAGGAGGCCGACGAAGTGTTGTCGGCTGAGTTTTTTGAAGATTATCTTTATGGTATTGATCTGGATTATATGGTGGATGTGGCCATAATGGTTCAGGATGGCGATATTGAAGTAGATCCCCGAGAATGGTGGTCTGTCGATATTCCCCGTATGGCCAAACTGGCATTGGTAATGCCGGAACTGAGGGAGCGCAAAGGCGGGCTTTGGCTGGGCGCAGGAGTGGGACAATTCAAGGGTGGTAGCATTGTTTCTGAAACACGGTTTTATAGCTATAACGAATGGCTGCTCAGCGGTTCGAGGCCATGGTCTTTTTTTGTATTGGTGCAGTTGGGCTTTGCGGGGCTAATCTGGTATTTTGGAGTCATCTGTTATGACTTGTTTGCTAAAAAAGTTAAGAATGCGTTTGCTGTAAGGAATCTGCTTTTGATTGCATTGTGCCTGCTTATCATATTATTGTATAACGATTCGGTTAGGTTTTTTAATTTCTGTGTGATGCTATTTCTGTTACCATTGTTGCTGCAGTATGGGTCTAAAGATATTGTGCAGAAGGAAAGCTCCGATTCAGAAGTTATTTAGGGTGGCTGTTCTTTGATTATGACAAATGACAAGCTGATAGTCAAGAATACGGTTTTTATGGCTGTGAGAATGGTCATAACGATGGCGATTAGTCTTTATACGAGTCGCGTGGTGTTGGCACAGCTTGGTATTACCGACTATGGCATATTTATTGTTGTAGCAGGCCTGACGGTTATAATGTCATTTTTCACCAGTGCATTGACAGCGGCCATCCAGCGTTATATGAATTTTGAACTCGGGCTTACCGGCGGCCGAGGAATGCAGCAGATATTTGCAGCGTGTTGGGTATGCGTGGTTTTAATAGCGATTTTGTTTGTCGGATTGGCAGAAACGGGAGGTATGTGGTTTCTGGGGTCAGAACTCGATATACCTGCCGGCAGGATGGCTGATGCACGGATAGTGTTGCATATGTCAATGCTGATAGTCGTGGTTGAAATGTGCAGGGTGCCTTATAATTCGCTTATTATTGCCCATGAGCGAATGTCGTTTTATGCCTATAATTCAATTGTTGAATCATTGTTGAAGCTGTTGGCAGTGATAGCCTTGTCGTTGATATGCGGGGATAAGCTGATTGTGTATATGGGTCTGCTGATTGTGGTGTCGTTTTTGATAAATGCGAGTTATATCGTGTATTGCCGCCATTATTTTCCCGGCATCCGGTTTTCGTTGCGGGCTAACGTTGCCAAGGTTAAGGAAATCGGAAAGTTTGCCGGGTGGAATGTGCTGACTTCGATTTCTGATATAGCATATCAGCAAGGTTCGTCAATGATTCTCAATATCTTCTATGGGGTCGGATTCAATGCCACCATGGGGATTTCAAATCAGGTAAAGACGGCGGTGGCATCGTTTACCCGCAGTGTGCAGATTGCTGCTAATCCGCAGATAGTTAAGAGTTATGCTTCGGGCGATTCCATTTCATTCAAGCGGCTGATTACCATTATATCACGCATATCGTATTTTGCAGTTCTGTTTTTAGGGATGCCGATATTGGTTAATACAGAATTTGTGTTGAATTTATGGCTGACGGAGTTGCCTCCCGATGCGGTTATATTTGTCAGATTGATGGTGGTTTTCTGTCTGTTGGATTCGTTAATCGGACCGCTATGGGTAAGTATGCAGGCATCGGGTCGGATTGCCGGTTATCAGTCAGTTATAAGCGTGTTATGGATATTGTGCCTTCCGTTGATATATGTTGCCTTCAGGCATGGTTTACCCCCATACTGGCTGTTGGTAGTGCTGATTGGGATTAATTTTGTATCGCTTTGGATCAGGATAGGGTTCACAAGCCATTATTGCGGTATGCAGGTGTCATACTATGGCAAGAAAGTGCTTTTCCCAATTGTGGTTGTTACATTCGTGTGCTGTGTGGCATTGTGGCCGGTAGTCAGGCATGTTGTTGATCCTATGAGGCTTTTTGTTATCAGTTCGGCGGTGTGGGTTGCCGTGTGTCCTGTCGCAGTTTATTTCCTGGCGCTTAGCCGTCATGAGCGGCAGGGTGTAAAGCAGGTCGTAGGAAAATATTTTAATAACAAGACCCATGAAGCGTAAGATTCTGATTATTCATGATTCAATGAATGCCGGAGGGGCTGAACGTGTGTTGGCCACCTTGTTAAGCAATCTCGATGCAGAAAGGTTTGATGTCACATTGTTGCTGCTGTATAAGGAGGGGGTGTTTCTGAAATCGTTACCTTCGCATATAGAGGTGTTGGGATTGAGCGAGTCGTCATCAACATTTAAAGAGCGGTTAGTTAATCATTTTTATAGGATAAGGAATCGCATACGTCGCCATAGGGCATCGAAATTATTGGGGGGGCGCGAGTTTGATGTCACGGTTTCGTTTATGGAAGGCCCTGCAGCGAAATTGCACCAGCAGTTTATGCATGTATCACCTGTAAATCTGTCGTGGGTACATACGGATGTCAAAAATGGCAGATGGTATGACTTTTGGTTTAAAGAGGATGAAGAACGCAGGTTTTATCAGAAGTTGGATAGAATAGCTTTTGTGTCAAAGTCGGCTTGTGATGCATTCAAATCTGTCTATAAGACTGATGCACAAACCACAGTGATATATAACCCGGTTGACGTTGAGAAAATCCGTTGTAACGCTGAAGTTCCTGTTGAAAATAACGACAGTCGTTTTACGATTGTAAATGTGGGGCGATGTGTTTATCAGAAGAATCAGGGGCGATTGTTGGAGGTGGCGCGGATTTTGAAATCCCGTGGATTGGATTTCCGCATCTTGATTTTAGGAAATGGCCCGTTGGAGGCAAAACTGAAACAGACTGCGGCAGCTTTGGATGTCGCTGGCCATGTGGAGTTCATGGGGTATGTTGGGAATCCCTATCCGGTTATGAAAACGGGAGATGTGTTTTGCATGACCTCTGATGTCGAGGGTTTTGGTATGGTAGTTGCAGAATCTCTTGCTCTTTCGGTTCCTGTGGTAACAACACCTGTGTCAGGTGTGACTGAGATGCTGGCACGAGGTGGCGGGATTGTTACGTCATTCAGTGCAGAGGAGATAGCCGATACGCTTGAGTTATTGATGATGCATCGCGACCGCCTTGAGAAATTGAAACAGGAAGCTCAAACCTCGGTGGCTCAATTCGACCTGCACAAAGTTATGGCGGATGTGTCGAGATTTCTGAGTTGAGTTTAATCTGGGTTTATAAGTTACGTAATGCTTAATAACTTATCATACATCTCCTCGACAACTTTTTTTGAATCATATTTTTTTGCGGTTTCTGCTGCCGCTGTTCTCATTGCATTTTGCACTTCAGGAGTTGCATTGAGAAATAACGATATGGCTTTGGCCAATTCAGTGTGGTTGCCGGGTTGAAAAAGATAGCCGTTTACGTTGTGTCTTACATATCCGGCAGGGCCTGCCATGTTGCTGGCTATGACAGGGATGCCCGCTGCCATGGCTTCAAGTCCTACAAGGCCAAGGCTTTCGTTCAGACGAATGGAGGGGAAAATGAATATATCAAAGGAGGCGTATAGCTTGGGCAGTTCCTCCTGTGCAACCGGGCCGAGATAATCCACGCAATCGGTGAGTTGCAGGTCGGAAAGCATTTGAAGCATCATGGGTGTCTGTGCACCGCGACCGGCGATTACCGCTTTGATTTTTAGACCTTTTGATTTCAATTCCGACAGGGCTTTAAGGAAAGTGTCCCATCCTTTACCGCTATCGATGCGCGACACATATCCGATGAGGGGAATCTGATGGTCTGAGGCTGCAATTGAGGATTGATCTCTAAAAAATTTGGCGTCAATTCCTCCTGACGGGGAAACGAAGATTTTTGCAGGATCCAGTCCCGGAATCTCATCTAAAAGCACACCTTTGAAATAGTCTGACGGGCTGACTACCATCTTGGCTTTCCGAACTTCGGGTATGGAGATTCTTTTCAGTAGCTTTTTCAGCTTGCCGGAGGGAAGGACATCATCTCCATGAACGTTGAACACTAAAGGCAGTTTACGGAACAGACCAATGATGCGGACTGGAGGAATCGGAAATGTGATTGTGTGGATATAGATGAGGTCGTATTTTCCGAACAGCAGTCGAAAAGTGAGCCTGCTATAGAAACTGATGTAGGCTGCAAGTTTCGACAAGGCGTTGAAACGGCGCCCTTTTATAACCACAAGATCATTGGTGCCTCCGGTGTTGAGCCGGTCTATCTCTTCAACGAAATTGCGCACGAATGTGCCATATACGGGGTCTTTGGCAGACGGGTACATATTGGCAACCGTAAGCATTCTGATGGCTTTGGAGTAGGCTGATGTGCGGGTCGTCATATGGTCTTGTCGGAGGTTATGTTTCAGGAGTTTAGTCTTTCCCTTGTATGCGTCGGATTATATTGCGGGCATGTGAGCAACATGCACGATATATCCTTGAATGCAGACACATTCTGGTGTGCAGAGCGAAACGCAAGGAACATGTTTGTGTTATGGCATTAAATTCAAGCAGTTTAGGAACCATGGGATTGAATTGCTTGATTATTTGCCGTGAAGCGCCCCTCTCGATATACAGGCTGAGATAGCGGATTATGAAATTGCGGTTATCGCGCTGCAGTCCCGGTGCATGGGCCTCGACATATTCATAGCACCAGAACAGAGCTTTTAATTGTTCTTTGAGTGCATTGTCTGTCAGCTTCTTCCGCGTTATTGAAGAATTGTTCAGGCAATAGAAGTAGGTGGGTTTGCAAATGGTGGCTACAGAGACCTCTTTGGCCGTCAATATCTGGGTGAGCAGCATACGGTCTTCTGAAAAAGACTGGTTGGCCATTGTGTGATAGCTTTTACCTGCGAACAGGGAGCGTTTGAACAATGATCCGCAGAGTGAGCATGTAGTCCAATTGAGAATCGCGCGCAGATATGGTTCAGAGCCTGGTGATGCCACATGATGTCTTGGCCGCAGCACATGTCGGTGGGCATTATTCTCAAGATACATCTCTCCAACAGTGATGTCTGCTCCTGATGAGAGCGCTTCGCTGTAAAGGCTTTCGAGGGCATCGGCCGGCATGTAGTCGTCGCTGTCGCAAAAGCAGAGGTATTCTCCACGGGCGTCGGTATATCCCGTTTTGCGCGCCATCATAAGCCCCTCGTTTGCGGTCTTGGTGATTATGCGGATGCGGGGGTCGCGGGCGGCATAGTCGGCGAGTATGGCGGCGGAGCGGTCGGGGGAGGCGTCGTTGACGCATACTATTTCAATGTCGCGCAGTGTCTGCGCGATTAGCGAATCGAGACAGCGTGGTAGAAACCGCTCCACGTTGTAGACCGGCACCAAAACCGACACTTTCACCTTGCAAGAGCTATCCATATCATCTTATTAACGAAAAGCGGTGGCGTTGTATTGTGGTTGCGGGTCAGTATTCGTTTTTTGTCAGGTTTTGTGCTATCTGCCACAAAATTAGAGTATTATTTTGAGCGTTGGTAGAGTTGGCGGGATTTTGTTGGTAGAGTTGGCGGGATTGGGGGGCAGTCAGCCGGGGAATCGGTTGGGGAATCAGTCGGGGAGGCGGTAGGTGGCGGGGATGGGGCGGGAGCGGCGGAGGGTGAAGATGCGGGCGGTGTGGGGCGATGTGAGGGCGGCGATGGCGGGGGCTGCTCCTTGGGCGGGGGTGTAGATGAGGGGGCGGAAGAGGAGGTTGCTGAGGCGGTCGATGACCGGATGGCCGAGGGTGATGATGGCTGAATCGACTATGCCCGGGTCGGAGCAGTTGACGCGGATGCCGCGCGGTGAGAGACGGCGGGAGAGGTCGAGGGCGTAGGCGGTGATCATTTTTTTTGACCGTCCGTAGGTTACGAAGCGGCTGTGGCGTTTGATGGCGAGTTGGTCCCAGTCGCGGCGGAAGCGGGCTATGCGCCGGGTCATGGAGGTGGTGAAGATTATGGCCGCCCCGTCGGCCAGGGCGGGGAGAAGCAGCTCGGTCAGCCGGCGGGTGGAGATGTAGTTGGTCTGTGTGGCCGATTCGTGCCCCTGGGGCGAGATGGTGACTTTGCCGGGCATGATGCCTGCGTTGTTAAAGAGGGCTTTGACCGGGTGCTGCCGCGATTGTGAGTTTATGATATGGGCGAAGCGCTCAACAGAGGCGTTGTCCATGAGGTCGAGCTGCAGGGCTTCGAGTTGTGTGGCGCCTCCGGAGTTGAGCTGCTTTATGATGCTCCCGGCCCGGTCGAGGTTGCGGCAGGCGAGGATTATGCGTGGCGCTTTTCGGGCTATCAGTGCCTCTGCTATTGCGCGGCCTATGCCGCCTGTGGCGCCGGTTACGATGTATGTATCCAATTCTGTTGACTAACTTTTTGCGGTGTTTGGTGATGGGTGGTCTAAGCGGTCGAGCAGCCGAGTTTTTATCTGTAAGCGTGCCCATTCCGGTAGGGAGGCTACGAAGGCTATGGCCAGGCGGTTGAGCGTGCCGTTGATGTATTGCGGTTTGCCGCGCAGGGTGCGGTTGAGTGCGTGCCTTACGAATTTCTGCGGTGTGGCCAGGGCGCCGACGGCCACGCCGAGGCGCTGCAGGCGTGGAGGAAGGCCGAAGAGGCCGGTGGCTATCCCCCCGGGACATGCCACGGTGACAGATATGCCGCGAGGCTTCATTTCCACGCGCAGGGCGCGCGAGAAGGCGCGGATATAGGCTTTTGTGGCGGAATACATGGCGATGCCGGGCATGGGCATCCAGCATGACATTGACGACATGTTGAGAATCCATCCTTTTTGTCGCGACGAGGTCATGAGCATGGCCACGTTGCGGCTCAGATGGGTTACGGCGCGCATGTGGAGGTCGATATAGAGGTCGATGCGTTGCGGCGACAGGTTCTCGACGGCTTTGAAGTCGAAGATTCCGGCGTTGTTGACCAGCAGTGCCGGTGTTATGCCATGCGCTGCCAGCGCTTGCATGACATCGGCCACAGCACCGGGGGCGGTAAGGTCGACAGGGAGGGGTATGGCCTGAATGCCGTGGGTTGCGGCGAGTTCCGCTGTTATTGCATTTAGCTTGTCGGGCTGGTTGCTTACGGCCAGGATATTGCAGCCTGCGGCTGCAAGCTGGCGCGCGAACTCAAGTCCGATGCCTGAGGAGGCTCCGGTGACGATTGCCCATCGGCCTGACAGTTTTCTTAGCGGGTTCATCGGGCGGATGCGTTGCGGGCTTTGAGGCGCTCGACTTCGCGGCGCAGGGCAGGCGGGAGGTCGCTGATGCATTTGTGGCACGCCATTTCGCGTGAATACATGCGGCCGATGCAGTAGTTCACGTGGTCGCATCCCGAGCGGGTGGTTTCGCCCAGGCGCATACGCTCAACGAAGTCGGGCATTGTTAGCAGGGCGCGTGCCATCTGCACGAATTCAAATCCTTCGGAGAGCACTTTGTCGATTGAGGCTCGTGTGGAGCAGCCTCCCACATAAATCAGCGGCATGTCGAGTTCGCGGCGGAAGATGCGTGCGTCGTCGAGGAAATAGCATTCTTTGTAGGGTACGGTGGGTATCATCATCCGTCCGAACATCTTCACTCCGTATTTGAGCCACCAGCAGTCCATGTAGTGTGTCAGAGTGTTGATGGGCATCGCTCCGCGCATCACATACATCGGCGCTTTGCTGACGAATCCGCCGCTGAGCACCAGGGCGTGTGCGCCGAGCTGCTGGAGTTCGCGGGCGATTATCAGCCCTTGTTCTAGGTCGTTCCCGCCCCGGAATCCGTCGCGCATGTTGGTTTTTACAATCACCCCGAGGTCGGATCCGGCGGCTTTCATGACCTCTTCCATACACAGGCGCATGAACCGCATACGGTTGTCGAGCGGGCCTCCCCATTTGTCGCGGCGGTGGTTGGTGTAGGGCGAGAGGAACTGGCTGATGAGGTAGCCATGGCCGGCATGGATTTCAACGCAGTCCATACCGGCGTCGCGCGCCATGCGCACTGCGTCGCCGAATGAGCGGCTCATGGCCACGATCTCGCTTTCGGTCATTCGTCGCACAGGGGTGGGGGAGTAGATGTTAAACCGCCCTGAGGCCGATATGGGGGTTTCTCCGGCGGTGGATTTGTGCGACATGTTGCCGCAGTGGCCGAGTTGGATCGACGCTTTGGCTCCGGTGTCGTGGATGGCGTCGGTGATGTTGCGCAGAGCGGGTATTATCTGTGGCCGCATCCATAGCTGGCGCGGGAATGAAAGGCCGTTGCGGGTTACTGAGGCGTAGGCGAGAGTTGTCATGCCTACTCCTCCTCGTGCCACAGAGAGATGGTAGTCTTTGAGTTCCTTTGAGGGGGCGTTGCCCGGACACATGCCTTCGAAGGCTGCTGAGCGGATTGTGCGGTTGCGCAGTGTCACCGGGCCTATCTGGGCCGGAGTGAAGAGGTTGGAAGCCATTTTGGGATGTTTGGTTATTGGTAAGTCGGATCAGTAGATGAAAGGGATGAGGCGGCGTAGGCGTAGGCGGGTGAAGTCGTTGCCGAACTCACGGGCGTAGCGGTCGTGGATTTTCACGGCACGTGGAGCGAGGTTGGCGAAGGTCCAGAGGGCGAATACGGCTCCTGCCCATGACCATGTGAGTATGGCGAAGCCGATCCATTGAACGAACTCACCGAAGTAGTTGGCCGATGAGACGAAACGGAACATGCCCCGGCGGGGAATATAGTGGCGGGTGTCGCCGGGTCGCCGAAGGTTGCGGATCACCGAGTCGCTGTGGATATTTATTGCCATTCCGGTAAGGAAGACTGCTGTGCCTGCAATGAACTGCGGCGACCATAGCCACGAATCGGGATAGCGCTCAGTGGGGGAGACATATAATATCCATCCGCCTTGCATCAGAGCGTTGAGCACGTTGAAAGTTACCCCCATCAGTATTATGCTCAGCGGCATCCGGCCTTTGGTGCGGATGAGCATCGGGAAGATGAACGACCGCTGGAAATAGTGCATCTCGAAGATGAGGAACATCACCAGCGGTGCGGCTTCCCACCGTCTTGACGAGAACCACCACAGCAGCCCCATGGCCACGAAAACAGGGGCTTCCATGAGCACCCACCCCAGCCGGTTGCTGACCGTGGGGCCCCATCGGCGGTCGTACATCATGCCGTATCCGGCGGTTATGAAATGCAAGGCTATAAAGACGACCACGGCTGTTGCCGCCATTATGGCAAGAAATGTGTTGAATAGTCCGGTTGTAATCATTGCAGAATGAATCAAAGGGTTATGCAAATATAACTTTTTTTGTCGGATATATAAGCTATGGCAGGTAAGTAAGTCTTCAAAATTATTACGTAAGATGAATACCATGACTTTATATTATCGGCGGCTTACTTAAATCAGGCAATCTCTTAGGTGTGAAAGGCCTGATAAACCACATTTTTAGAGAACAATATAGGTCTTCAGCGCGTTATATAAATAAGTGGGAGTGTTTCTGTTTATTTATGAGATGAGAGCGGTATGAGTGACATAGTGGTTATTTTGCTATTGATTTTGTTGAATGGGGTGTTTTCGATGTCGGAGGTGGCTCTGATATCGGCCAGGAAGTCGCGTCTGTCGTCAGATGCCAAGAGGGGGAGCGGCGCTGCGCGTAAGGCTTTGGCGCTGGCCGAGGATCCCGACAGGTTTCTGTCGACTGTGCAGATAGGCATAACGCTTATAGGCATTCTTACGGGTATGTTTTCAGGGGCGGCTCTGGCAGATGGATTCGCGGAGGTTCTTATGGCTGCCGGCCTGGCCAAAGGGCCGGCATTGGCTGTGGCGAAGATTTCGATATTAATCGTGGTCACATATCTTTCGATTGTTGTCGGAGAGCTTGTGCCGAAACGGCTCGGCCTCAGTGCCGCAGATTCGGTGGCTAAGATGGTGGCTCGGCCGATGACGTTGTTGTCTAAGATCACTCTGCCGGCGGTGTGGCTGCTGTCGAAATCGACCAACCTGATTGTGAGAATGCTTCACTTGCGCAACGACGGCAACAAGGTGACCGAGGAGGAAATCAAATCGCTTATCCAGGAGGGGACAAGCGCCGGGGAGGTGCAGGTTGTGGAGCAGGACATTATGGAGCGTGCGCTTGTGATGGGCGACCAGCGCGTAAGCTCCATAATGACGGCAAAGATGGAGCTTGCGGTGCTGGATGTGGCAATGGGGCCGGAGGCGGTCTATAAAGTCATTTCGGAAGAATATCACAGCTCATATCCGGTGTTGGAATCAAATCATGAGGAGGCGTTGGGTGTGGTTGATCTGAAAGACCTGATTCCGGTGTTGGGGCAGCCAGGCTTCAGCCTGTCGTCGGTTATGCGTCGGGGGGTGTTTTTCCCGGAGAGTATGCGTGTGTATGACGCGTTGGAGGTGCTTCGCAACCGCGATGTGCGTTGCGGGCTTGTGTGCGACGAATATGGCTCGCTTCAGGGGATTGTGACTTTGTGTGATGTGCTTGAAGGATTGGTAGGCACGCTTTACGAGGCTCACGAACAGCCCGACATAGTGGAACGCGCCGACGCCACAAGCTGGCTGGTCGACGGGCGCACACCGGTTTATGACTTTCTGGCGTTTTTCGACCGGGAGGACGGTTACGTCCCCGCTAACTATACAACCGTTGCGGGGCTGGTGCTCGAGCAGCTCAGGCGGCTTCCCTTGTTAGGGGAGCGTTTTGAATGGAACGGTTTCAGTTTTGAGATAGTCGACATGGATGGCGCCCGCATCGACAAGCTGCTTGTGCGTAAGGTTGGGGCTTCAGAGTGCCACGCCTGACGGTGCGGGCCGGGGTGGTGGTTTTTGCGGGTGTGTTTAAAATGCCCGATAAACCGCGTTTGGAATAACGTCTGGTTTATCGGGCAGTGTGATTGGTGGGGTGGCGTCAATGTGTTATTGCGCGCGGCCAGGGATTGCGACCTTTGTGAATTTCATTGTTCCGTTTGAAAGCCTGTCGGCGCGGATGTAGATGCCTTGCGACGGGTTGGTCTGCATGTTGCCGCAAAGGTCATAGTAGACCGTGGATATTACTTCTGAGTCGGCTGCCGCCGGATTTAGTCCGGTTGCGGCTTCAACCTTTGATGCTGCGGAGTTGGCAATGACACCGTTTGCCTCGCAGACCATTGCCACTACGCGGAGCCGGTTGCGGTCTTGCACCAGGTTGGTCTTTTGTTTTGATATGTTGTTGCACTCGCTCACTCTGAATGTGTGGGTGTGGGTATACCGGCGGTCTATTTCCATTGGGTAAGGAATGCTTGCGGCGACTCCTAAAAGATCGGAGTGCGCCACTATGACATCGTTGAAGGCTAATCCGGACATTACCGTCTTGCCATTGATGAACATATCCATCTCTTCGAGATCTTTATAGCCGGAAGACCCTGCGAAATAGTTTTGTTGGGCCCAATCAGGGTCTTGCAGACCGTCGGCAAGCAGGGCATAGGCAAGGCTGTATTGCTTGTCGGAATCGTGCACCAGGGTTGCATGGCTCGTTACGGTTATCAAGTCGGGATCTGATTCGTCGAATGCCGCTGAAACATCGACTGCTATGGGGGTGAACCTGGCTCTGGCTTTAAGCCAGTCAGCCTCAAACCCGTAGCTTTCGTCGTAGTCGCCGGTGGTGCCGAAATATGGGTCCATTTTGGTAGTGCGGTCTATATAGGCTACCGGATATCCCGATACTGCCGACGGAAATGCCCTTACGCATTGCATGTCGTCGTTGCAATGGTAGGCGATAGATATGAATTCTCCGGGATATTTATGCGCCATGTGTTCCATTGATGCGTATCCACGGGGGCAGTTGCCACACCAGGTGCCGGTGTATTCTTCGGTCAAAGGCCTATGGACGGGGACGTCGCTGAGCATCACGAGTGTGCAAGATGCGGTGCGGCTTATGTCTTCGTTGGTTGCCGTGTTTGCTTTGGTCGCCTCAAGCCGGAGTGTGTATGTGCCTTTTCCGATCGATGCCGGCAGGCTGATGTCGATTGAGTGCGATTTCCCCAGCGGCAGGGCTACGGGGGTGTCTAACGTTGCGGTTGTTTCTCCTGAGGCTGCAATGCCTTCGGGGCTGGATATTTCGTAGGAGAATGTGACATGTTCAAGCGGGTCGGTGCCGTGCATTACAAGGCTCACAGGTATGCTGACCGATGGTTCTCCGGCTTTGAGGTAATGAGTCTGGCCGATTCTCAGGCCTACGGAATTGCGTGGCGACTCCCCTTCGAGCAGCACTACAATACATGATTTTTTCATCAGGGCTGCGGATTGTTCACTCCATGCCGTGTATGTCCGGTTTGTGCGGATGAATAGGGCGTCAGGGTCGGAGCCATTGGTAACCGCTACGGGTGTCTTGAGCGCTTTATCGTTTATGACGTCGTTGACTGTGAACGTGTAACCGGCATATACCCCTTCTTTAGTGAGTTCGTAGGGCGGGTCGAACTTGGTTGTGACCCATCCGTCGGCATACTCCATTTCAGCTGAAGTGATGTCAGGCATATTGATTTTCCAGTCGTTTTCATCCTTGACGAGCTTGAGCTCTGATGAAAGCCAGCCGGTAAGTCCGGAAACGTTGGCGGTCTCCCTGAACGGGACTTTTATGCCGGTTATCCTGTAGCCTGCCAGCCCCGGGTCGGCCATGTGTATAGCCACGTCGTAAGTTTCCCGTTTTCCTGTGCCGAACCATCCTGTGTCGTTTCCGGTTGAGGAATGTGAGAACTCGATGCTGTCGGCATATGCCGCTGAGGAGCCGGCTGTCGCTATTATCAGCGCATACAAAAGATTCTTTCGCATGATATGGTTTTATGGGGGTTATGTGGTCAATCTCTTAGAAGTATGAGGGTGTGTCATAATGGCTCATCTGGGTCGTCGCCCGAGGGCTTCGGGTTCGGTCATTGACCTTAGTCAACTCCCTTCACCCTCACCCTCAGGCTCCTACCATCTGAACCATTCTGACAGCACCCTCTCCATCCGGATGCAAAAAAGGCGTTGGTCGAATTTCGACACAGCGCTGTTTGCGGCCATTGTCAGACCGGTAAGTTTATTTCTTTACGATTTTGCATGTCGACACACGTCCGTCTTTGAAATGTATCTGCTTGATGTATATTCCGCTGCTTACGGGTGTTGTTTTCAAGCCGCGCAGGTCGTAGTATACCACGCTTTCAACATCTTCGGCAGAGATTGCAATGTCATTGATGCCGGCATGGGTTTCTCCAGTCTTCACGTTGTAGGTCATCTTGTCGGAGTAGTATTTTTGCTCGTCATCGGCTACGTAAACGCTCTGTATGGTTATTGTCTGGGTATCTTCTTTAAAGAGCACCACGTTGTGGAGGGATGTGCCGCCGTTCTTTATTTCCAGGCCATCAGAGTTGTAAGGTACCCATTCGGTAAGATCTGTGAATTGTGGATATTCGTCGCAGTCGAACAGGAATATGTCGTCATTGATATGCATACGCCAGTAGATCTTATCAGGATCGAGCTGGTATGAGTCTACGGTGAGTGCCGGTAGTCTGAACTGGATGCCGCACCATTGGTCTAATTCGTTCCATGGCGACCAATAGGTGAACCATACGTTCATGGGGGTGAGGTCATAGCTTTCCGGCTGTATGTGTATCATCGGATTGCGCCAAACCTCTACATAGGCTATTTCGTCGAGTGAGCAGTTCGCCAGTAACACGCAGTTGTCAGCTGTTGTGATCCGTTTTGCAGCAGGATCATATGTGAGGACAGCGTTTTCTGACGAAAGGGCATATCTCGAAGAACCGTTATTATTGGAAAGATATGTTCCGTTCATGAAATATGTGGGATAGCCAAAGGCTTCCGCGATTCCGATATATTGGCCGTTCTCGATGGTTATTTTGTTGTCTTCTCCGAGGGTGCCTTTTATCCAGATGTCGGGGAATTTGGCAAAGAGACCTTTGAAATAAACATCGTTGTTATCGAATCCGATATTCACAAAATGCGAAGACCCGTCGGAAACGAACAGATATGCTTCGGTTTCAAGGTTTTCTGGTGCAGTTACGAGTTCTTGGCTGTTTACGGTATAGGTGCAGTCGTAGTCGCCGTATCCCTTCCAAAGCCCATCCTCTTGAGTCAGCCCGACCATCCATTGTCCTTCACTTTTTTCCATCTCGATGGAGCCATCGCTGTTTACAGTGAATTTGACTGTGCGTTGTTCGTCGGGAACGAATGTGGCTTCATTGGGCTCTTCGCTGTCTTCTATCATTTTCAGCACCACACGGTCGGCGTAATATGTGTATTTTGTACCGCTGTTACGCTCTACTTTTATAAGTTGCGGGAATTCCACAGTGATCACGCCGTCTGCATAAGTGCCTTCAATGTAGCTTCCGGTAGGATACCCGCTTATGAAATTTTTGATGTATACGCGGCCGTCGTCACCCCAAACGATGTCGCCTAGGATGTCATCGTAGAAATCATGGTTGGCAATGATCCCGCCAAACAAGAAATGTTTATAGCCGGTGCGATTGTAGGTCACGGTCTTACCCTGGGGGGCCACTATTACTCCGTCTTTATCTTTCCCATTGTCGGTAGAAGATGTCTGCTTTACTGCAGATTTCATTGCGATGGCATCTTCAATGCCGACCGTTGATGGGAAAGGATAGGATTCTGCCGAACTGGCCTGCAAGATGCTTGTTCCGGCCAACATTAAGGCTCCTGCAAAAAGTAAAAAGTTTCTCATGCCGTTTTTGTGTTTTTTCAGAGACCTCATTCTATGTGGAAATCGGCTGCAGGCATCAGGTCTCTTTTCCGGCCCGCAACTGATTGGTATGGTTAGGTTATACCGAACTCGCGTTAATAGGCATTGAACTTATTTTAAATGCTATTCGCAAAATTAACGTTAATACTGTTTCATTACAAGTCGGAATATCTTAAAAAAACTTAACGCAAAATGGCCGTGGCATAACTGATTGTGACGTCTAAACGTGCTTTTGGCGTCTACAATCAGGTGTGCTCGCGGTGCAAATCAGCGGAATAGACGGCCTGTAAGCCTATCGGGTGCGGTTCAGGCTTCGGTTGCCTCGGATTGACGGTGGGCTGCAGGGAGCGGTTTTGCGTTGCCGAGCACCCATGACCCTCCTGGCAGGTAAGAGATTACTTTGGCGGTCAGGAAGCAGCTGAGGAATGTTGTGACGGCTATGGCCGGTATGGCGGCAACCGTCGGCAGTTGCATGTCGGTTTTGAGGATGCCCACCCAGAAGCCGAGCCAGAAGATGTGCATCAGATACATGCCGTAGCTGAGATTGGAAAGTTCGGTGACGATGCGGGGCGCCTTTGTCTGCCGGATGCATGTGAATAGCAGGAAAGCGCCGGCTGTGAGCAGCACGCAGTTTATGGTGCAGAACGACCAGCCGATTTCAAGCTCTGGTGTTACATGCAGCTGGCCCGGAACGGCCTGGACGTAGAACGACAGGATAGTGACTGCTGCACCGATGAGCATCGATGCGGAGCCTATCACAAGGCGTTTGCTGCGGCTCCAGTCGAGATGCACCCGGATATAATGGGCGAGCACGAGATAACCGAGATAGCCAGAGAAATACCACAGCATGTGGAACTCATTCCAGAAGCATTGTCCCCACAGCTCTCCGAAGAAGCGGCTCATCCATGGCATACAGGTTGATATGAGAAACAGTCCTATGAAGAAGCGCTCTTCTTTTGCCGAGGCTTTTGCAAGCCATGGCGAGATCATGGGTATGAACAGGTAGAGGCTTATCAGCGGATACATGAACCACAGGTGCCCCGCCAGGGTCGGGAAGTTGAGCAGGATTCTCGAAAGGTCGCGGATTGATGTGGGGCTGTCTATCTGCCCCCAGAGCATCGGAAGGGTGCTGTAGAGCACCATGAAGATGAAGAAGGCGGGGAGTATGCGCATGGCGCGTCTGCGGTAGAACTGCCATGCAGATTGCCCCTCTTTCATGGGCACAAGCAGGAATGCGGATACAATCATGAACAGGGGGACAGACATGCGTGAAAAGCCGTCGTAGACCGACACCCACAGGCGGTCTGATTCGTTGGCGAGGAATGACATCGGGCCGGCCATGTCGGTTGATCCCGGGGCGCCGTAGAAATTTTCAGCAGCATGGACGAGCATCACCAGAAAACAGGCGAACACACGCACATAGTCAAGGAATACGATACGTTTCATTTTGGTTATGGGGAAATTATGGGTTGGATTTATGATTTGTATGCAAAGATACGGAAATTTAATCAAACATGAAAGGCGCTGCATCATGCAGCGCCTTTCATGTTATATAGGGCGGATGTGGGGTCAGAGTGCCACTTTGGTGCCGGCGATGATGTAGATTCCGGCGGGCAGCCCTGTCAAAACATTGCGGCCTTCGCGGAGAGAGATTTTTGCGGCGAGGCTGCCGTTGATGGCATGTACGGTCGTTTCGATAACTTTGTCGCTATAGATGACGAGGTTGCTGCCTTCGCGGCGGAAAGAGAGATGGCTGTTGCCTGTGTTTATGGCATCGATGCCATCTGTATCGCCGTTTTTGAGGACTATGTCGAAACGCTGGTTGCCGGAATTGCTTACGGCGTAAACACTGAATGGGGCAACGGTGACCGTGGAGGCTGTTTCAGCATCATCCTCGGCGGTTGTGGTTATAACGAATGCCGAACCTTCAGGGTTAAGCTCATATGTGGTTTCTGCCGGAACCTGCATTGTTGCGTAGGAGGCGGCCAGGGTATAGAGCGTGCCTTCAACGCTGATTTCCTCAGGGGTGGGGGCAACCGTGGCTTCATTTGCTGAGAAGCGCACTTGTTGAGTGGGTGTGGTTGAAGGAAGGCTTACGATATAGGGGGTGTTGGCTGTGATGGCATCCTGCAGCTCAAGGGCGCCGGTTTCCGGATTGATAGAACCTGCCATGTAGTTGCCTCCGTCGGCAATGTCGGTTTCGTTGACTGTCAGGGTAAGTTCGTTGCCGGAAGCTCCGGTTGCTTTGTCGGGAGTGAAGGGGAGCAGGAGCGATGTCCAGTCTCCACGGCTCGATGATGTCAGGTCGCATGTGAGGCTGATGGCATTTCCGCCTTTTACGGTGAATTGGTTTGTCACCGCGAAGGGGTAGCCCGGACAAAGTGCGATGTCGCTTGCAGCTTCATAAATACGGCCTTCGCGCTGGAATGTCTCTCCATCGGCATTTGTGTCGGTGATTATGCCCGTTGTGGTGGCGATGTAGTTTGCCGGTGCCTGCGGCACAGTCATGCCTTCGTCGATAATTATAAGACAGTTGGGGTTGAGCCCGTTGAAAGCCTTATTGTCGAATGTGGCGGCGCGCTGCACACGGTTCGCGCGGGCCTGAGTGTTTGGAGTGCTGGCGTTGAGGTTGATCGATGTGAGGTTGTCGCATCCGTTGAAGGCATCAGCACCGATGGCATCAACACCTGTGAGGGTGATTGATTCCAGCGACGAGCATCCGCTGAAGGCTCCGTCGCCTATGGTTGAAACGCTTTCCGGCACAGTCACGGTTGCCAGGTTTGTGCAACCTTTGAAGGTGTTGGGCTCGATGGTTTCGATTTCCGGGAGTGTGACGGTGGTCAGGCTCTCCTTGTTTTCGAATGCTCCTGCCGGCACCGGGGTCTCCATGCCTGAGAGGTCGAGGTTTTCAAGAGCTCCGAAGTTGTCAACCACTGTGGCGAGAGTTTCGGGTGAAATTTCACCTTCGAGGGCGATGTCGGTGATGTCTACCGCTTCTTCGGTGTTGATTGAATTGATTTCCTCAGTGTTTAGAGTTGCTCCGTTAACGGGCACGGCGAAAATCTCGACAGTGGGGGCGGCATCGGTCACGTCGATGCTGAACCACCCCTCTTCATCGGGTTCAATCTGGTGGTCGCCCACTTTCACTCTGGCTTCGATGCCACCCACGCGGCTGCGGGTCTTGGGCGTGAGGCGCAGGGTGAAGCGCACGGTGCTGTTTTCGGCAACGTTCTCAAGCACTGGAGCTGTGGGGTTGAAGTAGTTCCAGGTTTCGAATTCGGTTGCTTCATCGCCGAGGGTCTCCTGGTTGTTTCGGATATTTTCAGGCTCGACCATGAACATGTCTGAAGAGCAGTGGAATGTGACGTCATAGAGGTATTTCACTTTGATGTCGTGGTTTCCGCTCTTGTCGGCATGTTTGTTTGGATTCCAGTAGGTGAGGGTTACCGAGCCGTCTTGCGCAACCGCATCATCAGCCATAAGTTTGCCGTTATCGTAGACCTTTACTTTGCAGTCTGCGTCGAATGTGTCGATGCCGGCAGGGCGTCCGTCGGTGATAGTGCTTTTGGCACCGATATATAGTTTGCGCTCAAGGCTTTCGCGGTTGATGTTGTCTTTAAGGAACACTGCTGCCCTCGACACGTTGTCTTTGATTTCGGCATCTGTGACGAAGCATCTTGAAGCATCGAATCCGAGTGAGTAAACGGGGTATTCAGATACGATGTTGAAGCCTCCGGCAGCCCATCCGTTTGACCAGTTTTCTTCCTCGTATCCGGTATCGACGCGTGGGGTCCGGTAGGCGTTAAGGTGTTCCTCAGGAACTACAACGGTTACTTTCTTATTGTCGGGGAATCCGCTTCTGAGGGCGTGGGATTGGGTGTAATACCAGTGGCCGATGTTGCCGTTGGGTCCGGGGGCGCAGGGAAGATAGATGGTTTCAAGAGAATTGCATCCCAGGAAAACATCGTCGAGAAGGCCTCCTCTTGTTAAATCCTTGACTATTCCGGCAGATACCAGTTTTCCGCGTTTCCAATAGCGTAGATTTTCGGGCAGTCTGATTTCTTTCAGGCGGCTGCACCCCTTGAAGGCGTCGCTGTCGAACTGGGTGAGCGTTGAGGGAAGGATGATTTCTTCAACGTGGCACCCTCCCAACTGGGGGTTGTAGAGCGCGCGTGCGGGGAATACGTTGTCAAGGCCGCCGGATTGATTGGTGCGGTCGCGCACGAACTGGGCTTCCGACAGGTCGAGAAGCCTGATATTGGCTGCAATCCAGTAGTTTTCCCTGAAAAAGTTGAAATCGTAGAAGTCTATTTTTCCGACAATCTTCAGTTTGGTTATGTTGCGGTATTTCTGAGCCATTTCGTAGTTGAGCGAACCCCAGTTGTCGATACCCTCATATCCTGACAGGTAGAAGTGTTCACCCTCTTTCAGAACAACGGTTGCTTCTGTATATGTCACGGGCGGGATAATCTTTACGTCGAAATCCATATCCTGCTTGGCGATGAAGGAGTAGTTGAAGGTTTTCCCTCCGGTGAGGATGGTGTCGCCGTTGAGAACGACGTCGATGGTATGTGAACTTACTTTAGGGGTGATTCTGAGATTGATGTCGCGGCCACGTACGGCGGTAGCCACCGCACCTGTCACGTTTGCGTCGGGCAGTTCGGGTATGTTGATGTTGTAGACCGGGGTCTGGTTGTTGATGGCTGGTAGGGCGTCGATAACGTCGGGGGTGCGGCCCTTGACGAGATCCCATGTCTTTTTGTTGAAAGATGTGGCCAGGCGGATGAGGTTGCCCTCTCTGACAGTGGATTCGTTGACACGGCAGTTTATGTTCATTTTCAGGCCGTCGCCGCTCATGCCGTTCCAATTGCTTACGGGTGATATGAATTCCTTGATGTTGTTGTCGGCATCGGTCAGCACGGCTGCCCAGAACATCGACGAGTATTCATCAGGCACATAGAGAGCGTTAGCGCGGATTGTGAAATCAGACCCGGGAATCACATTGACGGCATCGGTTATCAGACCGACTGTGCCGCCGGTGTTGGTCAGCTGCCAGAACGAGTCGTAGCCGCTCGGTTTGGCGGGTTCGATTATGTCGAAGTGTATGATGGTGTTGTTGTTTACCGTCAGGTTGTATTTTCCGCCTGCCTCAGGAATTAGTTTGGTGGCGTTGGCGTAGACTTCCATGCGGTTGTCGTTGTTGGCGATATATTCTGCGGTGAATGACACCCGAGTGCCTTTTTCCACACGTCCTGTCAAGGCCTCGCTGTCGAATTTCACCAGGTCGTTTTCAGACACGGCGAAAGCGCAGTCGTTCTGAACCGGTTTCGTGCCGACTTCGTAGTTTTTGATTTTCCCCCAGTTTTCATGAGCCTTGTATTGGTTTATCAGGCTTTCGTTGGGCGCATGGAGGGTAAGGGCGCTGTAGTTACACCCGTTGAGCACACACCAGTTTATGAACTCCACTTTGTTGCGGGCCACCCATATGTCGCGCAATGCGCTACAGCCCAGGAACACGTTGTATTCATATGTCGACACGCTTGCGGGTATCGATATTTCGGTTATTCCACACTGGCGGAAGGCGGAGTTCTTGAGGCAGGTTATGTTGTTGGGCAACAGCACGGTTTTAAGGTTGCTTTTCCCCTGGAATGCCGAGCGTGGTATGGCATTGGCGGGATTGGCCCCGTTTGCAGCGATATATACGGCAGAGATGTCGAGTCGCGAGAGGTTCATGTTGTTGCGCATGAAGTCGAAGTCGCGGGCATCGATTGTTCCGAACAGAGTGAGGTCTTTGATGGAGGCGTGTTCGCTTTCGGGGATGAGGCTGGAGAGCTGTCCGGCTTCCTCTACCCATATGCTGCGTTTTTCCTTCACCTCAGAGGCTTTCTGCACCAATACGGTTATGTTCTGGTCTTCTTTTACATTGCCGATGGAGTAGTTATAGGTGTTGGCCGCCGGTTGCAGCAGGATTCCGTTGGCTTTGACGGTCACCACATCCTGCGCCGGGTCGGCCGGTGTCGCACTGAAAGAATAGTTCCATCCGCGTATAACTTTATTGTCGCCGGAAAGGGTGACTCCTGCCACTGAGGCGGGGAATTTCACTGCAAAATAGTCCGGGGTAGTGCGTGACGCCGGAATTTCATTGATAGTTAGGAGTTCACCGGCCACAGGGAGCCATGTGGCTCCGTCGTCGGCAGATGTGGCCAGACGCACCATGTCACCTTCGGCGACGGCGATGCCTGCCGGCAGCGAGCAGTTGCGGAAATCTGTGAATGAGTTGAACAGATATGTCATGCCGTCGAGATTGAGCCCTTGCGGCGCACTTAACAGTGTTTTGAAAGTTCCTGAATCGCTGAAAAGTGCTACGGCGATTTTACCGGAGAATTTTGTGTAGGATAGGTTTTTGAGGTTTCCTGCACGCACTGTGAACGTTTTTCCGGGGGCGAGTTCTGTCATGTCGCTTCCCATGCCAGGCTGGCCGCCGTCGGCGGTCAGGTGTATCGGCGACCATGACGTGTTGTTGCCGTTTCCGGGTTTGATGTTATATATTATCGTGGTCAGGTTGTTGAAGCTGTGGGTCTGGCTGACGGTTGGGTTCAAGGCTGTGCTTGCATACCATGCGCCGTTGTTGTTGCCGGCAGCACCTCCCCAACCCCAGTTGATGCGTATCATGTTGTTGGCGGGGTCGAAGCCGTCGACAACAAAAGCGTGTCCGACGGTAACATCCTGTCCGCAGTAGAGCACCGGCCGCCCGGCTTCGATTTCATTTGCGACGATTTGGTCGAACTGGGCCTGGTTTGCGGTTTCGGAGCGTTTTTTGAAAGAGACTCCGGGGTCATATCCGAAATAGTTGACTAAAGCTGCCGGCACACGGGCTTCATATGCGCTTGAGCCTGAGTAGCCGAACTGTGTCCCGACAGATGCTGCAGCATGATAGACCAGTGTGGCCACTGCATCGGCCTGTTCTTCGGTGTAGCCGTTCCGGTAGTTGTGCATCATCATGTTTTCCCAGTCATAGGCCACATCAAAGCTGACATTGTTGTAGCTGCCAGTGCCGCGCTCGGGATAGTTATGATATTTCATGATGATTGCCATGGCAGTGCCGACGCATCCGGCCAGCGGGCGTCCGGGTATGGCATTGTTGAAGGGGGCTTCCTGGCTCCATTGCGGGGTCTCCAGCTCAATCCGTTGGGTTGTGGCGCTTCCTGCGCGGCGTGCCATCTGGCGGCGGCGCGCATGTTCAACCGGCTTCTGGAGCTTCGGAGCGGCCTTTATTTCATCTTCAAGCCCCGACAAGAGCCATTTCATGGCTTGTGGCACTGATGTGGTGTCGTAGCTGTTTTCAAGCGAATAGGCCAGTACCGGGGTGGTGCAGTCATCAGCAGAGATGATTATGTAGCCTTTTGAATCGCGGGCGTTAAAGACATAATAGAGCGGTCTGGCAGTGGTTCCTGATGTGTAGACAAGTTCCAATGCATCGGCAGACGCTAATCTGTCATTGTCAGAGGCGGCGAAGAAATCTGCGGCCAACTGTTTGGCGCTGTCGCTTGACACGACAGCGGCCTGTGCGGTTGTCGCCGCACAGGTGCACAATGAGAAAATTAGCAGTTTAGAGAAATGTTTCAACATAACTTTTTGTGTTAATTTTCGCTATGGAATAAAAATGTGATTGTATAATTCCGTTAAAATGAATGTATGTGACATGCCTCCATGTCGTTTTCTCAAACGCATGGCGGTTTTTCGGTTGACAATGGAGCGCATCTGCAGCGCGTTAGAACCAGTTCGTTGCTACCCTTTCGGGATAAGCGGGTGCAAAGTTATGAAAAAATATGATAATGTGGGTTGTGGCAGAGGTTGGATTTTTCAGCCGATTATGTCGGTGATTATGTCGTTGTCGGTTATGGGGCGTATCGGGCGGCACGGATTCCCTGCGGCAAGGGTGAGCGGAGGGACAGGGCGGCTGACGACACTTCCTGCCGCTATGACTGCGCCGTCGCCGATTGTCACTCCCGGCAGTATGATGGCGTTGGCGCATATCCAGACATTGCTTCCGATTCTGACAGGCCTGGCCGCCATGATGCCGGCATTCCGTTGCGTGGGGTTCAGGGCATGGGTTATTGTGTAGATGCCTACGTTTGGCCCGATGAATACATTGTCGCCGATGGTGACGAGAGCCTCGTCGAGGATTGTCAGATTGAAGTTGCCGACGAAATTATGGCCTATGGATATGTTGAACCCGAAGTCGCATCTGAAAGGTGAATGTAGGGTGAAGTTCTCGCCGATGCTTCCGACCAGATTCTTTATTATTGCTTGCTTTTTGGCGGTTTGCGATGGTGGCAGGCTGTTGAACAGGAAGCATTGCTCTTCGCACCGGAGCAGGTCGCGGGCTATGTCCGGCCTGATGTAGTTGCTCCATACGCCGTTGCGCAGCATTTCGTATGGGCCGGTATTGCCTTGGGCGTTTTTCTCGGTCATGGATAATCAAGCTTGACAGGGATGTGGTTCATGGTTGCCTGAAAACCGGGAGGCCACGCTCCGACCATGATATTTCTTTCATGCGTATGTCGTTGACGATGTTGCCGGTGCTATCGTTGTGTTTGGCCTGGTAGAGGAGATATTGCCTGTCTTTCGAGTGTGATGCCACGATTGAGACGTTTGATGTGCCGAATATGCCGCTGTTGTGGTCGGGGATGAATTGGGGTTCAGGCAGTTTCGTCCATGATTTCGGGTCGAGCAGGTCGCTTCCTATGGGGGCGTAGAGCAGCCCCAGGGTGTTGAATACCGTCCAGATGCCGCTGGCCGAGTATGCCACGACAACATTGCGGTTATCAGGCGAAATGAATGCCTGAGGGTTTTCATTTACGAAGATCGGGTATGCCGACCGGCTTCCGTCGGGGTTGATCCATTGCCGCTCCCATTCATATTGTGGCATTGAGATCATGACGCGTCTGGATTTCAAAGTCCACGGGTTTTCCATCTCGGCTATGAAAATGCATTGGGTCTCGCTTTCCAGGCGCCGTTTCGGCCATCCCGACCATAAGAGGAACTGTTTTTGGCCGACGGTGAGCGATGTGGGGTGGATTCCGAAATTCCATTCGTCGTTTGTGATGATAGGGCCATGGGCAGTCCATTCCCCCTGCATCGGATTCTCGGAAGGGTTTTCAAGCACGAACAGCTGATGGTTGTCGGAGTTGCCGTTGTCGGCCTCGAAATAGATGTACCATTTGCCGTTTATGCGGTGGAGTTCGGGAGAGTAGAAGTTGTGCATGTTCAGGTCGGCATACGTGAATACTATTTTCTGCCGGGCCGATGTCAATGATTCAATGTCGGGTGAGGTGTATAATATGATGGAGTCGCAGCCGGGTGTCTGCATGGTGTAATAATATGTGCCCTCATGTTCGGTTGCAAAAGGATATCCCCCCTGGTTGAAAAGTATCCCGGGGTCAGTGGTTTTTTCTTGCTCGGAACAGGAAATCAGTGTCACGCATGCAATAAGGTAGATGTATGTTTTTAATGACATGGATTAGAAATGTCGGTGTTATTTGGTTTCAGCGTTTGCAAAAATACGAAAATGAATCAACATACCCCAATAAATGCTATTAAAACTACTTTCAAAAATTTTCCTGACAGTGAAAGATGCCTGGTATTGTGTTTCGTATGGGAGTGGGGCAGGATGTGGCGGCCGGGGGATGGATGATGTGTTAAAAGCGGGGCTACAGGCTTTGGTGAACAGTTTTTCAATATATCTGAACAGTTTTTTTCGGTAATTCAACGGGATTATAGGTTATTTTGCCACCGGATTCAAAGGGCTTTTTTCCCGCCCGGCGCACCCCATGATACCATGATTGAATAATAACCAAAACATATATCATTATCACATGAAGAAGCTGTTCAAATATGCGGCGGTGTTATGCACCGTTTTTACCATGAATGCGCAGACTGCCGAGCTTTTCAAGCCTTACCAGTCGACAGACCTGCGTCTGCCTTCGGTTCCCCTGGTGGTTTCCGACCCCTATTTTTCAATATGGTCGCCATATGACAAACTTAACGACGGCGCACCTACACACTGGACAAACGAAGAAAAACCTCTGGAAGGGCTTTTGCGTGTTGACGGCAAGACCTACCGTTTCCTGGGCGTGAAAAACACGGTTCTTGAAACAATCGTGCCGATGGCCGACGAAGGCCCCTGGGCAGGTATGGTGAGTTTCCAGAAACAGGGTGCCGGCTGGGAACGTCCGGACTTCGACGATTCAAAATGGAAACGTGCCGAGGGGGCTTTCGGATCGCCTAACCTGAGCTTTATCCGCACTTCATGGGATAAAGAAAACAGCGACCTCTACGTGCGCCGCACAGTTGAGCTGAAGCCCGAAGACCTGAAGGGCGACCTGTTTTTAGTATATTCCCACGATGATGTTTTCGAGCTGTTCATCAACGGCGCACTCGTGACCAAAACCGGTGAGACCTGGCGCGACGGTGTTAAGCTCGAGCTTGGCGGTGACCTCAAGCAGCTTCTCCGTCCGGGCAAGAACGTAATCGCAGCCCATTGCCACAACACCACCGGTGGGGCCTATACCGATTTCGGCCTCTACCGTAACAAATCGGCAGAGAATGTCAACGCTGAAAAGGCTGTTCAGAAGAGCGTGGATGTGATGGCGACCTCCACATATTATACTTTCGGATGCGGCCCGGTTGAACTCGACCTGGTGTTTACCGCCCCGATGCTGATTGACAATTACGACCTGCTTTCATCGCCCATCAACTACATCTCATATCAGGTGCGTTCTACCGACGGCAAAGAGCATGACGTGCAGCTGCTTCTGACAGCATCTCCGCTTATTTCAGTCAACAAGGCTTCGCAGCCCACACGCTCGTCGGTTGAGGAGCATAACGGGGTCAAATATCTCAAAACCGGCACTGTCGAGCAGCCTATCCTTGCCAAAACCGGCGACCATATCTGCATCGACTGGGGTTACCTCTATATGCCGGCCATCAACGGCGAGGTGTGCCTTGCTTCAGACCAGGCCATCAAGAGCGCTTTCATCAACACCGGCAAACTGCCTCAGAGTGAAACCGAGGTGACTGCAACCAAGGGGGTTGAACGCCCGTTGCTTGCCTATCTCCACAATTTCGGTGAAACCAAAGACGCTGCCAGCTACACCCTCATCGGTTATGATGAAGTGTGGGATATCGAATACTTCTACAAGCGCTACAAAGGCTATTGGGCTCACAACGGCCAGGTGAGCATCTTTGATATGTTCAATAATCTCAACGGCTCTTACAGCTCGATTATGAACCGCTGCCGCGCCCTCGACAAGATGATTTATGACGATGCCATGGCAGTAGGCGGCAAGAAATATGCCGAACTCCTTTCGGGTTCATACCGCCATGTGATTGCAGCCCACAAGCTCTTCCAGGATGATGAGGGCAAACTGCTTTTCTTTTCGAAAGAGAACGATTCTAACGGATGTGTGAACACTGTTGACCTGACATATCCCGAAGCGCCCCTCTTCCTTTGCTACAACCCCGAGCTCCAGAAGGCCATGATGACCTCTATCCTCGACTATAGCCGCTCGGGCCGTTGGACAAAGCCTTTCGCAGCCCATGACCTCGGACAGTATCCCCGCGCCAACGGCCAGGTCTACGGTGGTGACATGCCTCTGGAAGAAGCCGGCAATATGCTGACCCTTATCGCAATGTGCTGCAAACTCGACGGTAACACAAGCTATGCCGATCCCTACTGGGATATTCTCCAGACCTGGACCGACTATCTGTCGGAAAACGGCCAGGATCCCGAAAACCAGCTTTGCACCGACGACTTCGCCGGTCACTGGGCCCACAACGCCAACCTCTCCGTCAAAGCAATCATGGGTGTTGCCGGATTTGCCGAGATGGCGGCCATGAAGGGCGACAAAGCCACTGCCAAGAAATATAACGACCGCGCCAAAGAGATGGCCGCCAAGTGGGAGGCTGATGCCCGCGAAGGTAGCAAAGGCGATCTCCACTACCGCCTCGCTTTCGACCGCGAAAACACATGGAGCCAGAAATACAACATGGTATGGGACAAACTGTGGAACACCGGAATCTTCCCCAACAATGCCATGCAGACAGAGGTGAACTATTATCTCAAGAAACAGAACCGTTACGGTCTGCCCCTCGACTCGCGCAAGGATTACACCAAGAGCGACTGGGTTATGTGGACGGCTGCCATGTCGCCCGACCGCAAGACCCTCGACAAGTTCATCGCACCTCTCTATGACTATGTTAACGAAACCGAGACCCGTGTGCCTATCAGCGACTGGTATGACACCAAGACCGGCCGTAAGACCGGATTCATGGCGCGCTCGGTAATCGCAGGACACTGGATGCCGGTGCTTGCGGAGAAACTAAGCAATAACAAATAAGGTACAAAATAATTATAAGGTAAGAAAGTAAGATTGTTGCAGTAACTTTTATGTTTGAACCGGCTGCCCCATCCACAGGGGCGCCGGTCAGGCATGGAAGCCGAGATTGAAAACAGAAATTACTAATCAACTTTAACCTACCATGAAATTTAAATCAATTACCTACACAGTCGGGAAGTTCTTTTGCGGAGCTTGTCTGATGTTGGTTGCAGGATTGGTGGCGTCATGTAGCGACGACGACAAAATCGACGTCAATACCCCTTATGACCCGTCGCAACCTGTTGTAATCACCGGATTCACTCCTGAAAGCGGCGGCTACCAGGAGCAGATTATCGTGAAAGGTCAGAACTTCGGTAACGATAAGAGCATTGTCGGCCTTACTATCGGAGGGAAGAAGGCGGTGATAGTCAGTGTTCTTGCCGACAAACTCTATGCTTATATCCCCGCGAGCGCTTTCTCTAAAGAGGAAGAAACTCCCGATGGGAAGCTCTGCACCGGTGAGATTGAGCTGACTATAACCGACAAGGATGGCAACGCCAGGACTGCCAAAGCGCAGAAGTTGTTTAAATACACACCGAAGAAGGTTGTCGGCACATTGTGCGGCTACCAGAATGAAAACGACAGCCAGGGTGAGGTCTGGGGTTCATTCGACATTGCTGCCGGTTTCAGTGCCGAAGGGTGCATGGCATTGGATCCCCTTTTCCCCGACCGGCTTTATATTGCCTATGACCGTGGCGACGGCTTCATTGCCATGCTCGACCTTGAAAACAGGGTGGTGTCGCGTATGATGTCTGCCACGAAATTCCAAAGCAAACGCCTGCGTAACATCGCCTTCTCGCTCGATGGCAAATACATGCTTGTGTCGACCGACCGCAATGACCAAGGGCTTAAATCTCCAAGTGTGTGGATTGTGAGCCGCCGAGGCGACGGATCGTTTGACGAAGGTTCGCAGTGCCAGCCCCTTGTTTCCTATAAGCAGTGCAACGGTGTGGCGGTGCATCCGAAGAACGGAGAGGTTTATTTCAACAGCTATGAAAACGGCCAGCTTTTCCGGATGGAACTTGAGGATTACTTTGCCGCCACCAGCGGCGAGACTGTTGAAGGTGAAGATCCCAAGGTTTGGACAGGCTATCTGGAAGATGGCGCGTTCCGCGAACTGTTCAAAATCATGGACCCCTCGTATGAGTTCCAGATTACCATACATCCTACAGGCGATTATGCTTATCTGACAGTCATCAACCGCCATTATATCCTGCGTACGGATTATGACTGGAATAAGAAAGAGTTCACCACCCCTTATATCGTTGCAGGTTCAAACGGTCAAACCGGTTGGGAGGATGCAGTAGGTGGCAATGCCCGCGTAGACCGTCCATACCAGGGTGTGTTTGTAAAGAATCCCAAATATGTGGAAGAAGGTCGTTCTGATGAGTATGACTATTATTTTTGCGATAACAAGAACTTCTGTGTGCGCTATCTCACTCCTGACGGTCTTGTACGCACTTATGCCGGGCGTGCGCCGTCGACCAACGGTAATATCTGGGGTACGGAAGACGGCGACCTGCGCCAGCAGGCCCGTTTCCGCGATGTGTCTGGTATAGCTTATGACGAGAAACGCGACCGTTTCTATGTTCTTGACAATAACAACCGCCGCGTGCGCACAATCGGCATGGAGAGTTCCGACATGATTACCGTTAATCCCACTCCGGATGAGGGTGATTCCCCATCGGAAGACAACGGCGGTGAAGAGAACCAGGAATAACCAGGCCATAAATTCAATTGCTTGAATCTAATAACTTCAAAATACAATGAAAGAACGATTAATAACGCTTTTGACGGCCGTGGTCTTGACTTCAGGGCTGGCGATGGCGAGAAAATACACAGGTACGGTTATCAGTGCCTCTGACAATGAACCGCTGACAGGTGCGTATGTGTCGGTAAAAGGCACATCGGTTGCCGTGGCGGCCGATATCGATGGTAATTTTACCATCGATGTGCCCGAGAAAGGGAAATTCCTTGTGATTTCCTATGTGGGTATGAAACCACAGGAGCTGCCGATCAGGAGCATCGATCCGTCGGGCACGACCATTCGTCTTGAAGAGGAAGACAATGCCCTCAATGAAGTTGTTGTGACCGGTATGGGCGCGCGTAAGAAAATCACCGTGACCGGTGCCGTGACAAATGTCGACATGAACGACATGAAGCACTACAGCACATCGAACCTTTCAAATGCATTGGCCGGTAACGTGCCGGGTGTGATTGCGATGCAGACCTCGGGTCAGCCCGGTAAGAACAAATCGGAGTTCTGGATCCGCGGTATCTCCACTTTCGGAGCCGGTGCATCGGCCTATATCCTGGTCGACGGTTTCGAGCGCGAGAGCATCGACGACCTT
Source organism: Bacteroidales bacterium (assembly GCA_910575545.1). GTDB lineage: Bacteria > Bacteroidota > Bacteroidia > Bacteroidales > Muribaculaceae > UBA7173. The sequence goes on from CAJTFH010000005.1 coordinate 80,717, forward strand.
AACATCGAGGATATCGAGACGTTCACCGTGCTCAAGGATGCGTCTGCCACTGCCATCTACGGTTCAAAGGGTGCTAACGGCGTTGTGTTGATTACCACCAAACATGGTAAGGCCGGTAAGGTGAATGTGAGCGCCAAGTTCGAGACATCATATAATGCCCGCACAAAGACTCCGGAGTTTGTTGACGGTCTGACATATGCGTCGCTCCTTAACGAGGCATACATCACCCGCAGCAAGGGAATGTATTACAATCCCACCGAGCTTGAACTCTTCCGCAACGGTCTTGATCCGGATTTGTATCCTAACGTTGACTGGAAAGACCTGATTCTGAAAGACGGTGCTATGAGCTACCGTGCCAACGCCAATATCAGCGGTGGCGGAAGCACTGCCCGTTATTATGCGTCAATCTCATATGTGAATGATGAGGGTATGTATAAGACCGACAAGACTCTGCGCGACAAATACAACACCAACGCGAACTACAGCCGCTGGAACTACCGCCTGAATCTTGACATCGACCTGACCCCGACCACATTGCTCCGTCTTGGAACATCAGGCGACCTGTCGATGCGTAACTCTCCCGGTATGGGCGACACCGACACATGGAACTCGCTGTTCGGCTACAATGCCATCCTCACACCGGTGATGTATAGCAACGGCTATGTGCCGATGATCAACATGGGGCGTGACAACCTGCGCACCAACCCGTGGGTAATGACCACTCAGACCGGTTACAAGCAGGAGTGGAACAACAACCTGCAGAACAACGTGTCGCTGGAGCAGGATCTCCGTTTTGTGACACAAGGGCTGAAGTTTACCGGACGTTTCGGCTATGACACTTATAACTACAACTATATCAACCATATCCAGGAGCCTGACCGCTGGTATGCCAACGGCCGCGACAAGGAGACTGGTGAGATTATCTTCGATAAAATCAAGGATAAGGTCGATATGTACCAGGCTTCGGGCAACGAGGGTTCGCGCCGTATTTTCGCCGACCTGTTGCTGAGCTATAACCGCGATTTCGGGAAAAACAATGTAGGTGCCAACTTGAAGTTTACCTATGACAACGACATCAAGACCCAGAATATCGGCGATGACATCAAGAATAGTGTGGCCCGTCAGAACATGGCGCTTGCCGGTCAGGTGCTCTATAACTGGGACTACCGCTACTTCGTGGATTTCAACTTCGGTTACAACGGATCGGAGAACTTCGCCGACGGCCACCGCTTCGGTTTCTTCCCTGCGGCTTCGGCAGCATGGAACATACAGCGTGAGAAATTCATGCAGAATCTGACATGGCTCGATATGTTCAAAATCCGCTACTCTTACGGTAAAGTAGGTAACGACCGGCTTATGGACGGAAACAACCAGATTCGTTTCCCATATCTGTATACTATCGATTATGTGACTCATAAGGTTGACGACAAGGATGAAAAAAAGCCTGTCTATAATTTCGGTAATCTCGGCACTCCAACGCGTCCGGACTACCAGCATGGTGTGCACTACACGGCTCTTGCGTCGAAGAATGTGACATGGGAGGAATCAACTAAGCAAGACGTTGGTATTGACTTGGCAATGTTCCATAATACCTTCTCTCTGACTGTCGACTATTTCCACGAAAAACGTACGGGTATTTATATGAGGCGTAATTTCCTGCCGGGTATCCTCGGTCTGGAGCAGTCGCCTTGGGCTAACGTAGGTTCGGTTAAATCAGAAGGTTTCGACGGCCATTTCCGTTATGAAAACCGTTTCGGCGATGTTGTGCTGACTGTGCGTGGTAACATGACCTACAGCAAGAACACGATTCTTGACTATGACGTTGAAAACAACGTTTATCCCTATCAGTTTCAGACCGGTCACCGTGTGAACCAGCTACGAGGTCTTGTTGCCGAGGGGCTGTTTGCCGACTATGATGATATCCGTAATTCGCCCAAACAGATGTTCGGCGATGTGCAGCCGGGTGATATCAAGTATAAGGATGTCAACGGTGACGGTGTTGTTGACGACGGCGACGTTGTTGCCATCGGTGCCACCACCACCCCTAACCTTATCTATGGTATCGGTGCGTCGGTTAACTGGAGAGGCTTCGACTTCAACGTGCATTTCCAGGGAGCGGGTAAGTCGAGTGTGCTGCTCGGTGGAAAAACCGTCTGGGCGTTCAGCCAGGACCGCTACGGACAGATTCTGTCGGATATGGTTGAAGACCGCTGGGTCGACAAGGAGACTGCCGCCACTCTCGGCATCCCCGCAAATGAGAACCCCAATGCCGCTTATCCGCGCCTGGTGCTCTGTGAAAACGGCGCGTCGCACAATAACTACCGCCCGTCGTCATACTGGATGCGCGACATCAGCTACGTGCGTCTGAAGAACCTCGAAGTGGGCTACAGTCTGCCTAAAGACCTTGTGAGCCGCATACATTTTGAGAATGTGCGTTTCTTCCTCCAGGGTGCCAACCTGCTCACTTTCTCGGATTTCAAACTCTGGGATCCTGAAATGGGAAGCGATAATGGCGAAAAATATCCTCTCACGAAATCAATCACTGTAGGATTGCAAGTCAACCTTTAACTTTAACAAGTAGACTATCATGAAAAAATATATAGCAATGTCAATGTTGGCACTCCTTTCAAGTGCGTCGGCTCTGCTGACCTCGTGTGAGGATACTCTCTCTGCCGACAAATATTTTGACGACCGGCGCACAATCGAGTCGGTATTCACAGATATCAACCAGACAAATGGCTGGCTTTCCCAGGCATTCTCATATCTGAAGACCGACCTTGCCGATGTCATAACTAAAGAGCAGGGCGGCGTAGGTTTGCACTGTTTCGCCGATGACATGTATTTCGGCGACCGCGATATCGCCTACGATAACAAGTGGAGCACGGTCGATGCCTATACTTCGTTCAAACAGGGTGACTATGATGAGAATTTTGGCTCTAACGCCTGGACAAGCGCCTACCGTGGCATTTACCAGGCATCGGTGTTCATCCATAATATCGACCGTAACTATAAGCTGACCGAGGAGGAACGCCTCGACATGAAGGGGCAGGCCCGTTTCGTGCGTGCATACTATTACTGGCTGCTTCTCCGCAGATATGGCCCAGTGCCCATTTTGCCTGATGAAGGTGCGGATTACACACTCGATTACAGGGAACTCTCTATTCCCCGAAGCACATATGAGGAGTGCGCCGAATTCATCGGTTCCGAGATGGTGCAGGCTTGCAAAGAGTTGCAGAACTGGAGCCGCCACATAGGCAATACAAGCGCAGAGAACATTATCCGCCCCACACGCGGTGCTGCCCTTGCCACACGTGCTCTTGCATATATCTATGCTGCCAGCCCCTTGGCCAACGGCCAGCTTGCCAATGGTAGCCACCCCGGCGGAGTGTCAGACGGTTTTGCCAAATCATTTGTCAACAAAGACGGCAAACCGCTTCTGAGCCTGAACTACGACGAGAAGAAATGGGCGCGTGCCGCTGCAGCGTGCCGCGACGTCATTGAATGCCCCGCGCAATATGAACTGTTCCATGTTGGTGTGAACACTGTTGATAATAAGACTACAGGTTATCCCAAGACCATAACTCCGTTTAAAGACAACGATTTTTCTGAAAAACCCTGGCCGGAAGGCTATGCGGATATCGACCCGTATCTCTCTTACCGTGATTTCTTCAACGGAGTTGCAGACCTGAGCAATCCGGAGATTATCTTCAGCCGTGGATATAATGTAGGTAATGACCCTCACACGAGTCTCGACGCTTTTGTAACACACCAGATGCCTAATTCGCTCAACGGGTTCAACTGCCATGGGCTTACGCAGAAGATGGTAGATGCTTATTATATGAAAGATGGCAGTGACGTGTCGGGCAAAGACAGTGAGAGCAACGGTGGTGACGGTTCGGAACGCCACAAAGGGTGGACAACCAACGCACGCGGTGAATACCCCTACACTAAATATCCTCCTTTGGGTCAGGGCGTATCGATGCAGTATGCCGACCGCGAACCACGCTTCTATGCCTGTGTGGCTTTCAACGGTTCATACTGGTGGAATGCCGACCCCGACAAGAGCACGCATTACATGCAGGTTTATTATTGGCGCGGCACAACCACATCCGGCTCAGGCGATAACAAAGAGGTCCAGAACAACGGTTATACCAACAGCGCATATTATCTGCGCACCGGTATCGGCTGCAAAAAATGGGTTCATCCGAGCGACTGGCGCAAACTGCGCGACGGTAGAGATTACGACAATATCCGTCGGAAATGGGAGCCCGCCATCCGCTATGCAGACATTCTGCTGCTTTATGCTGAAGCCCTCAATGAGCTGACAGGTAACTATTCAATTCCTTCCTGGAACGGTTCGGAAACTTATTCCATAGGGCGTAACATCAGCGAAATACAGCGGGGAATCCGCCCGGTACGTATTCGTGCAGGTGTGCCCGACTATTCACAAGCTGAATATAACGACCAGTCAGTGCTTCGCGCCAAAATCAAACGTGAGCGTATGATTGAGCTTCTCGGCGAAGGCAAACGCTATTATGACTTGCGCCGCTGGATGGACGCCCCCATCGAAGAGTCGAAGCCTGTTTATGGTTGCAATGTGCTTATGACGGCAAACCAGCAGGATGAGTTCCAGAAGGTTGTTCCTATCTACAACCTGCCTACGGTGTTCTCAGACAAGATGTATTTCTGGCCGATTTCGACCGAAGAACTCAAGCGTAACAGAAATCTCGTGCAGAATCCGGGATGGAAATATTTCGATTAATTCCTAACCTACTCTAAATACCATTACAGATTATGTTCAAGACAAAAAAGATATTCTCTTTCTGCATGTTGGCGGCGGTCACAATGACACTGGCAACATCATGCAACAATGACTGGGAGGAAGAGCAATACGAACACTATATCAGCTTCAAGGCTCCTTTGGACACGAAGGGGAGCAGTGTCGGTGTGACCACGGTCTATGTGCCGTTCACCCGCTATAACGACCAAGGAGAACCCCTCTATGGCTCTGAGGGTGAATCGCACTACCAGCTTCCGGTGATAGTGAGCGGTTCGACCTCGAACCCTGATAACCTGACGGTCAATATCGCCCATTCCGACACACTGCCCATCCTGAATATGGAGCGTTTCAGCACCCGTGAGGCTCTATGGTATGTGGATATGTGGGATTATGCCGATGTGCCTACGACTATCAATATTTCTGAGGGGCAGGATGTGGCGTTGCTAAACATCAGGCTGCATCTTAGCGGCATCGACCTGTCTGACCGTTATCTGCTGCCGATTACGGTTGCTGACGGGGCAGGTTACAAACGTAACCCCCGCAAGAACTATGCCACGGCTATGCTCAGGATTCTTCCGTATACTGATTATTCTGGCGTTTACCAGGCTGGTAACCTGAGGTTCTATATCGTTTCGGGTGGAATTACCGATCCGGAGCCGGGCGCTATGGAAACTGTGCAGACGTATACAGTTGACCAGAACACGGTGTTCTTCTATGCCGGCTCGTTTAACGAAAGCAGTCTGCTGCGCAAAAACTTTAAAGTCTATGCCCGTTTCGAGCCGACTTCTGCCGATGGCATGAGAGGCAAGGTCAAACTTTATTGCGAAAACGAGAAGATGAACTTCGTTGAGAACAAAGAGGCGACCTACACGATTCTGGAACAGGATGATGAGGTGCAGAGCTATATAATGAGGCGGACGGTCATTATAAATGACATAGATTATACGTTTACCGATTATCTGACCTCTCTCGGCTCAGAAGTCAACTACAACGTGAGAGGTTCTATGACTATGGAACGCAAGCTCAATACCCAGATGCCTGAAGAAGACCAGATTATCTTTGAGTAAACGTTGATTGTCAATATTTGTGGAGTGCATCCGGACTCTGTGAACGGGGTAAGGGTGCACTCCCTATTTTAAAATAGCATTATGATGAAAAAAATACTTCTGGCGACCGTTGTGGCTGCCGGCATGGCAAACGGAGCGTTTGGAGCCGATGTTGCCGATGCCGACCTGGCAGTGCGGAATATCAACAGGGCGATGGATCTTATCGATGCCTGTTGGGAGAAGACGATGAAGGGGGGCGACGACAACCTGTATATGGCAGATACCTACAACACTGTCAGCGGCACTGCGGGCGGCCCTTCCGATATATGGCCGTTGACGGCGGCTGTTGAGGCTCATTGCTCGCTGCTTGAGGCGCTTGAGATGGTTAAGGAGGTGGATGCGGTGCTGTATGATCGCACGTGGGACTATTACAGCGGACGCCTGGCGGTGCTGATTGATAACCTTGAGTATTACCGGGGGACTTACCGGCTGCCGTCGTATGCTACAAGCAAGCAATGGAGCCCGTATGCAGTGCCACGCTCAAACACACGCGGAGGGGCGAATGTGAGCGGAATATTGAATGTCTATGACGACCAGATGTGGCTCTCCCGCGAGCTCATACGCGCCTGGCGCATGACAGGTAAGGATGAGTATCTCGACCTTGCCACGTATCTTGCCGACTATGTGATAGACGGCTGGGACTGCTGGCGCGACAGCGACGGAAATGAATATGGCGGCATAACATGGGGGCCGGGCTATAACTCAAAGCACGCGTGCAGCAATGCGCCTATAATCCAGCCTCTTGTATGGCTTTATGATATTTATAAGGACACCGGAGAGGAGACCGAATATTATTTCAGGGATGAGAACAACAGTGTCAGGCATGAAACGCGTCTGCGCTCGGAGCTTTATCTGGAATTTGCCCGTAAGGTGTATGATTGGCAGAAGAAGCATCTTTACAGTTCTGGAGTGTATTGGGATATGATGGGTGCCGACGGGAAGATCCTTGTGTCGCGCGGCTACCGCCAGCATGTTGACTGCGGTGCTCCCGGAGGCAACTACTACAGCTATAACACGGGTACGATGATTTCCGGTGGTGCTGAGCTTTTCCGCGTGACGGGCGAGGAGCGTTTCAAGACCGATCTGAGCGCATCCTCAAAAAGGTCGCTGAATGTGTTTGCCCGTTATGTGCGCGATATGGGTGTGTATGATTTCAAGACAGATGCCACTGCCACGGAGGGTTTCAACACATGGTTTAACGATGTGCTGATGCGCTCATTTGTCGATGCCGAGCCATATTGCGACAACACATCGGCAAAGAATGGCCTGAAGGGATTCCAGACCACATTGGATTATGCCTATGAAAACCATAACCGTGGCAACATGTTGCCTATCCGCCTGATTGACGGTTGGGGGTCTGACATAAAAACCAAGCCTTTCCATCAGTTTGCCTTCGCTTCGGAATACGCGATGCTGGCAGTTAGGTTGCTCAGAAACCTTCAGAGCGGCGGAATCGCCGGTGTGGAGGCCGACGTTGACGCTGTAGCTGATGACGCGGTCTACACGCTCGACGGCATCCGTTTGGGGCGCCTTGCTGATGTTGAGCCGGGCTTGAGCGGGCTTTATATCGTTGGCGGTGAAAAACGGCTTTTCGGAAAGTGATGATGCGATAGTGTTTATAGAGTGTTGCAGAACTCCAGATTGTAGGGATGCACGCTCGTGCATCCGAATTACTGCATCTGATTGCAGATGTTTATCGGATACACGAGCGTGCATCTCTACATTTTAGTTATACGCGGCGTGCTTTGAAAGTCCGTGTATTTAGGGTATTATTGGTTGAGGGGAGGGATTACGATGTCGAAGCGGTCGCAGGGGGCGGTGCGGTGGGCAAGGTGGCGTGTTGTCGGGGAGATGCCGAAGAGGGGGGAGTAGGTTTTGACTTTGATTCTGCGTCCGTCGGGCATGAATTCGAGAATTCGGAGCCATCCGTCGCCACCGTTGCCTTCCCAGCCTCCGCCGAGCACCTGCACGTTGAACATCATCTGGTGGACGTCGCGGCCTGAGGTGTTTTTGTCGACGCGGTATGCAACAGAGTCTTCAAAATCTCCGGGAGTGCCTGTGTGTCCGCAGATGGCGAGCACGATGTTTGAGGATGGCTCGATCAGTTTATCCCACACCTGTTGCCCCCAGTTGCTTGGTGAGATTGCGTAGCCTTCGTTGTCGGTGCGTGAGGCTGTGCGCTCGTTGAGCAGCGAGTGGGTGATATATACAACACGGTGATTGCGGAATCGGTCGCTTGAAATCAGGTCGGCGGTCCAGCGGAGCACTTCGTCGCGCGGGGCGAATTCGTTGCATACCACGAGGATGTTTCCCCATGCCGGGTCGTGGAATTCGAAAGCAGCGTTTTCGAGTGATTCCGCACCGTTGCGGTTGGGGAATGCGGCCACGGCGCAGTCATACCATTTCTTGTTGCGCTCTATGGGGAAATATTCTGGGAAACGGGTGTTTCCGTTTTCTGCATGGCGGTAGCCGTATTCGTGGTTTCCGGGGGAGATGATGTAGGGCACAACGTTGTCGAGGCGCGAGAACGACCGCGATGCCGATTCCCACATTTCGCGCGAGGTCTGGTTGAGCATGTTGCGGTTGCGGATTATGTTGTCGTTCTGCTCAACGATGTCGCCTGTGCAGAGCACGGCCTTGATGTTCAGGTTGTCGATATTGTCGGCGATCCATGCGGTCTGCAACTCGAAAAGGGGTTGGTTAATGTCGTATTTCGTGTAGCCCTGCGGGTCGCCGAGCAGAATCATCGAAAACGAATCGGGGTTGTCAAGATGTTGTTGGTCGGCGCGGTGTTGGGCCGACATCATTGCTGAGGAGGCCAGCAGAAGGGTGGTGATAATCGATGTTTTCATCATTTGGTCTGTTGTGCTATGGAGTCGGCGGGTTTGGATAGCAGCCGTGGTGAGGGGCCTTCCATTGTCATTTTCACAGGGTTGATAAGCCCGTTCTCATCGAAAGTCATGCGGTCGATGCATGTCACCCGGAAGTCGCGGGCCGTTTCTCCGGCAGGGCGGCGGTGGTAGACAATGTAGTATTCCTCAGTGCCTGGAATATGCATCACCGAATGGTGTCCGGCCCCGGTGGCTATGTCAGGGTCTTGTTGCAGAATCTTTGCCTGGCGGTTAAACGGCCCGAGGGGGGAGTCGGATATGGCATAGGCCACGGAATAGTCCGGGCCGCCCCATCCGCCTTCGCTCCACATGAAGTAGTATTTTCCGCCACGTTTGAACATGAACGGCCCTTCCACATAGTTTTCGGGAGTGACCTCTTTGTAGATTTCCCCGTCGGGGAAGGGGACGAGCGATGTGAAGTCATCGTTGAGGCGGACGATGTTGCAATGCCCCCATCCGCCGTAATACATGTAGTATGAACCGTCATCGTCGAGGAATACATATTGGTCGATGGGCTGTGCGCCGTTTACGATGTCGTTGATTAGCGGCCGGCCAATCAGGTCGCGGTAGGGGCCTTCAGGTTTGTCGCTGACAGCGACTCCGATGCCTCCTATCTCACCTTCATGCACATCATTAGCGCCGAAGAACAGATAGTATTTGCTGTCTTTGCGCAGCACTGCGGGCGCCCACATGCATTTGTGCGCCCATTTGACTTCGGCGGTGTCGATAACGGCATGGTGGCGCGTCCACTCCACCATATCGGGCGATGAGAAGCAGTCGATGAAGGTCTGCCGCTCGTATTCATCGCTCCAAGTGGGGAAAATCCAGTATTGGTTGTCATAGATAATCCCCTCGGGGTCGGCATACCATCCTTCAAAAACCGGATTCGCCCCCATGGCAACCGCCGGCATCAGTGCGGCGGCTGCCATGGTGGCTATCAGTAGGGAACAGCGTTTCATTTCGATGTTTTCAGTTCGTTTGTGAATGAGTAGGGGAAAGAATGTGGCTGAGAACCTCTTGAGAAGTTGGGCTTTTCAGCCATGTCGTAGCTTATGTGGGCTCCGCCCATGAGGTCGCTATGGATGAAGTAGTTGCGGTCATAAGCCGCCCCGTTGAGCCTGATGGCGTCAACATAGCGGTTTGTGCTGCTGTTGGCAGGGGCGGAGATTGTTACTTTGTTGCCGTTTTCGAGATGCAGCACAACGTTGCGGAAGGCTGGTGCGCCGAGTATGTACTGGTCTGTTCCGGGGCATACGGGATAGAATCCGAGAGCCGAGAACACATACCATGCCGAGGTCTGTCCGTTGTCTTCGTCGCCGCAATATCCGTCGGGGGTTGCGAAATACATCTTGTCCATGACCTCGCGCACCCAGTATTGGGTTTTCCATGGCTGGCCTGAATAGTTGTAGAGGTAGAGCATGTGCTGGATGGGCTGGTTGCCGTGGGCATAGTTACCCATGTTCATAATCTGCATTTCGCGGATTTCATGGATTACACCGCCATAGTAGCTGTCGTCGAACAGTGGCGGCACGTTCATGACCGAGTCCATCATCTGGTTGAATGTCTCGCGGCCGCCCATGAGGTCGATAAGTCCTTGCGGGTCGTGGAACACCGACCATGAATAGTGCCATGAGTTCCCTTCGGTGAATGCGTCGCCCCATTTCAAGGGGTTGAATGGCGACTGGAAAGTGCCGTCTTCGTTGCGCCCGCGCATGAGATTGTGTTCGGGGTCGAAGAGGTTCTTATAGTTCATTGCCCTTTGGGCGAAAGGTTTCAGCTCTTTTGCGGGTTTGCCGAGGGCTTTGCCCATCTGGTAGATGCACCAGTCGTTGTAGGCATATTCGAGTGTGCGTGCTGCGCTTTCGTTTATGCCCACGTTGTAGGGAACGTAGCCGAGGCGGTTGTAGTATTCATGGCCGAGACGCCCGGTTGATGGAACATTGGGATGCACGGCCTGTGTACCGTGTTTTAAGGCCTCCCAAAGCGTTTCAACATCGTAGCCCTGCAATCCTTTGAGATATGCGTCGGCCACTACAGATGCGGAGTTGTTGCCGACCATGCAGCCTCGGTGTCCGGGGCTGGCCCATTCGGGAAGGAAGCCGCTCTCTTTATAGGTGTTGGCGAGGCCTTCCTGCATTTTCTCGTTCATCGACGGATACATCAGGTTGAGGAAGGGGAAAAGGCAGCGGAAGGTGTCCCAAAAGCCGGTGTCGGTGAACATGTAGCCGGGAAGCACTTTTCCGTTGTAGGGGCTGTAGTGCACAGGCTTTCCGTCAGCGCCGATTTCATAGAAGCTGCGGGGGAAAAGCACCGAGCGGTAGAGGCAAGAATAGAAGGTGCGCAGGCGGTCTATGTCGTTGTCTTCAACCTCGATGCGTCCGAGCACCTCGTTCCATTTGTCGCGGCCTTTCTCTTTGATGGTGTCGAAATTGTCGTTGCCGAGTTCGCGGAGGTTGCGCTCAGCCTGTTCGGGGCTTATGAAGGATGAGGCCACACGGGCATTGACGGTCTCGCCACGGCGTGTTTTGAAGCCTATGATGGCTCCGGCATGGTTGGTCGTGGCCGACAGCGAGGAGGTGTTGATATTTCCGTTGTCTACGGCGGCGGTGTAGGTGAAGGGTTTGTCGAACTCGATGACGAAGTAGTTTTTGAAATTCTCGGGCACTCCGCCGCTGTTTTTTGTGGTGTAGCCCACAATCTTGTTTTCGGCGGGTATGATGCTGACGGAAGAGCCGTTGTCGAATGGGTCGACCACCACATAGGCGTTTTCGGTTTCGGGGAATGTGAACCGGAAAATAGCGGCGCGGTCGGTGGGAGTGATTTCAGTCACCACATCGTGGTCGGCCAGGTACGCGCGGTAGTAGTAGGGCGTTGCCGTTTCGGCTTTGTGGGAGAACCAGCTTGCGCGCTCGTCTTCGTTGAAGACAGGCTTTCCGGTGACAGGCATTATTGCGAACTGGGCATAGTCGTTGATCCAGGGGCTGGGCTGGTGGGTCTGCTTGAATCCGCGTATTTTGTCGGCATCATATGTATAAGCCCATCCGTCGCCCATTTTTCCGGTCTGTGGAGTCCAGAAGTTCATCCCCCAGGGTAGGGCAACTGCGGGGTATGTGTTTCCGGTTGAGAGTGAGTGTTTTGATTGGGAACCGACCAGTGTGCTCACATAGTCAACCGGAGATTCAACGGCAAAAGCATTGGCAACCGTAGCGGCGGCCAATGCTGTCATTGCATAGGATTTTAGTTTGCTCATCTGAAATCTGTGATGTATGGTTTATTTGATTATGATTTTTTCGGAGAACAGATTGTTGACAGTCACAATATATATGCCCGGAGAGGGTGTGCAGTCTAATGTGGCCGTTGGTTTGCCGTCGGCGTTATGCGATGCCACAAGCCTTCCGTCAATGGCAGATATGCTGACGTTTGTGATGCCATCCGCTAAGGTGACGGTGATGCTATTCCCGGCGGCTGAGATGGTGAACCCGGCGGATTCCGTCTCTGTCAGACTGCTGGACTCTGTGACGGTCAAGGCCTTCCGTTGTGATATTTCATCGTTGCCGGAGGTGAGCATACATATTTCGTAATTTCCTGCACGCAGGGGCTGGAATTCCACATGTCCGCCTGTGGCCGGGGCGGTCTGCTCCGCAACCAGCTCAGTCCCCCGGTAGATTGCTATGCGGTTATCTTCGCGGGCGGGTGCGCCGTCATAGACGGCCCGTATGTTGTCGGTGGGGAGGTATTCGTCTTTGTCTGTATCAATCAGCACAGGTTTCCCGATGATTACATAGACACGGTCTGTTGACTCATGGTATCCGTCGGTATTGAAGTAACCCACGTAGTATATCCCGTCTTCTACGGGTGAAGTGTAGTTTATGTTTCCGCTGATGTTAAGGGTGACAGTGCCGTCGGGTTCTTGGCCGACATACTGGTAGGAATGGCTTTTCCCGTTGGCCGGCGCAACACCGGCGGAATATAGGCCTATCCAGTCTTTTGATATGGCCGGTGCATGGCGGTGGGTCACAACAATGGGGTCGCCGACGTTGTAGACATCTTTGTCGGTTTCGATAACGGGCGGGTTGCTGTCGTCGCAGTTGTTGCTGCATACGAAACTGATTCGCGGGGATATTTCCGTGTAGCCTCCGTCTTTAAACAGGGTTGCGAAGTAAACTCCCGGCTCGGGGGCGGTGAATTCCCAGTTGCCTGAAGCTGCTGAGGTGTAGGAGTAGAGCACAGACTGGTTTTCAGAACCTGGCCGGTGGCCGTCGCGGTAGATTCCCACCCATGCGTCGGTTCCTATGGGTGCTCCGGCATATGAGAGGCTGATTTGTGAGCCTGAGCGGAAGAAACGGCCGTTTAGCGCTACAGCCCCCGGATCGGCAGCACCTTCGATGGTGAATTTCTGCGGCCGGGAGAATTCAGACCAGTCGAGGTTTGAGTTGCGGTTGCGCACGCGGATATAGTAGGCGCCGTTGGCCATCGTGCCGTTATCAAGTGTGTAGGTGAGCAGGTCTGCATCTTTGTTGAGGTCGAGCGGCATGTAGTTTTCGTCGACGCCATAGAAATCCTCAGAGGTGATTAGTTTGTTGACCAGAAGATTGTTGAATGATTCGTCGGCGGAAATCTGATATTGCACGGCATAGGGGCGGGCGGTTTGACCGGCCTGGCAGAATGTGTGGGGGAGGGTCACTGTCCCGTCGGCCGGAATGATTGCCGGCTGTGCGGGTGGGGTGGTTCCGCTGACCTTGCGGGTAAACCGGTCGACCTGTTCATTGTCGAGGGCAAGACGTGAATTGCCTATGGAATATGTTTCAACGGCCATTTCTTTGGTTGCGGGGTCGAATTCGAGAATCTGGTAAGTCCAGTGGTCGATTGTCTTCTGCACCTCTTCGTGGTTGCGGTTGTCGGGTGTGTGTCCCCACAGTTGTTCGTATCCTTCAACGGTTGTGCCTACCCCTCCGCCGCTGATTATGTGGTAGACGGGTGTGTCGGTCATCTGTCCCCTGGCATAGAGATGGTGGTGGCCGGCGCAGTTGAGCACATGTTTCGGGGTTGACGACAAGATGGGCATTATTTCATTGCGCATCCAGTCAGACACATCGTAGGTCCATTGTTCGGCATAGAGCGGCCTGTGTTGCACGCTGACGATGAAATCGACTGTTTCGTCGGTTGATGCCGCCGCTATGATTTTGCGCACCCACATTTTCTGGGCAACTGAGGTGTCGTCGGAGTTGAGCACCAGAAACAGGGCGCATCCGGCCTGGTAGGCATAATATCCGCAGTTGCCGCTGGTTATGCCCCGGTATGCTATGTCGCCGTATTCGTGGTAATGCATGTCGTAGAATGCCAGGTTGGCATCACCCTTATATTCGTGGTTGCCTACGGCGGTCATGTTTGGGAGGGTAGGGGAGATGAAGCGCGATTTATAGAGATGCACTTTCTCGTAAAGGCTGAGGTCGCCTCCGTCTACCTGGTCGCCGTCGTTCATCAGGAAATTGATGTGGTCTTCAAACGGGCCGTCGCCATATTTTTCGGCAACAGTGCGGCGGGCGGCATTGATGAGCCATTCATAGTCGGAATGCTCGTTGCGCTGGTGGTCGCCGATGAAGAGCACGCGTATTTTCTCTTTTGAGCTTGTCTGAGGCATTGTGCGGAACCGGTATGTGTCGCTTTCATTGCCGTTGGAGAAAACTTTGTAGTAGTAGACCGAGCCTGGCTGCAGGCCGGAAAGTTCGGCGGTGTTCCAGTTGTAGCTGCGGTTCTTTGCTCTTGCTGTAGCCTGGGCTGTCTGGTCGAGATTGTCGGGCGAAAGGCCGTATCTGACAAAAGAGCCCGGGGCTTTAGCACCGGTTTTCCAGTTTACGCGTATTGATGTCGGGGTGCAGTTGTTGAGATATGGGACTGTGAAATCAGATTTTCCAGATGGCGGCGTCACTGTCAGCCTGACAGCTTCCCAAGTGCCGTCGGGGAGTTCGTTGTAGTATATGTCGGGTTGGGATTGTTGCACTCCGTTTATTTCAACCGAGCTGCCGGATTGTATGGAAAGTTCTCTGAAACTTGAAATCTGCCTTGCGGCATCGGCTGATATACAGCCGATGCCGAGAAGCAGCGATACTGTGAAAATACTGTTTTTCATGATGTCTGAATTTGATGGAGATTTGGCAGCCTTAGCGGCTTCCGCTGCCCCATGGGGTTATTTGTTTGTTGAAGGGTGAATGTTGGTTAGCATCAGAGCCGGGATGGACGAGGCCGCATAGCTGCCGATCATGCGGTCGGCTGTGGTTGGTTTCCATGATTCGCCGTCGCAGATGTTGCGGGCTTTGTCGCGGTTTTTCCATCCGGTTTCAATGTTGCGGAGCATGAACGGGATGTATTGGTGCTGGCCGCAGTCGTTGATGAGCAGTTTCATGTATTCCGTCCATATGGCCGGATATACCCCTTGCTCAAGGCTACCCTGGTGGTATGGGTCGTTTGGGTTGTGTGCCCACGGGAGGAGGCCATGTTCGGCCGACATTACATTGATTGAGTAGTCGGCGCCGTTGATGGCGTTTTTGAGGTATTTTTTATCGCCTGTCTCGAGGTATAGCAGTGTGGAGGCTCCGATGAAAGTGCCCTGGTTATAAATCAGCGGATGTCCTACGGAGTTCTCTCCGTGGCGGCTGTCGAAAATCTTTCCGGGGTGGTTGTGGTCGGCGAGGTGTTCGGCGCTCCATGCGTAGATTTCTTTTGCCATTTCGAGGTAGCGCTGTTTTGTTTCGTAGGCCGGACGTGTGAAAGAGCCGTAGGCATTAGTCCATTTTTCCGGTTCGGGGTCGGCTTTCCGGTCGGCCGGTGCGCTTTGGTAGAGGAGCATGGCCGCCACAACTGTTGGGAAATTTATACACGACATTTTGCCGTGTCCGGCCTCGTTTGGACGGGCTTTGTCGATAGGCTGCCATTGCCAGAACATTCCCCCGCCAAGCCCTTTTGCCGGGTCGGCATATGAGCCTGTATCGCCGACGCGTGGTGAGCCGTACCACACGCGGGCAAAGCTTTTTTCTGCAAGACGGCGGTATTTTTCGTTTCCTGTGGCGAGATAGGCGCGCGCCATAGTGATGGTCCACCATTGGATGTCGTCGTAGATGAACCACCCTCGGTTCAGGTCGGCATCGTCGAAGTCGAAGTTGAGATAGTGGGCAATGTTGCCTTCGAGCAGGTTGTTGAGAAGTGTTGAGTATTTTTCTTCACGTTTTTTGTCACCGCTCTTTTTTGCCAGTTCAACTGCGTTGATTGCCATGTCGACATACATGGGCTGGCACCATATGGCGGCTGCCCCCCGGTCGCGCCCGATGGCGGCCTTATCTCGGTCGGTGTTTTTGTAGATGTTCTTATCGGTGTCGAGATAGACGTTGTTGAAGGCATCATACGCCGTCCACACGTCGTTGATGGTTATGTTGCAATCATTTTTAGCCTTGCTACCTGCATGGCCCGGTGAGAATGCGGCAACGGCGACGATTGCTGTGATGAAAAGTTTGAGTTTCATGATGTGTTAATGTCGGTTTTAGTGAAAGAGAAAGCAAATTTACGGAAAATGGGGGCGCGGTTCAAGATTCGGCGCTGTTTATGGCGGAAGCATCGTTTTGTAAGGCCGCGACCTGTTGCGTCCGCTGATTTACCGCATAACAATGCGACAGCTTGCGGTTGCGACAGCTCGCGACCCTACAGATATGCAAAAATCGAATTTCGACATACCCTCATTTATTGTTTGGTTATATGGGGGAGGTGTGAAGAATCTTTTTTACGGTGCCATCGGCTTCTTTCACTATGTTGATGCCGGGTTGTGGAGAGTCGAATCTGATGCCCATCACATTGTAGTAGACGGGTGCTCCGATGACACCGTCAACGAAAGGGGTTTCAACAGATGCAGCTCCGTAGAGGGTTGTGAGTTTGGTAACTGCGTCGTGAAGGCGGTTTTCGTCGAATTTTATAACTTCGCGGTCATAGGTCATTATGCCGTTGACTTCGGTCTCGACGTCGGTTGTCTGGGTGTAGACCGCGGCACTGTAGGAGATTTTGTTGCCGTCTTTGTCATATCCTTCAGAAAGGGCGTGGATCTGGTCGGCGAGTTTGACGAAAGCGTCGGTGATAGTGCGCTCGCTGCCGTAGGTGTTGTAGGTCTGCGAGTTGCGCTCAAACCAGCGGTGGTCTGCGATATTGCGTCCGAGACCTCCGTATTCCCCCAGTACGAGGGGGCGTGTTGGGTCGAAGATGCCTTCTGCCACGCGTATGGGCTGGTCGTAGGTGTGCTGGTCAACGAATGTGCCTTCGCCGAGTTTGTAGTGGTTGCCGCCGCTTGCGGGGTTGACCAGGCGTGTGGGGTCGAGGCTTTGGGTGTATTCCACGATTTCGCCGGTTTTGAATTGTCCCCAGCGCTCGTTAAACGGGGTCCAGACCACGATGCAGGGGTGGGAGTAGAACTGGTCGATGATTTCTTTCCATTCCGCGCGGAAATTCTTTTCGAGGGTGGCATCCTGGGTGCAGTTGTGGTCGCGATACCATGTGTGGGTGGTCCAGTCGTTTTCGTCGGTGCGGAATGTAGATGGCATATCCTGCCATACGAGGATTCCGAGGCGGTCGCAGTGGTAGTACCAGCGGGCCGGTTCAACTTTCATGTGTTTGCGGATCATGTTGAAACCCCATTCCTTGGTCTTTTCAATATCGTAGCGCAGGGCTTCGTCGGTTGGGGCGGTCAACAGTCCGTCGGGCCAGTATCCCTGGTCGAGCGGGCCGAACTGGAATAAATCCTGGTTGTTGAGTTGCAGACGCCAGAATCCGGCTTCATCTTTGCGGTAGGATATTTTGCGCAGGGCTGCATAGCTGTCGGCTTTGTCGATGGTTGCGTTTCCGTCGGCGAGGGTTATTTCAACATCATAGAGGTTGGGTTTGACGGGGCTCCACAGTTTGGGCGATGCCACCGGGATTTGAACCCGGGTTGAGGCGGTTGCCGGAACGCTCTTTTCGGCCACTACGTTGTTGCCGTCTTTCAGCACCACGGTCAGGTTGCCGGTGGGTGTGCCGTTGATGGCAATGTCGAAAGTGAGTGTTGAATTGTCGACATCGGGTGTGGTGCGTACGTCGGCGATGTGGGTCTGTTCAACCGGTTCGAGCCATACGGTCTGCCATATTCCTGAGGTTGAGGTGTAGAAAATGTCGCCTCCGCCGTTTGGATAGCGGCGCTGTTTGCCTACGGGCTGAGCGTTTTCGTCGGTATTGTCGATTACTTTCACATAGATTGTGGCTTTGTTGCCGGTCAGGCGCCGGGTTATGTCGAAAGAGAAAGCGGTGTGGCCGCCGGTGTGGGTGCCGACGCGGTCGCGGCCTGATGTGCCGTTGATGTAAACGTCGGCTTTGTAGTCAACGGCGCCGAAATTCAGGATTATGTTTTTGCCGGCCCATTCCTCGGGTATGGTGATTTCACGCTTATACCAGAGGGCTTTGCCTGGTTCGAGTGGGTGCATAACGCCCGAGAGGCTTGATTCGATGGGATATGGCACAAGAATCTGACCTTCAAATTCTTTGGCCGAGCTGTTCTGGTCGGTGATGGCATAGTCCCAAAGGCCGTTGAGGTTCATCCACCGGCTGCGCTGGAGCAGAGGGCGTGGATATTCCGGGAGGGCGTTTTCGGGTGTCACATCGGCTGCCCAGCGGGTTTTGATGTGGTTGCCTTTCGGAGCCCATGCGGTTTCCTGGGGTTTTGGCTGTATGCGGTCTTTGAGCACTTTGATCCAGAGCCCGCCGATAACCGAGCGTCCGCTGAAGTTACATGTCACACCGGTGTTTGAAAGATAGTAGTCGCTCAGGGGTATGCGCGAGGTTGTCTCGTTCATGTAGTCGTAGTGGCGGTCGGAGAATTTAAGGAAGGTGTCTGTGTCCGGCGCCAGTGAGGCCGTCCAGAAAATCCAGTCGCTCTTGGTCTGAAGGTCGCGGTTGTCGAGAGGCAATCCGTATTTCTGCTGTTTTCCGAGATAGAATTTTATTTCGCGGTCTGCGACTTCGGGTGGGAAGATGTTGTAGCCCCACATGTTATCCCATACGAGATTGTATTTCTGGCTCCAGGTTCCTGATTTGTGGAATTCCATGCGGTAGTGGTCGCCGTCGCGTGCGTCGGCTTCCCAGAGGAGCGCCATGTTTTTGGCTGCGTTTTGGAATTTCTCTATGTCGCGTTTGGCTCCGCCGATGTATGGAATCAGTTCGGCATATGCGGCCACGGCCATTATGGCTTTAACCGAGAGGTTTGTGTTTTGTTCGCTCGGGCCTTTGAAGTCATCGGTGCAGAGCTGGTTTCCGGGGTTCTGTCCCTCTTTGCGGCAGTATTCCGCCCAGGTTTTGAGCACTGCGGTGTAGGGCTTGAGCCATTCGCCGTCGCCGGTTATGCGGCATATGGCGTTGGCCAGTATAATCATGTTGGCTGATTCTTCGAGGGGCATCGAGTCGCCATAGTGCATTCCGTTGGCCTGTGGATAGATGCCGAGGTCGTGTGCGGCGCAGTTTTTCCCTTTTCGCTCGTCGGAGAGGGCGTATTCAAGGATGGAGAGCATCATGCCTTTCTGCAGGGTCGGGTTGTAGAGCAGGTAGATGGGGCATTCGGGATAGGTGAGGTCGACGGTGTTGACGAATCCTCCCGATTTGTTTTCTTTCGAGAAGTAGAGGATAAGCCCCTTGTCGTCCTGGAACAGTTTGTGGGCGCCCATCACGAGGCGGTAGTTGGCGGCGAGCATCTCGGCATATTTCACGTTGCCGGCGGCCAGGGCGTCGTCGTAGATAGTCTTGTCGAGTGCGCGGCAACGGCTCATTAGGTCGGCATATCCGTCGCGGAACTCTTCAAATGCCTGGAAGATTGTTTTGCCGTCGCGGGCGTAATATGCTTTGTAGTTTTTGTGCATATATTGCATGTCGTAGACTTCGTCATAGCCGATCATCATGAAGTCGCGGGCTTCTGAAACTGAGCCGAGGTCGTTGACGAATGCGAGTGAAGGCATGTTTCCACGGCTTGTGCTGCGCACGGGTGTGGTTGCGCTTGCGGGGAGTTTGCCGTTGGTCAGGAACTCTTTCTCGGTGTCGATTGCAGAGGCCACCGACACCTGGCCGTTGATTGCCGGGATGTAGAGGTATCCCCAGTCGATTGAAATCATGTCGCCAGTGCGTCCGAGTATGTTCTGCTCTTCAGAGCCGGCTTTGAGATATTTAATGCCGTTTTCTGTTACGGTGCTCGACAGTGTGGGCTGTCCCATTTCGTTTACGGTCATCTGGGCGCTTGTGGCCAGGTAGAACTGAACGTTGTGTTTCTTGCCGTCGGTCGATTTCACCTGGTATGAGACATAGTTGATGGGGGTTGAAATCAGGTCGAGGTCGTCGATGAGCATCGGGGCGGTGAACACCACATCGAGGGTGACAGGGCCGCAGGTGAAGTTGTAGTAGCTGCTGGTTGCCATCACATCGACGGAGTTCTGGGTGGCCATTTCGGTTTTTGTGTTTTTATCGGCCATGTTCTCATAAAGCCCGAAATCGATGTAGGATCCGCCGGTTGTGTTGTGGCAGTGGGCGGCTATGATGTTGTCGCCCTCTCTGAGAGCGGCTTTCTGGGTGTCGGTGAGCTGCTTTTCCTCGCCTTGCCGCCAGGTTTCGCCTGTGGCGACTATTTTAATTCCATTTATATAAAGCTCAAACACGTCGTCGTGGGAGAACTGCACCCAAAGGTCTTTCTGCAGGTCGTCGGCCGACAGTTTCACAGTGCGGCGCACATAGATGTCTTTGTCATTGCCTGTCCAGGGGTGGTTCACGTTGGGGTATTCGCCGGGAGTGCCCCATGCGGCATCTTCAACGGCCCATGCCGAGTCGTTGAAATCGGGGCGTGTCCAGTCGGTGCCGGTCTGCCGGTCGTAGTTTACGCGTCCGGACCATCCGGTTCCGTCGATTGTCATCGGGGCGATAGGTGAGAGCAGTGCGTTTCTTTCAGCACCCATGAAGCGGTATGCCACCCCGTCGACACGGAGAATGCCGTCGATGGCCTTCTCTTTTTCGCTCCAGTGGCGGGTCGGGCCACCGTTAAGGTTGTCGTAGTTCGACCATATTGAAAAGAACGGGTCGTTGATAAGAATCGGCACCGATGGGAGCCTGAGGTTGTTGGGCTTGTAGGGTTTGAAATCTTCGGCGGTCTGTGCGATTGCGGGCAAGGTTGCCGCTGCAGACAGAACTATGGCGCCTAAAAGTCGTCGAATCTGTTTCATGATATCGTTGGTTTATTTTCTTTATTGTCCGATGCAGAAATAAGCACACTACAAAATTAGCGGATACGGCTTTAAGGGGAGGTCAAAGCCTGTTCAAAGATTGAGAAAATCAGTTCATTGTTTTCCGGTGGAATTGGCCGCAGGGGCGTGTGGCGGGGCTTTGAGGGCGGATTGACATGATTATGGTGTTTTTTGAACAGGGATTTTCCATGTTTTGGTTAATGTTGGTCTACTTTTGCAGACGCACACAATGCAATGCTACCGTGGAAAATTTTAACCTTAAACATATACTCACTAAACCAATTTATTTATGAAGAAAAGAGATTTACTCTTGGGATTGGCCCTTTTCGCAGGCTATTCCGCGCAGGCAGTCTCTTCACCCTACGCAGGTAGCGTTGCGGGTGAAGGTGTCTACTATCTCTACCAGGTAGAGACGGGTCAGTGGCTCGACATCAACCACAAGGATATAGAGCTTTGGACGACCCATGCCGAGCTCGATAACATCGGTTTCGACGTTGAGCTGAAGAAACCGGAAGGTTTCGAAGGTTTCCAGATTTTCTGTAACTACACAGGCAACGGCTCTCTCAATGGCACCGACCAGGACCGTTTCTATCTTGACCAGGGACACCGTGTGGCAACAGACTGGATTTTTGAGCCTGTAACAGTTGCCGGTGTTGAGAATGCCTATAAGATTATGGCCAAAGCCACTCCGGAAGGCACGGAAGAGCAAAACGCAATTGCGGCCGACATCTATATCGGTGCAGCTGATGGTGAGCTTTCAGATGCTCCCACCGACATGACCTGGCAGCTTGTGAGCCGCGATGAACGTCTGCGCAAGATGCAGGAAGATGTGGCCAACGGCCCTGTTGACGCATCATGGCTCATACCCTGGCAGCTTATGGACCGCAACAACATGCGCGACCGCGGCTGGGTAAGAAACACAATCAATGAACATGGCGGCGGTGACGGATTCAACGGCCCTCGCGGATATCCGGTGAAAGAGTTCTGGCATATGATTACCACACGTTTCTCTTACACCTTGACCGACCTTCCTGAAGGAACATATGGCTTTGCCGTACAGGCTTACTATCGCGACACAGCCGCTCCTGATAACGAAGACAACATGGAGGCCGGTAAGCAGCTTGTTGAGCGCTACCTCAACGGCACTGAGAATCTGCGTGCCACCTATTTCGCCGGTTCTGAAACAGGCACGGTAATGTCGATTTTCGCCGATGCTCCTTCGGAAGCACAAGATGGCTTCACACTTGAAATCCCCGAAGCCGGCAAATGGCTTCCAAACTCGATGGATGATGCAGGGCGTGCAATGTTTAATGGCGCTTATGCCAACAAGCTGATTGAAGTAGGTGTTGCCGACGGTCAGCTGACCATCGGTTTTGAGAAGAAAGAGGCAGATTATCGTGACTGGCTGATTGTTGGCCGTTTCTACCTCTCATATATGAGCAAGGATGTGAAAGGTGAGAATCTGAAGCCGCTGCAGGATGAACTTAGCAAACTGATTGAAACAGCTACCGCACTTCCCCAGACCCCCGGTCTGATCAACGCTATCGCCGAGGCTAACAAACAGCTTTCAGAGGCTAAGTCGTCGACCGCTCTGTTGGCTGCCATCGATGCCATTCAGGGCGCCGTGAACGGCGTTCAGCAGTCGAAAAACGCCATCAACTACTTTATGGCCACCAAAGCTATCACAGATGCCAAAGGTATTGACACAGCCGCCGCTTCTGAGCTGTTCAACACTGCCATAAGCCGTGATGACTACAACAACGCCCTTAAACAGATTCGTTTTGCCCACCGCCGTGATGCCGCAGAGCGCCATGAGGATGTGTTCAAAGGCAATGAGGCCGCAGAAGGTGAGTTCTACCTATATAACATCGGTCAGAAACAGTTCCTGCAGGGTGGTTCCGACTGGGGTGCTCATGCATCGCTGGGTATGCCGGGCGTGTTGTTGAAACTTGAGCCTGAGATTACCGACGGCGATATCAAATCGTTCTACATCAACACAGGCCTCCGCAACGGCGAAGATAATGGCCGTCCGAAAGAATATCTCGGCTACCGTGGCTATATGGACTGTGCTCCCAACGATGACTTCGGCTTCAAACCGGTTGAAGGTAAGGAGAACGTATACTACATCGTGCAGTATGACTATCCCGATGTTTACATGGCATGGAACCCGAATGCCAGCGTTGACCAGCACAACGGCGACGAGACAACAGTAGGCACAGAAAACCGCAACCTCGACCCCAACGACTTGAACGCACAATGGAAACTTGTCAGCAAGGCTGACCGCGACGCCCTTATTGAAAAGGCTTCGATAGACAATCCTGTTGACGTTTCCTACTATATCCAGAGCCCGAACTTCAGCCAGCGTGAAAGCGCAGCAGAAAAATGGATTTTCACAGGAGCAAGCATCTGGGAACCCGGCGCTAACCATAACGATTTCTGCGCCGAGGCCTGGAACAATACGGATGCCGAAATCAGCCAGAATGTAGAAGGGCTGCCGGAAGGTATCTACAGCGTATGGTGCACAGGTCTCTACCGCAACGGCGACCACGCCAGCCAGACAATCAAAGAAACTGAAGGTGAGGGTGACAATGCCACGGAAGTAGAGAAATTCATCCCGGGCCAGCCCGACAACGAGCAGGTTTCATATGCTTATCTCCTGGCCGGTGATGATTCAGCAGATGACAAGGCTCTCCCCAACATCTGCACAGAAAGCGGCAAAGCCCCTGGTGAAGGTGCAGACGTTACGGCTAAAGACGGCACAGTCTACCACTATCCGCAGTATTGCGACCAGGCATCTAACTTCTTCCGCACCGGTCTCTACCGCACTTATACAGTTATCAACAAAGAACATGCTGATGCGCTGTTCCTTGCAGCCAGCAAGCAGGAAGCACAACTGGAGAAAGACTGGATGGTGGTTGACAACTTCCGCGTAGTTTACTACGGTAAGGAGACCACCAAAGAAGCCGTTGCCGCTAAGCTCGATGCATCTTCGGGTGTTGAATCGGTTGTTACCGACGAGGCGGTAGAGGTTAAAGACAACCGCATCTTCAACCTGCAGGGCATCCAGGTGGCTAATCCCACACAGCCCGGCATCTACATCCAGAACGGTAAGAAATTTGTAGTTCGCTAAACCCTTGAGTTTATGCAATATGAAAAAGGGAGGGTCTCGGGCCCTCCCTTTTTTGAATCTTATAAAATTTATAAATCTTATAAAGCTGGCGGGGATTTGAGGGGGTGGTCGGAATTTTGTAACTTTATAGCCGTAAAGCCAAGATGTTTTCCCGGAAAATGAAAAATGGAATAAGGAGTTTGTTGCTATTGCTTGCCATGTCTGTGGCGGGCGTGGGGCATTGTGCTTTGGCAGCCCCGCACAACAACGATTTCGGAGAGATTATAAATACCGGATACGCCCAGGGGAAAAACAGCCTTTGCGCGTTGCGCGACCGTTACGGATTTCTGTGGGTCGGCACTCTGACAGGGCTTTACTGCTTCGACGGTAATGGGCTCCAGGTTTTTCCGCATCCGTCGGGAAGCCTCAGACCGGCGGAGGGGTCTAATATCACCGCCATATGGGAACATGGTGAGGATATATGGTTCGGCTCCTCTTCGGGGCTTTGTGTGTTCGACCGAAAAGCAAATAACACCGGCCATTTCCCTTATCAGACGAAATATGGAGTCAGAATCAGTTCGCCTGTGCAGAAAATCATGGATGCAGGTGACGGGCATATATGGATTCTGACCCACGGGCAGGGCCTGTTTGTGTTTGATGTTAAACAGAAAGTGCTGAGCCAGAACAGCCGTCACGGGGCGTTTTATTCTGACATGGCGATAGGGAGCGACGGAAGGATATATACTGTCACTCTCGACGGGGATATGCAGATATTCAATATTAACGGCGGATTTATCAGCGGCTGCCGGCTGCCGGGTTATATCGCCGACAAAAGCCTTCAGCGCATGGCGGCTGTGGGGCGTGATGTGATAGTGTCGTCGAACACCGCTCTTTACCGTTATGACACAGCCACACATGAGATATTCAAAGAAACCGACCGGATTACAGGCACTGAAATCAATGCCATGCTTGTGTGTGTCGATGGTTCGGTGCTGCTGGGAACTGACGACGGGGTTTGGAGCTACGACAGCACGCTGAAGAGGGCTTCGCGATTCACCCCCCCCTATAACTTGTTACTAAGCAGTTGTTTGTCTGACAATAAGGTTAATGCGCTGTGTTATGATGCCGACGGGAGCATCATAGCTGTGACCCCGCGAGGGGGTATCAGCCATCTTATGGCCAGGCAGCAGGCTTTTGAGAATGTCAGGCTGACCCACGAAGAAGATTCACGCAATACGGTCAACGTTGTGTGTATGTCGGCCGAGGCCGACGGCGTTTGGGTCGGCTCGAAAAGCGGGCTGTCCTACTATAATCCCGACACACAGACGGTTCAGAACCGGATGATACAGAATGACGGCAATGCGGAGATAACGGCTCTCGATGTTGACGGCGACAGCCTTTGGATCGGGACGAAACATCAGGGTCTGATGCTGTATGACAATTCGACGGGCAACCTGAAAAGCTACACCTATGATGCCAACACCCCCTATGCTGTGATAAGCAATGACATCAACAAGGTTTACCGCACCCGCCAGGGGGAGATTTTCGTGTTGACAAACTGGGGCTTGTGTAAGTACAGCCCTGTCAATGATAATTTTACGACATTGGCTGAAATCGACAGCCACATGCCGTTCATAGTCATGCAGGAAGACGGGCACGGGCGCACCTGGACTGCGACAGCCAACAGCGACCTTTATATGCGCACCGGCTATGGTAAGCCGTTCCGTAGGTTTACTGGCAATGCATTGGGTAACAGGCAGGTGCCGATAATGTTCCTTGACAGCAACGGTGTTCTGTGGGCTGTTACACAGGATAACAATGTGTTCTTTTTTGATGAGCAGACGCATGATTTCAGCCGCCTCAACATATACATGTCGAAAGAATACCCGATAATCTTTATGGAAGAGGATATTGACGGATGTCTTTGGGTTGGTGGGGCGTCGGGCGGACTGGCTAAGGTTGATGCCGACCGCCATATAACATATTATTCGTTCAGACCCCACGGCGACATGATTCCTGCAACCGATGTTTCATGCCGGTTGCCCGACGGGAGGATTCTTTTCGGCAGCGGTAACGGTTTCAGGATTTTCAATCCACGGGAGATGAGATCAGACAGCGGTCTTGTGAAAGCCTATATCCATTCAATAAGGTTCCCTTATCTTGAGGATGGCAACGCAGAGCTTGAGAAACTCGGCCTCGACATATTGTTATATACCCGCGATGAGGTCAGGCTTCCGTATGCCGACAACACTTTTACTCTCAGTTTCGCATCGGCCCGGCCCGGAGATATGCCCCGCGTGCTTTACGATTATATGCTCGAGGGGGTGGACAAGGCATGGATCAGAGGTGCCGGCCATGAGGTGACCTACACCGATCTGCAACCGGGCACATACACATTCCTGTTGCGGCCCGATTCGGGGGCCGATATGGAAGTCAGAAAGCTGACCATAGTGATCATGCCCCCGTGGTATCGCACGTGGCTCGCCTATACCATCTATGGTGTGCTGGCCGTTTTGCTGATATGGGGCGCGGTTGTGCTTTCGCGCAGACGCATACGCAAACATTACCAGCATCGTATCAACGAGTTGCGCATACAGAAGGAGCGTGAGGCATTTGAGGGGAAGATGAGATTCTTTGTCAACCTTGTGCATGAGATACGCACCCCGCTGACGCTTATCAGTCTGCCGCTTGAGCAGATGTCGGAGAGTGTGGAGAAGAACAATGGTAACATTGAAGATAACCGGAAGCACATCAAATCGATGCGGCGCAATGTAAACTATCTTCTGGGTATAATAAACCAGTTGC
The DNA here is from genome assembly GCA_910575545.1 of Bacteroidales bacterium. Taxonomy (GTDB): domain Bacteria; phylum Bacteroidota; class Bacteroidia; order Bacteroidales; family Muribaculaceae; genus UBA7173. Next base: position 107,689 of record CAJTFH010000005.1, read on the forward strand.
TCGATTTCAGGAAAGCTGAACATGACAAGGCGGTTCGACTTAGCCGGTCTCACCGTGATGTGAAAGCTCTGCTGACCGATATATGCCGCCGCTTCGAGCATCCGATGTCGGCCATAGGCAAAGAGATAACCCTTACCATGCCGGAGGGGAAGGTGTTTGCCGATATAGACCCCGACAAGACCGACCGTGTGATTATGAATCTGATAGGTAACGCAGAGAAGTATTCGCGCAAAAAGGTGGCAGTGACGCTTCATGAACCGGCCAACGGCCAGGTGCGTATTTCCGTGGCCGACGACGGCCCGGGAATAGCTCCCCAGGAGCGGCAGCACATTTTCGACACCTACTACCAGATTGAGGGTGACAACGTGTCGGCGGCTCTCGGCACCGGCCTTGGCCTGGCTTATGCGAAATTGATAGTCAAAGCCCATGGGGGGGAAATAAGTGTTGAGAACAACACCGAGGGTGGAGCAACCTTCATGCTATCCCTTCCTGTGAATGAAGGCTCATTTGCGGCAGATGCAGAGGTTTCCAAGGCAGACGGCTTGGGGAAAGAGGCTGTAGAAGGGGGGGATGCCGGCGAGAAAGTGACTGTGTTGCTGGTTGATGACAACCAGGAGCTTCTGGCAACCGTTTCTGATGCCATGGGGCGGAGCTATAATGTGGTTACGGCATCGGATGGGGCTGAAGCATTGGGTGTCATTGACCAACGAGAGGACATAGATGTGGTAATCAGCGATTTCATGATGCCCGGAATGGATGGGGCGGAACTTTGCCGCAGGGTGAAATCGAATGTGAAATATTCGCATATACCGTTTATAATTCTCACTGCCAAGACCGACAGCGAGGCCAAAGAGGAGGGGATGGAGTGCGGTGCCGATGTTTATATAGAGAAGCCGTTTACGATAAAACAGCTCAGGCTCCAGATCGCCAATATGCTGAAGACGCGTGAACTGTTTTATGCCCGCATGTCGTCGGGGGGTATATCGGCCGAGAACCCGGTTGCCGATGCTCCCTATCTCAACCGTCTTGATGCCGAATTCCTTACAACTCTCAATGAATATATGAAGGAAAACGTCAGCGATGAGGAATTCTCTATCGACATGATGGCTGAGAAGATGGCCATGAGCCGGTCGAGTTTCTACCGGAAACTCAAAGGTGTGACAGGGATGACACCGGTTGATTATCTTAAGAACTTCCGTCTGGAATATGCGGCCAAACTGCTGACCGACGGTGAACGGGTGACAGAGGTGGCGATGCTTGCCGGATTCTCGTCGTCGTCGTATTTCGCCAAATGCTTCAAGGCCAAATTCGGGGTGATACCTAAGGAGTATGTGGCCTCCTGCCAGTAGGGTTGGCTATAAATAATGGAAGTCCCGGTAAATCAGGCTGGAGAGGAAGAATATAACCAATGGAGTAATATGTATGTATAGAATTAAGAATGTGGCGATGGGAGCATGTGCTGTATTGTGTTCCTTGACCGCAAATGCACTGTCGGTGGGGATGCTCCGCACGCAGTATCTTGAAAACCCGGTTGGGATTGATGTGGCAGCCCCGGCGTTTTGCTGGCAGATAGAATCGGATGTGCGCTCCACCTTGCAGCAGTCATACCGCATTGAGATGGCTACAGACAAAGGGATGTCTGCGATAGTATATGACTCGGGGATTGTCGAGTCTGCTGAATCGGCAGGGGTTACTCTCGAGGGGTTGAATCTGCAGCCGTCGACGCGTTATTACTGGCGTGTGACGGTTACCGACAACCACGGTTCGACAGCGGTGTCTGACGGGAAAGCCTTTTTTGAAACCGGCCTTATGGATTCAGGCTGGGGCGGGGCGGAGTGGATCAAGGCGGCGTCGCCCAAGGGTGGCGCATCGCTCCGTTATACCATCGAGGCGGATATGACGTTGATCCGCGATGCGGCATCGGTGGTGTTTGCCTATGGAGGCACAAACCGCTATTTCATGTGGGCAATCAATACTAACGACCGTGATTACCCATTGGTGCGGCGCCATGTCTATTCCGGCGGCCCGGATCCGCAGTTTTCCGACACACGAATCGACGCTTTCACAAAAGAACAGCTTCTCGGCCACGAAAGGCGCCTCCGTATAGAGGTCGAAGGAAATGAGGTTGAAACTTTCATTGATGATGTCAAAGTCGACACATATACCGATAACAGCGGGCGGCTTACCGGGGGGCTTATAGGATTCAGGGTATATAAAGATGCTGTTGACGAGCAGGCATATTGGGATAATGTGAAGGTTACGACCTATAATGCCGACGGTATCGGCGAGATTGCCGTGGATGAGGATTTTGAAGATGATACCCATGACTTCTCTGCCGGTCGGGTGGTTGAGGTTGATGGTAACCGGAAGCTCTATTCGGTTTCATCCCATGGTGAATCGAAGGTGCTCCAGGATGCTGCCACTGCCGCGCCTCGTTTCCGCAAGGATTTCGCGCTGGAAGGGAAGGTGAAGCGGGCCCGGCTCTATACCTCGGCTCTGGGTGTCTATAACGTGTATATCAACGGAAGCCGAGTGGGGAGCCTCCAGGACGACGGCACTATGGTTTATGACGAGCTTATGCCTGGCTGGACGGATTACCGGTCGACGGTTTTCTATATGACCCATGATGTGGCCGGTCTGTTGAAAGAGGGGAATAATGCCATAGGCGCCCTTGTTGCCAGCGGATGGTGGTGCGGTGATGTGTCGCACGGCATCTATGGCTCTACAAACACTGCGTTTATAGCCAAACTGGTTGTCGAGCTTGAAAACGGGGAGGTTGTGACGGTTGTGACCGATCCTACATGGCGGTCGTCGGCCGCCGGGGCGGTGAAAAGCGGTGAGATTTACCACGGGGAAGTCTATGATGCGCGCCGCGCCGACGGGTGGGCTATGCCCGGCTATGGTGTTGCGGGATGGTCAGCCGTTGAGCCCGACAATCAGAAAAAAGGTGTTTTGATGGCGCATGAAGGCCCGACGGTGAGGGTCAGGCCGGAGATGGAGCGCAAGCCTGTTTCGATGACCGTGTATGACCGGATTAAGGATAATGGCACGACGTATGGGGAGATAAATGTTGTCAGAACTTCAGGCAACGGCTCTCTCAGTTTGAAGAAGGGTGAGACGGCGGTGGTTGATTTCGGGCAGAACGCGTCGGGCTGGGCGAAATTCAAGGTTAAAGGCGCACGTGGCACGCGTGTTGACTTGCGTTATGCCGAAATGGTCAACGACTCCGGCGAATCCGCGCGCGGGAATGACGGGCCGAAAGGGGCGCTCTACACGGTTGCCCTGCGCTCGGCAAAAGCCTGTGGCAGCTATACACTCAATGGAGACGAATCGGGGGAGACCTATGCGCCCACAACGACTTTCTACGGATTCCGTTATTGCGATATAACGGCTACGGATGATGTTGAGATTTCATGGATTACGGCTGAGACTGTGTGCACAGCCACCGAGGAGATGTCGACGATAAAGGTAGATGATGCCGATGTCAACCGGCTTTACAGTAACATTGTCTGGGGGCAACGCAGTAACTTCCTGAGCGTGCCTACCGACTGTCCCCAACGCGACGAGCGGCTTGGATGGACGGCCGACACCCAGATATTTTCTTTGGCTGCCAGCTATAACGCGCAGGTGCAGGGCTTCTACCACAAGTGGATGCGCGACATGCGCGACGGCCAGCTTGAAAACGGGGCATATCCCAATGTGGCTCCGTTCAACTGGGTTGAACACGGGTCGTGTGCGTGGGCTGATGCCGGAATCATTCTGCCGTGGAATGTCTATGTGATGTATGGCGACAAGAAAATAATCGAGGAAAACTATGAGTCGATGGTCAGATATATGGACTGGCTGGCGACACAGAAAGAGGGGACATATGAATATCTTGGTTCAGACACCCGATATGGCGACTGGCTTGCGTTTGAGGATACCGACAAACGCTATATCTCTGTGGCGCATTATGGCTACATGGCCGACATCATGAGCAGGATGTCGAGAGCGTTGAGTGAGACTGAAGGTGACAGTTATGATGTGAAGGCCTCGGAGTATGCCGACTTGTTCGGCAAGATAAAGGGGGAGTTCAAGCGTAGATATGTAGGCGGCCGCGAGGGGGCGTTGCGCCTTAAATCGCAATGTGCCCATCTGTTGGCGTTGAAATTCAATATGCTGCCTGATGAGAAAAGCGTGGAAGCGTCGAAAAAGGCCCTCCGCGACCGGATTGTGGCCAATGGCAATAAACTGGCTACCGGTTTCATAGGCACCGGTGTGATTAACCAGACGTTGAGTGAATATGGTATGGATGACCTTGCCTACACCCTTCTGCTGCAACATGACTGCCCGTCGTGGCTCTACAGCGTAGACCAGGGTGCCACCACCATCTGGGAGCGATGGAACAGCTATACCCGTGAAGACGGATTCAGCAAGAATATAGAGATGAATTCGTTTAACCACTATGCCTACGGGGCTGTTGGCGAGTGGATGTACCGTTATATGGCTGGTATAGCCCCGGATATGCAAAATCCCGGATTCAAACATATAGTGTTGCGTCCGGCATTTGACGCTGACCGCCGGATATCAAATGTAGATGCCACCTTCGGTTCAAACTACGGGCCTGTCAAAGCCATGTGGAAGACCGGGGATGGCGGGGCCTATGCCTACAATGTGACTATTCCGGCCAATACGACGGCTACCCTGACTCTCCCTTCCGCTCCTGAAGGGATGGCGCTTTATGAAAGCGGTGTTGCCGCAGGCGAAGCCACGGGGGTAACGGATTATAACGACAACGGGGTTGAAACGACCATGACCCTCGGCTCCGGTTCATATAGTTTCAATGTGGGCAATCCACAGGGAGGCCTTGACGAGGTGGCCGGGGCTTCAGGGCTTGTGGTCCATCCCAATCCCTGCACCGATGTTGTGTGTGTGAAAGTTGATGCAGCGATTAAGGGGCTGGAACTCCGGTCGATGTCGGGTGTTATAGTAAAAGAGGTGGCTGACAGCCCGTCAATGAGCGTCGGCGGCTGTGCGCCGGGTCTCTATCTGCTGTCGGTCACTGACGCCGCCGGAAAGGTGGAAGTTGTGAAATTGATGAAGAGATGATTATGGAAATCCGATTACATGTCGTAAATTTGCCGGATAATTCAGACAAGTTCTTAATCTGAATGTTTTTTAATAATATCTAATTAATAATGAACAAGAAATTGATTCTCGGGTCTTTGTCGATGATGGCTCTGTTGGCCGTTTCATGCGGCACTACGAATAAAAATAACGTTTCTGACACGGTGGCGGAGGCTTCGTCAAAGGCTGTTGATGTAGAAGGGCAGTGGGGTATTGTCAGCGTTGTTGTGAATGACACCCTTTCTGTGAATCCCGGCGAGAATGACCGGCCGGGTGAACCTTATATCCTTTTCAAGGATGGCGATTACTATGTGGCAACTGGTTGCAACTCCATCCGAGGCTCTTATACTTTATCGGGAGATTCGATTGCGATGGGTGCTGGAGCGAGCACTATGATGGCTTGCCCTGATATGCGCGTTGAGGATATGGTTAAGATGGTGCTTCCGGAGATACGCACGGTCGACCTCGTTAATGACAGCGTGATGCGCCTCAACAGCGGTGCTTCGGCATATATATCGCTTCTCCGCAGCAATATGCCGGTTGAGTAAAAAGGCTTCGGCGCGGTTGGGATATGTTGGCAGGGATTTGAGCAGGCGTTGTTTGGCGCCTCTACAGTTTCAAGGGCGTTGTCTGATGAATGGAATGAATCGGATGACGCCTTTGATGTGTGGCATGGCGGTAAAGGCCAGATGTGGCATTTATGGACAATAAAGCTCTGTGTAGATATGACTTGCGCCCCGGAAGTGGATTATCCTTACTTCCGGGGCGCAGATTAAGAAGGTTGTCTAACAATCTTTTGAAAAAAATTCAGACAATCTCTAAGCGGTAGGTCATGATTATCTGATGGCTACCTTTTTGCCATTGATAATGTAGATGCCGGCGGGCAATCCGTCAGTCGGGTCTGAGACGTTGATCCGACGTCCGTCGATGGTGTAGACGTTGACGGAATCGGTCAGGGTGTCGCTCTTGACATTCTCAATGCCTGTTACGGTGTGGATGAGCACTGTGACTGGGTTCACGATGTCTGTGGCGATGTAGGCGCCGGGGGCGCGGGCCACTTTCCGGTTGTCGGCAGAGCTGGCCGGTCTGACACTGGGAGAATCGGCAATCAGATCGGTTGGCAGGTACTCGGCTTCGTTAAGCACTCGAGAGGCGTAAATGCCATGGAAAGAGGTGGCGCCCTTTGTCACGCTTTTGGGCTGATGTGAGAAGTCGAGTGTTGAAAGGTCTACGATGCAGTCGGCTTCGGGGAGGATGATGTATGGCACACCGGCTTCAAGTCTGTCGGGCGATTCCACGAGGCGGAACTGCAGTTCGTTGCCATTAACGCTATCGAAGCGGTAGTATGTGCCTGCGGGTGCGAGCGAGGTGTCGTGGAGTGTCACAGATGCGTAAACGTTTTTAGAGAGAGAAAGCCGGGTTGTTAGCATGGCGATGTCGATGTTCTGGCTGTTGCCTTCGAGGAAGGAAACAGACCCTTCGTTAGCTTTGAAGTTGTCGGCGGCTGCGGTTACGGTGTAGTCGCGTGATGTCTGGAGTACTTCAATGGAGAATGCGCCCTCGTTGTCAGAGGTGCCGTAGTATTCCACATTGTCGCTGCGCAACGTAACGGCTGCGTTGCCCACAGGCAGTTCCCCTTCCATCACGTGGCCTGTGACTTTACCCGCCTCCACAACGAGGTTGAGGGCGGCATGGCCGATGCAGTGATTTGCCCAGCCGCCAAGCGAACCGTCGTCGCCGACAGTCCAGCGGGCGTAGTTTAGGAAGCGGGTGTCGGGGTCGCAGTTGTTGTAGGCATCGAAGTTAAAAGCATAGGTTGTGGATGGTGTGGTCGCACGGAGGTAAACCACAATGCTGCTCGTGCCGTCGTAGATGAACTCCTCGTTGAAGGGGAGGTTCAGGAACCAGTCGCTGGTCGAGCTGCTGCTGAATGTATAGTCGCCGTCAAACATTTTTGTTAGTGTCTCGACATCCATGACGGGTGTTTGGTCGGCATTCTGCCGGGTTTTGTCGGTCAGAGCCACCCAAGCCTCAATGTGAGCGGAATATGCCATTGTGGTGTATCCGCTGAAAGAGATTCCGTTGATAACTGTCCCGGCGGGGAGGTTGATGTAGGAAGCGGGATAGATTTGCTCGCTTAACACTTTGGTTGCCACTGATAACGGAAGCACATATTGGCTTCCTTTCTGGCTTGCTGCGGGGGCGATGGTGTGGCGTGCGTCAATGCGCTCTTTGACCACTGTGACTGTGGTTTCAGGGGTAGCCATGGTTTCGCCGTCGGCGAAACGCACCTCGATGCTGGTGTTCACCTCCCCTGCGGCGTGGGGTGTGAATGATATGGAGAGCTCGGCAGTTCCCTGCTTTCCGGGCACTGTGACAGTTTCGTTGGCTTCATGCTCTTCACCGTTGACGGTGAGGACAAGTTTATAACCTTCGGCATCCTCATCGGTCATGTTGAAATTTTTGAGGGTTGCTTTGGCTGTGAAGAGGTTGTTGACCATGGCAGTGGGAGGGATTGTGGCTGTGATGCTCATGTCGTGGGCAACTTTTGCGTAGGGGAGGCCGTAGATATTATCGATATATACATCCGAGCCGGTGATTTTCAGGAAGTAGTCTCCAGCCGGAACCCCTTTTATTTCAAAGGTCTGGAAATCGGATGTAAGCGCGGGTGTGGAGGAGGTGGTCAAAGTGGCGTCGGGAAGTTCGGTCCAGGCTGTGCGGTCTGGCGAGTAGGCAAACTTGATTTTTGCGCTGGAGCCGGTTTTTTTAGCATCGATTGTCAGATTGGCATCGGCGGGGAAGGTTAGTTTCGGAAGCGTGAGTTCGGCCTCATTCCACGATGATGTCGGCTGGAGGTAGTTGTTGCGGTTTGACCCGGATCCTGAATAGCTGAGTTTCCATGCGTTGTTTCCTGTGCCGTTTACAATTTCGGAGGGAATCGCGCTATTGTCGGTGAAGGGGATGTAGATCAGCGCGGGGTCGAGCACTTCGGCCCTGACTTGGAGCACGGTGAGGTCTCCGTTGCTGACGGTAAATTCGATGTTACCTGAATATACTCCCGGCTGCATTCCTTGGGGGTCGAAGGTGAAGGTGATTTCGGTTTTGCCTGAGGTGGGTATGGTCTTGGGAAGCTCCCAATTGGCAGAGAAACCTTCCGGACATTTGATTCCGTTGATGATGGCGGGGGCGGTGCCTTTTGTGGCAAGAACATACATGTTGCGTGTTGAGGTGGCGTTTACACGCCCGAAGTCGAGCACATAATCGTCCTTGAGGTCAGTGTAGCTGTCTTCGCGGAAACTGATAACAGCCTTATACTCTTTGATTTTCACTTCCGGGGATGTGGCGGTTGCGCCTGTGAAGTTGTCTGTGACAACGAATGTTGCCACCGGCCCGAGGTCGCTGAACGGGATAGGGTCGAGCGCGCATTTTAGGTTTTTCGATGCGCCTTCATCAATCGCTCCTATGTCAAATGTTTTGAGTGGTGAGGCGGCGCCTGGCAATGAGATTGAAACTGTGAGGTTTTCTTCTGTGCCGTCGTAGGAAAAATCGCCGAGGTTCAGCAAGGAGACGCTAAGTGTGACGGAGGCCATGTTGTTTTCATCACAAACGATGCCTGAATAACTTCCGTCGGCGCTCACGCTCTTGATGCTGAGCTTGTGTACCTTGGGAATCTCAGCTTTAGCGGCGTTGAAATCGCTGATGCGCACATTGTTGCCATGAATGCCTATGTGGGGGTATTCGGCGTCTTCGGCAATTGGGGGGAATGCAATCTCGACCCAATCGTTGTTGTTGCTGAACGGTAGGTCGGAATTGGCCTGGCCGGTGTATTCTTCGCCAATCTCATATGTGCCGTCTGCACGCAGTTTCAGGGCGTAGAACCGGATAGTGCCGCTGGCGTTGTAGAGGTTTGACTTGCACCACAGCGACACAGCTCCCGACACTTTGGGCGTGACTATCATATCATTACAGGTGTAAATGTTGCCGAGCAGGTGGGATGAGATGTCTATCCTGCCGCAATCGTTGTGGCCCGAGTAGCTGCTCTGCGAGTAGTTCTGTTTGATTACGCTGCCGGTGGCGTTGTAGGTGTCGACCACATGCCCCCAGCCCGATGCCACGGCGAATGCCGGGTCGTTACGGTCGATTTCCTTCTTGAAGTCGTAGTGGTAGTTCTCTACTATTTCCCCGCGGGCAGTGGTAGCCGCCGCTATTGTCAATGCGGCAACGCCGAAGATTTTGATAAGAGTTTTGTTCATCTGTGGATTGATAAAATGTTTTTGTTGAGATGAGTGGATTCTATCGCATTATCGATGCTGCCGCCGAGCCGCAGGTGGTTGAGACGGCCACGAAGTAGGGGCCTGCGCCCAGGTGGTTGATGTCAACTGTAACAGTGCCTGTGAGTCCTTCCTGGCCGAAAGCCACAGGGCGTCCCTGCGGGTCGAACACAGTGAGCGCTTTAAGCGTGGCGTCGGGGGGAAGGGTGGCGGTGACAATCCCCATGGCACAGGTGATGCCGATATTGGCCTCTGTGGCAGTTGCTGGTATAGGGCTTATGGCCGAGCTTGGGCCTCGGTCGGCATTCTCTATATCCCATGCGGGATCCCACCTCACATTGTCGTTTTTCGGGCCCCAGGTGGTTTCAAGAAGGTTGTATTCCTGCGGGCCGATTGAGCCGGCCTGATTGCAGTTTGTGGCGTAGTGGTTGAATACGGCCACGAACTCATTCGACATGCTCCATGAGCTGGCGCTGTCGAATGTGCCCATCACGTGGATGGTTTTCACTGTGCCGTTGCCGGGGATTACCACATCGTGGTCAGTGCCTTCGTAGTAGTCGCTGGTCATAAGGGTGTACGGCTCAACCATTACCCAGAACATTTTCCCTTCATAGAGCCCTCCGTTGTTTATTACTTCCGCTTCAAGAATCATGCAGTTTGCGGGCACCTGCCAGTCTTTGGGGATGAATTTGATTTTCTTGGTGAGGGCAAGCTCGGGATCCGGGTCGCGGCCTTCGATTGAAAGGCCTTCAAGGGTGAAGAATGGCTTTTCGTCGCGGTTGAAGAATGTGATTTCGTAGGCATTGCTGCGGTAGCAGTCAAGTTGCTGTGTGAACTCGATGGTTTGTGTGGCTCCGGCAGGGATTGTGACATCAACGTGGGGGGAGGTATACCAATGGCTCATCACTTTGTCGCCCTTGACTTTGAGCTGGAAGTATAGGCATCCGTCATACATTTCCCCTTCGTTGGTGATTGTTAGGCTGAAGGTGGTGCTTACTCCGCTGTTGAGCTGCTCTGGAGTCCATTTGAGGTTGTCGACCCGGAGTGAATAGTGCCCCTGGGGGGTGATTGTGGCCTCACCTGCGTCTACTTCAACCTTTAGTGTCGAAACCGCGCCGATAGATGTTGTGAACTTTCGTGTTTCGTCTTCACCCTCAATCAGGAAGTAGGGTTCGATGGTGTAGGTGCCGTCGGGCAGGTTGGCTGGTATGGTGACGGTTACCGGGTCGTCGAGTACCGGGCCGAAACGCAGTTCCCCCGGGTTTTTCTCGCCGAATGAGTCTATCTGTGTGCCGCCGGCATCAATCAGGCGCAGTCCGAATTCTCTTACCGGGGTTATGCGGTTGGAGATGTTGTAGGCTTCATAAAGGTAAATCGGGAGTGTGCTTCCGCAGGCCACCGTGAGGGGGAGGAAATCGGTGGGTTGGCCGGCTTTATCGACTGCCATGAGCTCTTCGGTGAAAAATTCATAGTCGCGCCACTGTGTTGAAGCGTCGCGGTCGGGTCTCATCCCCACAATCATGTCCTGGTGGTAGTTGAAGCCGTCTTTCATGCTCTGGCCGGTTGTCATGTCGATATAGTCGTAGGCAAGGGCGTTGATGGCGAAGTAGCCGTTTCCGTTTCCATTCCAGCCCCAGTTTATGTGATAGAAGCCATCTTCGTTATATCCGTCGCAAACGAATGAATGGCCCATCCCCATGCCGGATGTCGCTCCTCCGTAAACCACCGGGAAGCCGTTGTCAAGCTCGTTGTGGAGCATTTCAATCCACTGTTCTCCGGTGTAGGCGTCGCGCTTGCAGCAATGAATCTGCTTTGAGTAGCCGAAATGGTTTGCAAGCGCTCCGGCAATCTTTTCGGAGTATGCTCCTGAACCGCCAACCTGGAAGTCCATTTCGACCGAAACGGCGAAGTCGTAGAGCATCGTGGCCACGGCATCGATTGTTTCTTCCGATGATGTGTTGTCGAGCGTTTCGGCCATTTTGTCCCACCGGTATGTTGTTTTTGAGAAATCCTGGGAAATCTGGAGTTTATGGGTGGTTGTGGTGTAGCTGTGTGAGCCGGTGCCGCTTGCCGGCCATTGGTGTGAATACATTACCTGGCCTACGGCTGTGGCCACGCAGCCGATAGGATAGGAGGATGAAGGGGCTTTGCGGTTGTAGTATGGCTGCTGGCCCCAGTGGATGTTGCCAAGCAGGGGTTCTACTGATGCGCCCGGGGATTTGGCCTGCACTTTTATGGGGGCTGCACCGGGATGAGAGTTGAGATAATCGATTGCGCGTCCGGCCTGGTCGAGCCATGCACGCATGTTGTCGGGCATTTCGTCGGGAGTGCCGTTATTGCTGTAGCCGAGCACTTCGGTGCCGAGCGCGTCATCGCCGGCGACAATCACGTAGCCCGGCATGCTGTTGCGTGTCATCAGGTAGCACGCTGTTGCATTGCCTGCCGGTGTGAGCCGTTTTTCGGCGATTCTAAACGATGGTGAACCTCCCATTGCGCGCAGCATTTTCTGCGACGATGGGGCGTTGACTATTTCCAGGGCCTTCTCCGGAGTGACGGGAGCGGCGTATGATGCCATTGTTGCTGCTGCACCGAGGGCAGCGAGAATATGTTTTGCTTTCATGGGGGTGGTGGGGTTATTTGATTACGAATTTCCGTCCGTTGGCGATATATATGCCTGGGGGGAGACCGGCATTTTCGACCGAGGTGACTCCGCGAAGCACCGCTGTACCCAAAAGGTTGTAGACATCGAAGCCGGAGACAGCGGTGTCGGACTCGCAGAGGTCAATCGAAGCCTGTGCGGACTCGATTTCAACAGGTGTTGATTCAGCGCCATCTGCATAAACGGCGGTAACGGCGTAGGTAACGGCAGAGGGTTCTGCGTCGAAGCAGCCGGGTTCCTCTGTGGTTGTAAGAAGGGTGCCGTCGGCATACACGTTATAGCTCAAAGGGGTGCCGCCGGCAATGAATGAGAAGTCGTCGAGGCGTAGCATGCAACCTTCCCCTCCGGGTGTGGTATGATGGATGGCGAAGTATCTGGCTCCTTCTGGGATGGCGAACTCGATTTTGGTGTAGTAATGGCTGTCAACTATCACTTTGTTTGAAATTGAGCCTGCATAGCAGTATCCTTTGAAGTCGGCGGGAGCGTTTCCGGTGGTTGAATACATTATATAGAATGACTCATCTGTTTCGTCGAACTTCCCCCACCAGTCATTGTAGGCCATGGTGCTTGCGGCGTGGAATGATCCGGTGTGGGCTTCTCCCGAAAGTTCCGGCGAGATCAGCCATGCGTCGGAGGCGGCGTATGTGGCGCCTTCGTCGGGGTCGTCAAGCACGCCGAAGGGCGCTCCGAGATATGAGCGGCCGGTCTTGGCATCGTTGGGTTCGCCAATCTCTTCGGGTGTCATGACTTTGAATGCGAACTGTGTGTTCTGGCCGGGGTAGTCGCTGACAGCGTAGACTCCGCCGTGGAAGGCAAGGTCATTGTCGACGGTTTTCCATTCGCCGAATTCTGTGGCCCAGGGGGTGTAGTTTTCGAAGCCGTCGGTGACTGTCTTTCGGTTTCCGGTGGGAGCTTCCCACTCTAACGAAATCTCGTTGCTTGTGGAGCGGAAGGCTCTGAGTGATTCAACCGGGCCGCGCCATGTCTGTCCGAGGGTTACGTTATGGGTTGCGTTGTTGTTGCCGGGGCGCTCGTCGCCGTCAATCGTCAGCTCCGCAGTGATTTCGATGTCGGAGTCCTGCATCAGAGCACTGGTGGGAATCTCAATGGGGAGCATTCCTGTGGCAAGGGAGCCGAGGGTGTTCTGCAGTTTTCCGCTTATTATCGTTTTGCCGTTGGCTGCAACGTTGACGTTGATGTCGGGGGTTGTGTGTAGTGAATTGTTGATGATTTTGAGGTGGCCTGAGATGGTCTGGCCTTTGAGCACTTGTGTTGGGAGGGTCAGCTCGGCCGCAACATCGTTTTTTTTGTTGTCGATTACCTGGATGGCGTCAAGTGCCACCAATGCTCCGTCTGTTCCGAAATCTTCGTTGGAGATGAAGTTAAACGAAAGAGTGCAGTAGCGGTGCTGTTTATAAGCCGTGAGGTCAACGATTTCCGCTTTCCAGTAGGCTGCGGCGGTGCCGTTGTTTATGTTTTGAAACACTTGGGCTGATGTGCCGTCGGGGAATGAGGCAACTACTGTCAGTGATATGTTTTGAGTCGGGCGATAGTAGCGTGTGAATACGAGGTAGGGCGAACCTGTCAGGGAGATTTTTCCAGTGTGGAGATTGATGTAGTCGCCCTGGTTGTTTGCACGGAAGGCAAACAAGCCGTTGTCACCGTCGACCGATGTAAGTCCTGAGGCATCGGTTAGAAGTCCCCATTGTTGGTCGGAGGTGCGTTCAGTCCAGAAAAATTTATCGGTAGACCCGTTGCGGAAGCTTTCGGCCCATGGAAGGGGTGCCACGGGGCCTACGGTGAGCACCGGCGATGCTGAAATCTGGCTCTCCTGCCCGTTTGTCACAGCGGTTACACCGAACAGTGTTATTGCGTCGCTGCCTGAATCTGTGTCACGGATGATGTCGAATGAGGTTGTTGTGGCTGTGCCGAGCAGTTCGGCACCCGATGTGGTGGCTCCTGCTTCGTAAATCTTGTACTCAGAAGCATCGTTTACGGCGTTCCATTTCAGTGTGACCTTATTGCCGAAATCATTGTAGGTTACGTTGGCCGGGGCTGCCGTGTTGGCTTCTGCATTCGCTTGACCCCGTTTTGCAGAGTTTTGGGCGAAAGATACGGGCGGTCTCAAACCTCCCTGTTTGCAATGAATGATGGATGCATTTGTTGCATTTGCAACTGTCATTCCGCCGGGGATTCCGTAAACTTTTCCGAAATCTGTGGCATTGGCGGTAAACTGCGATGCGACAAGCATCGCGGCTGCCGTTAGCGGCATAATGAACGCACTCTTATTCATAATTGCTTGTATTTAAGGAAAAAAGATGTTAAGCAAAAGTTGCGATAACTGGTGATTCGCAAAAGTATGTAAAATGCAAGCGGAGTGCAATATAAATAATGTTAATACGAGTTAAATGTCGCTGTATTTGGTTGTGATGTCTCTTTTTGGTGATTAAGGTGGGTTTTGTGTGGCAAAGTGTCGGCGGTATGTCGGATTTTTTCGTACACTTGCCAATTGTCGGACGAGTTGTCATAATATTGGCGCATATAATCTTTATCCCTCGAAGATTCACCCGTTCCGGTTGAGTCGGGTCAATGTAAAAAAGTGGTTGTTAAAGTGGCCCGGGGTTTGCAGCTGTCCCCCCCAATTTTTTTGTGGCATAAAAAGAGGGTGTGTCATAATGGCTCATCTGGGTCGTCGCCCGAGGGCTTCGGGTTCGGTCATTGACCTTAGTCAACTCCCTTCACCCTCACCCTCAGGCTCCTACCATCTGAACCATTCTGACAGCACCCTCTCCATCCGGATGCAAAAAAGGCGTTGGTCGAATTTCGACACAACGCCTAGATTGACGGTTTGTATCGGTGGGCCTGCTTGGAGTTGTAAATCTGAATCTCGTTGAATCTGCTTGAATATCAACTCTCACTGGTATTGTTGTTGTAATTTTTGATAATCAGAGTATTAATAATAGAAATCAAGACTTGTTGCTGCACCTTGTATGTCAACGCGGCGCAAGTAGTGGCAAAGGATGTGGACAAAACGTGGACAAATTTTGCTAAATTTGTACCTGTAATCAAAACCTCTCTCAATATGGCTGCTATATTCTGCATTATCCGCACTTTTGAGATGACTAAAAACCTCGATGAATTCTTCATACCCGATAACGAGGTCAGGCTCCCCGACGAGCTTGATTACAGCCGTGTGGATGAGTATATCCGCTCGGCTGAGGCGTTTTCGCGCTCGTCTTATCAGAGCGTCTATATCATCGACTATTTCAGGCAGAACTTCCTGTATGTATCGCCCAATCCGATGTTTCTGTGCGGACTGTCGCCGGAACAGATGAAGGAGTTGGGCTATCGTTTCTATCTCGGCTATGTGCCGGAAGATGAGCAGCCGATGCTTCTGACTCTCAATAAAGCCGGATTCGCTTTCTACAACGACATACCGGCCGATGAGCGTAAGGACTGGTATATCTCCTACGACTTCCATATTCTCAATGAGGGAAAGAAAATCCTTGTCAACCATAAGCTGACGCCGCTTGCCCTCACCTCCGACGGCAGGATATGGCTTGCGCTGTGTGTCGTGTCGGCGGCCACACATACCGATGCCGGTCATATCGAGATGCACCGGACAGGCACATCGGAGTTCTTTGAATACAATATCTGCTCCCGTCGCTGGAACAGACGGCAGATGCCAACGCTATCTGACGGAGAGAAGTCGGTGCTGACATTATCCATTCAGGGCTATACCATGTCGGAGATTGCCGACAAAATATGTCTATCGCCCGACACCATAAAGAAATACCGCAAGCGGATATTTGAGAAACTCGATGTACGCAACATCTCCGAAGCAATAGTGGCGGCGACCAACAACAAGCTACTCTAAATTATTGCAGAGATAGAATCTCGGAAAATGCTTCACCTCGCGTCCGACTGCGATGTTGGCGGCTATCCGTGAGCAGATATGCGCCGCTGTCCGTTGTGCCGCCTCGCTCGTCTTGCCCTCTCTTATCGCTGGCAGATTGGACTGTAACCAGTCGCAACCCTCCATATTCCAAAAGGCGCAGTATCCGGCCATATACTCGGCAGCCCATAGGCGCGCATTTGCGTTGCCGTGCAATTCGTTGTCATCACCCGGCATCACTACGATTGCACCGGCTCCGTCAACAAAATCAAAAGGATATATTATAGGTATGGCGGCATTACCCTTGACATGGGTACAGGCTTCGCCCGCATACTCGGCTACCATATCTACGGGTCCAATTTCCATGTGGACATCGTTCCCCGACACAATATTTATAGACCTGAAACCGGACCTGTAAAGTTCGGCCTTTACATTGTCGATAAAATCCGATGCGCCGATAATCATCACCCGGCAGTCTGCGATAAGGCGTTTTTCCTCACTTGTCATATTAGTTGGTTTTTCCTCTGTAAAATTATAGCTATCCCAATCTCTATGCCATACCCAAATGGGTACGTTTTCACTTCGAACTGCAGTAGTACCCATTTGGGTATGGCATGGAATTTATAGTGACTGTAATTTTGCGTCAGAAATCATAAAACTGACACGAATATGAAACAAGTAATCACATTCATAATCGCATTGCTCTGCGCTTTATGTGCTTTGGCGCAGACAGAAGCTCCCGATTCAATATCGACACATGAGCTCCAAGAGATAGTAATCCAAGCTCCTAAAGTAATCCGGAAAGCCGATATGGATGTCTATCATCCTTCCAAAAGCGCGGTCGAAAACTCAAAGAACGGTATGCAGTTGCTCCGCAACATAATGATACCGACATTAACCGTAAATGACGCTCTCGGTTCAATCAGTGCTGCCGGACAGTCGGTGCAGGTAAGAATCAACGGCAGGGTCGCATCCATTGAACAGGTCAAAGCCCTTCTACCGGAAACGATCAAGCGTGTTGAATGGATTGACAATCCCGGACTGCGCTATAATGGGGCGAATTATGTGCTTAATGTCATAGTGGCTAACCCCACTCTCGGTGGTTCCCTAATGTTGCAGGCAAAGCCTGCATTGAATCAGAAATGGGGATATTATCAAGGAGATGCCAAGTTAAATATAGGTCGTGCACAATGGAGTGTTGGCGGTTATTTCAAACTCACGGATGAGATAAAAGCCCATCGAGAGTATGAGGAAACTTTCACTTATCCCAGCGGAACCTCACTGACAAGAAAAGAGACGCCGCTTGGAGGAGAACTTGATAATTCACAGGGAGCGGCATGGATTACATATAACTATATAAAACCCGATACGACCATTTTCTATGTGTCGTTGCATGCAAATCGCAATTTTTCTGATAAATGGCAGTTCAACGGTTTGTTAAACTTAAGCAACGGAGATGATGGCATAGACCTTATGGATTCCAGCGGAAGAATAGGCACCACTCCATCATTCTCAGCATATCTTGAACAGCATTTTGCCCATAAACAGACACTGGTCGTGGATTTCAGCGCATCTATGTATGCCGGACATTCTTACTCAGATTATGTAGAGAAATATCCCGGTTCGACACATCTCATAAACGATATTCACACTTATATCAAGGACCGTAATCAAGCTTACGGATTAGAAGCAAACTATATTAAGCAATGGAGAGCCTCAAGATTTACCGCCGGAGTATCGTATACAGCCAATCGGAACCGCTCTACCTACGAGAATCTTGACGGGGCGGTGTTCCATCAGCGTCAGGACAAGGCATATTTCTTTGCCGAATATTTTCACCGCATTAACAAGGTAACCTTGACCGGAGGCATAGGGGCGCAATATACGTCATTCCTGTTCAAAGAGACAAGTCAGGGTAGCCGCTCATGGAATCTTCGTCCGCAGGCTACAGCGACATATTCGCCTAACCAGAATCATCAGTTACGTCTGAGTTTCACATCATGGCAGTCTGCCCCATCGCTCGCCGAAACCAATATAGCACCACAACAATTGGATGGATTCCAGTGGCGCATAGGGAATCCGAATCTGAAAACCTCATCATCATACATGCTCTCGCTGCGTTACAGTTATAATTTGCCACGCATCTCCGGCTCATTCGGCGTAAGAGAATTTACAAGTCCCAATGCCATAACTCCTTATCTTTATTGGGATAAAGACCGACTGATAACCGCATATGAGAACAGCAAAGGCCTGCAAAACATAAGTTTTTGGTTTGCGCCGCAGATAGAAGCTATTCCCTCATGGCTTGTAATATCAGGAACGATACAATACAGGGCAGAGCGTATGAAAGGCAATACATATAAACTATATAACCATTGCTGGAGTGGTGATGTCAGTGCGATGGTGACACATTGGGGTTTTACGCTTGGATTCCAATATGTCAGAGCGCAGCGTGATCTCTGGGGTGAAAAGATTTCATGGGGAGAAGACATCTCTGTAATCGACCTTTCATATAATTGGAAAAACTGGGAGTTTAGTGGCGGTATGATTCTACCGTTTGGGAAGTATGATCAGGGTTCACGTTCATTGAGCAAATGGAACACCAATGAGATGCACACGCGTCTTGACATGCGTATGCCGTATATCTCTATAAGCTATAATCTGCAATGGGGCAGACAAAAACGCGGAGCACAGAAGCTCGTGGAAGTTGATGCCAACGCCGACCGCTCAAGTGCAGGCGGAAGATAATACGAACAGCTTAATCATTCAGCAGCAACCGCCCTCGGTCATGAGCGCCGAGGGCGATAACTGAAATTTTTCAAAAAAAAGTGGCCCGGGGTTTGCAGCTGCCCCCCCCCAATTTTTTTGTGGTATAAAAAACGGAATCGCAGGAATATATTTCTGCGATTCCGTTAGATTGACGGTTTGTATCGGTGGTCCTACTTGGGCTTGAACCAAGGACCTTCTGATTATGAGTCAGCTGCTCTAACCGACTGAGCTATAGGACCGTGGAGCGGTTTTACGCTTCCCTCGCATCAGGTTGCCTCCAATGGCGGATTTCCCTAATGCGGTTGCAAAGGTAGGTATTCTCTGCCGAAAACGCAAATTTTCGGCGGCTTTTATTGCGGATTGGTGGAAAATATCCGTATATTTGACTCAGAAAAATTGGCTCCGCCAATGCGAACAGGCAATTCGGCCGACTATCGCTATTTTTTATTTCGTCGAATATTATTCGTATATTTGCCGATAGGGTCGGGGTTAAACGGTTTTAAGAAAAGATGGTATCTCCCTATTGCGGGTGAATAGTAATACACGTAATACACAAGGCAGTTGCATTGGTTTGAATATATCGATTTGCCGTGGGTGTGGTGGACGCTGCATGTGCTCTACGCCCTGACGATTCTCAGTGTCATCGCGGTGGTGGTGAGCGAGAACCGTAATCCGGTGAAATCGCTTGCGTGGGTGACTGTGTTGCTTGTGGTGCCTGTTGTGGGATTGGTGCTCTATATTGTTTTCGGACGCAATATCCAGAACAAGCGTATAATCTCGCGCAAGAACCGACGTAAGCTGCGGCGGCTGGGTGCAGGAGGCGATATCGATCCCAGAAGAATCAAGCAGCCTGAACGGGTGCTGCCGTTGATTTCGTTGGCTTATTCGCTTTGTGGCACAAGCTATTACGATGGTAACAGAGCTGCGATTTTCGATAACGGGCGCGACAAGTTCGAGGCATTGCTGGAGGATATCGCCCGGGCCCGGCGGTTTATCAATATGCAATATTACATCATCGCTGATGATGTGATCGGCACCCGTGTGATGGATGCCCTTGTGGAACGTGCCCGTGCGGGGGTAAAGGTGAGGCTGATTTATGACCATGTCGGGTCGTTCAAGCTGAAAAAGAGGAGTCTCAGGCGTATGCGTGATGCCGGGATAGAAGCATATCCATTCTTTAAAGTGGTCTTCCCTCCATTCGGAACCCGGATAAACTGGCGGAATCACCGCAAGATTGTCGTAATCGATGGTGATATAGGCTATATAGGGGGGATGAATGTTGCCGATCGTTATCTGACCGGTGGTAAACTTTTCAACACCTGGCGCGACCTTCATCTGCGCATCGAGGGGCCTGCAGTGGGAGCCCTGCAGCAGTCGTTTGCCGTTGACTGGAATTTCATGGGGCAGCCTCTGCTTGAGGATGGGTCTTCAGTGAAGGCAGTGGAGGGGGCTACGGTTGGGATGCAGCTTGTGACGGGTGGGCCTACAACGCAGTGGATGAACATGACGTTGCTTTTTCAACAGGCTATTGCGGGTGCGCGTAAGTGCGTGTATATCCAGACGCCCTATTTCCTGCCTTCCGAGGGGCTGCTGCATGCATTGCAGGGGGCGGCCCTGTCGAAGGTTGACGTGAGGGTGATGGTTCCAATGAAGTCTGACAGCGACATGCTGCGATGGGCGTCGTGTTCATACATACAAGAGTGTCTGCGGGCAGGAATCAAGATCTACCGGTATGAGAAGGGGATGCTCCACAGCAAGGCTATTATCGTGGATGACGATTTTGCGACGGTGGGGTCGACGAATTTCGATTTCCGCAGTTTCGAGCATAATTTCGAGGCGAACATGCTTGTGTATTCCCGTGAATTCAATGGGCGTCTCAAGGAGCAGTTCATGCGCGACCAACGCGATTGTGTCAGGGTTACCTCGGCGTCATGGCGCCGGCGCCCTCTCAGGGAGAAGGCGTTGGAGTCGGTGATGCGGCTGTTTTCCCCGATATTATAATGGGGTGTGGTGAACTTTTTGCCAGTGGTGTTGTTGTATGGATGCGCTATTGGCATCGCACGCTATAGAATCGCATATGCGGGTTGACGTAAATTATTGGTTTACAATGGAGATGTCAAGGCGTCTTAATCTGTTGGCTGGATATGGCTATACTAAATAAACCTAAAATTTTATTATTAAGGAAATTTTTCCGTAATGAGGGCTTGCAATTCAAAAAAAGGTGCGTAACTTTGCACCCGAAAAACTGCGCGAGTCTCAGCTCTGATGCGTGACCGCCCTCAAGCGGCTATGGCCGGCAAAGGTTTTCAACAAAGCTACGACAACAAACACAAAAACATCATTTTAATACATCTAAGGAAATGAGCAAGATTGATTTAACCCAGTATGGAATCACTGGCACTCCCAAGATTATCCACAACCCTTCGTGGGACGAACTCTACATTGACGAGACAAACCCCGGCCTGACAGGCTATGAGAAGGGCCAGGATACAGAGCTTGGCGCAGTTAACGTGATGACCGGTATCTACACAGGCCGTTCACCCAAAGACAAATTCTTTGTGGAGGACGAAGTGTCGAAAAACACTATCTGGTGGACATCAGACGATTATAAGAACGATAACAAACCCATCACTCCCAAAACATGGGACGCTTTGAAGGCAATCGCCGACAAGGAGCTCAGCGACAAGACCCTTTATGTTGTTGACGCATTCTGCGGTTCCAACAAAGACACCCGTCTGGCAGTGCGTTTCATCATGGAGGTTGCATGGCAGGCACACTTCGTGACCAACATGTTTATCCGTCCCACCAAGGAAGAGCTTGAAAACTTCACTCCCGACTTCGTGGTTATGAATGCATCTAAAGCCAAAGTCGAGAACTGGAAAGAGCTTGGCATCAACTCCGAGACATGTGTTGCCTTCAACCTCACCGAGCGTATGCAGGTTATCATCAACACATGGTATGGCGGCGAGATGAAGAAAGGTATGTTCTCAATCATGAACTACTATCTGCCTTTGAAAGGGATGGCTTCGATGCACTGCTCGGCCAACACCGACATGCAGGGTGAAAACACAGCTATCTTCTTCGGTCTCAGCGGCACCGGTAAGACCACATTGTCGACCGATCCCAAACGTCTGCTCATCGGTGATGACGAACACGGCTGGGACGATAACGGCGTGTTCAACTTCGAGGGTGGCTGCTATGCCAAGGTTATCAACCTCGACAAAGAAAGCGAGCCCGATATCTACAATGCTATCCGCCGCAACGCCCTTCTGGAAAATGTTACCGTTAACGCAGAAGGCAAAATCGATTTCGCCGACAAGAGCGTTACAGAGAACACCCGCGTAAGCTATCCCATCAACTTTATCGAGAAAATCGCCCCGGGTAGCCACGGCCCCGCAGCCAAGAACGTGATTTTCCTGTCGGCCGACGCATTCGGAGTGCTTCCTCCGGTTTCAATCCTGACTCCGGAGCAGACCAAATATTACTTCCTGTCGGGCTTCACCTCGAAACTCGCCGGCACAGAACGCGGCATCACCGAACCTACTCCGACATTCTCGGCTTGCTTCGGCGCAGCTTTCTTGAGCCTGCATCCCACAAAATATGCAGAAGAGCTGGTTAAGAAGATGGAGAAGAGCGGTGCCAAGGCATATCTGGTTAACACCGGTTGGAACGGCTCGGGCAAACGTATCTCAATCCGTGATACCCGTGGTATCATCGACGCTATCCTCGACGGTGCTATCCTGAAGGCCCCCACCAAGCAGATTCCTATCTTCAACTTCACTGTTCCCACCGAACTCCCCGGTGTTGATCCGAAGATCCTGGATCCCCGCGATACTTATGCAAATGCAGAAGAGTGGACAACCAAGGCAACCAAACTCGCTGAGATGTTTATCAACAACTTCAAGAAGTTCGAGCACAACGAAGCAGGTAAAGCACTCGTTGCAGCTGGTCCCAAGTTGTAATTCACAGTATGCCGGTCGGGCATACGTTAGATAAAAGGCGCTGTGTCGAAATTCGACCAACGCCTTTTTTGCATCCGGATGGAGAGGGTGCTGTCAGAATGGTTCAGATGGTAGGAGCCTGAGGGTGAGGGTGAAGGGAGTTGACTAAGGTCAATGACCGAACCCGAAGCCCTCGGGCGACGACCCAGATGAGCCATTATGACACACCCTCTTTGTTTTGTTTCAGTAGTTATTGTTTTGCAGACACCGGTAGGCGCAGGGTCAGTTGTAGTTGCTTTCAACGTCGATGAAAGTGTCGACAGTGGGTGAGCCGAAGTTTATCGCGCCCATTTCGGGGTTGGCGTTGATGATGAGGTTGTAGATGTAGTGGTAGCCGGGTTGCCATGCAGAGAACTGGGTTGTAGAGAGAGGGAATTTCAGAATTCCGTCGCCGAAGGAGCTTCCTGTAGCTATATTCTCAGGCGGAGTGTTGTCGTTAGGCCATAGTTTTGTGCCTGTTTCCGCATCGTAGATCGAACACATTATTGCAATGAAAGAATCGTTGCCGAATCCTTCTGACCGGTATGTCAATGTTTGAGGAATCAGATATTTAGGGCCTCCCCAGTCGCCGTCGCTCATATCGGTAGGGGTTGTTGTCAGCAGAAGCCGTTCATCAAGAGACCGCGATATGTGGAATGCATATATATATGGTGTGTTCAGGTTATCCCATGTGCCGATGCTGTTTTGGGCAGGTGTTCCTGTTGTTGTGTTGGTTGATGCCTGGGGGAAGTGGAACTGGCCTTTCATCATCAGCCCTTTCATCACCGCATTTGTCACATAGACTTTCAGCCGTGTGTTGGATGAACTTAGGTTTAGTGTTACTTTTGAAAGGGCATGGCGGAAGTTGAGTATTACCTGTGCATTGTTGGCTGCCGGTTCTCCTTTGTTGTCGAGGCTTACGGCATAAATCAGGTCGGTATGGCCGGGAAAATTATAATATTCTACCGGTTTGAGGGGGCCGTCGGTGCTTGCCCATCCTTCAGGGGCGAAGGCATAGAAGTCGACAGGCTCGCTCGGCCAATATTTCAAGGGAGAATAAGTCCATGTGTTTGAGGCGGTTTTCTTTACCGTGACATTGTTCATGAACAACTGGGGGTCGGTGGCGGAACCGGTATAGGCATAAACCGCGAATTCAGAGAGATTGTTTGTGGTTATGTCTGAGGCTGCCCTTGAGGCATATTCCGCGCCGGCGGCGAACCGGATAGCGTTGTCGCCTGGAGTAGCTGCCGTTTGTTCGTCGGC
Source organism: Bacteroidales bacterium (assembly GCA_910575545.1). Taxonomy (GTDB): domain Bacteria; phylum Bacteroidota; class Bacteroidia; order Bacteroidales; family Muribaculaceae; genus UBA7173. Next base: position 131,632 of record CAJTFH010000005.1, read on the forward strand.
TTCGCTACAAGCTGAAAGCATGGCACCTGCCGTTATGAATGCAAGGGGGATGCTGATTTTGTTAAGTCTGTTATTCATAGTGTTTAGCTTTTATTTTAGCTTCTGTCTAATGACCGTGTAGTTTCTCCGAATGCTATATGAGGCTTGGGAGGCGGTTTGTCAGTTCTCGGTGTTTATGTCGATTATTATCACGGTCCATCCGTCGACACCCACGTCGAGGTCGCCTTCTCCAATCGGAGGTTTCGGCGTTTCTCCATCGGGGATTTCAAGGCCGTCGATTACTATAGTAACGTTGTGGGGGTCAGGTGAGTTCACAATCTGTTCGGTTACGTCGCGTCGGGCGTTGACGGTTGTGCCGTCGTTGAGTCTGGCAGTGACGGTCAGGATGTTTGTGTCGCTTTCGATATGCCCGAAACATGTCAGGCTGCCTGTTATTGTCTGCGGTTTGTGAACTGCCATAGGAAAAGGTTCTGTTACGTCGGGAGGTTGCAGGTCGCCGTTGGCCAGTGTTATGCCGCCGGCCAGACCTGATAGGCTTCCGGCGATTGAAACTGTCCGGTCGGAGTTCTTGACATTGCGGATTATAACGGTGTAGATGCATGTGCGGTAGTTCATTGGGCATTTTACGATTGATTTGCCGCATTCAACGGTTTTCCCTTCCGGGGAGGAGGGTTCGGAATATCTTACGCCGCAGATGGTAATGTCGAGATTGTCGATGCATCCGGCGTAGATGTTTTCAGGCATTGTGCGGAGTGGCGGAGTGGCGGCGGATTCGTTCTGAAGAGTGGTTATACCCGGAGTGGTGGCACCGAACAGGTCGTAGTGGCCGGTGTCGGTGAACCGCACGTTATGGGTGTCGTTGTTGAATGCCAGCATCCGGTATGTGCCTGGTGACAGTTCGACCTGTCCGCCAGTCTGCCCAGCAATGTCGAACCTCCATATTCGTCCGTCATTTTCCGTGGGGAAGAAATATACGGTCATTCCCTCGTGGTGTGCCTGAGGGAGGTCTTCCCAATCGAACCGCAGGTTGATTTTCCGGAGCATATTCTCCGAACATTCTATTTCTTTATGCGGTTGACAGCCGTAAGACAGCAATGTGAGCACCATCAGCGGAATGGCGGTCAATGCATGTAATATTGCCATACGTTGTGTAGCTGTCATTTTTCTTATGATATTTCAATGGAATTTATGTCGGAAATGTTGCTCAATAAGCCGGAAATTCAGGATTGTTGAAGTTATTCCGGCCAGGAAACCATACAAGGGTTATTTCAAGGGCTGTGGGTCCGAAGTATTTGAAGTAGCGGTGGCTGTCGCAGACGTATGTGCCGCATTCGGGATGGTATTTTATCTGATTCCCCGCCGAATAACCTGCGCGTAGGCTGAAGTCGAGATTTAAGCGGTTGTTGAGCTTCAGTGAGTAACCGTAGCTGAGGCCGATGCCGAATGTCATGTCGGGCGCCTGGTAGCCTGTGTTCCCGAATTCAAAATCGTAGTCGTGGATAGAGCCGTAGATGCCGATATGGTGGCCTGTCAGGGCACGGGAGTTTGAAATTCGGCCGAACCAGTAACGGAATTCGAGTGAGCTTCCGCGTATGCGCCAATAGAAGTTGTCGGCAGGGCGGCTCCACCAGGCATATATTCCTTGCGCCGACAGAGACCATCGCCTGGCCAGCGACAGCTCGATGCCGAAATCAGGTGTCAGCAACGCATCGTGGAGCAGGTTGGTCTTTACTGAGAATTTGAAGTTGCATTCCGTGCAGCTTGTCATTGAGCTTCCGTAGCTGTATGTCTCGCCATTGCCGTCGGCATGTGCTGGCGGATTTGCGCATATAGCGACTACGAGAGCTGCTAAAAGCGGGATTATATGATGATTGCAGCCGTTCTGTTTCATTATGACAATTGTGAACAATTGTTTAGTATCAAAACGGCCTGGGGTGGTGAATGGTTTATCCCGGATTGCTAAATGATGGCGTCGAGCAGGGTGAAGGTGTATTGTCGCCCGGCATTGATGAGTGCGGGCACATGCGCATCGGAGTTTACGATTAATGGTGAGTTTGATTCGACGAGATGTCTGATATGGCGAGGAGAAGGGAAGAGCCGTCTGTGGGCGTCCCATGCCTTGGTGTTTAGCTCGATGGTTATATTCGCCGCTATGGCATGGTCTACGAGTTCATCGGCAAGTGTGCGGTACCATGGTGTGTCTTCTATCCCCGGGGCATATTGCGAGGCGTTGTGGCCGATTTTGTCGAGATGGCCTATTATGTCGAAGCCGCCGGCATCTATCATCCGGTGTGACTGGGCGTAGAAGGTTTCCACAACATAGTGTATGTCTTCGTGGAAATTTTGCTCCATTTTTCGCTTGAATGCGTCGAAATGCCCGTCGATATCTATATATTCCCCATTCTGGGCCGGGATGAAATGAACCGAACCTATTGAGAAATCGAGCGGAAGGGTTTTGAAATATTGTGATGCCGGCCCCCATTCCGGACCGAGGTAGTCGATTTCCATCCCAGCGTAGAATTTGCAGGCATGTCCGTGGGTCTGCTTTATCCTGTCAACTTCCGCGAGGTATCTGTCAACATTTTCGCGGGTCATGTTGCATGGCGATTCGATGGTTATGGGTGAATGTGGGGTGAATCCGTAGTGTGTGAACCCCTGCCGCAGGGCTTCGCGCGCGAAGGCTTCCATCTGGGCGCGTCCGTCGCAGAATTCGGTGTGGGAGTGGAATGTGTAGAGTCTGTTTCCGTTTAGTTCTTTTATAAAGTCCATGTTTCGGATTATAGGTTTTCTGAGCGGTTGTCTGGGAAATTAGCCAATCTCTGACATTGGAGCAGGTACCGTCGGCATCGAGCGTCGGTATCGGGCGAAGAGCAGACCTAATAAGGCGGCTACGGCTATTCCGGTCACGACGGCAATATGGTAGCTTAGACCGAAGCCTTCGGGCGATGGTGCCACAAGGAGGTAGCTGACTGTTACAACGGTCATGAACATTGCCGGTATGAGAGTTATGACGTATAGGCGGCGGTTGCGGGCGAGATAGACGGTGCAGGCCCATAGGGTGAAGACAGATAGTGCCTGGTTGCTCCATGCGAAATATCTCCACAGCACGTTGAAATCAATCATCATAACGGCGAAGGTGGCTGCGAAAATCGGGAGTGATATGGCTGCTCTCTGCCACAGTTTGTTCTGGGCGAAGCGGGTGAAGTCGGCCACTATCAGCCTGGCGCTGCGCAGGGCGGTGTCGCCGGTGGTTATAGGTGCGGCTATTACTCCGATTATCGCCAGTATTCCTCCTACGCGTCCGAGCCATGTGGTTGATATGTCGTGGATTAGAGAGGAGGGGCTGTGGCCCGGTTGTGCCATATAGGCGGCCAGGCCTTCATAGCTTCGGGTGAATGTTATGGTGGCTGCTGCCCATATCAGGGCCACGATTCCTTCGGCTACCATTGCTCCGTAGAACACGGGGCGTGCGAGTTTTTCGTTTTTCATGCACCGCGCCATCATTGGCGACTGTGTGGCATGGAATCCTGATATGGCTCCGCAGGCAATGGAGATGAAAAGCATAGGGAAGATGGGGTGTGTGGCACGGGTGCCCTCCGGGTATCTGTTTGCAAGGCCTCCGGCGAAAGGTTCAGGCATGGAGGCATCGCCCAGCAGCATCACCCATACAAGGGCGACCGCCATGAACAGCAGCACGGCGGCGAACAGGGGGTAGATGTTCCCTATCAGTTTGTCGATGGGGAACATTGTTGCCAGCAGGTAGTAGATGAATATCACTACCGCCCAGAAAGTGAGGTTGAGGCTTTCGGGGGTAAGCGATGCTATAAGACCTGAGGTGGTGACAACGAAGACCGCCCCGACAAGGATGAGCAGCACGACTGAAAACACGCGCATTACCTGTTTTATGCCGTTTCCAAGCTCGTTGCCTAAGATTTCGGGGAGTGATATGCCTCCGCAGCGGAGTGAAATCATGCCTGCGACATAGTCGTGGACGGCACCGGCGAAAATTGTGCCGAGCACAATCCAGAGGTATGCCGCCGGGCCGAACATCATTCCCATTATGGCGCCGAATATGGGGCCGAGTCCGGCGATGTTTAGGAATTGGATAAGGAAAACTTTCCATGTTGGCATGGCCACGAAATCAACCCCGTCGGCTTTGGTGATTGCAGGGGTCGGGCGTCTGGCATCGATGCCGAACACTTTTTCTGTGAAGAGCCCGTAGATGAAATATCCACCTACAAGCATGGCGAGTGCGGCGAGAAAGGAAATCATGGTTAGATGCGAGATGTCTGGTGGTGGTTATGATTCGGTGTTATTGTTCCGAGCTTAATTTATTGTTCGGCGCTGATGACGGTGTTGCGCAGTCCGGTAAGCATCCCTTTTGCTTCGGAGAGCTGTTTTTCGGCCTGGCGGATGAGTTCAGCGTTATCGTGGTTGCCACGGGAATATTCCGACCGCATTGCGGCGAGTTTGTTTTCAGCATCGGCCACCTGCTGCCGTGCGGTGAGGTATGACTGCATTGCCTGCCGTGCCTGAGGTTGGCGGAAATCGTCGAGGGTGGTGTAGATGCCTCTTCCCGGAATGAAGATTTCAAACTGTTTTTTGGGGATGTTGTGTCCGCCCGATTTCACTGCGGCTATGCGGCGGAGGATTTCATTCCGGTTTGTTGTCGGCTTCCAAGTGTCTTTAATGGAACTCAGACGGGCCAGGCGTGAAATGTCGGGGTTGTCGGGGTCGACGTTCTTTCGCAGTTCCGAGGGGATGAAAACGTAGATGGTGACTTTGCCCGGAATGCGGTTGCGGTCAGTTGCCCACCATCCGACACCGGTCAGCTCGTCGATGGCGAACATATAGTCGTCGTAGGGTGAGTTATATGGCATACCGATGTTCTGAGGCTGGAGGAATCCGTCTTCGTTGCGGCGCGAGATGAATATGTCGAGGCCTCCGAGTGAGTTTTCCCCGTCGTTGGCGAAATAGAGTGTTATGCCGTCGGGCATCAGGAAAGGGTAGTTTGCGTCGCCCCCTTCGCCGAGGTCATCGCCGAGTGGGGCAGGCTTCTCCCAGTCGTCGCCGTAAAGGAGCGACGACGACATCAGTTTGAACACGCCCTCATTGTCGGGGGCTGCCCAGATCATCTGGCGTCCGCTTTCGGGTTCATAAACGATGGTCGGATGGGCTGCGCTGAAGTTTGCGGGTAGCACATCAGGCGGGTTGATTGAACCGCTTTCGGCACTCAGGCGGAAATGGCTGAAGAAATCTTCGGAGTCGACAACGATCGAATCTATGACTTCAATCTGCTCAACCCGGTCGAGCATGTTCTCAGTGCGGTCGATGCGGTCTGGCAGGTCTCCCGATTCGTCGGTGGCGATTGTGCGCTTCCCTTTTTTGAGGGTTTTGCGGTAGTCTTCGAGGAGTTGGCGTGCTTCATCCACCCGGTAATTCAGGTTGGCAAGTTCGGCCAGTGAGAGTATGGCCTGGCGGCTGCCTTTCCGCCGGGCTTCGCTGTAGGCCTGGCGTGCATCGTCGTCGCGGCCTGTGCCGAGATAGAGGTCGCCCAACAGCTGTGGGATTTCTGCGTTTTTAGGCTCGTCGGCTTCGATTTGCAGAAGCATGGTTATTGCGTCGGCGATGTTGCCGTCTTCAGCAAGTGTGCGGGCTTCGTCGAGAGATTGCGCCGGGGCTGATGAGGCGGTTAACAGGATGCCTGCGGTCAGCGCCATGCGGCGGAGTTCTGATATGGTTTTATTGAGTTCCATATTCGGAATCGTTTTAGCGGGTGTTTGGTATAGGTTTTTTAAGCTCTATCTTATTGTCAGATTTTCACTCCTTTCTGCCCGAGAGGATGAAGGATGTGCAGGGTCAGGTCGAGTAATAGGTCGAACGGTGCGAGTCGGGAGCCGTTGCCTTTCGATGCGGCATCGAACCGTCTGATCAGTGAGATTATTTCGATGGCTTCCCATGGGCCGTAGTGCTGCATGCCGGCTTTTATGTCTTTGAGCTGGTAGGGGGAACGGAATCCGAGTTCTGCCATAAGGCCGCGCTCGCTGCGGTCGGGGGCGTAGTAGGCTGTTAGCAGGTTGGCGAAGAAGTTGAACAGCACAACCGCTATGACCTGCACGGGATTGTTTTTGGGGTTCGCCTTGAAATAAGAGAGTATGGTGAGGGCTTTTGCCTCGTTGCCGTTGGCTATGGCGGAGAGGAATTCAAAATTGTTGTAGTCTTTGGAGATTCCGATGTTGCGCTCCACGGCTTCGGGAGTCACCATCGCTCCTTTCCCCAGGGTTATGGTCAGTTTGCCGACTTCGTTATAGATTCTCGACAGGTCGGTGCCTACGAAGTCGCAGAGCATGACGAGGGCTTTGGGGTCGACCGACAACCCTCGTTCTTTGATGAATTCCGAAACGGCGGTGGCTACACTCCGGTCGTTGAGCTTCTTCGACTCGAACACTATGCCGTTGCCGCCACGCATGGCTTTGAGAAAATCGGCTCCACGGGCTTGCTGGCCACGGCAGCAGATGCATAATACCGTGGTGGGTGCGGGTTGGGCGGCATATGACGCGAGAGCGTTGAGGAAATTCGCCCCTCCGTTCTGGGCTTCTTTCAGAATCACGACCTGGCGCTGGCCGAACATGGGATAGCGTTTGCAGGCGGTCACCGCATCGAGTGGCGACGACAGCTCGGGGGCGTAAAGCACTGTGAGGTCGAAATCCCGCTCTGCTTCCGGCACCATGGCTTCGAACTCTTTGGCCAGGGCGTCGATGTAGAAACCTTCCTCCCCATGTAGCAGGTAGACAGGGGCCGGACGCCCGGCCCGTATGTCGCGGCATATCGACAGGTATGTTGGAGTTTCGGCCATAAATGAAAGTTTTTGTAAATTTACGCAGTTTTTTCCGAATAATGAAGCGCGTGTGGCGGTTAGTCAGGCGTGATGCCGGATTTTTAATTATTTTTCTGAAGGAGGGGCTTGATAGTGCATGAATGAAGAGAATGAATTGTTTCCGAAGTTGAATCTGCCGCCGACGCGGTTGTCGATGAAATGCTGTGCCGACGGTGTTATGCGGGTGTATGACCCACTTAGGCGGAAGTATGTGGCTCTGACTCCGGAGGAATGGGTGCGTCAGCATTTTGTTGCCCATATGGTCGGGGCTTTGGGTTTCCCTGAGACGCTTTTGGCTAATGAGGTTGCCATAACGCTCAACGGCACGTCGCGCCGATGCGACACTGTTGTCTATTCCCGTCAGGGTTTGAAGCCGTTGGCCATTGTGGAATATAAAGCGCCGCATGTTGTCATAACCCAGAGGGTTTTCGACCAGATTTCACGCTATAATATGGTGCTCCGCGTGCCTTGGCTGTTTGTCAGCAACGGCCTGGGGCATTATTGCTGCCGGGTTGATTATGATGCGGGCAGATGTGTGTTTCTCAAAGAGCTGCCTTGTTATGGGGAGATGGAGGGAAGTAGTAATTTTTAAGTCGTAAATGAGAAGTAAGAAATAAGAAGTTGGTGGTGGTGGGATGGGGGCAGGAGGGGGAGAATAAAAAAAGCTGCCCCAAGGCAGCTTTTTTTATGGGGTATCGCTCGGATTATTCTCCGGGGATGATAGCCTCGCTGGGGCAAACTTCTGCGCATGTGCCGCATTCGATGCATGTATCGGGATCGATAACATAGATTTCACCTTCGCTGATTGCCTCTACCGGGCAGTTGGGAAGACATGTGCCGCAAGCAACACATTTGTCGGTAATAACGTAAGCCATAGTTGAATAAATATTAGTTAATTGAGTTTGAGTCTATTCTTGTGCCGTTTTTAGCGGCGTTGGCCGCCACGGCAATTGCGGTGCAAATGTAATCAATTAGTTTTAAACCTCTATGTGGGAAAAGGCTTTTTAACATTATGCTTGTGCGTTGTTCCGGAGGGGTGAAAAAGGTGAAGGCCGTTAACCATTGCTGGTTAACGACCTTCGGGTGGATGGTTGGGGGAGTGGAGTACAGCGGACTCGAACCGCTCACCTCGACACTGCCAGTGTCGCGCTCTAGCCAGATGAGCTAGTACCCCATGGCGTTCCTGAGGCGAATGTCCTCTGCTGTTTTGCGTTGCAAAGGTAACGCAAAGGTTTTGAACAGCCAAATTTCGGGGCTCTTTTTTTGAGAAAAAGTTCGCGGCGGCTTATGAGTGCAGGTTCGGCATGGTATGTGTCGGTGTGTATAAGGGGGTGCGGCGAGATGGATTTTTGGATTTAAACATCTGCCAAAGTGTGAAAAGTGGGTGTAATTTAGTAACTTTGCAGATGAACGCGTGTTTATATCTAACACGTGCCGACAAAGTGTTGACAATCACAGACTATGAATATACTCGAACTTAGTGAACAGGAAATAGTGCGCCGCCAGTCTCTTGAGCAGATGCGTGCGCTTGGTGTTGACCCATATCCCGCTGCGGAATATCCGGTGACAGGCCATACAGACGAAATCAAGGAGAATTTTGTAGACCTTCCGGTTGGTGCGGATGGGAATCCGGTGGGCGAGCCGCGCCAGGTCAGTATTGCCGGCCGTGTTATGGGTCGCCGCATAATGGGGAAAGCCTCTTTTATGGAGCTTCAGGATTCGTGTGGCCGCATACAGGTCTATGTCAATCGCGACGAGCTTTGCCCGGGTGAGAACAAAGACCTCTATAACGTGGTGTTCAAGAAACTGCTCGACATAGGTGATTTCGTTGGCGTTGAGGGTTATGTGTTCCGCACCCAGACCGGTGAAATCTCGGTTCATGCCCGCACGCTGACGGTTTTGAGCAAATCGCTTCGCCCGCTGCCGATAGTGAAGGTTAAAGACGGGGTTACGTATGACGCATTCGATGATCCGGAGCTCCGCTACCGCCGCCGTTATGTCGACCTTGTGGTCAACGACGGTGTGAAAGATATATTCATCAAGCGCACCAAGGTGTTTAACTCGATGCGCAATTATTTCAACGAGCACGGTTATATGGAGGTGGAGACCCCTATCCTCCAGTCGATTCCGGGAGGAGCGGCGGCCCGTCCGTTTATCACTCACCACAATGCTCTCGACATTCCGCTGTATCTGCGCATCGCCGACGAACTTTATCTGAAACGTCTGATTGTGGGCGGTTTCGAGGGGGTTTATGAGTTTTCGAAAAACTTCCGCAACGAGGGTATGGACCGCACCCATAACCCGGAGTTCACATGCATGGAAATCTATGTGTCGTATAAAGACTACAACTGGATGATGGCTTTCACCGAGAAGATGCTTGAACGCATCTGCCTGGAGGTGAACGGCACCACGGAGGTGAAGGTCGGTGACAAGGAGATTTCGTTCAAGGCGCCGTTCCGCCGCGTTACCATGCGTGATGCGATTCTCGAACACACTGGCTATGACATTGAAGGGCGCAGCGAGGAGGAACTCCGCGAGGCAGCCAAGGGTATGGGCATAGAGGTTGACGAGACCATGGGCAAAGGTAAACTCATCGACGAGATTTTCGGAGAGAAGTGTGAAGGCACATACATCCAGCCCACTTTCATCATAGATTACCCGATAGAGATGTCGCCCCTGACCAAGCGTCACCGCAACAATCCTGAACTGACCGAGCGTTTCGAGTTGATGGTCAACGGTAAGGAGCTTGCCAACGCATATTCTGAGCTTAACGACCCGATTGACCAGTATGGGCGTTTCGTTGAACAGATGCGCCTGTCGGAGAAAGGCGATGACGAGGCTATGATTATCGACCACGATTTTATCCGCGCCCTTGAGTACGGTATGCCGCCGACCTCGGGTATGGGTATCGGCATGGACCGTCTGGTTATGCTTATGACCGGGCAGACCACCATCCAGGAGGTGTTGCTGTTTCCGCAGATGCGTCCTGAAAAGGTCGCCCGCCGCGACAAGGAGGAGGCCTACACGGCCATAGGTGTTCCCGCCGAATGGGTCGCTCCTTTGCAGAAGGCCGGGATATTGACCGTTGAGGCTCTTTCGGGGGCGGTTGCCGGAAAGCTGCACCAGGAGCTTTGCGGCATCAACAAGAAGTTTAAATTAGGGCTTAAGAATCCGACCATCGACGAAGTGCAGGCCTGGATCGGAGAGCAACCGGCGGCAGAATAAACAGACAGAAACCCAACCACCAAATAATCATGTTATCGAAAGATTTTCCGGGGAAAGTGGCAGTGATGGGCGGAGGCAGCTGGGCTACGGCTTTGGCAAAGCTGCTTTTGCGCAACCGAGAGACGATTCTATGGTATATGCGCCGCGATGACCGCATAGAGGAGTTCATGCGTCTGGGGCATAACCCGGCTTATCTGACCGATGTGCAGTTTGATGTGCAGCGCATTGTGTTTTCGTCGGATATAAACTATGTGGCATCCGAGGCCGACACGTTGCTGATGGTTATGCCATCGCCATATTTCAAGAGCCATCTTGCCAAATTGTCGGTAGACATAAGCAAGAAATTCGTGGTTTCTGCGGTTAAAGGCATTGTGCCCGACGAGAATGTGCTTGTAACGGATTATATGCGCGACGTGTTTCATGTGGCTGAAGACCGGTTGCTGGTTGTCAGCGGCCCTTGTCATGCCGAGGAGGTGGCGCTTGACAGGCCTACCTATCTCACCATCGGGTGTAACGATGTTGAGGCGGCAAAGCGTTTCGGCCGTTGCATATGCGGCTCGAAGAACTGCCATTATATACCGACGACCGATATCGACGGGGTGGAGTATGCCGGTGTGCTGAAGAATGTCTATGCCATCGCCGCCGGGATAGTGCACGGCATGAAGAAAGGGGATAATTTCCTTGCAATGCTTGTTAGCAATTCCATCAGGGAGATGGAGCAGTTTCTGGATGCCGTCAACCCGCGTCCGCGGAATATCTGCGACAGTGTTTATCTTGGCGACCTGCTGGTTACGGCTTACTCCCGTTTCAGCCGCAATCATAATTTCGGCTCGATGATCGGCAAGGGGTATGCGGTTAAAGCTGCGATGATGGAGATGGAGCAGACGGCGGAAGGCTACTACGGAGCCAAATGCATCCATGAAATCAACCGGCGCTATGAGGTTAGGATGCCTATCGCCGACACGGTATATGACATCCTCTACCGGAGGTTGCGGCCGGAGTATGCCATTGCGCGCCTGGCAGAGGTGCTCGACTGATAAGTAGGCCTTCACAACCCTTACGTAATAATATAGAGTAATTTTGACAACTACACTTATATAGAAGTGAGTCACATGATAGAACTCAGCGACATAAGGAAGAGCTACGACAGCCTTGAAGTGGTCAAGGGTGTGGGGCTGTGTGTCGACAAGGGGGAAGTCATGTCGATAGTGGGGCCTAGCGGGGCTGGGAAATCCACGTTGCTTCATATAATGGGCACGCTCGACCGCCCCGACAGCGGCAAGGTGGTGTATGACGGTGTGGATGTGTTGCAGCTTTCACAGAAGCGTCTGGCCGGATTCCGCAATGCCAATATCGGTTTTGTGTTCCAGTTCCACCAGCTCTTGCCTGAGTTCACTATGGTTGAGAATGTGGCCATGCCGGCATTGATTGCCGGGCAACGGCGGAAGGATGCGTTTGCGCGGGCCATGGAACTGATTGATTATCTTGGGCTGTCGGCACGGGCTTCCCACCGCCCTGCGGAGTTGTCGGGTGGTGAGCGCCAGCGGGCTGCAGTGGCACGGGCGCTGGTCAACCGCCCGGAAGTTGTGCTTGCCGACGAACCGTCGGGAAGCCTTGACACCCGCAACCGGATGGAACTGCACCACCTGTTTTTCGACTTGCGGCGCGATCTGGGGCAGACCTTTGTGATTGTGACCCACGATGAATCGCTGGCTGCTGATTCCGACCGGGTTGTGCATATGACCGACGGTGTTGTCGGTTCGATAACTGACGGAAAGGGGGATTAGGCAATGGTTCGTAAAATGATATTAAGGAGCCTGGCGGTTGTGGTTATGGTTGCATCGACGGTAGTCTTGCCGGGATGCGATGAGGGGAAGAATGATAATGATTTTGTTGTGGCCACGCTCTATGATGTTGTGGAATTGCAGGAACAGACCCGGGGGGAGACTTCGTTTCTGCTCTACCGGCCTGATGGCGACGAGGCGTTTACGTTGAAAACCGGCAGAGAGGTGTTCCGTGAATCTGACGAAATTAGTCCCGGCGACTGTGTGTTCATGGCTTATACGCCTGAAAGCGGAGACGCATACCGGTCAGGAAACATTAAGGTTAAGGCATGGGGGCGTGTCAATAACGGCGCTCTTATGAAAGGGTCGCCCGAATCGCTTGCCGGATGGGACGCGGATCCGGTGTGGCTTATGAGTTTATGGCGGGCAGGTGGGAAGGTCGTTGTCAGGGCGATGCTCACCTATGATTCAGAACCGAGGGTGTTTGCCTTGGTGGTTGATGAGACCACGGTTATGGAGGAATATCCTGATGCGTATCTGGTTCACCAACGGCGCAGTGACCGGCCGAATTTCAAACGGCAATATTATTCGGCTTTTGATGTGAGCGCGCTTTGGAGCTATGCTTCATGCAAGGGGCTGAGAATCCATGTCAACAACTCGAATGTGCCGCAGGCGGGGGTGTTTGTGGTGGAGAAGTAGGAAATAAGAAGTGGGGATAAGATATTAATTAACTGAGGTATTAATAACTGAATAAATAAAATAATTATGGCAGAAAATAAACAAGAACTGAAAATTGAGCTTACCCCCGAAATCGCTTCGGGGCATTATTCAAATCTGGCGGTGATTTCTCACACTCCCGGTGAGTTTTTCATCGATTTCATCAATGTGGCGCCCAATATGCCCCAGGCACGTGTGCAGAGCCGCATAATCATGACCCCGGAGAATGCCAAGAACCTGTTGTTTGCCCTGCGCGACAATTTGCAGAAATATGAGGCTACCTTCGGTGAAATAGAGCGTAAGACTCCCAAAGGGGGGAATGCCAACAATGGTGGTATCCCTAACCCGTTCCAGGCATAATCATAATATAGTTAATGTCTGTTGGTTGCATCACTGACGTTACCGTAATTTGCGGTCGTGACCTTGCAACGTGGGGATAGTATCTCCAAAAATGATTCAACCAACGGTATATGGAGATACATGGCGCCTGTAAATGGCGTCGCCAGGGGTAGAGACGGGGTGTGCCCCCGTCTCTGCGTTATGGTGGCCTCATCTTGCTATACCGACAATCTCTATACATTTGGTCTATTAGAATAATGGAAATGAAACCGCATCAGCTCTGCATATATAATTCGATGTCGCGCCAGAAAGAGGGATTCCGCCCCCTGCATGAGGGTAGGGTGGGGATGTATGTCTGCGGCCCGACAGTCTATGGCGACGGCCATCTGGGTCATGCCCGTCCGGCCATCACGTTTGATGTTCTCTACCGTTATCTGAAGCATCTGGGCTACAACGTGCGCTATGTCAGGAACATCACCGACGTGGGCCATCTGGAGCATGATGCCGACGAGGGGGAGGACAAAATTGCAAAAAAGGCTCGTCTCGAGCAGCTTGAACCGATGGAGGTGGTGCAGCACTATCTTAACCGCTACCATGATGCCATGGCGCGGCTGAATGTGCTGCCGCCGTCGATAGAGCCTCATGCGTCAGGGCATATCATAGAGCAGATAGAGTATGTCAAAAAAATACTTGATGCCGGATATGCCTATGAAAGCAACGGATCGATTTATTTCGATGTGCCCAAATATAATGCCGAACATCATTATGGCAAACTCTCCGGCCGCGACATCGAGGAGCTGCGCAGTGAGACACGTGCCCTCGACGGGCAGCAGGAAAAGCGCCATCCGGCCGACTTCGCGCTTTGGAAGAAGGCTCAGCCCGAACACATAATGCGCTGGCCGTCGCCCTGGAGCGACGGTTTCCCGGGATGGCATCTGGAGTGTTCCACCATGGGTGAGAAGTATCTCGGCGAACAGTTCGATATCCACGGCGGTGGCATGGATCTGAAGTTCCCCCACCATGAGTGTGAGATCGCCCAGAGCGTTGCCCACAACGGTCATGAATCGGTGAGATATTGGATGCATAACAATATGATTACCATCAATGGCCAGAAGATGGGCAAATCGCTCGGCAATTTCATCACTCTCGACGAATTTTTCACCGGCAGCCATCGGTTGCTGGCACAGGCATATTCGCCTATGACCATCCGCTTTTTCATTCTCCAGGCTCATTACCGCTCTACGGTTGATTTCTCAAACGAGGCTCTGCAGGCGTCGGAAAAGGCTCTTGACCGTATGCTTGAGGGGTGGCGGAGACTGGCTGACGTAAAGCCGCAGGATGATTCGACAATCACGGCGGAAGTTGATGCTCTTGAGGGAAAGTGTTATGAGGCGCTCGACGACGATCTGAATACCCCGATAGTCATAGCCCATCTGTTTGAGGCCGTTGGTCTTATCAACAAGGTGCGCGACGGCCATGCCACCGCAACGGCTGAGGATGTGGAGCGGCTGAAAGGGCTTTTCAACACATTCCTGTTCGACATCTTAGGTATGCGGCCCGATGCTGCCGAGGTCGGCGACGATAAGGCATTGGAGCCATATCGCGGCGCAGTGGATCTGCTTCTGCAGGTGCGTGGCGAGGCTAAAGCCCGCAAAGACTGGGCAACCAGCGATCTTATCCGCGACCGCCTGGCGGCTTTGGGTTTTGCCGTTAAGGATACCAAAGACGGTGTGGAATGGAGTGTTAAGTAAAAGCCGGGATTCTTATCTGACAGCCTATGGATATTGAGGGATTCGCGACATTGGCGCTTGATATGTTGCCGTTTGAGCCGACCGACCAGCAGATAAAGCTGGTGGCGGCGCTGTCGCGTTTCTGTTCGACCTATGCGCAGCAGGATTCGGTGTTTCTGCTAAACGGTTATGCAGGTACGGGTAAGACCTCTGTGATGGGTGCGCTGGTGCGCACGCTGAAGGCTGTAGGGATTCCCACGGTGTTGCTGGCCTCTACAGGGCGGGCCGCCAAGGTGTTCTCAAATTTCACCGGGCAACCGGCCTATACCATCCACAGAAAAATATATCGCGCTCCGACCATAGGTCCCGACGGGCGGTTTGTGGCTCGCGTGAATCAGAACCCTCACGTCAACACGGTGTTTATTGTTGATGAGGCATCGATGATTGGCGACGGGGCTGAGGGAGGTATGAGCCTTCTAGAAGACCTGATGATGTATGTCTACACGGGTGTGAATTGCCGTCTGATATTATTGGGCGACACGGCCCAGCTCCCCCCGGTGGGTTTGAGCGAGTCGCCTGCGATGAATCCGCATGTGCTTAAAGAGCTGGGGATGCATGTGACCCGTGCGGTTATGACGCGCACGGTGCGCCAGAAGCAACGCTCGGGGATTCTTTATAACGCCACGATGCTGAGGCGGGCGTTGAAACTTGACCCGTTGCCTGAACCGGAGCTGACTGTGAGCCGTTTCGGCGATATGGCTGTTGTTGCGCCGGAAGACCTTGAAGATGCGCTCATTGAGTCTTTCTCACGTTATGGCGAGGGTGAGACCATTCTGATTACCCGCTCCAACCGCCGTGCGGTCGATTTCAACCTGGCTATCCGAAGGGTTATCTATGACCGTGAGGAGGTGTTAGTGAAAGGTGAGCGGCTGCTTGTGTCGAAAAATAATTATTATTGGACGCGTCGGTCGGTGGTGGCGCAAGGGGGTGTTGAGGATGAAAGCGGAAAGGCCCCGATGGAGTTTGTGGCCAACGGTGAATCAGCAATAGTCGAGGATGTGTATGCGTCGGAAGAACGGGGAGGAATGCATTTTGCCGATGTAAGGCTTTATTTCCCGGATCATGATTCGCGTCTTGACGCAAAAATCAATCTCGACACCCTGACCACGGAGATGGCAGGTTTGCCTGTTGACCGGCAGCGTGCGCTCGCAGAGATGGCATTGTCGGCGGCCGGTCTGACAGCCGCATCGTCGATGACAGCGCAGCGCGATGCTCTGAGGGCCGACCCTTACTACAATGCTTTGCAGGTGAAATATGCCTATGCGGTGACATGCCACAAAGCGCAGGGCGGCCAGTGGGCTTCGGTGTTTGTGGATATGGGTTATATTCCGCCTGAGGCTTATTGCACGGTGGATTTCTACCGGTGGCTATATACAGCAACAACACGCGCCACTACGAAGCTATGGCTTGTGAACCCGGCAGTGGCGGTGAAATAGGGGCTGGAACTGTCAGAGAGTGGTTGAAGTTAACACATTAATATTAAATGAGGTGGTAATGAATCAATCAATCTCTTATATTGAAAATTAACCAAGAACTGATAAAGATATGGATTTATTCGACAGGATTTCAGAGGATATTAAAAAGGCGATGCTGGCCCGTGATTCGCAGCGGCTTGAGGCATTGCGTGGTGTGAAAAAAGAATTTCTTGAAGCAAAGACGGCCAAAGGCTCCGATGGCAATCTGACTGATGAGAAGGCGGTTCAGATTCTTGCCAAAATGATTAAGCAGCGCAAAGAGAGTGCGGAAATATACACCCAGCAGAACCGTCCGGAACTGGCTGAGGCAGAACTTGCACAGGCTGCAGTCATAGAGGAATATATGCCCAAGCAACTCTCCGGCGAGGAATTGGCTGAAGCCTTGCGCGAGATTATCGCCCGCGTTGGCGCCACCTCGGCAAAGGAGATGGGGAAGGTGATGGGTGTGGCCTCGAAAGAACTCGCCGGTAAGGCTGAAGGTAGGGCAATCTCCGCCAAAGTCAAGGAACTGCTCGGCTGATTTATTTGGTTCTCAGCTGCCAGAAGGCTACGGCTGAGGCGGCGGCAACGTTAAGGGAGTCGACTGTGTGGTGCATAGGTATGCGCACCACGTAGTCGGCTTTTTCTATGGCGTGGCGCGGGAGGCCGTCACCTTCTGTGCCGAGGATTATGGCCAGCCGGGGTTCGGCCATGAGGCTGGGATTGTCGATTTCCACGGAACCGGGCGACAGAGCCATGGCGGCGGTGCGGAATCCGAGACGGTTGAGCTGTGTCTGCGGGTCTTCTACCCATGCCCACGGCACAAGAAAAACCGAACCCATCGAGACCCTGACGGCGCGACGGTTCAGCGGGTCGCATGATGTGGTTGTCAGCAGAACCGCATCGATGCCTAATGCTGCTGCAGAGCGGAAAATCGCTCCGATGTTGGTGGTGTCGACCACCGAGTGAATGACCGCTACCCTGCGGGCGTCGCGGCATATCTCTTCGGCGCGTTTCGGCTGCGGGCGTCGCATGGCGCATAGCACCCCGCGGGTGAGGGTGTAGCCGGTGAGGCCGGCAAGCAGCTCGCGGCTGCCGGTGTAGACGGGTATATCGCGGCAACGGGCTATAATCGGGGCTGCGTCGCCGGTGATATGGCGTTGCTCGCACATCAGCGCCAGCGGTGTGTAGCCCGCGTTGAGCGCCACATTTATAACCTTGGGGCTTTCGGCAATGAAAATACCTTTGCCAGGTTCGAGGCGGTTGCGTAGCTGCGCCTCCGTAAGGGTGGAGAACACCTCCACACCCGGTTCCTCCAGCGACTTTATCTCAATAATCGGCATAGATGTAATAATTGTTTGGGCAAAAATAGCCAAAATCCCCGAAATAACCCGTGTTACCGGCGTTTTAGAGCCAGAGATGTGAGCCTTTTGGGTCGGTGGGGTGTTTATAGGTTGAGAATCAAATGAAATGGATATGAAAAAGATTATTTTTACGCTGCTGTTGGTCGTGTTGGGTTTCGGGGCTGCAAATGCAGACAAATATACCCTCGACAGGTCTGCGCTGCCTGAAGAGGCGCAGCAGATGCTTAAAGAGCATTTTCCCAAGGCTAAGGTGAGCATGATCAAGGTTGACCGCCATCTGTTGAAGAAGACAGATTATGATGTCAAACTGGTTAACGGCACCAAGATTGAGTTTAATAAAGCCGGGAAATGGACTTCGGTTGACTGTAAAAAGCGGGAAGTGCCGCAGGGGTTGGTTATGAAGCCGATACAGCGTTATGTCACCAAGAATTTCCCCGGTGTGAAAATCGTAAAGATTGAGAAAGACTTCAAGGGGTTTGAGGTGGATTTATCTGACGGTGTTGAACTTAAATTCGACCGCCTCGGCACCTTCAAAGGTGCTGATGTTGACTAACGTGTCGTTACATTAGTAATGTGATACCCGGATATATCAGACTTTATCCGGGTATTGTATTCAAGAAACTGTTTTTAAACGAGCGCCTTTTGAAGGCTGTTCGCATTTTAAAGGGGGACTACTTATTGCCGTATGTTATAGCATTGTCTGCAATGATACTGCAATGCAATGGTGTTGATGCAGTCTTTGGTCTTTGGATTGCGTTGGGTCTGTTCATACTAATGGTTTCCGGCACGGTGTTTGTTAATGTGGCACAGAAAAAGAAGATGAATCAGTCAAGGGGGGATGATTCATTGAGTCAGGAGTTTCATTAAATGAAAGGATTGGTTTGGGCTTTAATCCTTCGGTCATATTTAGTATTTAAGGAGATGGGCGGTGCGATGCTGAATTATGCTATTGCACTGCCGTTTTTGTGGGGTTTGTGCCGCGTATATTGATTATTTTCCATCAAAATGCTTGCATAATTGACGGGAATGTGTAATTTTGCTGTCGGGAGATGCCCGAGGGTCTCTCAAGAGTTTGCAATGGAAAAAACAATGATTATGAAGAGGGTTTTTACGCGAATGCTTGCGGTTGCCGGTATGATGGCGGCTTTTGGGTCGGCCGTCAATGCCGAGAAGACCGAGTTATCTGTTCCCGACGGTATGGAAGGGTGGACTGTGATTAATGCCAACAATGACGATTTCCAATGGGCATATAATGCCGACAAATCTGGTGCCGTTTTACCTCAAAACACCAAAATGGCAGCAAACGACTGGATAATATCGCCTGTGGTTAATTTGTCGGGGGGGGTAACGTATAGAATTAAAAGTTGGATTCAAAATCTGACGACATTTTCCAGTGATAAGCAGCAATATGAGATTACTGTCGGCCATGCGCCCACAGCAGAGGCTCAGACCACACAGCTTTTTAAAGAGGAGAGTTTTACAAAAACATCCTGGCCGGTAGAGCGGCCGGAAGGGGATAAGGCGGGGGTGTTCACACCCGAGGCCGACGGGGATTATTACATAGGTTTCCATTGCTATTCGAAATCGTATCAAGGCGATTTTTTATTCCAGAAATTCACAATAGAGGAGGTTTTGGCGCTGCCTGGTGCGGTGACCGAACTTACTGCTACGGCTGCCGACGGGGGGGAGCTGTCGGTAAATCTGTCGTGGGTATGGCCGTCGGTAAATTCCAACGGGTCTGAGCGTACCGCTGCCGTGACCGGGGCCAAACTCTATCGTGGCAACGGTTCGTTGGTGTCGGCAACATCTACCTATCTTGTCGGCGATATGGCAGGAGGCGATGCCGGTGCATCTGCCACTCTGTCTGACGTGGTGCCGCAGGCGGGTAAATATTGCTATATGGTTGTGCCGTTTGATGAAAACGGTGTTTCCGATGCCACTCCGCTGAAAGCGCAGACGCTTTGGGTTGGGGAGGACACGTCGATTCCTACCCTTGGCTCTGTTACGGCTACGGTTGTTGATGACACAACCGTTGAGGTTGATTTTGACGCTCCGGTAACGGGTGGTAACGGCGGCTATCTCGACCCGTCCAAGCTGTCGTATAGGATTGTCAGAAAGAGCGGTTCTGGTGTGAATGAGACTCTTGAAGAGGCCTATACCGGCACTCTGCCTTACGAGGATGCCACCATTCCGGGGCTTGACAGCTACAGCTATACGGTCTATGTGCAGTATGACGGCAAAGGCTCCTCATTTTCGGGCAAGGAATCGAATAAGGTTAAATGCGGCGGGGCATTGGTGCTGCCATACACACAGGATTTTGCCAAGATTGACAATCTTGAGCTTTTCACTATTTTCCACGGCCCGGAATGCACCCGCGACTGGGGCGTGTCGTCGGGACACGCATCGTTCTGGGGTGGAGGAGTCGCAGATGCCTGGATGATTACTCCGGCGTTTAGCCTCGAAGCGGGCAAGAATTATGAAATCAGGTTTGATGCATGGTTGTCGAGAGCAATATCAGAAGCTAATTATAAGACGCTGGCAGTCACTGTCGGGGCAGACCCCACAGCCGAGGGACAGACAACGGTGTTGTTTGACCAAGAGTTGCAGTCGGGTCTTAAAGATACCAAGGTGATTAACTTCACTGTGTCAGCCGACGGCACATACCATATCGGTTTCCATTGCCATGGGAAGACCGACTCCAACGACCTTTATGTTGATGACTTGTCAGTGAAAGAAACCATGTTTGTGCCCTCTTCCGTTGACGGACTTGAGGTGGAAGCCGGTGAAAAAGGTGCTTTGACGGCGGTGATCCGTTTCAATGCCCCGGTGCTGACAACCGCCGGGACACAATTGGAGACTTTGAGCCGTATTGAGGTGAAGTGTGGCACCGAGAGTGTCGGGATTAAGGAGGATGTGGCAGCCGGAGAGGCTGTAGAGTTGGTTGACGCGACAGTTACCGAAGCCGGGTTGCGGACTTATTCGGTTGTGGCCTATCTTGGCGAGAGCGCATCGGAACAGGTGTTGTCGACACCTGTATGGGTTGGTGTTGACCGGCTGAAGAGCGTGGCTAATGTTGTGGCCGAAAAGAGCGGTGAGAGTGAGGTTACGGTTTCGTTTGACGCTGTGGCCGAAGGTATGAACGGGGGATATGTCGATGCGGAGAATGTGCGTTACATTGTGACACGTATGCCCGACGGGGAGGTGATTGCCGACGATGCCGCTGTGTCGCCCGTGGTTGACAGCACCATAGCCGGACTGGCTTTGGCCCGCTACACCTATGAAGTGGCAGCATTTGTGGACGATGACCAAAGCGATGCCGTTGCTTCAAACCCGCTGACCCTTGGCGATGCGTTGGAGTTGCCCTATGCGCCCAATATGATGGATGCCTCTACGTTTGATTTGTGGACGTTTGTGGCCGACGAAGGCACCGGGAGCTGGAAGCATTCCTCAGGGAAAGGCCTTCAGACGTCGTTGGTGTCGAATGCCCCTTATGCCTATACGCCGCCGTTCAAAGCCCAGCAGGGAGACTATAAACTTGTTTGCAATATCAAGTCATACAGCGGCCTTAGGAAGGAGATGGTAGATGTGATCCTCAGCACCGATCCTGTGCATGTGGCCGATACCCCG
This sequence comes from Bacteroidales bacterium, assembly GCA_910575545.1. Taxonomy (GTDB): domain Bacteria; phylum Bacteroidota; class Bacteroidia; order Bacteroidales; family Muribaculaceae; genus UBA7173. The sequence goes on from CAJTFH010000005.1 coordinate 152,809, forward strand.
GAAACTCCTGAAGAACCGGCTGCGGTTGCACAGAGAGGTGCCACACCGGCTGTGCATACCGTTTTGCAGACTATCAAGGCAGAGAGTTCATATTCGGCCGATACCGAAGTGCCGATTAAGGTAACGGTGCCGGGTGTTTACCATATCGGTTTCCGCAATGTCAGCAACAAGCATACGGATGAGGATGGGATGAGCTGGGGCAACTATACCTGCACACTCGACAAGGTTGAGTTAAGTGCTGTTAAACTTATCAGCGGCCTCGATGCGACGGGAACGTGTGGTGCAGACATATGGTATGATGTCTCGGCAGAGATGGTGGTTGTGGCTGGAGATGCGGTTTCTTCAGGCATTTATAATCTTGACGGCAGCCTTGTGGGCGCAGCCGACGCATCGTCGCTCGAATCCGGATTCTATATCGCCGTTGCCGTGATGGCCGACGGTAGCCGACAGACGTTGCGTTTTGTGAAAAAGTAATAATATCTTACGGTCGGAGGCCGTCGTGGCAATGTGTCACGATGGCTTCCATTGGCCACTCTAAATCAGGGAATATCATGAAGAAATTTATTGCATTTATGCTGGCGGCGCTGCCGTTGGCGTGGGGCGTTTCCGAGGCACAAGTGCCTGTGCAGAAAAAGGCCGAGGAGCAACGCACGCTCCGCAAAGCCCCCGTTGTAGAGGGGGGAGTGATGGAAATCCGTAATGCCGGTGGCATAGAGCGTAGGCTTGCGCGTGGTCGCTCGGCGGCAGTGCCCACGCTCGACATCGGGGTGAAAGGTTTCGGAGAGGCGCAAAATTCGTGGAGCGAGAGTTTCAATGGCGGCACTCTGCCCGGTGGATGGGAGATAGAGGGGTGTGAGGATATTGAGTGGGGTGTGAAACTTATGACCGGTACCCACAGCTTTTCTCAAACCGACCCCGACGATGCCGGTTCTCTGTATGTGAGCGGTCCGTATCAGGTGTTCAAACGGGGCATTGCTTGGGCAACATCGCCTGAGGTCACGGTTGGTAAGAATTGCACTCTGGAGGGGTGGATCGGATTCTCGCGCAATTTCGACGATGAGTGCCGTCTGTCCATTTCTGCTTCTGCCGACGGGTTTGAGACTGATATTATGCTTTGGAACAGCGGCGACGACACCGGCGAGCGTCCGTGGCATTGGCGCAAAATCAGCCTGCCTCTCGATGAGTTGGCGGGGCAGACCGTAAGGTTGCGTTTTACCTATGGCCCAGGAGGGAAAGACAGTTTCGGCACGGGTGGATACAGTGGGGATTTTGCTATCGACTGCCTGAGCATTGCCGGTCCGGCAACGGTAGAATCTGTTGATGTCACCACCGGCGATGTTTTGCAGTTTGTTGCTTCGGGTGTTCCCGACGGATGCGGTTTCAGCTGGTCTTTTCCGGGTGGTGTGCCTGAAAAGTCAACCGAGGCAAGTCCGGAGGTCTATTATACGGCCGACGGGGTTTATGACGTAAGCCTCGAACTGACCGGGGCGGAAGGTGCTGTGACCCGCACCGGCTTTGTGAAAGTCACAGGCACGGCACCGGTGGCAAAAATCGGTTATCCAGCCACTTTCAAGGATTGGAGCTCACGCCTGCCGATGGTGGCTCCGATGGCAGAGGTGACATTCACCGATGCTTCCACCGGTTTCCCCTCGGACCACAACTGGGTGTTTACCGGCGTCAGCGAAGATGGCACATCTACGGTTGCTTCCGCAGATGCTTCGCCTGTTGTGCGTTATAATTTCCGACATGCGCAGGGTGTGGGGCTGAATGTCAGCAACAGCCACGGCAGTTCCGATGTTTTCGGCGAGGTGGCTGTGGAATATGACGGTCTTGTCACCAATTTCTGCAAGGATGATGTGGCCACGGTGTTTGATCTTGACGGAGAAAGCTCTTTCCCCGGTAGCAACAAGTGGGGCATCACGGCTTATGCCGAGCGTTTTTCCGCTCCTTCGGTGCCGATGAAGGTGTTTGGCGCGTATGTTTATTTTGTGAAAAACGATGCCGAGGAGGTTGTTGACCAAATTGCTTCTGTAGGGGTTCATATCTGTGCTTCTGAAGATGGCAAGCCCGGCCGTCGCCTCGATTCGATGTGGTGGGATGTGTTTGAACTTGACATGCCTTCTGCCGACGGACTGATTGGCACGGAGTTCCCATTTACCGAGGCTCCGGTGGTCGATGATGAGTTTTTTATTGTCATAGACGGCATCCCGGCGCGCAATGAGACCTGCAACGTGCAGTTTGCCATGGCGCAGTTCCGTGGCGATGGGAACACGGCGCTTTTCCAGCGCGATGGCAAATGGGTTGAGGCGTCAGACTATTTCCCTGCCGGAGCTAACCACACCTCTTATCTTGTGGCTCTCGACATGGGGCATTCGGTTATTGAAAGCCTTCCTGCCGGACGGCGCACTGTGGAGGTGGGTGCGGATGCCGGTGAGGCCGGATTCGATATATTCTCGTTTTTCGGCTGGAAGCCTGAGATGGTTGGTAATGACGCCGACTGGTGTCGTGTGACCAGTGAACCGAATGATATGACTGTAGACTGCATCAAGATTTCCTATGATGCTATGCCTGCGTCTGCCGGAGACCGTCGCGAAGCGCATCTTACGTTTACCGACGGCATGAGTGATCTGCCTTTGACGCTGGTACAGCTGCGCACAAGCGGTGTGACCGGCGCTGCTTACAGGGATGATGCGCTACTTGCTTATGACAAGGCTTCTGCCATGGTTTCCGGGGGCGAGGGGCTGATTGTTGTTTCCGACCAGCTCGGTCGCCGTGTGGCGTCAGGTATCGGTCGGGCCGGTGTAGGGTCTTTGCCGGCCGGCATCTACATTGCAAGATGCGGCGAGGCCGCCTTGAAGTTTGTAAGATAGCCATTAGATGCCCCTGAAATAATCAACGGCGCTGTGTCAAAATCGACACAGCGCCGTTGATTATTTCAGGGGGGAGTTGGGCTTAGAGGATGGTGAATTTCCGGTGGCGGATGATGTAGATGCCGGCTGGTAGGGCGACGGGGGTGCCTGAGGGGTTGCCGGAAACGGTGGCAACGAGGCGTCCGTCGATAGAATAGACGGTTTCATTGCTTCCGGCCGGCATAAAAACCGTGGCCAAGCCTTTACCTGTTTCGATGTAGAACGGCGTGGTGTCTGAATCTATGCCGGTCAACGATGCGCTGTTATCGACTGTAATTCTGTTGGTGCTTTGGGCGAGGTTGGCTATGGTGCCGCCGGTGATTTCTACAGGAGAGTAGATTTCGAGGCTTGATTTTAGCATTTTCCCTTCATGGTGGGCTGTCATCTCTTCGGGTGTCATTCCGGCGCGCCAGAAAGTGATTTCAGAGAATTGGCGGGAGGGGAGGCTGGCCGAAGTGTTGTCGCCGAAGGTGATGTTGCCGAGGGTCAGGCGCTCATCGACAGAACCGGCTTCAACTCCGTCGACATAGAGGATGGTGCAACCACGTGCGAAATAGTGGCTCAGGGCAATGTCGTGCCATTCACCGTCGGCCATAACTGCATCTATGGTTGTGACAGGTTGCTTCAGCGGGGAGCTGTAGGTTAAAGTGCCGTCGGTGTTTACCGCCACTGAACCTGTGAAGGGGCGGCTGCCGGCGCCGTGGGTGAACGACAACAGGTTGCCGGCATCCGAGCCTTTTACGCGCACGCAGACTGTGAACGGATGAACTTTCCCTTCGGGCGCGAGTGTCAGAGTCTCTCCGTCGGCGAGAGCCGTTTCCTTGGCCAGGTCACGCTCCGGAAGAGGTTTGCCTGCTTCGAGGGCATCGAATAGCGACGGCACGAAGGCATACATGAATTCATTGTGGCCACGGGTGTTGGGGTGGGCAGAGTCGGCAATGTAAGATTCGGCCCAATGCCCGGCGCCGTCGTCAATCGCACCGAGAGAGTTGAACGACGGCACGTCCCACTGGTGGATGAGCATGTTCATTTGTTTGATATAGGTGTAGTCGCGGTCGTTGTAGTCGGCGCGGGTGTAGTTGTTGACAACTACCGGCGTTTTGCCGTCGGCGCGCATCCGTTCAATCAGAGTGAGCATGTTGTCGCGGAAGCCGTTGAACACCGCTTCGGGGTTTGCGTTGTCGTGGATGCCCTCGTTGCCGAGCGACAGGCCGATGATCACATAGTTGCTGAAATTGTGGAGCAGGTCGTCGTAGCGGTTGAGGAGGCTGTTGGTGCTGTTGCCCCCGATTGACACCCCTGAGGTGTAGAACGGGTTGGGGCTGAGGCCGTCGGCATGGCGCTGACGGAGCTGTTGGCCGTAGAGGTAGGCATAGCCCTCCAGAGAGGTTGCGCCTGAACCGTTTGCCACCGATGAGCCGAACACCGACACGCGCCAAGGGTCAATCTCGCCGTCGATGGCGAAGGTATGGTCGGACATGTCGAGGGTTATGTCGTAGGTGCCTTGGTTGAGACGGATGTTCTCGACGGGGAAGCCGTGAGACGGCATGTTGACATCGGGTTTGCCCGGATGGCGTTTCACGGCAAGATTCTCGTCGTTGTTGAAAAGGAAATAGAAGTAGTGGGCAGGGTAATCGTGGTTGTCAAGTTCGCGGTCGAGTGTTACGGTCTTGCGCCACACTCCTCGCCCTGCATAGTCGAGCGATATTCCGTCGGGCACTATCGAGCCTTTCAGGCTGAGCGATTCGAGAGGTAGGATTTCGAGCGAGTTGTCGGCGCCGTCAAGAGTCAGGCGCACCAGTTGTCTGGTTTCGATCGCGAGTGGTGTGCCATTGTCGGTTAGAGCCTCTCCGGTGTTGTCTGCGCCGAGGTTTACGGCGGCATTCCCGGTAGTTGTGCCTTTAAGGGTGAAAGTGCCCGGGTTGAGTTGCAGATATGCAACGAATTTGGCCGGTTTCGAGGCGTCTGATGCTATTCGGGTCATGGCAAAGTCGCCCCCCTCTTCTACTGCGGATCCGCTGACCGCCAGGGCGGAGTAACCGGCTGCATTTGCGGCCATGGCTGTAGCCATTGCTGCAAATATGAACGGATATAAAATTTTTGTCATAATGAAATGATGGGTGTTGCGTTGATAGTTACCTGACAACCAGTTTTTCAGTGTAAGTTATGTTGTCTACAATGTAGCGCACGAGATATATGCCGGAGGTAAGGCCGACAGTAGGCACTATGGCAGTGTCGGCAAAATAGGCTGCAACTTTGCCGCAGAGATTGTAAACCTCCACCGATGTTGCAGTGCCGAGGGTGATGTTCGCGGTTTCTCCAGCGGTTACGATTGACGGATAGAGATTTGAGGTTGCCTTAGAGGTTTCAACAAGTGGGATGCTTGCCTGGACATAGTTCACATTAACCTGATGTGAGAGCTTTATGTCGCGCGAGGAAACTCCGAGTTCGATATTGTATGTGCCGTTGTCAACCACGAAATCTTTGATACCTTCGGTCACATCGTAATAGGAGAAGGCTGACTTGTCGAGCGCCATTGTTACCTGCTGCTCCTCACCCGGTTCGAGATAGATTTTCTCGTAGTTTCTCAGTTCGCGTACTGCGCGTGGCACGGGAGATTCCCCCACCTTGCCCACATAGAGCTGCACAACTTCAGCACCGGCTGTTTTCCCGGTGTTTTTTATGTTGAAGCTGACTTCAAATGTGGCGTCATCGGCGTTTATGCTGCAGACTTCCATGTCTGACAGCTCGAATGTGGTGTAGGATAGGCCGTAGCCGAAGGGATATTGCACCTGGGTCTTGTTTCTGTCGTAGCCACGGTAGCCCAAGAAGATACCTTCGGTGAAGCGCACATGTTTGTCGTTGTCATCGTCGTAGTAGCTGTGGCGCACGGGGTTGTCGTCCCACCGTTTTTCAAACGACACCGGGAGTTTGCCTGAGGGGTTTACATCGCCGAGCAGGATTTCGGCCATGGCCTGACCGGCTTCCTGGCCTCCGTACCATCCCCACAGCAGGGCTTTCATTTCGGGCTCGATATCCCACATGTAGATATTTCCGCCGCCGTTGACTACTCCTACGATAGGTTTGGTTGTGATGGCGCGCACGGTGTTGATGATATCCTTTGCTGCAGAGGGGAGATCGCCGGAGCGGTCGCTGGCCTCACCTTCACTGGCAGAGCTGTGGCCGATGAAAGCCACAACCACGTCGGCTTTGTTGAGCTCGTTTTCAAAGCGGTTTTCATCTCCTTTGCGTTCCCATGCGAAGTCGATTGATGCTCCGCCACCTGCCTGGAAATATTCCAGACGCACGGGGTAATCCTGCCCGGCTTTCAGTTGGGCGGTGTAGGTGCGGGTGCGCAGCGAGCCGGTTTTGTATTCGTCGAAGACCACTTTGTTGTTGAACAACAGGCGGAACCCGTCGTCACCGCTGACGCGGATGGTGTATTCACTGTCGACGGTAGGGCGAATCACGCCCGTCCATCTCACCGAGAAATCGTTTTTGTTGACACCGGCGACGCCACTGCCCATTGTCCATTCATAGCCTATGCGGGTTTCGAGGGTGGTTGCCACCGGAGCGCCTTCGAGGTTGCGGTTGTTGAAATATTCACCTTTCAGACCCTGGGTCTGCGAACCTGCGCCGTTGAACATAGCTCCCTGCATGTGGTCGTATTGGTCGATGTAGGAGACTTCAAACCCTTTCTCCTCGCCGAGGGCTTTGAGGCCGTCGTAGTAGGATGTGTAGCGGAACGGTGTCACCAGGCCGCTGCCACCGCCGGCTGCGAAAATCAGGGCGTTGTTACCCACAACGGCTATTTTCGAACCGTTCTCTTTTTTCAGCGGGAGGATGTTGTCGTTGTTTTTGAGCAGCACCACACCGTCGCGCGACACTTCGAGGGCGGTCTGTGCCGTTTCTGGATTGTCGGCGGCGGGTAGGTTGCCGTCCCATGGATTTTTGTCGAAGATGCCGAAAGCGATGAGGGTCTGTAGGATATGTTTCACTTTCAGGTCGATGTCGGCCATGGTGATTTCGCCAGAAGCGAGATGTTCGCGCAGGGCATCCTCATTCTCGATTTCATTCCCGGCCATCTCCAGGTCGAGGCCACTTTTGGCTGCGGGGACGCAGTTGTGGGTCGAGCCCCAGTCAGACATCACCATGCCGTTGAACCCCCATTTGTCGCGGAGCACACCTTTGAGTAATGTGGGGTCTTCGGTGGTCCATACCCCGTTGAGCAGGTTGTAGCTGCTCATTATCGATCCTGTTTCTGCTTCCTGCACGGCGGCTTTGAATGCTGGGAAGTAGATTTCGTGGAGTGTGCGCTCGTCAATGTCAGAACTGGTGTAGTTGCGGTCATATTCCTGGAAGTTTGCTGTGAAGTGCTTTACCACAGCCATCACGCCGTTATCCTGTAGCCCACGGATATAGCCGGTGGCTGTCTGGGCCGACAGGTAGGGGTCTTCACCCATGTATTCAAAGTTGCGGCCGCACATTGGTGCGCGGGCGATGTTGACGCCCGGCCCCAGCAGAATATCTACCCCGCGGGCTTTGCAGTCTTTGGCCAGGGCTTCGCCGTAGTCGTGGGCAAGGTCGCGGTTGAACGAAGATGCCAGCATCAGCACGCAGGGGTATGCGGTAGATGCCCCCCATGTGCCCACCCCCTGGGGGCCGTCTGACATTTTGGCGCGTGTGATGCCAAGGCGTGGGAAGTCTTTTGTATACATCCAGTCGACACCGCCGATATAAATGAGTTTTTCCCTGACGGTCATGTTTTTCAACATGGCTTCGGCGCGTTGTTCCACTTCGGGAGTGAACCACGACTGGGCGTATGCGCCGGTTGACGATGTCGCCATCGCCACTGCCAGGAGCGAGGTTTTTATGATATTGGTCATATTGGTCTGATTAGTCTTGTTGGGCTTATAAGTCTTATGAGCTTATAACTCTTATAAGATTTATAAATCTTATAAATGTGATTAATCTGTATGTTTTTATTTAATTATGATTTTGACGCTGTTGGTCATGCGCTCGTTGCCGGTTGTTACAACATAGATTCCCTTTGGCATCGGGAAGGATTCTGTCGATGAGACAGAGCCTTGCCTTATAAGTGTGCCTGAGATATTGAAGATGCTGTAGGCCGACGCTTGCGGGCAGTCGTTGCTGATGTGGATTTTTCCGGCTTCAGACCATACGCGGCATCCGGGCGATGCGACGGGGTCAACTCCTGCGCCCGTGTATTCCTGTCCGAATATCTGCCATTTGAGCAGTTGGCTGTAGGAGCTTCCGCAGTTGTCTTCAACGTCGAGCAGGAACTTTGTGAAGCCCATTTCGCTGTTGATGTTGAAGCGCATGGTTGCATAGCCGCAGGGGAAGGCATATTCGGTCTGACGGTCAAGCTCAACCCAACCTGACTGTTCGTTGTATCCGTTGAAAGTCCATTTTTTCGGGTTGCGGTCAGGGTCTACGTCGACCGAGGTCAGGGTGTATGCGTCGATTGTGTATGCCTTGCCGAGGTCTATTTCAACGGTGTATGCCTTGGTGTCGGCCATACAGTATTTTGTTGTGAGCTTGCGGTCGAAAAGGTTATGGAATGTTTCCGACCATCCGTCGCCGTAGTTCCCTTCGGGCCAAGCATCGGCAGCTGTGGCAATGTCGAGCCTGTCGGTTATGTCGGCGGGGAAGTTGCACCCGTCTTCGTTGTCGAGCCATGGGGAACCGAAGAGCTGCCATTCGGCGATTTCGACGTCGGTTTCACCGGAGGCCGTCAGACGGTAGAAGCGTGCGCTGTCGGCTTTTGCCGATGCCGCCCCCCTTTTCACCTCGAAGAGATATGCTCCGGAGAGGTCGTTGGTTTTCGAGGGGGTGATTTCCTTCCATTCTTTGCCGTCGGCAGAGCTTTCCACAGTCCAGGCGGTAACATCAGCTTTGCTGTTGATTCCGGCAGATAGGAGGTAGCCGGTGAGCAGAATTGGATATTCGCATTCGGCAGTCACCTGCGCCGATGGTTTACCTTCTGCGACATATGATGTGTATTCGTCGTTGTCGGCTATGTTTGCCAGCGTTCCGCTGTCGTTGTCGGCCGTCAGCTTCGCTCCGTCGGTGTAGTCGGTGCTATATGAGAGGAGCTTGACAGCGGGGCGCTCGATTTTCTCGTCGGATTTGTAGATTCTGAAGCAGTCGAGGTTAGGCCCGTCGTCGTTGTAGGAGTTGAAGACGATTTTGTTGCTCCCTTTGTCGAGGTATACCAAGGTTGACACTACCGATGCCGGAGCGCCGTCCCAGTTGTTGGAGTCTTTTGTGCGTATAATCGTGCGCTCATATTGGTTGACCTTTATTGAGAGTGCGCGGCTCGAACCCATAGAGTGGATTTCGAGGCGGTAGGTGTCAGATTCGGGCACTTCAACATTTGGAAGTGCGAGATAGGAGTTTGCCCGTTGGTTGAAGTCGCCTATATAGCGGCCACCCGACAGCCCGTCGACTGTGGAGCCATCGGTGGGTTTCACTTTAAGGTCGCCGAACAGTTGGGCGTCTTCTGCTTCATAGACTTTCGGGAACTCGTTGATTTCGGGGAGAACCACTTGTTTGGAGGTGTAGATGTCGAAGCAGTCGATGTTGGGACCTGCGTTGGGATAGGGGGTGACAATCACGGTGTTCTCGCCGGCGTCCATGTAGACGTTGGCGCTCATCATCTTCGACTGGGGGAGGTTCCAGTCGTCGGTTGTGGAGGGCACTTTGCAGGTTACCTCTTTGTAGTTCTGCACACGGATGGATATGCCTCGGCTGTCGTCGCCGCACATGTAGTGGGTCCTGAACTCATAAGTTCCCTCTTTGTCGATGTTGACTTTGAACTCGATGGCCGAGCCGGGGTCGTTGTCGCCCACATATTTGCCGCCGGAATGGTCGGCCGACACCTCCTTGACTTTTACCGGAGGTGTCAGCGTGGCATTTTCGGCTTCAATCCGGCACACGAAATCCTGTGCCCCGGCCACAGGGGCTACCCCTATGGCTAATGCGCATGATGCCAGCAGTTTCGTTGTTTTTCTTAACATAGTTGATATACTTGTAGTTTGGTTAGGTACAATAGTTCGGTAAAATTTGCATATTCAATTGAATATCAATAAGATGCAGCAACAATTCAATATCAATGCAAACTATTGTGTATCAGTGCGATACAGCTATGCCTGCTCAAAAATTACCGAACTGTTGTTAGGTAAGTAAGTCTTCAAAATTATTACGTAATATAAAATAATTTTGACGACTTACTTATCACAATGATTCGGTAAAAATTACCGAAGTAGGTGAAACTTAAGTTAATATATCGAATTGTCAAATACAAATGAATCGCCAAAGCGTTCATTATAAAAATCTTAGCGTATGAACGTATTGGCGATTCTCAAAGACTTCACCTTTCGGTGTAAGTCGG
>CAJTFH010000006.1 GCA_910575545.1 Bacteroidales bacterium
TAGGAATGTACAGCGCATCAGTATTTTTCGATATGGATATGTAAACCTGCTGCATGACTTCTGGGCAAATGTTAAAAACGAGGCGGCTAAACCGACTTAAAAATGTCATGTGCTATGCGTTTTCACCCAAAGCCTCCCCATGGTCGGAAATATATATCATCACTGCATTCCTGCCTTTGATTCTGCCGATCACGTTCCATAAGAAATAATCTGTTTCGACAATCGTATTATCGTAGGAATTAATCAATTGCTCATCAGTCAAATCAGACAGTACACGACTGTTTATTTCCGGTTTGAAAACCGCCCTTGAATCGTCATAATGTGATTTATACCACCAATGCGATCCGATGGTATGCATGACCACGAGTTTAGGCCTGACACCACAGGCCAGTATGCTTTCTAAATGGGGAATCAAATCAATATCAAGCCATTTATCGAAACCGTAGATTGATTTAACGGCATTGCCATAAAGTAATGAATCAGCCTCATGCATGAAATAAGCATATGAAGAAAGCATATCCTGGTTGCTTAACCATGCGGTTGAATAACCGGCTTTCTTAAACAATGTGATAAAAGACTGTTCGGTAAAAGCCGCTTCAGTGTTGACAGAATCAGCCCGGGTCATTATGTGGGGCACACTCCTGAACGTATGAAACGGAACAGTGGTTATGTTAGGCAAGGCAACAACAGCCGTATCCTGCGAAAGGAGAGGCATAGTGCACCTTCCATAACCGTTAATATTCAAGTGGTCAGCCCGGAGAGACTCCCCGATAATCACAACCACATCGGGTGCATTACCATCTTTGGTTACACTAACATCATCGAATGTATCCCGGTATTCTTCTATATTATGCCTGTTATGCAGATACTGGTCAATATTATACCATAGTGAATACGGCAGCCTGTTGAACACCGGAGCCGATATGCGTTTAACGGCAAAAGGCAATACCACAAGCATAACGCTCATAGCCATATAAATATACGCACACAACCGCCTTCCAATATGCACCTTTTCCCATCGCCACCATACGATAAAACCTGCCAATCCCAACCCTAGAAGCTCCGAAGCTATAAGTTGCGGGCTTATGACCGTCATTGAGGTCTTCATATCGGTAACAAAAGCCAATTCGATACACACAGGCGTCAGAACAACACCCATGCTGATTCTGAAATAAGCCACCGCTACAGATAACAAGACCAATAAAGGAAATAAAACGGCAAATATGATTCTATTAAAGTTTATTAACCCCAATACACCTCCGGCAGCAAGACTGACAACGCACCATTGGCTAAAGATAACAAGAAAGCCTTGAAAAGAAGAAAATGGGGTTCCTGAAAATTCAATAGTTATGAATATAGCGGAATAAACTACTGTCAAAAGCGCCCAGAACACCCATAAAGGCATTTTGCCATTATAAAGAACCGACAATATCCGCTTATGCATGATTTAAAGACCTCGCGTTAGTAACGCCACGGCCTGGGCGGCAATCCCTTCGCCACGGCCTGTGAAACCGAGATGCTCCGTTGTGGTGGCTTTCACTGAAACGCAATCCTCGGATATACCTGCATCTGCGGCTATGTTGGCTATCATCTGCGGTATGTGGGGAAGCATTTTCGGCGCCTGGGCGATTATTGTCACATCAACATTCCCTATCTCATAACCTTTTTCCCTTACCATGCGGCAGCACTCACGCAACAGAACACGCGAATCTGCACCTTTATAACGCTCATCCGTGTCGGGGAAGTGGTAACCTATATCCCTCAGGGCTGCCGCGCCGAGAATCGCATCGCAGAGGGCGTGGAGGGCAACATCGGCATCGCTGTGTCCGAGCAATCCCATATGATAAGGAATTTTGACCCCGCACATCCATAATTCACGCCCTTCAACCAAGCGGTGCACATCAAATCCGTTGCCTATTCTGATATTAGTCATTTTTCAACAAACCATTTGTATCTATAACAAGGGGGTAAAAATTCGATTTAAGTATATTTTATATTTGTAGTGATGCGACCGCTTAATATGGCATTATTTTTCGGCAACTACCTTCTGCCACCGAACAGGTCTCGGAGACCATCCATATCAAATGATAAAGTGAAACGCAATGTCTGGTCAAGAGGCGAGGTCTGGGCTGTCGCCAGCATGTATGACGCATCAAGGCGCACCACATTAAGCGAGAAACCCGCACCGAAACCGAAATACTGCCTGTTCCCCTTGAATTCACTTTCATGGTAGTAACCCGCGCGCACGAAGAACTGCTGGTTGTAGCTGTATTCAGCCCCCAACGAGAAGGTTATCTCACGTAACTCCTCCTTCATGCCACCGGGCGCATCACTGAACGACTTGAATATGCCGGTTATAGGCGACATATCCTCCCAATCTTGCAATGCCTTGTCGTAAGCCTCCTTATCCTCTTGCCCGTCGGCATCGAGATAGTCTTTCTGCCGGGGACGAGTAGGCACAAGCAGTTTGTTGAGGTCAAGGCTGAAAGCCAATGTGTGGTAATCAGCCAAGGGGAACATGAACGTAGTTCCCAACCTGAAGTTCGTAGGCAGATAAGCCGGGCGGTTTCCATTCTGATATGCAACTTTCGTACCGATGTTGGATATGTCGAATCCCCAAGACCATTGGCACTCGTTCCGCCCGATTATGGGATATGTTGTAAAATATCCTGAAAGGTCGGCAGAAAAAGCCGATGCACCTGTTGAGTTGTCTCCTACATCAGACAGGTTGTAACCGAGGTCACTATATATGTAGCGGAAAACCACACCCATAGAGAATTTCTCAGAAAGTTTACGGGAATAACCCACGTCGACAGCCATCTCATAAGGATTTATGCTCGATGTCACTCCCGCACCATCAGTGGAATTGACTTCACCGAGCGAAAAATAACGCAGTGAAGCACTCAAAGCCTGGTTATCGTTGCTTCCCAGCTTCCAATAACCGGCCAGGTTGGCAAGGAATATGTCGTTGACAAGTTTACGTAACCAAGGGGTATAACTCAGCGACACACCGGCCTGTGAATAAGCGAAAGCATATTTCGACGGATTCCAGAACTGGGAGTTGACATCAGGGTCAGTGGCCGCACCCAGGTCTCCCATCGATGCCCCTCGGGCATCAGGGGCGATACCCAACGAGGTAACACCGGTTTGAATCGGGTTGAACTCATCTTTTATCTTATTTTCGGCAAATGACAACTGCACACCAGCCAACACCATGGCAAAAGCCACCAAGAGCACTCTGAACGTGCATTTATTGTCATATCTGTTCTTTTCCATCACTGTATTGTCCATGCGCAGGATTCCTTTTCCTGTTTAATTAGCTTGCTGAAAAACAAAGAGCCTTCTTTATTTAAATCATAAGGAAAAGGCTCTTTTCTGTATTATATAACTGATTTTCTTCTGTTTTATTGCCTCAGGCAAACGTGTCACCATCTCTTCATTGGTCTCAGGAACATCTGCACTTCTTCGTTGGTCAAGGTGCGCCGGCCAATCAGCCCGTCAACTATGTTTCCTACCATAATTTCAACCTCACGCTGGTTGAAAAAACGTTGGAAATAATTGAATGTCTTTGTATAAAGCGCCTTTATTTCATCGTCTTCAAGAGAGCAAAGATGTTTTCCTTCATCACTGATATGACCCAATAGCAAATCGGAAAGTTCACGACTTACACTTTCATGGTTTCTCAACATCGCACGGCTCAACAGGTTAGATATAACCAATCCCGTCAGTAGCTGAAAATGGTTCAAACGGTCGTTCCAAACAGCTTTTGCAGAAAGCTGTGGATTCGACAAATAGAAGAAATCAGGAGTGAAACGCAATCCTTCGTCGCTTTCGGCATCTATCGACACTGTGTCGATAAACTGCTCGCTTTCCATAACCCCCATGCAAACAACCATTCCACCAAGCCCATATGCCCGGTCGCGCTCGTCGCTATATTTCAGTGTTACCACTTCTTCAAATATCTTTATAGTTTAACTTTTCAGTATATATTTCCACAATGTATAAACAGGGGATACTCCGTCTGTTAACAAGATAATCGGCTTAAAACAAACCTTTTCCTTTTATCAATTTATTACCATTATCTTGGTGACACAGGCCGAACTGCTGCCGGAAGCGTTTTGAGATGCCATCACATAATAGACACCGCTTTTCACCCTCTCACCCGAAATGTTGCAACCGTCCCACACAAACATCGAACCGTCGCTTTTCCCCTGGGCAACCACATTTCCGGCTGAATCAGCTATTTTAACCAAGGAGTTTTCCATTAATCCTGCCACTGTTATCCATCCGCCGAAATCAGGTCTGACAGGATTAGGATAGGCATAAACCCCACTATAGTCATCCTTACCGGGCGCGGAAGTCGAATTATATTCGACCAAGCCGGAAGATGTGCCGAAATAAACCTTATTGCTGTTTGGGTCACACCCAACGGCATAGACGGTGTTAGATGGCAGAATTGAATTGTCGGTGGTGTAATGCTCTATGATCTCATCTCCGTTCTCGCTTACAAGATAAACACCCGACCCTATGGTGGAAATCCACTTGCGGTTCGACGAGTCAACAGCAATCTTCGACACCATCTGGTTATCTAACAGATAGTCGGCAAGATTCGTTCCGTCATTACGGGGAACTTTAAGATGGTTTACCGTTGCGGTTGTAGAGGTTATTTTCGACGGATCAGTTATTTCGAAAACACCGTTGTCAGTACCTACCCACACACGCCCCTTTTTATCCTCACACATGGCAAGAATATGTGAAAACGACAATTCTTTTCCATCTTGATCTATATACTTGTCGGTGATTACAAATGTATCATCATCTAACGACACCGTACCTTTGTTATTAAACCACCCTATCGACTCAGACCATCGCCCGGGGGTGATTACTACCATATCGTGATGAAAGCTGACTATCCCGAGACCATCCCTCGACCCTTTATTAAAATCATTCGGGAAAGTCTTCCAGTCAGATGACGTCACATTTTTTTTAGTTCTTTTCTCTTTACCTAAAACATATGTCTTGGGATTGTTAACACCATCGTCATTCATCATATAAACCCACAGATTACCTTGAGTATCAACCAATGGCTGGAAACCCCTACATGCCCATCCGTCATATTTGAATCCAGAATTGGCAGCATAATATTTATGGGTTTGTTTTCCATCTTTAATCCTGTAGACACCCTCAAAAATAGTGCCGATATAATATGCATCAGGGTCATCGGGATCTTCAAACATATGATATGTTCCTTTTACTGGCGACAATCCCGAATTACTGCCACTGCTATGGTTTTCCTTTTCCGCCTCAATTCCTGACACATCGGTAAATAATCCGTCTCTAATAGCAACTACTTTTGATTCAAGACCTGGACGCTCTTTTAAACCTAACGTATAATTATCACCAAGATTATAGGCATATACTGTTCCGCTTGCCCCTACATGGATATCGTATATCTCATTTGTTTTCAGCTCAGATCCGGCGTTTACCGACTGGATTACAACCATATTGGCTGGATTTGAGGCATCCATGTAACTAATCCCATCTTTTGAACCTACCCATACGCGCTTGGCATCGTCGTAATAAGACACAACATTGCCGTTATTCTCTCTCAATCCGGGAATATAGGTGAATTTACCTGTCTTGTCATAACTATACAACCCCGCGTCGTTAACGGCATAAACTCCGTTTTTATAAATCCTTACCGACTTGCTGACATTCCTGGCATACCCGGATCCGCCTCCGTTTTCCACATGTCTGTTGTCAACAGTAAGATTGTCAATATCTACGGTCATGAAATATAACGACCCGTTATCGGCTGAATGAACGAGCAGAAGATTATTCTCCCCCACACCTTTCATATCCAGATAGCTGTTTCTGCCTGAATAATTCGTGCTCGGCTTCAGTTTGTCGAATGTAGTTATATTATCAGTCTGACGCGCAAAATACAACACTTTATCGCAAAGAACACCCATGATATTGCCCATCGCAAACACATTTGTCACAGGATGCTGCGAATATGCGGTCACTTTAACTTCATTTTTCTTGCTGTCGAAAGTCAGCAGACCGAAATCGGCGGCTACATAAAAGTTATCCTTCCCAAAAGCGATATCATTGATTTTACGTGACGGAACCGACAGGATTGCATCTTTTATATCTGACATGTTCACAATCTTGCCGTCATCATAGAGTCTGTCGAGATTGCCCGATGAATAGGCCACCACTATGCTTCTACCGTCAGGATTTCCGAATATATCGGTTACACCACTATCATTCAAACAATTACCTACATTCAAACTGTTAACCTCATAAGTGTCTTTATCTACTCTGAAAAGCGAACCTCCAGACATGCAGTAGGCATATGTATCGGTTTCAACAATTTTTTCAACACCGTTGAATGCAGAATGGATAGTCCATCCGCCAACGGCAAGCTGGGCCGGCAATGCCAACGGCATCATTGCCGCCAACATAATCAAAACAATGCTTTTTATTGCGTTTCTCATACGTATAATCTTATTTATCAAAAAATTCCATAAGCCTGTCGAGTGCCCGTCTGCGGTGGCTTAATGAGTTCTTCTGATGCTCTGACATCTCTGCAAAGGTCTTGTCATAACCTGCAGGAACAAATACAGGATCATAACCGAAACCGGCCGATCCTCTTGGTGATTCTATTATGCAACCGTCAACCCGGCCCTCAAAACAATGTTCTTCCCCTCCGGCTATAAGTGCTATGGCAGTACGGAAACATGCACTGCGGTCGGTTTTCCCTTCCATGTTACGCAACAACACTTCCATGTTCGCCAAAGAGTCATGATCTGAACTCACACCCTCCTCAGCAGCATATCTGGCCGATTTTACTCCCGGAGCACCGCCAAGCACTTTGACTTCAAGACCGGTATCATCGGCAAAACAGTCATAACCATAACGCTCCTTCACCCATCTGGCCTTGATGAGCGCATTCCCTTCGAGGGTTTCGGCTGTTTCGGGTATATCATCGTGGCAACCTATTTCTGCAAGAGACTTTACCTCACAGTTATTGCCTACTATATCTCTTACTTCCTGTAGTTTGTGACTGTTGTTGGTTGCGAAAACAATTGTGGCCGGTAGCTTCATATCTTTATCATTGACAAACTCTGAGCATCAATACACACTAAGAAACAAAAACGACTTCTTATGCTAATATTTAACGGCACAATCATCTATTTATTGTAATAACCGCTCTTGGAAATGCCTATGAAACAGGCTATCCCAAAAGCGGTTATAAATATTTTTCAGAACTGATTCCGTTTTTAGCCCACAACTATGTTGACTATCTTTCCAGGAACAACGATTACCTTGCGTATCTGTTTCCCTTCAATCCATCTGGCGCTGTTTTCATGAGCAAGCACCATCTTTTCAACTTCCGAAGCAGGCATGTCGGCAGCCACACTCACATTGAAACGGGCTTTGCCGTTGAAGCTGACGGCATAATTAACATTGGCTTCCTTAAGATACTCTTCATTCCATTGCGGCCATGCGGCGTCACACACAGTGGTGTCATTTCCTATGGCATGCCACAATTCCTCTGCCACATGGGGAGCAAACGGGGCAAGAAGCACCAACAGGTCGGAAAGCACCGCCCTGTTATGGCATTTCTGAGATGTGAGTTCATTGACACATATCATGAATGCACTCACCGAAGTGTTATATGAGAATCCTTCTATATCGGTTGTCACCTTCTTTATGAGTTTGTGAATGGACTTGAGCGATTCTGCAGAAGGCTCATCATCATTGACAAGCAACATGTCACCTTTATAGAACAGGTTCCAAAGTTTCTTTATAAAACGGTTAACACCGTCAATGCCGTTGGTATCCCACGGTTTGCTCTGCTCTACCGGGCCGAGAAACATCTCATAAAGACGCAATGTGTCGGCTCCGTAACGCTCAACAATATCATCAGGATTGACAACGTTGAACATCGATTTCGACATCTTTTCAACAGCATAGCCGCACACATATTTCCCCTCTTCAAGAATAAATTCCGCACCGGCATATTCCGGACGCCAGCCACGGAATTTTTCTATGTCAAGCACATCGTTTGTAACAATGTTTACATCGACATGGATAGGGGTGACATCATAATCTTTCTTGAGATTATATGATACGAATTTATTGGTGTCTTTTATACGATAGACGAAGTTGCTCCTACCCTGTATCATTCCCTGGTTGATGAGTTTGCGGAACGGTTCATTCTCGCATACCTTTCCAAGGTCATATAGGAACTTATTCCAGAAACGGGAATATATAAGATGGCCGGTAGCATGTTCAGTGCCACCTACATAGAGGTCTACGTTACGCCAGTAATCATTAGCCTCTTTACCCACAAGAGCACTGTCGTTGTGGGGATCCATATAGCGGAGATAATATGCCGAAGACCCTGCGAATCCTGGCATCGTGTTGAGTTCGAGGGGATAACCATCGGCGGTCTGCCAGTTTTTCGCACGTCCTAACGGCGGTTCTCCGGTCTCAGTAGGCAGATATTTGTCTATCTCAGGCAATTGGAGAGGCAATTGGCTCTCATCAAACATATATGGTATGCCATCTTTATAATAGACCGGAAATGGCTCACCCCAATAGCGCTGGCGGCTGAAAATTGCATCGCGTAAGCGGTAATTGGTTTTGACTTTACCTATACCCTTTTCCTCTATGAACCGCTTGGTGGCTGCAATGGCATCTTTAACTTCCATGCCGTTAAGATTAAGTTCAGGCCCGTCTGAATTTATCATTCTGCCCTCTTTGGCATCGAAGCTCTCTTCGCTCACATCAGCCCCTTCAATAAGCGGAATTACAGGAAGGTCGAAATGGCGGGCAAAAGCATAGTCACGACTGTCGTGAGCCGGAACAGCCATGATTGCTCCTGTGCCGTAACCGGCAAGCACGTAATCGCTTACATAAACCGGAATCTCTTTGCCGGAAAGCGGATTGATGGCATAGGCACCAGTGAACACACCGCTTACCTTCTTGTCAATCATGCGTTCACGCTCTGTTTTATGCTTGATTTCATTGCGATAGGCTTCAACAGCTTCGCGGCGGTCCGCAGTTGTCACCATATCTACATATTTGCTTTCGGGAGCGAGAACCATGAATGTCACTCCGAAAACCGTGTCGGCGCGGGTTGTGAAGATTGTCATCTCCACATCGCTGTCTTTTATCTTAAACTGCATCTCAGCCCCTTCAGAGCGGCCGATCCAGTTTCGCTGGGTCTCTTTGATTGAATCAGACCATTCAAGTTTCTCAAGGTCATCGAGCAGACGCGGTGCATAAGCGCTGACACGCAGACACCATTGCCACATCAGCCTCTGCTCAACCGGATAGCCTCCACGGATTGAAACCCCCTCGCTCACCTCATCGTTGGCAAGCACCGTGCCGAGTTTGGCACACCAGTTGACCATCGTATTGCCCAGATATGCAAGGCGGTAGTTCATAAGCGTGTCGCTCTTCTGCCTGGCATCCATATACTGCCATTCCTCGGCAGTGAAATTCAGAGGTTTTGTCTGCGCCGCGTTTATACCTTCCGAACCATATTTTTCAAAATGCTTTTCGAGATTCTTTATGGGCATAGCCTTGTTAACGGCAGTGTCGAAATAGTGGTTGAACATCTCGATGAAAGCCCACTGAGTCCATTTATAGTATTGCGGATCACAGGTACGTATCTCCCTGTCCCAGTCGTAACAGAATCCTATACGGTCGAGCTGACCACGGTAGCGGGTTATGTTTTCGCGGGTTGTGACTTCAGGATGCTGACCGGTCTGGATGGCATATTGCTCGGCAGGAAGCCCGTATGCGTCGTATCCCATCGGGTGGAGCACATTGAATCCGCGCAGACGCTTATAGCGGGCAAATATATCAGAAGCAATGTAGCCCAACGGATGCCCTACATGAAGCCCTGCACCCGACGGATAGGGGAACATGTCGAGAATGTAGAATTTTGGACGTGTAGAATCGGTTTCAGTCTTATAAACCTTATTATCTTTCCAATAACGCTGCCAGCGCTGTTCAATATCTTTGTGCTTGTATTCCATCTGTCTTGTTATGTCGTTTTTTGTGATTTTCAGCTCATCTCAAGCATCCGCTCTATCGGGCGTCGTGCTGCCTCGGCTATTTCCGGATTTACGATAATTTCCGGCTGCTCATACTTCATTGAATTATATAGTTTCTCAAGAGTGTTGAGCTTCATGAAACTGCAATCATTGCATGCGCATGTGCTGTCTTCAGGAGGTGCCGGAATGAACATCTTTCCGGGGCATTTCTTAATCATTTCATGAAGAATGCCGCTTTCTGTGGCAACTATGAATTCGTTGGCGTCGCTTTCAAGCGCATAGTTCAGAAGAGCCGCCGTACTACCGACTTTATCTGCCACAAGCACAACGCTTTTCTTGCATTCAGGATGAACGAGCACTTTTGCCTGTGGATGTTCACTCTTCAACTGAAGTATTTTTTCAAGAGAGAACTGTTCATGCACATGACATGCACCGTTCCAAAGCAGCATCTCCCTTCCGGTGACTGAATTTATATAATTGCCAAGATTCCTGTCTGGCCCGAAAATGATTTTTTCATCAGCAGGAAGCTGGTCTACTATATTTTTCGCATTCGACGATGTTACAACAACATCAGTCAGGGCCTTCACCGCGGCAGAAGTATTCACATAACTGACCACCGTGTGGCCAGGATGCTCTTTTATGAATGCCTCGAACTCGTCGGCCTTGCATGAGTCAGCCAAAGAGCATCCGGCATTCATGTCGGGAACAACCACCTTTTTGGCCGGGCAGAGAATTTTGGCGGTCTCTCCCATGAAATGCACCCCACACAAAACAATCATCCTGTTGGGCAGTGTCTGCGCTATCCTGGCTAAAGCAAGCGAATCTCCTATGAAATCTGCCACATCCTGGATTTCCCCTTTCTGGTAGTAATGAGCCAGCACAACGGCATCTTTCTCCTTTTTCAGTCGTTGTATTTCTTTTCTGAGGTCGAGACCTTCTTCAACCGGGGCATCCACAAACCCTTTTTCCACATTCATTTCTTTATATTTAAAATGATTGAAAATAATCTTTGAAAAAATCAGCTTTTCTTAAATAGTAATAATGGGTGTTGAAATCAATGATAACTTTCTAACCGTTTTCTTGTTTTTTCAGGTTATTGAATAGAACTCCACAGAAACAACACCGTTATTAACACATGCAACTATTGATCATCAGTTGTTTATGATGCTTATCAACATTGTGTTAATAACATGCAAAGTTAATAACTTTCTTTGAATAGAACCATCAATAACTGTGGAAATCACCATTGAAAACCATTTTATAACACACTTCGGTTTGATTTGTATGTTTAATAAGATTGCTTTATACAATGTCTTTCTGCCTATTTCCAAATATGGTTGATTCTTTTTCACAACAGCTCTTTCAACCTGTTTTCCACATTTCTCCACATGTTTTTCCACACCTGTCCACCACGATGGTTTCAATATAAAAAACCGCCGTATAGGAAAACTATATGACGGTTCTGATGGATTAAAACAGGGTAGGGCTGTATCCTTGAATTTATAACTCTTCGGGAGTTATGGTAATTGTCTGGGTCTTGCCTGTGCCATCTTCTACATAGACATATTTGAGACCCATTCCGAGTTCTTTGAGTCGTTTCACTGCTGATTCGCCGGCCGCTTCAATTATGTTTGCTTTGTTTTCGGCAGAATCATCTATTTCAAGTTCTGTGCCTTCCTCATATGTGCATGTGCTCACGAGATAGCCGTCTTCGATAGCCATTTTGGTGAGTGTGAGTCCTTCGCCTGTTTCAACCGGGAGTTCTTTGTTGACTTTCTCGATTTCATGCTCCATACCTTTGAGCATAAGTTTCTGTTTGGTTGTCAGTTCTTTGTTTTCAGAACCTGTTTCCCCCTCATTTTTTGAACCTGAGCATGAAGACATACCAAACACGAGAACGGCAGCTGTGAATAATTTCAGAATTTTTGTCATGTTAAAGAAATTTTAATTGTTAAGTCTTTATAGTTATGCAAAGTTATCCCATTAAATCGGTTCGGCAAAGCAGCCATGTTGTTTTTTGGAGGATTATTAGTAGATTTGCAAAAGGGAAGGATGGAATGTTTTAGAACCCAAATGCATAGTTTGAGAATCATGGTAGATGCTGTTAAAGAATTTCTTACGTCTAATATTTCAGGGCCGATGAGTGGCCAGATTATAACTCTTGTGCAGCTTTGTGGAATTTTACTTGTTGCTGTTGCAGCTTACTATCTGACTAAAAAAATCCTGATGGTTCTGGAAAAAGCCATTCTCAGAAGCCCTACGGAGTGGGACGATGACCTGTTGAATCCCCGTTTCATGCGGGCTGTTTCTCAGTTGTCGCCTGCAATAACAGTGGCATGGTTGCTTCCGAAATTTTTCTCTGATACGCCTGGAGAGGTAAGATGGATAGATATCCTGACTTCCCTTTATATACTTTGGGCTGGAGTCAGGATTGTGACCATCTTCATAGATAATCTTTATGATGCCTTTATCAGCCGTGAACAGCTCCGGCCATATGCAATCAAGGGGATTTTCCAGATGTTCAAATTGGTAGTGATTTCCGTTGGTGCAATCATAGCGCTTAGCATATTGATAAATAAAACCCCTGTGGCTATTCTAACGGCTTTGGGTGCTTCTGCCGCAGTGTTGATGTTGGTGTTTAAAGACACTATTCTCGGCCTGGTGGCCAGTGTGCAGCTTACCGCTAACAAGATGCTCGACCGTGGCGATTGGATTTCTATGCCGAACCGTGACCTTAACGGTGAGGTGCTCGATGTGTCGCTGACAACGGTGAAGGTTCGTAACTGGGATAATTCAGTTACAACGGTTCCTCCATATTCTTTGGTTTCAGAATCATTCCGCAATTATCGTCCGATGCAGGAATCGGGAGGCAGACGGGTTGACCGTTCTGTTTATATCGACGTCAACACGGTCGGTTTCCTTTCTTCTGAAGAAATTGAAACGCTCCGCTCCGAAGGTTTTCTCAACGGCATTGAGTCTAAAAACAACTCCCGTGTGGTGAATCTCGGTCTTTGGCGTGATTATATTGAGGATTATCTGCGTAAACGTTCCGATATAAACTCTGAAATGACTTTGATGGTGCGCCAGATGCAGCCTACGAATGCCGGATTGCCGGTGCAGTTATATTTTTTCACCCGCACAACCGCTTGGGTGGAATATGAGCATATACAGGCTGATGTGTTCGACCATGTGTATGCAACCGTGCGCCGTTTCGGGTTAGCTATATATCAATCGCCGGCCGGCACTGATTTGTGTCGGATCGGGACATATTCAAGAATATAGTGACATGCCTTTGTTGATCGCCTGGAATTAGAATAACCGCTGTTGTAATTATTGTTTTAAACGGTTTATCTATCATTGCTGATGCCGTTTGTTTCGGGGATGGTGGGTGAGTATTTCTTCGCGCAGATGCGAGTTGTCGAGATGAATATAGATTTCAGTGGTGGAGATGTTTTCATGACCCAGCATGGCTTGGATAGCTCTGAGATTGGCACCTCCTTCAAGCAGGTGTGTCGCGAATGAATGACGCAAAGTGTGGGGGGAAATTGTCTTGTTTATCCCGGCGGCTTCAGCCAGGCGCGAAATCATTATGAACACCATCTGGCGTGTCAGCCGTCTGCCCCAGCGGTTAAGGAAGATGAACCTGTCTTCACCCGGTTTTATTCCATAAATGCCACGCGTGCCTTCCATGTATGCCTTTATGCATTCCACAGCTATAGGCGATATGGGCACAAGCCGTTGTTTGTTGCCTTTACCGGTAATTATCAGATATTCCTCGTCGGGTGATATGCTTCCTACTTCAAGGTTAAGCAGTTCCGACACCCGTAGCCCGCATCCGTAAAGAGTTTCTATAATAGCCTGGTCACGGTCGCCATAAGGAGATTGGGGGCCTATGGCTTCAATCATTGCGTCTATCTCTTCTATGCTCAAAACATCAGGCAGTTTGCGCCCCAGGCGTGGTGTTTCAAGAAGCTCAGAAGGGTCTGCTTCAATATAATTCTCGATTTTCAGAAAATGGAAAAAAGAGCGTATGCCCGAAATTACCCGTTTTCTTGAAGCAGGTGCTATTCCAAGATCGTAGAGCACGGTTGCGAAATCTTCAAGTTTCTCGTAGGTGACATCGCGCAGACGCACCCCTTCGTCGATAAGGTAATCCAGCAGTTTTCCCACATCAGAGGAATATGCCTCTGCCGTAAGTTTCGATAAACCACGCTGAAGTGTGAGATAGCCACGGTAATCGCGCAGAATGGCATTGATATCGTTGATACTTCTCAGCTGGGGCATTATATAGTGTCGGGGAGGAGATTGCTACATGAATACTTCATAGTCGGTGCGGGGCAGCTTGCGTCGGGCAACGAATATGCCTGTGTATCCGTCGGTGAAAGACATGCCGAAAGGTGTGGCGTCGAGAATCTCACGCCATATCGACGCGAATGCCGGAACTGAATGAAGGTTGCGCATGATCAGCACAATGTCGCGCGAGGCTACCAGATTGCGAAGAAGTTCCATTGTCTCTTCGGCTTCTTCATTGCTGCATTGGTTTGCAATCACAACCGGCTCACCTGTTGGTTCAGGAGTTATGCTTTTGCCACTATGGAAAAATTTAGTTTTTGCGCGGGGCACAGCGTTGCGCAGAATCACATTTGTCACCTCATGGCCATGTCCGATTTCAATGATTTCTTCCGGATTGAAATAACACAGGACCCTGAATATCAATTGCCCTTCAGGAATAGACATGTCGCGGCCGGCAAAAATCTCATTGAATCCGGCTTTGCGCGATTTGGGGCAGAATGCCGCAATTTTGGCATATGCATAATACACTGCCTTCCGCTCGCCGATTACCTTTGTTATGAAATGATAGGCGAAAGGGGAGTGCACACCGAATCCGCGGCTACGGTGCCACATAGCCGGGTATTTCAATATTTCCTTCAGCTTTTTCATTACTATAGCCGGTATTTTTGTTATTAATCCTTATCTCCCCTGTTTTTCGATGTTTTGGAGAATGACCATAGAATTGCCGTTATCACCAAAAGATAAATCAATATCACGGCTACACGGGCTGCGGCGACTGTTCCGGTCACAGATGCCGGTTTGAAGTTCATTTCAATGCTATGTGTTCCTGCCGGTATTCTGACGGCACGCAACAGGTAGTTGACACGTCCGATTTCAGCTTTATTGCCATCGATAGTGCAATCCCATCCCCAGGGGAAAAACACCTCTGAAAATACTGCTATGCCACCTTTTTCGCTATGTGCTGAATATGTGAGCCTGTCGGGGGCATAAGAGGTTTCAAAAATAGTGTCTCCTATCGACTTCGGATTCGTTGTCTCCCCTAGGATTCCGGTGTAAAGCCTGTCGGCGACCGCTTCTGTGGCCGGATCAAGGATCTGAAGCGCCTCCATCTCCTTATCTGCCCCGTCGGCATATGTGATGGAATCAACGAACCATGCGTTTCCAAGAGCGCCGGGGTTGCGGCTCAGCTCACCTTGCATGTTGATGATATATCTTGCATTGAGCATGTTGAGCACATTCATGTCGGCCTGTGTGGGATTCCCTGAAGTGAAATGCGACAGATGCCGGTCTATAAGGTCTTGATAGCGGGTAAGTTTGGCGGCATGATATCCTCCTATTGTCTTATGATGGAAAGATGGTGCGGCCTGATAAAAACCGGGTATGTCCATTACTCTGTAGTTCATGGCAGTGTCGGCTTTTATAATGCGGTCGTTTGCAGACATTGGGAAAGGATCCGATGCAGTTACCTGGGGGGTGCAGAAACTGTCATGGTTAAGGTAGCGTTTATCAACCGTATATAGGTCAGCCACTACAAGTATGCCGATGATGGCAGCCGTCAGCCACGCTTTTGTTTTTCCTGCCATGCAGAGCATGATTGCGGCGAAGGCCAGGGTTATGAATATCAGTGAGCGCAGAGAATCGGCGCTCACCATCGAATGGCGCAGTTGCTCTACAGCTGACGCTATTGCTGGGTTGTCGATTGAAAACATCGCCACCGCTTCCTGGGGATACCCCGCTTGCATAAGCTGGTAACCGAGCATATGGCTGAGCTGTATGTCTGATTCAGTTATTGCCGGGCCGTAGATGGCGGGGAAAAGCCATCCGGCGGCGCATAGCAGGGCAGTGGTGCCGAATGATATGAAAATGGCTTTGCGATGTGACCTGACACCGTTTTTGTCGGTCAGCAGTTTCTGTAGCCCGAGTATGGCAAGCAGGGGAATGGTGAATTCTGCAATGACCAGGATGCTCTCGACTGTGCGGAATTTTGAATACATCGGCACATAGTCTATAAACAGATCTGTCAGCCACATCAGGTTGCGACCCAATGCAAGACCTGCCGACAACAGTGTGAGCGCCAACAGTGCCAATTTCACAGGGCCGCGAACAATGAAACAGCCCAATAGGAAAAGGGTGAATATTATGGCTCCGGCATAGACAGGGCCGTTTGTGCCTTCCGGTTCGCCGAAATACTGGCTTATGTAGTTTGCCAGAAACTGCCGTTCACCCTCGTTGAGCTGCATCTGAGCCGCCGTTTCTTCTGCCGCCGGAAGATCCATCACCGAGGTGCGCTCCAAAGTGCCGTTGGCTGGTTTCACCGATGCTCCGCCTTTCACATTGGGAATGAGCAGCGAAAATGTTTCGGCACGTCCGTAGCTGTATTGTGTTATATAATCCCGGTCGAGACCCGAGGTTTTTTCCATGGCGGCTTGTGGCTCTGCGGCTGATAGTTCCGAATGGTTGCCGCGCATGGTTTCTTTAGAATACTTGTATGTGTTGTAGAGGTTTGGCAGATTGGCGGTCACTGCTAATAATGCTGCCACTGCGAGTGCTGCCGTGGCTTTCAGCCAATTCCTTGTCTCACCCTTCTTTATAGCCTGCACAAGATAGGCGATTACCAGGCAGGCGATTACCATAAGGAAATAATATGACATCTGCACATGGTTGCTTTGTATCTGCATCATGGCGAACAGGGCTGCCAGAGCGCTTCCTGAAAACCATCTGCCTCGGTATGCCATTATGATTCCGGCTATGGTTGGTGGAATATATGCCAGGGTTACGAATTTCCAGATATGACCGGCACCGATGATTATGACGAAATATGATGAGAATCCCCAGGCAATGGCGCCTATAAGGCCATAATACCACCTTACCCTCATTGAAGCCATGAGTATAAGGAATCCGGCCATCATCATGAACAGCAGGTTTGACGGGGATGGAAGCCCGGCGCCGAACAGGCTGTTTATCCATCTGAACAGTGAATCTGACGGGTAAGAGGGTGAAATCTGGAAAGTCGGCATTCCAGAAAAGAGCGAATTGGTCCATCGGGGTTCATCTGCTCCTGTGGCCTCGGTGTATGCCTTGGCTTCCTGACCTATGGCTGCTCCCTGTTGCATGTCGTGTTGCCGCAGGGCGTTCCCCATGGTTGCGTCGGGATAGAAAAATGCAATGGAAAGCAGGGCTATTACGGCCAGACTTACGAGGAACCCCCAGTAGCGGGGCTGCCGGATGGCGGCTGATATATTTGCCGGAATGGCGCTCAGGCGCTCTTTCAGGTTTTTAAGCATCAGTTTGTTGATTTGTCAGTATATGAATCAAACCGCGAATTCCTTTTTATGGGAATCCGGCGGCTATAGCATTGCAAAGTTAGCAAAACTCTGACAATGGCGCAAATCTGACTTAATCAGGGGGTTTTATCGGTTCAACCGCAACGGCGCAGAACCGATTTCACACGCGCAAGAAGTTCGCGGGTCGAAAACGGCTTGAGCAGATAGTCGTCGGCACCTGCCCCCAGCGCATCGATAATGGTTGTTGGCGACATCTGCACCGAACATGTTATTACTCCAAGCCTGTTCGTATCGCGCGACTGTTTCACTTGCTCAACAATCCCTAATCCCGAATGGTCGTCTATGTCAAGATCGATAATCATCAAGGCATATTCGGTTAATTCAATAGAATAGAGTTCCCGTAATGTATGGCAGTCGTCAACCACATATCCGTCTGACTGGAAGTGCGCTCTGACCATGTTGCATACAATCGGGTCGGGGTCGACCACAAGTATTCTGTTGCGATTATTCTGGTTGGTAATATTACTGTTATGTAATAACATCGGTTTTATTTACCTTGAAAGATGCTTTTCAGCTTTCACGGTGTCAAATTTACGATAAAAAGGTTATCGCCTCCAAGACGATAACCCATTTGTATCTTTTTTGTATTGCATATTTATTAATATTGACGGTGGTGTTACAGATGTCACAACAAAACGCCTCACAGCGCTTTGTGGCGGTGTTGGCCACATTTTATATGCTAACATATTAGGTTCTATTGCATATACATATACATAAAACAATCGTCTTATTTCTTGGCTTCCGATTTTTCACTTCCTGAACACCGGCCACCGGTATGTGTTAAGTTTTTTTACCAGCTCTGACTCCCGGCCGCCGAGATAGCTGTCGAGCAGTTGGTGGAAACCGGGGCCGTGGTTCATTTCTGACAAATGGGCAAGTTCGTGGCATATCACATAGTCGCGCAAGTCGTCAGGCAGGAATAGCAGCACATAACTCAGTGATATTATGCCTCTGCCGGTGCATTGGCCGAGTATGCGGTGGCCTGATGATATTGTCCACCCCATGGGTGAACGGCCTATATCGGAAGCAAGTTGCCTGGCATGGGGCACAAGCACTTTTGGTGCTACTTTCCGGGCTATTTTGCAGAGCATATCGCTGATTGCCAATGATGTTTGTTCGCTGTCGAAGTCGAAATCGCTGCCGACCTCAACCGATGATACCGGCACTGATGCCGTGCCGAGGATTTTCGACGGTGCGAATCCCTGGCGTCTTATCACGAAGTCTACAAACGGAAACATGAGTTCCATGCCGTCATAATAGCTGACTTTCGGACGATTTGCCAGCAGACGTGGAGTCAGGTCGTCGAGTATGCGGTGCAGATCTATTATCCTGACTCCTTGCGGCACGTTCAGACTGACGATTCCTTTTTTCCAACGCGCTGAAACATAGCGCGAGTTGTTTCTCACGGTTACAGACACTTTCCCAAGGGCTGCATGTTGGAGTTCACCTATTGCCATTTCAGGATTGTTTGTTATGCCAAGGTTGTGCCCATGCCGAGTTTATCGCGAAGTGTGTCTGCAAAGGCATGGCCGGTCTGTTGTATAAGTTTCACGTTATAAGGTGCTTTTCTGAGTTCAAGCCGGTCTGAAACATGGAGTGATACCGGTTTTCCGTCAGCGCTCACGCGGTATCCGTCGGCGCGGGTTTCCACATTGATTTCTATCACAGAACTGTCTTTGACCACCAGCGGGCGCATTGACAGGGAATGTGCTGCGATAGGGGAGAGCACCCATCCTGCGAGTTCCGGATCCAGCACCGGGCCGCCTACTGACAGATTGTAGGCAGTGCTTCCGGTAGGGGTGGATATGATAAGTCCGTCGCCCATATAATTAAGCGATGACCGGTTGCCGATTCGGGCTGCTATGCGTAGCATCGCTGAATTGTCGCCACGTGTTATGGCTATCTCATTAAGTGCTATAAGCCTATGAGTTTTTTCTTGAGCCTCTTTGATGATGTCGGCCTGGAGCAACGACCGGTTTTCGACCCTGAAATCCCCAACCAGAAGATGGCTGTAGATTTCTTCGGCATTCTCGAATGTGAAGGCCGACAGGTATCCCAGATGGCCGGTGTTGATTCCTGCCACAGGTATCTCGCTGTTTCCCACCCACCGGGCGGTTTTTAGAAATGCGCCGTCGCCGCCGATGCTTATGGCCATATCGGCTTGTGGGCGGCGGGTGAGCGGAATATAATCGATTCCGGCGGCGAAGTGGCCGCCGAGATTGTTATCCAGATAATTAAGAAATGGCTCGGCCATTACCACATCGTGCCCTTCGCGGATAATGTGGCTGACAAGCCGGTCTATCTCTTCAAGGTGTCCTTCCTGATGTTTGTTGCCGTTGATTGCGATTCTCATAATACTCGCTTTATTATGCCCTTTATTATCCTGTTATCCTGTTTGTTTTGAAAAACTGTCCTGTTTGCCGGTGGGGTGCTGATGGATTTATATCTCGAGATAGTGGATCAGTTCGTTGACCCTTTCCATAGCTTCGCGATGCTCAATGCTCATTTCGCAGCTCAGAGAGTGTATGACCTCATAGCCATAACGCTCAATAGAGCGGATTACCCCTGATGCTGAACGGGCATTGACTGTCAGAGCCACAACCAGCCGCCCGTCGTCGGTGCGCATTCCGGTCACCGACAACATCAGCAGCTGCACATCGCAGTCTTCAACAGCCTTGGCCAGCATGGAAGCGCTGTAGTCGCCCGGACGACATGCAACCAGCAGCCGGCTGCAGTCGGTATGGGCCGGCATCACCGCTTCGGCTGTTTCCGCCGGAGAGAGTTCCGACGCTATGTAGCGCCTTAACATGTCAGTCTGGCTGTTAATCTGCTGATTGAAGTGTGGCATGAGTGTCAAAATCTGTTAAGAGAAGAATTTAGACCCCGTTTTTCAGCTTTCCTTTGAAATTTCTGAGTAATTTTGTGGGTAAATTCCATTCACAAAGGTAGGGATTTTTCTCGATTAACCCCCTGTTTTATCAACAAACGGAACTATATTTTAGATTTTTTGTTAACAGGGAAATGCGATGTTTTAATTGACGGAATATGACAACTAATCTGAGTGTCAATATCAACAAAGTGGCCACTCTGCGCAATGCCCGTGGTGAGAATGTGCCCGACGTGGGGCAGGTGGCTGTTGACTGTGAGTCTTTCGGGGCTGATGGCATCACGGTGCATCCCCGCCCTGATGAGCGGCATATACGCCGTGAGGATGTTTTCCATCTGCGCCCGTTGGTGAAGACCGAATTCAATATCGAGGGGTATCCCACCCCCGAGTTTATGGATCTTGTGTTGAAAATCAAGCCTGAGCAGGTCACATTGGTGCCCGACGCCCCCGGAGTGCTTACTTCGAGTGCCGGATGGGTTGTGGCCGACCATCTTGAATTCCTGACCGGGATAGTCGATGCGTTGCGTGAGGCCGGAATCCGCAGTTCGATATTCGTCGACACCGATCCTGAAAACATTCGTATGGCGGCAAAGGCCGGAGCTGACCGTGTCGAGCTTTACACTAAGCCTTATGCCGACATGTATGAAAAAGACCCTGAAGCGGCTGTCAAACCTTATGTCGAGGCTTCACGCGCTGCCCGCAAAGTCGGTCTCGGGGTCAACGCCGGCCATGACCTCAATCTGAAAAACCTGCGTTATTTCAAAGAGCAGGTGCCGTTCCTTAACGAAGTGTCGATAGGCCATGCCTTGATTTCCGATGCCCTCTACCTGGGTCTGCCTGAAACAATACGCCGTTATAAAGCGGCTTTGAAAGTCTGATTTAAGAAATCAGGCCGGTCAGGCCGGTCTGACAATTTAACTACAAAATTGCGAATCCATTAGCCTTTTAACTGAAATATGCTTTTTCTTGACGCAGCAATAACAGGCACACCATTGGCAGAAGCTCCCGTGCGCACCGAAATGGAAATGTCGTTGTGGGACTTATGCCTGAAAGGGGGGCCGCTTATGATTGTAATCGGCGCTCTTTCGCTGGTATGTATCTACATTTTCATTGAACGTGCGATAGTTATCAACCGTGCCAACCGCGAAGACGCCACGTTTATGAAACGCATCCGCGACTATATCCACGAGGGTGAGATTGAAAGCGCTTTCAATCTCTGTAAGAAAAACGGCTCTCCTTATGCCCGGCTGATAGCGAAAGGAATCAGCCGCATAGGCCGCCCGGTAAATGATATCCTGGCTGCCGTTGAGAACACAGGCAACATTGAAATCGCAAACCTGTCGAAAGGGCTTCCTTGGCTTGCAACAACTGCCGCCGGAGCGCCTATGCTCGGATTCCTGGGCACGGTTATCGGCATGGTACAGGCATTCTACGACATAGCTTCCGAAGGTAATTCGGCCAACATCGCCACATTCTCGTCGGGTATCTATACCGCTCTGGTGACAACCGTTGCCGGTCTTGTTGTGGGGGTTATCGCCCTGTTTGCCTACAACTATCTTGTGGCGCGTATTAATTCGGTGATGAACCTGCTTGAATCGAAGTCGATGGAGTTTATGGATCTCCTCAACGAGCCTGCGGCCTGAACCGTTGAAAGGCCTTGGTGATAGATGGCATTGCTTTTCAGATGTAATATTATGAGATTGACTAAAAATCAGCAGACAATCTCATTGAAAATTTTTAGATAATCTCTAATTTTAAAACCTTCAGTTCAGCGTGTTAAAACGTCAGAATCGGATGATGGCAGAATTTTCGATGGCATCGATGACCGATGTCATATTCCTTCTGCTGATTTTTTTCATGGTGACATCGACATTCGTGTTTCCCACAGGTCTTGAAGTCACCCTTCCGCATAGCACCCAACAGAGCGCCATGAAGCCTTCAACACGTGTGTATATCGATGCTGAGCAAAACATATTCGCATCAGCCGGTGAAGATGCGCCGCAACCACTGCAGATAGACGCACTGGTCACATTCCTGCAACTTGCCCAACAACAGGATTCAACAGGGTTCATAGCTCTTTATGCCGATGAGACCGTGCCTTACGGGCGTATTGTGGAGGTGCTTAATGCCGGAGCGTCGCATAATCTGAAAATGGTGCTTGCAACCAAACCTGTGGCCAATCATGATAATGCTGCCGTAGCCCCCGCTGTGCCTGCGGAAACTGCTGAGGCTCCATCTTCCAACGGCTCTTCAGCCCAACCTGAGCGTTAATCAGATACCGACAGCCCATGCGAAATTCCGACCGCATATATGCCATAACGGGAACAGTGCTTTTCCATGCACTGCTTCTGATTGCGTTGCTGTTTTCGTTTTTGCGTTTTCCTCCGGAAGAAGTAGAGGAGTGGCCTCCTGAGCCTAAGAATGAGATAGTATTCGATGAGATGGAGGAATTATATGCCGCCGGAGATTTCGTGCGTACCGGTGACAACCTCAACGACTATGTTCCCCACGACACAGAGGCACCGTCGTCTGAGACCTCTCCCGAACCTACCCAAGACTCACCTGATGCCAGTAATTCCGGGATGAAAGCCGACCCCGCTCCTACTGTCACATCGGAACAACCCTCCCCGGCGAAGATTGAAAAGAAACCGAAAGGTCCTACGAAAGAGGAGATTGCAGCCGAAAAAGCCCGTCAGGAAGCCAAGCGGCAGCAACAGACCAGGAAAAATGTGGCCGAAGCCACCACCCGTGCATTTGGAGGGGGCGGCAAGGGGAAATCCACCCCCGGCTCTGTCGAGGGTAACTCCACGACCACGGGTAATGTTACCGGCACGCCCGGCAATGGTGTGAAAGGGCGCACCTTAGAAAAATGGACCTCTGTGCGTGGTCGCAAACTCGGTTCTATTGCAGTAAATGTGAAGGTCGATTCGCAAGGGCGCGTTGTAAGCGCCTCATATAATGCCGCCCGCAGCAGTGGCACTGTGTCGGCCGATGAGAACATGCGCCGCCAATGCGTTGTCCGTTCCCGTGAGTGCCGCTTCTCTGTAGCTGAAGGCTCTCCGGTTCAGTCAGGCACAATCACCTGGACATTCAAATGAATGTAATCATTCAATAGTGGAAGGAGCTGCCACCAAGGAATTCGCGGAGCAGGCTTGTTGGCGGCACGTCGCGCTCGCCGATGGCTTTGAAATAGCCCAGGAAACGCCGTAGCCTGTAGGCTTCGGCATATTCCGGCAATGCATTGGGCACTTCGCGCAGGAGGGTTTCCCCATAGTCTTTCATCACGCCTAATTCAAACAGAAGGGAAGAATTGAAAGTGCTGTCGGCATTTTCCTGGTAGGGGAATATCCATTTTTCCTCCCCACGGCGCACGCTCGGCCACCGGCGCAAGGTCTCGACGGCTGATGTGCCACGGTATTTATGGTCGCGGATTATGCGGCGGAGCAAACGGTTGTCGGTTGTGGGAATCCAGTTGTGGTCATCAATAGACAGGGTGGTGAGCGCCGACACATACACGCGGTATTTCATCCTTTCGTCTATGGCGGCTGTGAGTTCCGGATTCAGTCCGTGTATGCCCTCGATGAGTATTATCGAATTCTCTTCCAGACGCAGTGTGTCACCCTTATAGATACGTTTTCCAAGCTCAAAATTATATGTGGGCATCATCACCTCATCTCCGCGCAAAAGAGCCGTCAGATCGCGGTTAAATGAGTCCAGGTCGAGTGAATAGAGCGATTCGTAATCATAGTCGCCGGTCTCGTCGCGCGGAGTGCAGTCGCGGTTCACAAAATAATTGTCGAGCGAAATCATCTTAGGCTTCAGCAGGTTTGTCATAAGATAGATTCCCAACCGCTTCGTGGTTGTTGTCTTTCCCGACGATGATGGCCCGGCGATCAGCACTATGCGCGCCCCGCCGTTATGGTAGCGGCGGGTGATTTCATCGGCTATGGCGGCGATTTTTTTGTCGTGTAGCGCTTCGGCCACGTTGATGAGTTCCGACGTGCGTGAGAGTTCAACGGCCTTGTTGAGCTGCCCCACATTCGATATGCCTATCACTTCGTTGAAGTGGAGATAGTCAACATAAGCCTCATACATTTTTTCCTGTGTCACCTCCTGTGCCGGCATATCGGGATTATGTTTGTCGATACCCATCAGCAGGAATCCCTTTTTATACGGGATGAGGTTGAACGTGTCGAGGCATCCGGTCGAGGGTGCCAACGCCCCGTAATAGCTGTCGATTACCCCGTCGAGACGGTAATAGGTGGTGTAGAGTTCGTTGACGCTTTCTAACAGTTCCACCTTGTCGGGCTGGCCGCCTTGACGGAATTTGTTGATAATGTCGGATGTTAGTCGTTCTTTCCGCTCAAAGGCCACGTCGCGTTGCTGCAGAGAGCGCATGGCGCCGAGGAGTCGCCCGGTGATTTCGGCCATTTCGGCTGGGTCTGACACGCCGTAGGTATTGCCGGAGAGTGTCAGCAAGCGGCAATAATATCCTCCGGCAATGGAATGCTCAATGCGTAGGCGCACATCGGGCAGTTCCTGCCTGACGGCGCAATAGAGCATCATGCACAGCGACCGTATGTAGACCCTCTCGCCCGATGCGCTGCGGCGGTCGAGGAATTCCACCTGTTTGGGAGCGAAAACCTGATATTGGAGCGGCTCTGTCTTGTTGTTGACGGAGGCACAGATGGGCGACATCCCTCCGAGGCGCTCTGATAAGGCCTCTGCAAGTTGCAGCAGGGATTCACCACCTTTTATGTCGACATATTCCTCTATGTTCTTGCAATATATTTTCATCGTAGAGCTCATGGCACTGTTTATTGGCATTTGTTGGCAATCAGGGTTATTTGCCGATAAGATGTTTGAAATTTTCTTTGCGCTGGTGGCCTTTGCGATAGTCGTGTGCGGCTTTTATGGCCATTGCCACGGTTTTTTCGCGGTCGGTTCCTGCTGCCAAGGCATATTCGGACGCGAGTTTATCGAGCCATTCGTCGTTGAAAGTGATGGATTTGAACATCTGCATGAGTTTACGGCGGTCTGTGACGTTGAACTCCATCCTGTTCAGATCCACATAATAGAACTCATAACTCCCCCCTGCGGTTTCCTTGGCCATGATGTTTCCTGGTGAAAAATCCCTGAACCATATCCCCGCGCGGTGAATCCGGGCTATCTCTGCCCCGAAAGCCGGCAGAAGCCTGTCTATGTCGGGGCGTTGTTCCCAGTTGCGGAAATTTGCCAAAGGCAGTTGTTCGCAGAAATAATAGCTGCGGGTCAGCCTGGGCCAGAGGCCATGTTTTCCGAATGTCCTGATTCCTTGGCGGCATTCGCTGTAGCCCAACGGCAGGGGAGTGTGGAACCCCTGCCGGAGCAGTTCAAGCGCATGGTTATAGGAGCGTTGTGCTTTGCTATGCCTGAAACTGCGGTAGACGAAATCGTTTGGAAAGGGGGGGATGCGGAACGCTTTCACGTTGATGTGCATCCCTGTGGAATTATCTATAGCCCCGTCAGAGCAATTTATGTCTACAAGGGTGTTGCGCCGACCTTTATAGACCGTGGTGGTGCTTTCCTCAGGTAGGCCCCCGCAGGTCACTTTCTCAATGATAGCGCGGGCGTGTGGCACTGACGGATTGACTACTATTTTATGTTTCGTGGCCATTAGCGGATAAGGCAAGGTTGTGGATGAGTCAGAATGTGATGCTGCAGGAAACGCCATAGGCTCCGGAGCCTATGGCCGGGGATGCCATCCATGTCATCCCCGTTGTTTTCTTTTCTGGAAGGATATTGCGCTCTAAAAGTTCATCGCGGTGCATCCGCGTGCGTTTGCGGAATATTTTGGGATATATCCAATAGGCGAAAGTGGTGCTGAGATATCCCAGCGCAGCCCCTCCCACAACGTCGTTGATCCAATGTCGGTCGTTGTGTATGCGAAGATAGCCTACGCCGAGGGCGACCACATAGCCCGACATGGCCACCCATTTGTTCTGGTCCCAGTATTCGCGCCGCAGATATTCTGCTCCGGTCACAACAGTGCCGGTGTGGCCTGAAGGGAAAGAATTGTGGGCGTTGCTGTCGGGGCGTTTTTCGCCGAATGCGAATTTGAGGCTGTTGTTGAGCACGGCGAATGTGGCGTAGCTCATGGCCAGCAGTATGGTGCGGTCTAACAGAGAGTGTTGCCCTTTCATCCCGCAAAAGTAGAGTCCGTAGGCTCCGACCATAGGGAGGTATTGTATGTAGTCGTCGACAGGTGTTTTGTGTTTGCCATGCTGCGAGAGGTGTTTCTGCACATATTTGCGGGCTTTCACAAGTGCGGGAGTCCTGACAAACAACGCTCCTGCGGTGAATACGCCCACAGGTACGGCAAATTCGGCAATCGACACGTCGTGGGAAGAGTCTCCGAGCCTGATGAGGTCTTTGCCCACATTCTCCGACCGCAGCCATTCCGGGGTGTCGGCAACGATGGTCGACTCAACCGTCTCCCCTTCGGCCTCTATGGTGACACTTTCGTCTCCGTAGATGTCATCCGGTGCCGGCACCTCAGGCGATTGGATTATGACAACCGTATCGTTCTCTGCCTGGATATTGACTGCCGTAGGTTCGGGAATTGTGAGCGGTGCGTTGCCATAGACCAACGATGCCGCTCCGAAAAACATAATTATGCCTGTTATGATTGATTTATTCATAGTTATGTGTATAATTGCCATGCATGATGCAAAGATACCGATTATTTCGCGTATTTTCTCTAAATTTGTATGTTATAACGTTTGAGGTGGGATAAGTTGACAAATTATGGCATATATAGTTTATCTTGTGGCGGCAGTGGCGGTTTTTGGTTTTACCACTGCATTGTGGCGAGGCCTGTCGAAGGGGCTTTCGCGCAGTGCAAAGGGGCAGCAGATCACCCGTTTTGCCGTGGGGTCGTTGTTGGCGGTGTTGCCGTCGGCAGTAGCCGGGCCTCCGGCGTTTTCGCTGAATGTGGTTCTTATGGGGGTGGTGGCGGTCTGCTGGATGCTTGCGTTTCCGTTGTTTGATTTTGTGGCTAACCGCCGGTCAAAGTCGGAAATCGATAACCGGATGGATTTCGCATTCGGCCTGTATCTTTTCGGTTTCCTCACCTCGTCATATTATGCCCTTACTGCGGTTTTTCCTTCATGGCTGACAGTTATCGACACTCTTTATGCCGCCGTGGAGATTCCGTTGATAATCGCCTACCTGTTTCAGGTGGCCTATTTCGCTATATATAAGTCATCGGTCGACCATGACGGTTTGAAACTTGTGCTCGACACCAACGTTAACGAAGTGCTTGAATTTGTAAGGTCGTTTCCGGTGTGGGCGGTAATATGCGGTCTGGTGGCGCTTGTGCTTTTTGTTATTCTTTGGTTCTTCTGGAATATAGCCTATGAAATTCAACCTGAGGGTCTGCATCTGTTAAACATCTCTGCGGAAATTCTTTTTTCGGTGGTTCTTGGTTCATTAATGTTCAAGGGGAGGAAAGCGGCATTCCGCCGTTCAGGATTGCCTGGGATTTATTATGATAATATTGAATATGCCCGGCAGATGGCCGATTATGATGCACACCGCTCATCCCGCATTGAAGAGCTTAAAATTTCATCACCTTTGATGAAAACAGAGGATCATGGTGTGCGGAAGGGGAAAACGTTCATTCTTGTCATCGGTGAATCAGCCTCGCGCGATTATATGGAAGCGTTCACCCCGACGGATGCCAACCGCCACACAACCCCATGGTTATCTGCAATGGCTGGCAACACCAGCCGGGTGTTTCTGTTTTCTAATGCTTATTCGTGTCATTTCCAGACGGTGCCCACACTCGAAAGGGCGCTTACGGCGATGAGCCAGTATAACTCGTTGCGTTTTGTCAGCGCTCCGTCGATAGTTGACGCTGCTCATGCGCTTGGCATAAAGGTCTACTGGTTTTCAAACCAAGGTCATATCGGACAAAACGATACGCCTGTCACTCTTGTGGCGGAAAATGCCGATTATGCAAAATGGACGTCGCAGCGGCTCAATCATCAGCCCTATGATGGAGAGATGGTTAAATTGTTGCCCGAAATCAACGTTTCCGAGGATAAACTGCTCGTGTTTCATCTCATGGGTTCGCATTTCACTTATAGCAATCGTTATCCGCCGGCACATGAGTATTTCCCCACCCATGGCGGGGCAGACTATGTGGCTGCATATCGCAACTCAATCCGTTACACCGATTCTTTCCTCAAGGCGGTATATGATTATGCTTCGGAAAACCTGAATCTCCAGGCAATGGTATATTGTTCCGACCATGCCGATATACCAGACCGCCGCCGTTCACCGAGTTTCGACGGTTTCGGCCAGGTGCGCATCCCCCTTGCCGTCATGCTCTCTGATTCTTATGTCTCGGAAAATCCGGAAGTGGCGGCTGCTTTGTCGACGAACACCATGAAACCTTTCTCCAATGACTTGCTCTTTGACTTGATGGCCGGTCTTTGGCGTGTCGAATCTCCGGTGCTTGACAAAAGTCTGTCGCTTGCTTCTTCATCCTACCGGCTCACTCCGGAAACCACCTTCGTTCATCTGAATTCCCTGGCAGTATCTGCCGATCCGAATTTTAACCGCGTCTGAGACTGAAATTCACGTGCTGCTGCCTTAGAAATCGGAAAAAACGCGCTCTCGGAGCGTTAAAATGCCTGTTCTTGGGGGCTAATCGCAATATCCATAGGCTGTTGCATGGCATTTTTGCCTGTGGTCTTTTTCGGATGAAATAATTTGAAATTTTAGACAATCAACAATAACCCGATAAATCGACCGACTGTGGTACTTAATTACATCTGGATAGCTTTTTTTCTTGTGACTTTTGTTGTGGCCCTGTTTCAGACGGTGGTGGCCGGCGACCTTTCGGTCTGGTCATCCATCATGTCGGCATCATTCAGCTCGGCAGCCACTGCGTTTGAAATTTCGTTGGGGCTGGCGGGAATCCTGTCATTATGGTTGGGGTTGATGAAGATCGGTGAACGTGCGGGTGTCATCGGTTTTTTCGGGAGGTTGGTGTCCCCCTTGTTCACGCGGCTTTTCCCCGGAGTGCCGAAAGGGCACCCGGCAATGGGTTCGATTTTCATGAACGTGTCGGCAAATATGCTTGGTCTCGACAATGCCGCTACGCCGCTCGGACTGAAAGCCATGCAGGAGCTTCAGTCTATCAACAAGAAGAAAGACACCGCCACAGATGCCATGATAATGTTTCTGGTGCTTAACGCCTCGGGACTATGCTTCATCCCAATCAGCATAATGATGTATCGTGCCCAGGCCGGGGCAGCGAATCCTACCGACATTTTCCTCCCCATCCTTCTGGCCACCTTTATTTCCACACTTGTGGGGATTGTTGCCCTTTGCATAAAACAGCGCATCAGGCTGACCGACCCTGTGCTGCTGGCATGGCTTGCTGGCATGGGAGCGATAATCGCGTTAATAGTATGGCTGTTTTCAGGCATGGAAGGTGAAAGGGTAGAGCAGTGGTCGGGATTCATTGCGAATGCATTGCTCCTAAGCGTTATTGTTCTCTTTCTGATGGCGGGAATGCGTAAAAAGGTAAATGTCTACGAGACCTTCATAGAAGGGGCTAAGGAGGGCTTTAAAACAGCCGTCACTATAATTCCTTATCTCGTGGCCATACTTGTTGCCATAGGCATGTTCCGTGCGTCAGGGGCGATGGACTGGCTTACTCGTGGCGCAACGTGGATTGTGGGTTGCTGCGGCATCGACACCGGCTGGGTGGAGGCGCTTCCCACCGCATTGATGAAACCGCTCAGCGGTTCCGGCTCGCGCGGCATGATGATTGATCTGATGACAGCCCATGGGGCTGATTCTTTCGTAGCCCGCGTGTCGGCGGCAATCCAGGGTTCTACCGACACTATGTTTTATGTCCTGGCCGTGTATTTCGGCTCTGTCGGCATCCGCAAGACCCGCTATGCCGTGGGTTACGCCCTC
The DNA here is from genome assembly GCA_910575545.1 of Bacteroidales bacterium. Taxonomy (GTDB): domain Bacteria; phylum Bacteroidota; class Bacteroidia; order Bacteroidales; family Muribaculaceae; genus UBA7173. The sequence continues at coordinate 30,576 of CAJTFH010000006.1, forward strand.
CTGGCCGACATCGCCGGTTCCGTCGCAGGTGTCCTCGCCGCCTACCTCTTCTTCAAATAACTGATATTGACAAATTGGGCTAAATTGCCACTTTTGTGCTGTGTGAGGGTGTGTCATAATGGCTCATCTGGGTCGTCGCCCGAGGGCTTCGGGTTCGGTCATTGACCTTAGTCAACTCCCTTCACCCTCACCCTCAGGCTCCTACCATCTGAACCATTCTGACAGCACCCTCTCCATCCGGATGCCAAAAAGGCGTTGGTCGAATTTCGACACAACGCCTTAATTATTTTTTATTATCTTTGTAGCCGGTTAAATTTGCTTTTAGACGCTTATGGAAAACCGGTTCCAATGGTTGGCCGAGGGGGTAGAACTCCCTGAGCTTGATTATGGATTGCTTGAAAAATGGATTGAGTCTGTGGCATCATGCCATGGCCGCATAGCCGGCAATCTATCGTATATATTCTGCAACGACGACCGTATAATTGAAGTCAACAGGCAGTTCCTCAACCATGATTACTACACCGACATAATAACTTTCGATGATTGCAGGGGCAGACTGCTGCGCGGCGACATGTTCATCTCGCTCGACACTGTTGCAACGAATGCAGAGCTTCAACGAGTGTCGTATGGCGATGAATTGCTGCGTGTCATAATCCACGGTGTGCTCCATCTTTGCGGCATCAACGATAAAGGCCCCGGTGAGCGTGAAATCATGGAGGCAAATGAAGATGAGGCTTTGGCCATGCTCAAGGGTATGGCTTAATGCCGGCCGTTGTGATGCGGAGGTGTTTTAATCAGAAGGAATATCAGAAGAAATAGAAGAGACAACAGACGATGAAATTCGACTATGATGTGATAGTGGTTGGTGCGGGGCATGCCGGTTGCGAAGCAGCCTCGGCAGCTGCGCGGCTTGGAGCAAGCACCCTGCTGATTACTATGGATTTGAACAAGGTGGCTCAGATGAGCTGTAACCCGGCGGTGGGAGGCATCGCAAAGGGGCAGATTGTCAGGGAAATCGATGCCCTCGGAGGCCAAATGGGGATTGTGACTGACCGCACGGCCATACAGTTCCGTATGCTCAACCGCTCGAAAGGACCGGCTATGTGGAGTCCGCGTGCGCAGTCTGACCGCATGAGGTTTTCGGAGATGTGGCGCTCCATACTCGAAAATACTCCGGGGCTTTCGCTTTGGCAGGACTCAGTGACAGAGCTTGTTTTTTCCAATGCTGATAACGGTGGGGTAGGGGAGTGCCATGGTGATAAGAAGAAAACAGCCGTCACCGGTGTGAAGACTGCCCTTGGGGCGACTTTTTCGGCGCGTGCAGTTGTGTTGACTAATGGCACTTTCCTTAACGGCCTTATGCACATAGGGCGCACTATGATTGAAGGAGGGCGGATTGCAGAGCCGGCTTCGCATGGCATAACTGAACAGCTTAAATCGTTGAGTTTCAGTGCTGAACGCATGAAAACCGGAACGCCTGTCCGTATTGATGGCCGGTCTGTTAAATGGGAATTGACTGTGCCTCAGGAACTTGAAGAGGATTTTCATAAGTTCTCATATCTACCCGATGTAAAACGAGGGCTTAAACAGCGCCGTTGTTTCACTGTTTTCACAAGCGAAAAGACTCATGAGATATTGCGCCGCGGACTTCCGGATTCACCCCTTTACAACGGTCAGATTCAGAGTATCGGTCCCCGCTATTGCCCGTCGATAGAGACTAAGATAGTGACCTTTGCCGACAAGACAGAGCACCAGCTATTCCTCGAACCTGAGGGTGAGACCACACAGGAGTTTTATCTCAACGGATTCTCCTCGTCGCTTCCGATGGATATCCAGATTGAGGCTCTGAAGACTATTCCTGCGTTTTCAGATGTCCGGATTTATCGCCCGGGGTATGCAATTGAATATGACTTTTTCGACCCGACCCAGCTGACCCATTCATTAGAGACAAAACTTGTGGATAACCTCTTTTTCGCAGGTCAGATTAACGGTACCACCGGTTATGAGGAGGCTGCCGGACAAGGGCTGATTGCCGGAGTGAATGCCGCTATCAACTGCCGCAACATTGCCGCCGCAGAATCAGGAGGAGAGATTACCCCTCCCTTTACCCTGGCTCGCGATGAGGCATACATCGGTGTGCTGATTGATGACCTCGTGACAAAAGGGGTGGATGAACCATACCGCATGTTTACCTCTCGTGCGGAATACCGCATACTTCTCCGCCAGGATGATGCCGACATGCGTCTGACTGAGAAAGCCTACCATATAGGCCTTGCAACACCCCGGCGCTATGAACTAATGGCTGAAAAACGGAATATGCGCGATTCTCTTATTGATTTCATAAGCGGATATTCGGTGAAAGAGGCAGATGTGAATGATTGTTTTGCCAGGCTTAACAGTCAGCTCGGATTGATAGGCAGCCCTTCGGAACTCTTGCCGGTAAGGGAGGGGTGCAAATTGAAAAGCCTCGTTCTCCGTCCGCAATTGGGTATATCATTGTTGGCCCGCGTAATCCCTGCTCTTCGTGAAGAACTGTTGAAATTACCCTCTGACCGGCGTGAAGAGATTGTAGAGGCGGCAGAAATACTGCTCAAATATGAAGGGTATATAAAGCGAGAAGATATGATTGCAGATAAAATCCGCCGTCTTGAGGCAATCCGTCTTGGCGACCGCTTTGACTATTCTTCGATTAATTCAATATCAACGGAAGCTCGGCAGAAACTTGAACGAATACGCCCCGAAACAGTTGCCCAGGCATCGCGCATCCCGGGGGTTTCTCCGGCCGACATAAATATTCTCCTGCTTTTATGTGGGAGATAAAAATAAATCGCATGTTCCACGTGGAACCATCGCATCTGCTCAGGATTCAGACGGTTACACAGATTTAATAAAGATTATAACAACTAAAAAACGATATGGAATACATCAAATCAAAAATCCGCGATGTCTACGACTTCCCTCAGAAGGGGGTAGTGTTTAAAGACCTTACCACAGTGTTTAAAGACCCGCGAGCCCTCCATATAATCGGATGGGATCTCTCTCAGCTCTATCGCGACAAAGGGGTGACGAAAGTTGTCGGAATCGAGTCGCGCGGTTTCATCGGAGGCTCTATCCTTGCCTTTGAACTGGGTGCCGGTTTCGTGCCGGTTAGGAAACCCGGCAAGCTGCCTGCCGACACTCTCCAGGCTTCATATGACAAGGAATATGGCAAAGACACGATTGAAATACATCGCGATGCCATAACAGAAGATGATATTGTGGTGCTCCACGATGATGTGCTTGCCACCGGCGGAACCATGGCCGCTGCCTATGAGTTGGTGAAGCGCATGAACCCGAAGAAAATTTATATCAATTTCATCATAGAATTGGGTATGCTCAACGGCAGGGCCAACCTCCCTGCCGACGCTGAAGTCACATCGTTGATCAAATATTGAATCGGCATACAACAGCAAAAGCGGCCCCGGCAGATTTAGTGCCGGGGCCGCTTTTGCTGTTGTATATGTGGATTTATTTCACAAGCACGCGGCGGGAGAAGTCGCGTACAACGACGATATATAATCCCGGGGTTAGGTTGAGGGCTGTTTCGCCTTTAGGGAGTATGTCAGAGTAGACCTCTGTGCCGTCGATGGAGTAGACGCTTACAATATCGCCTGAGGTGCCGTTTGATTCAAGTATAAGCCGGCCTGAACGGCTGTATGCGTCCCATGAATGGTATTCGGCCTTGTTGGCTTCTACAACTCCGCTTTGATTCCGGTAATCGCTTATGCGTAGGTCATCGAGCATCAGGCGTGCTCCGGCGGTCTGTTCCAGTTTGAGGCGCAACATACCTTCTTTATTGATTGGAAGAGTGTATTCCGCATACGCATTATTGCCGCCTGTTGAGGTGGACGGTATGGTGATTGTACCTACGGTCTCCCAGGTTGTGCCGTTGTCTGCCGACAGTTTCACGTCGAATTTGGCCGTTGTTGTCTCGTTGCGCCACAGGTGCGCCCAGAAGCTCAATGTTCCCATACCGCCGGGTTTGGATTCGAGCATGGTCAGATAACCTCCGCTTTTAGGCATACGTGCGGCCTGTTCGCCGTCGTGTGGGTATGCGTTGCTGCCACCTTTCTCAAACAGTGCGTTGGTCTGCCATGAACATGCCGAACCCACATAGGTCTTGTCGTTGTAGCTCGCCGCTCCTGTTGACTCGAAATCTTCATGGAATGAGCCGGAGTTCTGGCTGACTTTGCCCTCTACGGTCAGATCATCGGTGAAATAACTGCCGGCCGTGGCTGTGACTGAGGTGGAATATTCACCTTCGCTTTGGCTGAACAGACGCATGTAGAAGCGCTCTTCTTCCGGCTGGAGCGTGATCGATGTGCTCCATTGTGATTTGTCGGTGCTTACCTGGAAGGGGGATTTTACAATGATTGTGACGTTCTCGGAGATGTTTTCTATCTCCATCAGTATTTCTGCAATTTCCGAAGGTTCGCCCGGGATGGCAAAGAATTGCAGTTCACCGTCGTAGAGAAATGATATTGAAGGTTGGGGAGCCGAGGTGGTCACTTCAACCGGTTCCGAAGTCTGTGTGGGGGAGCTAACGGTGTAGCTGTATGCCGTTTCAGGTTCAAGCCCCGTCACAATGGCCTTCTCATCGCCCGAGCGCACCTGGCGGGGGTAGCCCGGCAGTGTTTCTCCGTCGCGGTAAACGTGGAGGCTGTAAGGGGTGGATGGGTCGTCGATGCAGCTCCAGTTTGCCATGAATGAGTTTTCGGTTATTTCTGTTGCAGGCCCGACGGGTAGTCCTTCTACTGCAGTGCATATGATAGTGCAGACCGATGTGGCATCTCCCGATTTCAGCAGAAGCACTCCGCTGCCGTGGGTGGCAGAGGCCGACCGGTAGCTCACGGTTATCTCTGCTCCGTCGTTATTCACTGCATCGGCACTCAAGGTGGCCGGAGTGGCGGTGAATCCAGTGCCTTGCGTGGTCACAGTAACGGCAGATGTCAGGGCCGTTCCTTTCACTATTACGGTTGTCGACCGGCTTATATCCGTAGAGGTCATTCCCAGGTCGATGAGAGAGCCGTCGGCAGGTTCAAGAATCTGGGGTTCGGTAGAGGCATTGACATACCATGCCACACCTTTCTTGTTGCCCCATATGTACTCGGCCAGTTCCGGATGGTCGATGAATGGATTGCGGTTTTTCTGGTGTTTGCTCACCTCTTCGTTGCGCACAATCTCTTTTTCGCTCACGGGGTCTTGCCTCGACCATTTCAGCAGCATATTAACCGCCCATTCGCGGTAGACGGGATAGTTGTTACCGGCCATCATGTCGGAATGCCACGACGAGATGCGGTCGTTGTAGGCTGCCGCCATATAGAAATAGGTTCTCGCGAAATCACCTTTGTATTGGTCGTCGGGTTCAAAGACCGTTCCGGTATAACCGGGGAAAGTGCTTGTGCCCAGACGCCCCAGCGGTTTTACGTTCCCATTGGCCGCCAGGTATTTGCCGTTGGCGCATTCTCCAAATGGGTGATTGCTTCGTTGCCCGTTCACCTTGCCGTCGGTCGGATAGAGGTGGTAGGCGTCGGAATACATCGGGTAAGCGTCGTCGAACCAGCTTTTGGGCATCGAATGCTCTTTGTTAACACAGTCGCCGACAACTTTGTAGTTGCCGCATTTGGTGAAATTCTTAGGCCATTGTTTGGTTGAATACATATCCCACAATGTGCCGTCGGGGCGCACATCCGAGGTCTTGTAGACTTCCCACAGTCCGGTTTTGTAGTCAATCTTCGTGTGGGGGCCTACAACGCTTAGGAGCGATTTAAGAAGAGCTTCGCCCGTTTTCCCCTCGCATGCGGAGTAGTAGCCCTCCGGCTCGGCGGCGTTTGCCATAAACGCCGCCCCTGCCAAAAATGCAATCAATTTCTTCATCAGGCAATATATTAAGATTTAAACTTTTCCCATAGCATTTCCCGAACTTTCCGGTTCGGGAAAAAGGACATAAAATTACCTTAAAATTAATTATTATTGTCGTATGTTAATTGATTTAACTATTGGGTGCGGCAGTCCCGGTCTATGGCCGGATATGTCACGTTATTTGAAATGATTGGAGAGGATGAGTATTTTTCATTAACTTTGTGATGCGGGAGGATGTTATTATTCCTGGAGGCTGCCATGGTAGTTCCCTATCCGATGGGCAGCCCGGTCTGTTAAATTTATAAACGTTTCAATTATGGAATCTACACGTCAAGCCAAAATAGCGCGCCTTATCCAGAAGGAGCTGAGTGAAATCCTGAGGCTGGAGACTGCCAAAACCCACGGTATCCTCGTGTCTGTGTCGTCGGTGAAAGTGAGTCCCGATCTAAGCATAGCCCGGGCTTATCTGTCGATTTTCCCCTCTGCCAAAGGGCAGGAGATTCTCGATAATATCAACCGCAACGCCCGTACGATCCGGTATGAGCTGGCACAGCGTGTGCGTTTCCAACTGCGCAAAACCCCGGAGTTGACATTCCACCTCGATGATTCGCTCGACTACATCGAGAATATCGACAATCTGCTCAAACAGTGAGCTTTATTCCTGTCACATTGTGCTGTCACTGCGCATAGCGCTCCGTTATCTGCTTTCGCGCAAATCACACGGGGCTGTAAACATAATATCGGCGATTTCACTTGCGGCAATAGCTGTGGCTGCCGCAGCCATGGTCATAGTGCTGTCGGTGTTCAACGGTTTCACGCACCTTGCCGACAGCAAACTGTCGGCCATTGATCCCGACTATATGGTGGTGCCTTCGTCGGGAAAGACTGTAGCCGGGGTCGAATCGCTCGTCAAAGATTTGTCGGATGTTGACGGTGTGTCTTTGGCTGCCCCTGAGATTACCGAACAGGCTTTTGCCGTTGGAGGCGGAAGCCAGATGCCGGTCACTGTGAAAGGTATGCATCCGGAGGCCATCAGCCTTTCCGGCATAAGGGATATAATTGTCGACGGTTCGGCCGCGATGGATTCGTCATCGTCGCTGCTCAGCGTTGGTGTTGCCATGAATCTCAGTCTGCGCCCCTCTGCCGGTGGCGACTCTCTGACCATTTACGAACCGCGACGCATAGGGCGCATCAATCCTGCCAACCCGATGGCGGCTTTCCGCAGCGCTATGGTTTTCCCTGTAGGGGTTTATCAGGTGGAGCAGGAGGAGTATGACCGGGATATGGTTGTTGTGCCGTTTGAAACGGCTGCCTCGCTGCTTAACTACTCCGATGAGGCCACCTCTGTTGCGGTGTATCTCACGGCCGGGGCAAAAGTTTCCTCTGTTGCTGAAGGCCTCCGGGAGGTGTGTCAGAAACGGGACCTGGTTGTCAAAGACCGGCGTCAACAGCAGCAGCAGGCTTTCCGCATGATTGCAATAGAGAAGTGGATAACATTCCTGATGCTTGCATTCATCCTCATTATTGCTTCTTTCAACATCATCTCCACACTGTCGATGCTCATTATCGAGAAAGAGGGGAACATGGCCATCCTTTCAGCTATGGGCGCTACACGGCGCATGGTTTCCGGCATTTTTGTGGCGCAGGGATGGCTGATTATAGTGATAGGCGGAATGGCGGGTATGTTACTTGGAACGGTTCTTGTGCTTTGCCAGCAGCATTTCGGTTTTATTAAGCTTGGTGCTTCCGACCCGTCGTTGATGTCGATAGAGGTTTATCCTGTCATGCTCCGTGTGGCTGATTTGTTGGTTACATTTCTGACCATAGTGGCTGTGGCGTTGGCAATCACTCCCGTTATCCCGCTTATAAGAAAACGGGAGGCAGTCCTCAACGACTGACCTCCCGTTTTCGCGAATTTACCCGATTAAATTCCGTTATTCCATATCATCCCTGGAGGGCTGCCTCTCCGGGGTGCCTTTGGCCGCCACAATGCGGTTGGCCATCTCAATAGCCACTGAGATGTGGGGGCAGATGTGGTCGGCGCCGACAAGGCGGTCGATACCGGCATGAATCAGGGTTTCCCTGACATTTTCCCTGACTCCCGACAGCACGATGTGTATTCCTTCGCTTTGCGATGATTTGATGAGAATCTCAAGGTTATGGAGAGCCGTGGAATCGATGAACGGCACCTTCCTCATGCGCACGATTCTGACTTTAGGTTTCTCTGCAAGGGTGGTGCGCATCATTTCGTCGAACTTGGTTGCCACACCAAAGAAAAACGGGCCGTCGATTTCATAGACTTCCACTCCTGGAAGCACGTTCAGAACCTCATGGTGGGAGGCGTCGAGGTCTGTCCCCTCAGCCACGTCGAGCTGTTCGGAGTAGACCTTTATCGAAGTGTTCTCCATGACGCGGCGCAGGAAAAGCACCACCGCCAGCAGCAGGCCTATTTCTATCGCGATTGTGAGGTCGAAAACCACCGTGAGAAGGAATGTCACAGCCATGACCGAAATGTCGCTCTTAGGGGCTTTAAAAAGCCCCACGATAGTGCGCCAGCCGCTCATGTTATACGACACTACTACCAGCACCGCCGCCAGACATGCCATCGGCACATAATTGATCAGCGGCATAAGGAAAATGAAAATCAACAGCAGCACTACGGCATGGACAACCCCTGCCACAGGGGTGCGCCCGCCGTTGGTGATGTTGGTCATGGTGCGGGCAATGGCGCCGGTCACAGGAATACCACCGAAAAACGGCACTACGACGTTGGCCAGTCCCTGGCCGATGAGTTCGGTGTTGGTCGACGTGCGCGAGCCGGTCACACCGTCGGCAACCGTTGCCGACAGCAGCGATTCTATTGCGCCCAACACGGCGATGGTGAATGCCGACGGAAGCAGCATGTTGATGTTGGCCATTGTGAGAGTGAATCCGTGCACTTCGGGGATGTCGGTCGACATGGCGCCGAAACGGTCTCCGATGGTGTCTATCGCCACCCCGGGGAGGTAGCTTTTCATCAGATAGACTATCGCTGTGACTATTATTATCGCCATCAGTGCTCCCGGCAGACGCTTTGATATTTTCGGTGTAACGATGATAATCGCAAGCGAGAGGAGCGCCACACCGAGTGTGGGCAGGTCGATGTTGCCGAAGTTACGGAAATACACCCCCCATTTTGAGATGAACTCCCCCGGCAGGTCTTTCAAGCCAAGCCCGAAGAAGTCGTTGACCTGGGTTGAGAGGATGGTCAGGGCTATACCGGCGGTGAACCCCACGACTATGGGATAAGGAATGAACTTTATCACGGTGCCGAGCTTGAAGACACCCATAAGCACCAGTATCAGACCGGCCATGAACGTGGCTACGGCCAGCCCTTCAAGGCCGAACCGCGATATGATTCCGTAGACTATTACGATGAATGCTCCCGTGGGGCCGCCGATCTGCACAGAGTTGCCGCCGAATGCCGACACCATGAAACCGCCGATAATGGCAGTTATAAGGCCGATTGTCGGGCTGACGCCCGACGCTATTCCGAATGCTATGGCCAACGGAAGGGCCACGATGCCTACCACCACTCCGGCGATTATATCGGCCTGGAGTTTCGCAGTGTTGTAATGGCGCAATGCCGACCATAATTTTGGCCGGAAGTCAATTGAACCGCTAAAATTCATAATTTCAAACCTTTATATTTTCTTACCTTAGTCAAAGACAACATATGCAGTCAAAGTCTGCCAATGCCAATTCCACATCCCGCGTTTGAGGCCGCAAAGATACAAAAAAAACGTTAATTCGCGCAAATTTCCGTTATCATCCAGCGCCCGAAAAAATTCCTAAGAACGTTTTCCGATGTTTTATTTTTATGGAAAAATATCTGTTACAACAGTTCGGTAATTTTTGAGCAGGCATAGCTGTATCGCACTGATACACAATAGTTTGCATTGATATTGAATTGTTGCTGCATCTTATTGATATTCAATTGAATATGCAAATTTTACCGAACTATTGTGTTAAGTAAGTCGTCACAATTATTTTATATTATCGGAGAGAGATTTTTCAAGGGATTTTAGCCTGAGAATGAAGGAGTGTAGTTGTCTACACGACTGAATATGAAGGCTAAAAGCACCGAAAAAGCTCCGCCGATGATATAAAGTCTCAAAATTCATAATATGCGTAATAATTTTGATGACTTACTTATACTTTTGCGTGATATAACAAGCGCGACACATGGTAACATCTCATGCAGGAGGTAGCCAATGGCAACGTAAAACTGAATCTACAATAGAAGCCGACAATATTTTGATTATAGTGATGCGACATAGTTGCTGCCACTTTTTTCAACTATTTGGGAAGTATGCCATTATAGATCAATCAATTCCACATCATATTGATAACCATCCGATTTGCAGGATTTGGGAATATGTGCTAATTTTGACCTGCAGTCAGCATTGAAGGTGCTGGTTGTAGAGACGGGGCAGACCGGATGCCCGTAACAGAGCAATAACTTTAAATAGCATGGAGAAGAAAACGATATGGGAGATGGGGCGCGATTCGGTCGAGGAATTCAAACGCAAGCGGAAGATTCCGCTGGTGGTGGTGCTTGATAACGTCAGGAGCCTGAACAACATCGGGTCTGTGTTCCGCACATCCGACGCTTTCCGCATTGAGCAGCTATGCCTTTGCGGCATCACGGCGACGCCCCCCTCTGCAGAAATCCATAAAACGGCTCTTGGTGCGGAGGACTCGGTTGAATGGCGCTACTTCACCGACACTATGGATGCAGTGGCCGATTTGAAAAGCCGGGGCTACACCGTCTGCGCCCTGGAGCAGGTCAACGGCAGTGTGCCGCTCGACGGCTTCTGTCCGGAACCCTCAGGCAGATATGCTGTCATCGCCGGGCATGAAGTGAACGGGGTGGCACAGGAGGTTGTCGATGCCGCCGACCTCTGCCTTGAAATCCCGCAGGAGGGAACAAAACACTCTCTTAACGTGGCCGTCAGCACCGCCCTCGCCATATGGCATTTCTACTTGTCGCTACGTTGATTTCACTACACAAGAGGCAAACCCTGATGGGGGCGTAGTTGTTGGTTTTTATAAATTCTATTAAATCAAGGTGTTTTTCACTTTGTTTTTAGTAATTTTGCCCCCGAATTTTGAAAGCGCACCTCTAAAAAACAGCCTCCGATGGTCAAAAATCTTGTGATAGTTGAGTCTCCGGCAAAAGCCAAGACGATAGGAAAATTCCTCGGCCCCGATTTTACGGTCATGTCGAGCTACGGTCATATACGCGACCTGAAAAAGAAAAACTTCAGCATCGATGTCGACAACCGTTTCGAGCCGCAATATGAAATCCCAGACGACAAGAAGCCGTTGGTGGCCGAGTTGAAAAAGAAGGCCAAGGAGGCGCAGGTGGTTTGGCTCGCATCCGATGAAGACCGCGAAGGGGAGGCCATCGCATGGCATCTCTATGAGGTGTTGAAACTTAAGCCGGAAAATACCCGGCGAATAGTTTTCCATGAAATAACCAAGGAGGCCATTCTCCACGCCATCGAGAATCCGCGCAGCATCGACATAAACCTTGTCGACGCGCAGCAGGCGCGACGCGTTCTCGACCGCATAGTCGGATTCGAGCTGTCGCCTGTGCTGTGGAAGAAAATCAAACCGGCGCTCTCGGCCGGGCGTGTGCAATCGGTGGCTGTCAGGCTCATCATGGAGCGCGAGCATGAAATAAAGAATTTCAAGCCTGAGGAGTTCTACCGTGTAAACGCTGATTTCCTCACCACAGGAAATATTCCCGTCAAGGCTGAACTGACGAAGCGTCTGCCCGACAAGGCCTCTGCCGAGAAATTCCTTGCCGACTGTGCCGCGACATCGTTCAAGGTCAGCGCAGTCAATGTGCGCCAGGGAAAGAAATCGCCCGCGCCCCCCTTCACCACTTCAACTCTACAGCAGGAGGCTGCCCGCAAACTCGGCTTCACCGTGTCGCAGACGATGATGGTGGCCCAGAGACTTTATGAATCTGGGCATATAACCTATATGCGAACCGACTCGCTCAACCTGTCGAACCTCGCAATAGCTTCCCTTGAAAAAGAGATTACCAACCACCTGGGTGCGGAATATCTGAAAGTGCGTCACTACCACACCTCATCGAAAGGCGCCCAGGAGGCCCACGAAGCTATAAGGCCGACTTATATCGACCGGCAGACCATCGACGGCACACCGCAGGAAAAACGCCTCTATTCACTGATCTGGAAGCGCACACTGGCTTCCCAGATGGCCGATGCCGAAATCGAGAAGACCACTATCGACATTGCCCCAGCCTCGCGCCCCGAGCATTTCACCGCCACAGGCGAAGTGATTAAATTCGACGGTTTCCTGAAAATCTACATGGAGGGGAAAGATGACGATGGCGCTGACGAAGCGCTCCAGGGCATCCTGCCGGCCATGCATGAAGGTGACACCGTTTCTCTCGAAGAGATGACCGCCACGCAGCGCCACACCCAGCAGCCTCCGCGCTACACTGAGGCTTCGCTGGTGAAAAAGATGGAAGAACTGGGCATCGGACGCCCGTCTACTTATGCCCCGACAATCTCAACCATCCAACAGCGTGAATATGTTGAAAAGGGAGAGAAAGAGGGCGTGCCCAGGCAATTCGACGTGATAACATTGCGCGGGGGAAATATCACCTCACAGCAGAAAACCGAAACCGTCGGTTCTGAAAAGGGTAAACTCGTTCCTACCGATATAGGCGAGGTGGTCAACAGTTTCCTGACTGATTTCTTCCCAGATATACTCGACTATAATTTCACCGCACAGATTGAGGAGAAGTTCGACAGCATTGCCGAAGGGAAGCTCCCATGGCACAATGAGATAAAAGATTTCTACAACCAGTTCCACCCAACGGTCGACAAGGCTCTTAACATGCGAATGGAGCATAAAGTGGGCGAGCGCGTGCTCGGCAACGACCCTGCCACAGGCAAGCCTGTGTCGGTTAAAATCGGCCGTTTCGGCCCGATGATTCAGCTTGGTGATGGAGAGGGCGATGAGAAGCCGCAGTTTGCATCGCTGCTTAAAGGGCAGTCGGTGAGCACAATCACCCTTGAAGAGGCGTTGAAGCTATTTGAATTCCCCCGCATGATCGGGGAATATGAAGGGCAGCCGGTTACTGTGGCGATAGGCCGTTTCGGCCCATATGTGAAACATGAGGGCAAATTCGTGTCGATTCCAAAAGAGCTGTCGCCTGCCCATATTACCCTTGAAGAAGCTGAAGCGCTCATACGCGACAAACGTGCGGCAGAGGCCAATAAGGTTGTAAAGACATTCCCCGAAGATGAGGCCCTGCAGATTCTCAATGGCCGTTACGGAGTCTATATCTCATATAACAAAGGCAACTACAAGATACCCAAAACGGTTGATGACCCTGCGGCTTTAACTCTGGAGGAGTGCCGCCGGATAATCGCCGATTCAGACGCCAAGCCTAAACGTCCGAAAGGCCGCAAGAAAGCGTAAACACCTCTTTAAACATCCCCGACCGATGCCAAGACCTGTGATAAAAACCAAACCGGGGGCTGAACGCAGAGCGCTGCGCCCCGACACCATAGTGACCTTTGCAGTTGCCGGGCCGTCGAAGCTGCTCGAATTCCTTTTCGCAGCCATGCCCGACCGCAAGCGCACTAACATCAAAGAACTGCTGAAATATGACCAGGTTATGGTCAACGGCACTGTCACGCGGCAATTCGATGCTACGCTGCAGGCCGGCGACGAGGTGAGGATAAACCTCACACGGGCTTTTGTAACGTTCTACAATCGCCGTGTGCAGCTTGTTTATGAAGACGACGACCTGCTCGTTGTAAACAAAGGCTATGGACTGTTGTCTATCGGCAACGACAAGATAAGGGAGGGTACGGCATATTCAATCGTGCGCGATTATCTTAAAAATAAAGACCCGCGCAACAAAGTGTTCATAGTCCACCGTCTCGACCAGCACACATCCGGGCTGATGGTGTTCGCTAAAAATATTGAGGCAAAAGAAGGGCTGCAGCATAACTGGAACAACATGGTCCGCCGACGCCAGTATGTCTGCGTGGTCGAAGGGAAGCTCGTTCCACCCGCCGGCGATGTGAAAAGCTATCTGGCAGAAAACTCCGAGCATGTTGTCTATTCAACCGATAACCCGGAAGAGGGGCAGTTTGCCTTGACCCGTTACAAGACTGTCGCATCAGCCAACGGCTACACCCTCGTGGAGGTTGAGCTTGAAACGGGTCGCAAAAACCAGATCCGCGTCCACATGAAAGATCTCGGGCACCCCATAGCCGGCGACCGCCGCTACGGTGCCCGCACGTCGCCCATCCACCGCCTCGCCCTCCACGCGCGCACCCTCGAATTCATCCATCCCGTCACCCGCAAGCTCCTCAGCTTCTCCACCCCTGTTCCGGCTCCCTTCCAGTCGATGGTGAAATAACCGGCTTACCGGTTGTATATCAGTAAGCCTGATTCCATGGTATGAGAGTGCCATGAGATGTTTTCATGGCAGTGCTGCCGGTGTAAATTACCGACAAACGGTCTTTTGGAACGGATACGAGGTTGCTCCATTTGTCAAGACATTTGAAGAAGGCGTTGTGTCGAAATTCGACCAACGCCTTTTTGGCATCCGGATGGAGAGGGTGCTGTCAGAATGGTTCAGATGGTAGGAGCCTGAGGGTGAGGGTGAAGGTGAAGGGAGTTGACTAAGGTCAATGACCGAACCCGAAGCCCTCGGGCGACGACCCAGATGAGCCATTATGACACACCCTCTTTATTTCATAGGCGTGACGGTTTTCTCCCTCAGATAGTGTAGCCGATAAGGTGGAGGATTAGGGGGGCGAGGATGGCAGTGAGCAGCCCGTTTATGGTAAGTCCCAATGAGGAGAATGCGCCGTAGCGCTCGCTTAGTTCCATGGCGGCGGATGTGCCCATGGCATGGGCAGCGGTTCCCATGGAGAGTCCCTTGGCTATAGGGCTGTTGACACGTCCGAGCCTGATTATGCGGAATCCGGCCATTCCGCCAAAAATGCCTGTGCAAACAACCACGGCAGCAGTCAGGGCGGGAATGCCTCCGATTGAATTTGACACTTCCATGGCTATGGGGGTGGTGACGGCCTTAGGCGCCAGCGACATTATCACTTCTTGTGACGCCCCGAGGAAACGGGCGGCAAGCACCACGGATATCACCCCTGCCACGCATCCGGCCATCTCGGCCACTAACAGCGGCAGCATCTGTTTCCTGATAGCCCCTAACTGTTTATAGAGCGGCACTCCGAGTGCCACCACGGCAGGCTTGAGCCAGAAATCGATATAGTCGCCGCTTTCTTTATAGGTCGAGTAGTCTACCCCTGCCGACATTAGGATGCAAATCAGAACCACTATGGAAACGAGGATTGGATTGAGCAGTTTGACCCCTGTGGCTCTTTGGAGTTGTTGGGCCAGCACGAACACGATGAATGTCAGGGCTATGAGGAATAATTTGTTTGTGAAGAAATCCATATGCCGGTTAATCTGCGATTTTCGTTGGTTGGTTTGCTCCCGCGTTATCATGTCTGTGCCTTTGGCGTATGCTCCGGCGCATGAATTGATGCACATGTCCGGTCACAACCAGTATGACTGTGGTGCTGACGACGGTTGCCCCCGCTATCGGCATCCATTCCCTTGCGATAAGCCCCAGGCAGCTCATAAGTCCGACCCCGGCCGGCACGAAAAAGAACCCAAGATTGTGCACCAGGAAATCGGCGGTTTTTTCCACATGCCTGAGTTTCACCACTTTCAGCTGTAACGCGAGTGTCAGCAGAAGCATCCCAATGATGCTCGACGGCACTGATATGCCGGTGAGCCACACCGTAAACTCTCCGAGCGCAAGAAATGCGAACAGCACCCCGCATTGAAATATCATGTTCATCAGAATAACGGTCAAAAATACAAAAGCCAGCCATCAAAAGTTTTCACGGCTGGTCATAACAGATTTCACAATGCAAAGTTACAATAATTACCCCGGATGTAACCGCTTTTTAACACTAATTTTCAGGATGCATCCCCCTGCAACCTTCTGCCAATCCATCCGGCGCAGTTTATCTGTTCCAGACTATTCCAATTTGAGCAAGATTGGAATAGCCTGGAAAGGTGGGTGGTGGGGATTCAGAGGGTGATCTGTATCCCTCTCTGGCCATGGGGGTAGGCTTGTTTTTGCCAAGCCTCTGAAGAAAGTTTCAGGAAATGGATGATTTGTGGGGAGGTGGCATTTGAGAGGGTGGTGTTGTCTGTAATCGCTTCATTCCCGGAATGGTCATATGTGGATCCGCATTTTTCGGCAACGCGGCGCGAGCGCAGGTTGCCGTCAAAATGGCTTATCCATAGGCATGAGAGGCCTAAGTTATTGAAACCGTGCTCAACCAAGGCTTTGGCCGCTTCTGTCATATAGCCGTTGCCCCAGTGCGTTTTCCCCATCCAGTAGCCGATTTCCGCCTCACCCTCCGGATAACGGTTTGCGTCAGAGACTATGCCGATGGCTCCTATGGGTTCTGCGGTAGATTTCAGAACAATAGCATAGGTTTCCGGTTCCGAAAACACTGTGCGTATGATTTCAAGGCTGTTTTTCACAGATGTGTGTGGAGGCCACCCTGCGGCAGGGCCTACAGCCGGGTCTTTGGCATATCTGAACAGTGATTCGGCATCTTCGTCGGCCCAACGCCGGAGTATCAGCCGCGATGTTTCAATTATCGGCATTGTTGGTAAGATGGCTGTATATCGTGGCGGAAATCATGGCAATGATTTTTTCTGCCTCCTCTTGGCTACCGCCGAAATCTTTTATGAATACCGCGATGGAATATCCATTCCCGTCGGGAAGTGCCACATAGCCCCCGTCGTTGACCGCAACGACCTCCCCGCGAGAGTTGGTATAACCCGAACCGGTGCGGTGGGCGAATCTCACTTTGCCGGGTTGCTCCTTGATTATCGCAGATAGTGAATTCTGCAAGCCGGCTTTATCCGTGATTCGGCCACTGTTATCCTTGTTATGGCTGTTGCCGCATGAAACCAGGCCCATGCAGAGCAACAGCATAGTTATGGCCCTGCCAAGGCCTTTATGGGAAATATTCAAGAATGATGTCATGATTTGTGTCTGGTTTGAAGTTGACCCCCCTATTAATATTCCGAGAAGAGCGTGGGTTTGATGACTATGCCGACGCGTAGCTGCGAATGGTATTGCTTATAGTCAAGAAGCCCTTCGCCATAGCCGTTGTAGTATTGGGCGAAAAGATACTGGTTGGATTTGAGGGAGAAACGATAGGCGGCTTCGATAATGAAATTATAGTTGAAGTTCCATCCCGAGCGTTTCACCATGGTGACGCCGCACGACAGCTTTTTGTCGTTGGTCTGGAACGACCATCCGATCTGGTAGATGCCGCAATATTTTAGGATATCCTTGTTGTTGACACCGTCGACATAAGGTATCCAGAATTTTCCATAGACTATGAAATTGGGATCCACCATTATTGAGCCGCCAAGCGTCAGGCGCTCCCATGAGCGTGATTCAAGCCCGTCGCGGCCATTGCTCTCATGCTCCAGCTGCAGGTTGATTTTCCCGATAAAACGGTTCTTGATGAATATCGGCTTGGCCAATCCTATGCCGGGATTAAAATTCAGGTCGGTCATCGGCATGGAGTTCTGCAACACGTTCCAGAACACCTTCTGGGTGTAGTAGAGATAGAGATAAGTGCCCCATGGCAGGGTGTTCTTTGTCAACTTCTGCGCTATTGAAATCTGGAATTTTATGTTGGTATTAGCTGCCGTGGGCTTACGGCCGATGGGGGGGCCGAAAATAAAGTAGTTATCGCGATAGAGGCCGAAATAGTAGTGGGTGTCGGCAAAAGCCCGTTTCAGCGAGTCTACATTGACCGTCTCATCCTCAACGGGCACAATCTGCCCTTGTGCATCAAATGAGGCAAGGCATATCATCAATGGGAGTAGTATGACCGGTAATCGGAATTTCATAAAAAAACAGTCGGCAACCGGAATAAACGTGTATGTCGGCAAAAGGATTCGGTTGCTATGCAAAGTTAATCAAATTCTCCGCAAAACGGAGGCTTCACCGCCAGGTAGGGCAAATTGAGGAAAGAAAAAGAAAAATAAGAACACAATTTATCGTATCTTTGCGGATAGAGGCATTGCAGATTCCTACACGATGCCCGCCAAATCAAACCGAGCAATGAAAAATAAATTTATCAGTGCCATGGCCGCAATGGCGGCAGCCATAATCCTTGTGGCCTGCGGCGCCGACAAGGAATTCCGCATCGATGGCCGTATCGACGGGTTCGGCACAGGTAACCTCCGTCTGGTCTACTATAACGGCGAGGGGGTGCAATCGATGGCCGCCACGGCTGTTGACGGTAGGTTTATGGTCACAGGCAGGCTCAACAAGCCCGCGATGATGAGAATCTACACCAACAACGGCGTAGTTGTGGGGCGTCTGGTCATCGAACCGGGAGAAACCGTAAAGGCCGTGTTCAATCTCACCGATCCGTTTAACATAAAACTCGAAGGCAATGATGATTCGCAAAGATATGCCAGGTTCATCACCGATAATGCAGATGTGATTAAATCAGGCGACAGGAGTGCAATCAATGCTGCAATCGATAAATATGCGGTGTCAAACCTTAATAGGGCGGTTTCAGGGCTGCTTATCGCAGACTACTACGACAGCAACGGATATGAAGAGCGCGCATTGGAGCTTATAAACCAGCTTGGACGCGACGCCCGCAACACGGCCGCTCTCGACGGATTGCGCGACATGTTGCAGTCGTTGTCATATCCGCTCGATTCCTTGAGGCTGGAACCCTTCAGGCTCTTCGGGCAGTGGGATTCGCTCTCATCCATAGACCCCGGGCGTGTGGCGCTGACGGTAATCACACTCACAACAGCCGAAAACCGTGGTGCGGACTCAATAGATGCAGCCATAAGCCTGATAAGAAACGGAAAACAACACCGAAAAGTGCAGGTTGCCGACATTTCCTGCGACACCGACACCTCCACATGGAAACAATCGCTCAGGCAGCTGGCCGACAGCGGCAAGACTTCCGCCGATATCCGCCGGTTCTGGACTCCGTCGGCCTATAACCTGGAGGTTTTCGAGAATATGCCCGTAAGGCGTGTGCCATGGTTCGTGGTGGCCGATTCCACCGGGCGTGTGCTCTATAGAGGCAGCTCGGTGGCTGAAGCCCGTAAATCAACAGAACAACACTCTTAAGAAGGCGTTTCATAACACACTGAAAACCATCAGACCATGCTTGTAAAAATCCTCGGAGCGGCGCTGCAGGGCATCGACGCGATTCCAATCACCATAGAGGTAGTGACCGACACCGGTTTCCAATATGTCATGGTCGGGTTGCCAGACACAGCTGTGAAGGAGAGTGCCGAAAGGGTTATGTCGGCCATCCATCAGAGCGGGTTTGAATTCCCGCGTAGGAAAGTTGTCGTCAACATGGCCCCCGCCGATGTGAAAAAAGAGGGGTCGGCCTACGACCTCCCCATAGCTCTCGGGGTGCTTGCCGCCGATGAGAAAATCCCTGCCACACGCCTTGGCGATTTCCTCATCATGGGGGAACTGTCGCTCGACGGCAGCCTGTTGCCGGTGAAAGGGGTGCTCCCGATGGCGATAATGGCACGCAGCCGGGGAGTGAAGGCAATGATAGTGCCGCAGGCGAATGCCACAGAGGCGGCTGTGGTCAATAATCTGGAGGTCTACGGCATGGATAGCCTCCGCGAGGTCATAGGCTTCCTCCGCAATGAAAAAGAGCCGACGCCTACAGTGGTCAACACCCGGGAGGAGTTCGGGCGGGCATTTATGGATTTCGACCTCGATTTTTCCGACGTAAAAGGGCAGGAAAGCGTCAAACGTGCATTTGAAGTGGCATGTGCGGGTGGCCATAACATCCTGCTGGTAGGCCCTCCCGGAGCCGGGAAATCTATGATGGCCAAACGGCTTCCGTCGATAATGCCACCCCTTACCCTCGGCGAGGCGCTTGAAACCACTAAAATACATTCCGTTGCAGGGAAGCTCAAAAGCGGTTCAACACTTATGACAACGCGCCCCTTCCGCTCCCCCCACCACACCATCTCGCCCGTGGCGCTCGTAGGTGGCGGCGCGAATCCAATGCCGGGGGAAATCTCGCTGGCACACAACGGGGTGCTGTTTCTTGATGAATTCCCTGAGTTTTCGCGGTCGGTGCTCGAAGTGATGCGCCAGCCGCTCGAAGACCGCCACATCAACATCTCACGCGCAAAATATTCAATTGACTATCCCGCAGGATTCATGCTCGTGGCGAGTATGAACCCCTGCCCATGCGGCTATTACAACCATCCTACCAAAGAATGCCACTGCACCCAGGTGCAGGTGCAGCGCTATCTCAGCCGCATCTCAGGGCCGTTGCTCGACCGCATCGACATACAGGTGGAAATCATGCCTGTGCCTTTCCGGGAACTTCAGGATATGCAGCCCGGCGAAAGCTCCACCACCATCCGCGAGCGTGTAATCAAAGCCCGTGACATCCAGCGCGAGCGTTTCTCCGGTGAGAAAGGAGTGCACTGCAACGCTCAGATGACCCCGAAGATGATAGCACAACACGCACGCCCCTCCCAGGCCGCCATGAACATCCTCCAGCAGGCAATGACCCGCTTCGACATGTCGGCCCGTGCCTACGACCGCATCCTCAAGGTGGCCCGCACCATCGCCGACCTCGACGCTTCCCCCGACATAACCACCCTCCACATGCATGAAGCCGTCTCCTACCGCAACCTCGACCGCTCCACCTGGGGCCTCAAAGGCTGACCCCAACCATGCTAAGAATTAGACCAATTAGACCAATATGAAATTCATAATTCCTGCCTCAACGCGGTAATTTCAGGAATTCCAGGGAAACAGAAATAAAGCTGCTCAATGTCGCCAGGGCATCTCTTCAGGAAGCATGATTCAAACCATACTGCACCCTCTTTCTTTTCAACCGGAAATGTTATCGTGCTCCAAGAATGGTTATTGCCCAATTCGGCTGTATTTGACTACCCGGTTTGGCGGTTCAATGTCCGGGTTATTTAGGCGGGAGAGGAGGTAGGCGCGGAGGGCGGCCCAGGGGTAGAGGCGGGTGACGGGGCTGTGTCAGATTCGACGGGATAGGTATAGTAGATGCCCCCTGAGCGGCGCGGTTCATCGGTGACCTCCTCATAGACCGACGCAAAGGCGGGGAAAGAGGCCAATAAAAGAAGTAACGGCAGAAACAGGCTGCATTTCAGGGTATACCGGTTGGTGGCTCAGAAACCGAGTTCGTGGCGTAGGGGATAGTTGTTGCGGAGCGATTCAAAGACTGAAGGTGTGAAGCCTCTCTTCAAAACAGCGGTGTCGGCAAGCGGATTATATGAAGCAAGCACCTCCTGTGGAGTTATTTCGAGCCCGCAGGGAATGGCTGGAGGGGGTGCTGGCAATCCTTTAAGGGCGTCTGCGGCATCTTGAGGGGTTATCAACCGTTCATGCCGGAGAATATCTATTAACGCCGACAATGCCGCATGGGTGGCACGCTGCTTCCCCTCTGTCGAGTATCCGGCGATATGTGGTGTGGCGATTGCCGCCAGCTCCAATAGCTCGCGATTTAAGGCCGGTTCCCCCTCCCAGCAGTCAACTGCCGCCGAAAGCGATTCTTTTGCCGTCAGCGCGTTTAAAATGGCCTCTGTGTCGACAACCGGGCCTCGTGCGGCATTTATCACAACCCTGCATCGGGATAAATCGTTGAAGAATGAGCTGCCTGCCATATGGTGGGTCGGGAAATCCCCCGACAGGGTGTGTGGGGTGTGGAATGTAACCACATCCGCCCGGGCCGCAATCTCCTCGAGCGATACAAACGGCTCGTTTCCGGCCATGGCCGGGTTTTGCGGATTCCATCCCCCGTCGGCAATCCGGCGCGGAGGGTCACATGCCATGATGTCCACGCCAAGCCTACGCCCCCAGTCGGCTATTATCGAACCCACATGTCCCAGTCCTACTATGCCGAGGGTTATCCGTTGCCAGTCCTCAGGCAGAAGGGTGAATATGGAAGCCCACACATACTGGGCCACCGCCGGTGCATTGCAGCCTGGCGCGGAGACCACCCGTATGCCGTTATCCGCGCACCAGGGCAGGTCGATATGGTCTGTGCCTATGGTGGCTGTGGCCACAAGGCGCACCTGTGAACCACCGAGCAATGCGGCATTGCAACGGGTGCGCGTGCGCACAAGAACCGCACATGCGTCTCTGACAGTCTCCGGTGTTATCTCTCCGGGGGAAAGACGTAAAACCTGTGCCGCCCCGGCCAGGAATCCCTCGGGGATAAACGGGATGTGCGATTCGATTATGATTTTCGGTTGTGACATAGCCGGTTGAATTTATATCCTCAACAAAAAAGAGGGGTAAGGAACATTCCATGGCATCAGGCAGCCATGGCCCATATGTAGAAACCGAAATAAACCAGGATTATTGCAAGAATGGGGATGAAACTGTTGCGGTGACGGCGATAGGTGAAGAAGTGCCCCACCTGGTATGCCGCCATGCAGTTGAGCAACGGCAGATAGAATGCAAGATTGCTGAAATTCACCGCCGAGAGTACAGCAGTGAACATGAACAGCATTGTGAAGAAGCCGTTGAAAGCCCTCACTCGCGAGTTATAGCTCAGAATTTTCAGGATATTGGCCACAGTGAAGAACGTGCCGGTCAATATGGTGAAAACGGCCACTACCATTATACGCACCATAGCCCTGCTGCCTGGCAAAGCCCATTCCCCCACAAGTTCGCGCACATGGATCAGCCTCGGGTCAACGATTCCGAAGCCGAATATTATCCAGGCCGGGGTGATAAGTCCGAGAAGCGCTGCAAGGAAACCCCGCAACGACAAGACCCTCATCTGGGCGCAGCCCAACAGCAGCACCGGAACAAAAAACAGATATGCCGCTCTCGAAAACGCAACGGCGCCTATTATGCAGAACACCAGGAACACCCGCCGCTGCCCCTCCGGGTTATCGAACACGGAAAACAACAGCATCGAACACACGAGCATCACTATAGCCAGCACCGTGCCGTCGTTAAACCGTGCCAATTCAGATGGAACGGCAATCTGCATGGCCAGGAACATAGTGGCCACCAAAGCCGTAAGGCTTCGCAGGATATTGAAAGCGCGGTTTATATAGATTATCAGAATAGCCACGGCGGCGTTGGCCGCGATATTGGCTATCGCAGATGCCTCTCCGAAAGGAATCCACAGATTTGCCGACGGGAGGCAGACCCCCACATCGGCCCTGTCGGGTGTGACCGCCCCCCACTGCCATGCGGAGAAAGCACACAAACACGCCACCGCCAGCATGGCCACCGCCGAGGACTGGGCATGTAAGAAAGCTGTGACCGAGCGTGCTTTGATTATTGACATGGACGACGAGGGTGTTTAAGAACGGCGGGCGGTATGTGATCAACGGCCTGAGGCCAAAGCCATCAGGTCGCGGCCTATGTCGCGGCGGAAATATTTGCCGTCGAAGCACACCTTGCCGGCGGCATCATAACTGCGCGACAGGGCTGATGCTATAGCCTCGGCAGCATCAGGAAGCATGTCGCCATACGACGACAGGGCTATCACACGGCCGCCGGATGTGAGCAGACGTCCATCTTTCAGAGCCGTGCCTGCATGGAAGGGGATGGTTTCGGCTTTTCCCCCTGCTGCCGGCAGGAGGGCTTCCAGCCCTGTAATCTCCATCCCTTTGGGATATGAGCCTGGATAACCGCCCGACACAAGCATCACGGTGACAGCCGTGCGCGGGTCGATGTCCATAGGCATATCGCCGAGATTCCCTTCGGCGGCGGCTTTCATCAGAGCCACCAGGTCGCTTTCGATGCGTAACATCACAACCTCGGTCTCTGGATCTCCCATGCGTACGTTATATTCGATTACCATCGGCTCCCCATCAACCTCGATGAGACCGAGGAATATGAATCCGCGATAGTCGATGCCGCGCGCGATAAGCCCGTTGACCGTGGGCTGCACGATGCGCTCCTCTACTTTATGCATGAACACCTCATCGGCAAATGGAACGGGGCTCACAGCCCCCATGCCTCCTGTGTTAAGACCCGTATCACCTTCTCCAATCCGTTTGTAGTCTTTAGCCACAGGCAGTATGCGGTAGCCTCCATGGCCGTCGGTCAGAACGAAAACAGAGCATTCCACCCCTTTGAGGAATTCCTCTATGACCACCGTGGCCGAAGACGCCCCGAACATGCCCGAAAGCATTGCTTTGAGTTCCTGCTTCGCTTCTTCAATAGAATCGATGATAAGCACTCCCTTGCCGGCAGCCAGCCCGTCGGCTTTTAGCACATAAGGGGGCTTGAGAGATTCAAGAAAACGGTAGCCTTCTTCAATGTCGGCAAGGGTGAAGCTGCGGTAACGCGCGGTCGGGATATTGTTCTCAACCATGAACTGCTTTGCGAAATCCTTGCTTCCTTCGAGCATGGCACCGGCTTTTTCAGGCCCTACGACCAGCAGCGACGGAAGTGCCTGGCGGAAATAGTCTGTGATTCCGGCTACCAACGGGTCTTCATTGCCGACCACAAGCATGTCAACGGCATTTTCGGTCACGAATTTCCCTACAGCCGGGAAATCGAGCGGAGACAATGCCACATTAGTGCCATAAGCGCCGGTGCCTCCATTGCCGGGCGCAATAAAGAGCTGGTCTACGAGAGGGCTTTGTGCTATTTTCCAGGCGAGAGCCGATTCGCGGCCGCCAGAGCCAAGAAGAAGGAGGTTCATGGGTAGGTGTTTGGGGTGGGTAATATGGTTACAGGAAATTAATCTTCTGAATTATTGTCGGAATTTTTTTTGCGTGAACGCATAGGCGACAACGACGGCTGTTTGCCGGTAATCATCTTCAGGGCGTCTTCATTTCTGCGTGCTGCCAGGGGGTTCTCAGAATCCACCGGCTTTTGTTGCGGAGCCTCATACCGTGAAGAAATTCCGAATTTCTCTTCACGGCCGAATTTCACGTTACGGTCGAAACGGTCGTCGCTGCGGCGGAATGTTTTCCCTGCACCGGGACGCCCGGGGCGGTAGCGCTCTTCGAGCGGATTGCGCGGCGGCCGGGCTGTGTTTTCGCGACGCTCGCGGCGCTTGTCGGCGAAATCACGTTCTTTGGAACGTCCGTCGCGGAACCGCGGCCGTTCATCCCGGAATCGCGGGCGGTCGTCGCGGAAACGGGGTCTTTCCTCATCGTCGTCGAAACGTCGACGCTCGCCCCAGCGCGGCGCTTTCCTGTCGGCAAACCGCCGGGGGCGGTCGCCATTATCGCCACGCCCGAAACGGCGCTCACGGCGCTCGGAGCGCTTTTCTTCCTTCTTATCCTCAAGTTCGCGCAAGCGTCCCCCTTCGCGGCGGAACGACTTGTAGTCGCCCTCGAAAATGATGTATTCACGCAACTCGCATTCCAACGCTCCGTTGAGAATCGGGATTTTCACCGAAGGGGCAAGCCCGATTTTGGTGATATATTCGTTTTTGGCGGCGATAATCCAGGCATGATAGCCTTTAAACACATTCTTGAGTTTCTGCCCGATGAGTTCATACAGGCCGTCCATGTCGGCTGCGCTTATGCGCTCGCCATAGGGGGGATTTGTCACGAGCACACCGTCGGCAGGGGCTTCGGTCCAGGCAGACAGAGGTTTTGTCTGCAGGTCAATCATGCGCCCCACACCTGCGCTCTTGATGTTTTTTGCGGCAATCTCAACCGCTTTTGGCGACATATCCGCCCCATAGATTTTGAAGTTGAACTCGCGCTCGCCCGAATCGTCGTTATAGAGCTTGTCGAACAGCTCGTGGTTGAAATCTTTCCAGTTCTCAAAAGAAAAATGGCGGCGGTAGACCCCCGGATTGATATTTGCGGCAATGAGGGCGGCCTCGATCAGGAATGTGCCCGAACCGCACATGGGATCGACCAACGGGGAATCGCCTCTCCAGCCGCTACGCAGGATTATGCCGGCGGCAAGCACCTCGTTAATCGGCGCTTCTGTCTGGGCAACACGGTAGCCGCGTTTGTGGAGCGATTCGCCTGAGGAGTCGAGCGACAGGGTCACATCCGAACCGGAGATATGCACATTAATCATCACATCGGCATCCTGGAGCCTGACCCCCGGGCGCTTATCCTCGCCGTAGCGGTCTTTGAACCAGTCGACTATCGCGTCTTTTACACGGTAGGTTACGAAACGGGAATGGGTGAATTCGTCGCTGAACGCAACGGTGTCGATAGAGAAAGTGCTTCCAACCGACATCAGGCTGCCCCAGTCGAATTCCTTGGCGCGTTCATATAGCTCGTCGGTGTTGCGGGCGGTGAACTTATGGATAGGCTTGAGGATGCGCAAGGCTGTGCGGCAACACAGGTTTGTTTTGTATAGCATCTCCAGGTCGCCTTGGAACGACACCATGCGACGGCCGGGTTCAACATTTTCCGCGCCTAAATTGCGCAGCTCCTCGGCCAGGACATCTTCCAGACCCTGGAAGGTTTTAGCCACCATTTCAAATTGATTGTTCATCGTCGTCAGCAGATTACGTTGTTGGGGGGAAGAGGCCACGCCCGCCCCCGAATGCGCCACAAAGTTACGACATTTACCTTGACCCGCAAAATTTCAACCCATCAGCCGTCAAAGAAAACGCGGCTGCCTCGCCGGCAGCCGCGTCTCCGTTAAAACCCAAACGTATTTTCATCCACGGTCTTCATTGAGAAAGTGTCGTGGCGAAAGAATCTGTGTCAGCGCTTGATAAAGCGCACCGCCGTGTGGTTGCCCTTACGGTCGGCGATATCAGCGATATATGTGCCGGGGGAAAGCGTGGCTGTAGATGCCGAAGCGCTCCCTTCCAGTTCGTGGGCTGCATGGAGCATCCCGTCGGGCGAATAGATGCGGAGAGTGTAGTCACCTTCGATTCCGATAACCGACAGAAGGTCTGCGTTAGGAGTGAGAACCTTCACATCGTTCCAGGATGCTGCATCGAGAGCGGAATATGCCGGGTCGGGAGCACCGATGCGGTCGAAGCAGGCGTAGGCGGGAACTTTGTCGGGTTGCGAGCTGTCGTAGCTGAAACGGAGTTTGCTGACTTTGCCCAGCGGAGACAGATCGAACCATTTCCAGTCGGAGAGAACGGACGTGGCGTCGGCGCGGGTCTCTGTTGAGGTGCGGAAATCAGCCAGCGGAATTTCAACCGTGGCTTTGACAGTACCGGCAGCATCGAGTCCTTCGATAAAGAGGGTGAAATAGTCGCCGTTTTCCGCAGAGAATTTCTCGCACCAGCCATCGCCGTTGAGCATTGAATTCATCGCATAGGCTGTGTTGGTGACATAGATACCAGGCACAGAAAGCCCTTCGTCGGAAGCAGCCCCGATAGCAACAGACATGTCGTTGCCTCCCATCATGTAGGCTACCCCGTAGTTGGACGAACCGTCGGCACCTCCCCCCACGACATTGCGGAACTGGTCGTGGTAGTCGCGGAACTCCGTTGAGGTCTCGTTGGCATAGCCGTAGCCTGTCCATGAAGCATACAGGAACCAGGGATAGTTGGGGAAACGGAATGAGCCGCTGTAGAACATGTCGGAGGTGGCATCTTCGGGCAGGGTGGTGTCGAACATCCAGTAGCTTTCGGATTCAAGCGGCAGGTCGTCGAAATCGGCGATATGCAATTTGCCGTTAAGCACATCGACAAGGATTTTCGCACGGGCTTCCTGCCCGTCGGCAGAGGATACGCATATGCGGTATGTTCCGCTGACAGTAGCCTCGCGGGTCAGAACGGCGTCGCTGCCTACTACATTGCCCATCTGGTCAGTCCATTCATAGCTGTAGGGCGTTTTACCACCTGCAGCTAATGCCTCAACGGAAAGTGTCTCACCTTCGTTGATTGCCGTGCCGTCGAAATCGGTCTCTACGGTCAGCGGCTCGATGGTTTCAAGCGTTGTGAACTCCTCGGATGCTATGATGTCAGACTCCATGCCCAATGCGCTCACTGCAAGGAAGTAGGCCTTATAGGCTGTGAGCTGGTCGAGGAACCGGAAATTGGTAGTGACTTCCGCATCAGCCTCGAAGGCCGCATGGCGCGATGATTTGATTTCGTCGGCTGTGGGAGCCTCTTCCGAGGCTTCCTTCACCATTGAATAGAGGCTTCCCCCTATGTTCCAGCGGGTGCGGACTGTTGCTGTGGCGTCGGTCAGGAGGCCTGTCTGCGGATAACCGTCGGCGATTGCGGGTGCATCCTGCGACACTGCAGCGAACTCATATGCCCCTGCGGTTGTCTGAGCAGGGCGTTCCTTTCCGTCGGCATCTGCCGCCACTGCGTCGAGACGCTCCATGGCTATCCCCTCCGGGGCTTGGAGCAGATGGAGGTCGGTTGCGCTAAGGAATTCCACTCTCTGCCAAAGTGAAGTGTTGTCGGAGGCGAGAACCTGGTAGCTTTCAAAGGTGGTGGGGGTGGTTTCATTGTCGATATTCCGGGTTCCGGCTGCGCCATAATAGACGTTTCCGCTGAAAGAAACAGATTCATAGACATTGACATCAGGCACGGTCATAACCGGACTGATTGACCCGCCCTGGAATATGTTGTTGCGGACTTCAAGGCCTGAAATGTCGGAGGTTTTGCCGGAGATTGCAAAGGGATAGCCCTCTTTGGCTGTCTCAGAGCCGCCGACAAACGAACTGTTGTGGGCAATCACGAGGTTGTGGATCTGGGCGGCAGCCTGGATGCCTCTCGAAGAAGTGCCATGACCTTTGACGATTGACACTGCGTTGTTGACCACCATTGCTGGATGTGAGGCGTCCTCAGTGCCGGCAGCCCCGTTGGCACGCATATAGATGCCGGTGGAGTATTGGCCGAGGTCGTTTACCACTTTGTTGGAGGCGATGACGAATGCTCCGTGGGGCCAGTAGATATCCATTCCCTGGTAGTCGTTTTTGGTCGACGTGGAGCATGCCACCGTGTTGCCTTCAACAGTGAAATCCTCGGCATTTGCCAGATAGATGCCTTTGGAGCGGGCATTAACAATCGTGTTGCCTTTAACCACAATCCCTTTCTCGTTTGGTTCGGCCACTTTCTGGCTTCCATACGAATAGATTGAGATGAATCCGTTTTCAAAATAGGAATCCTTGACTGTCAGATAGTCGCAGTTCTGGTTGGCTTCGCTGCCCGATTCGGTCTTTACAAGCGATGTGCCTGTAGAGCCTGAGGCTTCGGCGCCGATTACGGCGCAGTTGTCGATAACACCGTAGCGGGAACTGTTGCGGTAGAGGATAATCGAGGGGTATGTAGCGCTTGAGGTAGAGAATGTGAGAGTACGGAAGTGGATGTAAGGGGTGTTCTCGACTGTCACCATCGGGTTTGACGTGTCGAGCGAGCCGGTAATCAGCACTGCGTCGCGGTTGCCCGATAGGGAGGTGAAAATCACCGGATGGGCTTCGGAAGTGCCCTGCACGTTTGCGATTTCTATGTTTTCTTTGTATTCCCCGTCTTCAAGCTGGAAGATAACGACATCTTCAACACCGCATTTCAGGGCGTTGACGGCAGCAGAGATGGTTTTATAAAGCGCCTGGTCAGACGGGCCTATGCGGTATGTGCCACCCATGCCTGTGATTATGTGGCGCGAGCCGGTGGCTTCAGGCACTTCTACAGATGCGCCATTGGCAGTCAGGCTGCTCAGACGCACAGAAGCGACATTGTCGGGCACAGCCTTCGCCGAAAGGTCGGCGGCAATCCACAGGTTGTAGCTTCCGGCCTCATCTACCACAATCGGTTCATCGAGGGTGAATGTGGCCACTCCGTCGGCAAGTTCTGTCACTTTTGCAATCTGCGTTGTGGCTGAATAAGAGGTTGACTTTCCGGTGTAGCAGAGCGAAGCGGAAATGATGTCGGCAGTATTGGTCGATGGGGTGAAGTCTGCTTTTATTTCCGAAATCGATATTTTGCCATAGTTTCCACTGACATTTAATGTTGCCTGGAGCAGAGCCACATTTTCCGCCCCACGGGTTACATCTTCATCTGAGGCGGGTGCGCACTCCACCGATTCCACCACATGGTCAACAGGTTCGACAGGGGTGATGGCGATTGCGAAACCTGATGTGGAGCTGTAGGTGCTGCCGGTGAATGTGATGGTGATAGTGCCGTCGTCGGCTTTGGAGAAGAGATTGTCAGGGCCTGTTGTGGATGAATAGCCTGTGACAGAACCTATTTTTGCGTTTTCAACGGCTTCACGGCCGCTGTAGACATACATGCGGCCTGAGCCGATGCCGCAGTCAACGGTGTTGATGCCGATGATTTTCCCGACGGGTGGAACAAGCGTCACCTGGCCCTGGAAGTTCTTCGTGTAATTGCCGTCGGGGCCTCCGTCGTCGTAGAGAATCAGGGCCTTGTCGACATTCACAACAGCCTCGCCGGGCTGCATTATATGGATGTTTTTGGTAAGGCGAACTCCTTCGGGGTCGCCATTCTCAACTGCGTAGGTCTTGTCGCCGAACAGGAGGGCCGTCAAGGCGGCATCAACCTCAACGTCGCTCTCAACAGATTCATTAACATCGACAGCCACAC
This sequence comes from Bacteroidales bacterium, assembly GCA_910575545.1. GTDB lineage: Bacteria > Bacteroidota > Bacteroidia > Bacteroidales > Muribaculaceae > UBA7173. Next base: position 61,106 of record CAJTFH010000006.1, read on the forward strand.
GGAACCAGTTGCTCTGGTCGGCAAGCACGGTCGAGGTGTTGTCGGCCGATGGCAGAATAGTGACCTCGTTGCCTTCAGCAGGCATTCCGGCCTCACCCCAGACCACTGCTTTCGTGGGGTCGTTGGTGTCGCCCGTCGACAGCAGGGTGATTTTGGCAATCTCCGAACCCCCTTTAAGGCGCAGTTTCACTCCTGTGAGGTGGAGAGGGTTCTTCAATCCTTCGGTGTAGACGTTGAAATCGATGACAGGTTCGCCGGTGGCACCCGGTGCGAGAATGGCATCGCTTGCCTGGACGGCATCGACTTTCCGCACCTCCGCGTCATGGTCGATATACTGGCGCACGGCGGCTTTCCATCCTTTCCGGGTGTAATAGCTTGATGTGGTGTTGGGGTTGAATCTAACGGTCAGAGAACCGTCGGCAGCCGTAGAGCGTAATTTCTTGCCGGGGCCGGTTTCGGCTTTCGAGGCATCGTCGAGTTTCCACAGAAGGTTTGACTGCCGGGTATCTGTGCCGCTGTATATTTCAAAAAGGGCTTTAGTGCCATATGATGTGGAAGCATACTGAACATCAAACGAAGAAAACTCCAATTCAACCACAGCCCCCGGTTCCGACGGCATGAAAGTGACGATATGGTCGGCATTGACTGCCGGATAGTTTTCGCTGTAAGATGTGGGAGGCGCCGCAGGGCTGTAGAATTCCCATTCGCTGTAGAGGGTGTGGGAATGGGATCCTTCGGTCATGGTGCAATGGTTGCTGATTGTCACTTTGGCCGGGATGTCTTCGGCGGGAGTGGCCGAAGTATCACCAACTTTCACCGTGCCTAATTTTATTGATGCCTCCATTGCATTGAGGGCTTCGGGGTCGATATCGGCGGTAACGGCAAACCAGTTGTCTCCCTCGGCGAGACGGCATTCACCTGTAAGTGCCGTGCCTGATGCGGAGAATGGGCTTTCTGCGTAAAGGCCAGACAGTGGGGCGTTTTTGTTTTCCCCGAGTTGGAATACCGCCACTTTTTCGATGGCGGCGCTTTCAGCCCCTGCGGGAACTGTCACGGCCACTTCTCTTAACTGAATGGGATTCAGTTGGTTTTCTGCCTTGATATTGAAATAGAGCATCGGCACACGCTGCTGACCGGCATAGGCGAATGTTTCGGTTCCGGCGGCTTCAACATCGAGGCCTGTGAATGTCATCTGCGTGGGGACGAACTGCGACACTGTGGCTTCCCACCCTTTTTGCCGCTGGTTTTCGTTGCCTTGTTTTGATCTGAACCACACGGTCAGAGAGCCGTCGGGGGCAGATGATTTGATGTTTTTCGGATTTTCAACCAGGGTGGCGATAAGGTTCTCTTCCAATGCTTCCCGCCCGTTGTAGATTTTCATCACGTCGTTGTTGCCTACCGACACAGCCGAGGAATTGTCGAAAAGTTTGAACTGGGAGAAGTCGATTTTCACCGACTGCCCTTCGGTGGCGGGGATGAAGGTTGCAGTGCCCTCGGAGTTCATCGGGATATTCCCGTCTGCTCCACCTGCGTCGAAAAACGCAACATCATCGCCTACGGTATAAATCTGATGGGATTTGTCGGCAGCTATCAGGATGCTGTTGGCGATTTCGAGGGTGGCGACCGCCGATGCATCGACCTGGCGGGACTCTCCGGCCACAGAAAGCGCCGATACCTCCGGAGCGGCGAGTGCACCGGTCACGTCGGGTTTCACATCGGCATATATCGAATAGGGGTTGGTGCGTTTCAAAACGGCTCCTGACACGGCAAAAGATGTTTCACCCTCGTCAAGTGTGGCCACCAAGGCCTCTTCTTTAGGCTCGGCTGCGCTGTATAGGCGGATATTCTCCACTTTGCCGGAAGCGGCGGTGGCTGTGAGGTCGAATGAGAGGTTGTCGATTGACAGCGGGTTGAGAGTGCCGTCGGTGGCTATGTCGAAATTCAGCAACGGTATGTTTTTTGCCCCGCGCCAGGCCTGTGTGGAGGCATTCGTCGCGGTGGCGCTGACAAAGGTCATATCGTGTGGCACACCGGCTGTCACCGTTGCGGTGTAGGTGCCGGTGATTGTGCCGGAACTTGCCGCAGGGGCGGCATACAGCACACAGAGTTTACCGGAAACGGCGGTGTATTCAATTCCCTCCTCCGCAGGTGTCATCGCCACGAGGTATCCCTCCGGAGCAGGTTTTGAATAGCCTGTGAAACTGGTTTTAAGAGCTTCGTCACCGTCATAAACAAATACCACCGGCTTGTCGCCACGCAGGCAATTGAAGTCGGTAAAGGTTATCGACACCGGATCCCCTTCGTTCTCCGCGGAGAAAGTAACCCATCCGCCATTAAAAGTCGGAGGATTTGATGGATAGCCCATGTTGTGGTAAATCACACCCTCGGGGCCTACGGTGTAGTCACATTCCGCAGTATGGAGGTCTTTTTTCGGATGGTTCCATTCCGGCGTTGCCGCCACGGTTGTAGCCATGGCAAACATTGCAATCAAAAAAGTCGGAAGACGTTTCATGAAAAAATGTGTTGTTGGTTAATAATTATCAATAATTGCGATAACCATCTTCCACACAATGAAATGCCGGGTTGAAAAAGGATAGACACAACGATGCCGGCGAAACCGCGAATAGGGATTCGTCGTTGCAAGCAGTCAGACCCGCAGGTCGCCTGTTGTGATGAAATCGGTTTGGCTTAAACGGAAAATGTCGGCAGCCCCAGTCTTAATCCTCGAAGACATATCAGTTGGTTTGATGGCTAAAAACGACGCACAGGCAGGTCTTCTGACTTATCTTCATTTCCTGTCGGCCTTGCCTTCCCACGCCCCTTTACAGACAGGGGGCAGTGGCATTTCCTTACGGAACCGGCCAGACAAGATGGATTTTACAAGTGTCGACTCTTCGAGCCTTGAAATCCGAAGACACACAGCAGCGGGTCTGTCAGGGATTCTCACCCTGTTCCCTTTTCAACCGTCAATCCGCCCCGGTGGGGTTTTAATTCGGTCACCTGTTGTCGGCTGCAAAGTTAGCAAAAATTTCCTTTTTATCAGTCTGCTTTTTTGAAATTAGTCCTTCTTCTCTACTACTTTTCCGGGTGGTATTTTCCGGATACCGGCATCCGTTGCGTTTGCACCTATAGGTGCAGGTGCAAAAAAAAATTACTCGTCGTCTCGACGAATAATCTTCTTACCTTAAATCTAATACCATGAAAAACTGATGCAAAGGTATAGAATTTATGTTTTACAGCATAATTTTCCGGCAAAAATATTACGTGCATTAACTAAAATTAAGAATATGCGCCCAGAATGGGTGTCCAATTTAATACTGTTTTAACATTTTGCGACACATCTGTTTTTCCAACGGGTAACCAGCCATGCGGTGATGAAGTAGGCCAAAGAGAGCCTCCATAACCAATGGTAAGGTGTTGATTGTTGTGCGAGGGTGGCTCCGTTGTTGTTTATGCGTATGAATCCTTCCACGCCCCATGTGGCCGGAACTATATCGCCCAGCAGTTTCCATAATGGCTGCATAGCGTAGCGCGGCCATGTCAGACCGGATAGGAAAAGGAACGCTACCGATGTGAAAACCACAACGATGAAGGCGCTTTCACGCTCAGTCACCATAATCTGCAATGTCTGCCCCAGCATTGCCGAGGCAATCAGAAGCGGGAACATAAACAGGATGGCCTGCCACATGTTGCCGATGTGGGGTAAGGCGAACCACACGGGGATATAGTGGAGGATGTAGATGCACAGCGGGATATAAATCATCACATAGCATAGGGCTTTCCCGATGACTATTGCCGACGGAGATGCCACAATAGCTGCCGGATCCACACCGCCGTGAAGGCGTTTGCGGTCGTCGGATGCTCCTGAAAGGAATGTGATGCCAAGCAACATGCTCTGCTGCATGATAAGCACAACGATGCCCGGCAGGATGAACGAAGCGAATCCCTGCTCGGGGTCGCCAAGGAAAAATGATTCCGTCTCCACTCCGCTCTCTTGGCCTGGTGCGCTAATGCCAAGTGTGTTCATGGCCATTGTGCGCAGGTCGGCATCTGTGGCCATCTGAAGCGATGTGAGCGATTCGAGGAATGTGCGGTAGCGCAGCAGCAGGCTCATGTCGCTGTAGAAGTTGATAACACCCTGCTCGCCCCTGTAGGTGCGGCGGGAGTAATCGGCAGGAATCTCAAGAATGCCGTAACACTTTTTCTCTTCCCACCAGCGTTTTGCCTCACCCATGTTGGAGGCATACCCACATATCTTGATGGCCTGGGTGGCATCGGCATGTCGCACGAATTCGCGGCTTTCAGCCGAGCGGCAGTTGTCAACCACGGCAACCGGCATGTCGCGTGTGACTTCGGTATTATAGATGGTGGCATAGATTATCGGATATGCCAGTGGTAACGCGAAGAAAAACAGCAGAGTGCCGGGGCTGGATAAAACCAGTCCGAATTCCCGTCGCAACACTTTGGCTGTTTCGAGAAACCATTCTTTCATATCGTTCCAAAACCCTCTGAGCATGGCTGTTATAATTTTATTGAATTGTCTGGAATTGCTTTTGAATATTTTTTCAGGTAGCGGTTATGGCACATAGACCGGTTTCCTTGCCGCCCGCCTGAGCAACGGGGCGAAGAGCATTGCCATTATGGGGAATACCAGGAGCGCCGCATAATAGTAGCGTGAGAAATAGAGTGCCATGCCGTTGAGTGCCTGGTCAATATATATAAGGAAATACCATCTGACGGGCAGTATGTAGGAGAAGATGGCTATGCCGCCATACATTGCCTGGACCGGAAATGAAAATGCGGCGATTGAGAAGGCCAGGATTCCTGATAGCGAACAGAGCGACAACGCAAGGCGCAGGTTAGGCATGATTTCGCAGATGAACACAGCGAAACCTTGACAGGCGATTACGAACAATACCATTCCAAGTGTCATATGCCATGTGGGGCAGTTGTGGGGGAAGTGCAGGTAGTGGAACATCAATGCGTTCATGCCCAGACCGATGACGGTGAATACCAGTGTCTGGGGTGCAAGTTTTCCCACTATCGCGGTCCATATGTCGCCACGCCCTGTGGCTAACCACTCGTTTGAGCGTCCGGTTTTGATTTCGTGGCAGATAGCATAGGCGGTCATCAGGAAAATCATCAGTTCAAGAAGTCCCGGCAGGAATGAAGTGCTCAGATAATAGGAGTAGTTCATCCAGGGGTTGTTGAGGGGATGGTTGTTGATGGTCATTGGTTGCAGCAACGCCCCTGTGAGGGCGTCGGGGGCGCCTTTCGAGCTGAGGGTGGTCTGCACGATACGTCCTGAGGTTGTGACGGCCATGGTCTTGAAACCTTTGAAGACCAAAGTGCCCGGCACATAGAACGTCAGGTTGGAATAGAATGTCAGTTTTGTGCCGCGGCCTCCGATGGCGTCGCGCTCGAAATCGTCGGGAATCATGAAGAATCCGTAGATGTCGCCACGTTGCACCGCATCCATCGCTTTGTTGTAGCTGTCAAACTCCCCTTTTATGTCGATCAGTTCCATAGCTTCGAGCGACCGTGCCATCTGCCTGGAGGTCTGTGAATGGTCGAGGTCGACTATGGCGGCGGGCACTCTTTTCGGAAGCCCCTCGCCGAGCAGCGACACGAAGAACAGCGCCATGCAGATGGGCACGACGGTCATGCCGACAAGATATATCGGTCTGGAAGTGAGTAGCCTCACTTCTCGCTTAATGACGTCCCAAAGTCCGCTTGCCACTTTCATCGTTTCTTATGTTTATTGTGAATCAGTCTTTATAGATAACCGTCATGCCGGGGCGCAGGTCAGGCACCGCTTCAACGGGGCGGGCTTTCACCTCGAATGTCTTTGAATCCCAGTCGCCGGTGGTCTTGGTGGCGTTCCAGGTGGCATAGCTGCCGAGGTCACGCACATAATAGATTTTGGCTTTGACCTCTTTCTGTTTCAGGGCCGGAATCATCACATTGATTTCCTTGCCCATGGTCATGTCTGACAGATATTCTTCGCGCACGTTGAAAGTAACCCATTTGTCGTCGATTTTGAGCACGTTCATAATCGGCGCGCCCAATGCCACGAGTTCACCTTCGTGTGGGAAAATCACATCTATCTGGCCGTCGCAGGGAGCGGTGAGGTATTGGTCTTCGAGAATGGCTTCCACTTCCGACACTCCGGCGCGGGCCACGTTGACCATGGCTTTGGCGCTCTCTTTGTCTTCTTTCTGTGCGCCCTGTTTTGCCATTTCATATTGGCTCTTTGCGGCTTTCGACGCTGCCACGGCTGCATCATATGCGGCCTTCGCTTCGTCGCGTTTCTGCTCCGACATAACCCCTTCCTTATAGAGGTTCTCAAGGCGGGCGTAGGTCTTCTGGGTAATTTCTTCAGCGGCTTTTGCCTGTTGCCACAGCTGGTAGGCGCTTTGTATTATCTGGCTGCGCGTTCCGGCATCTACCTTGTTGTCCATTGCCTGGGCTGCGGTTTCCATGCCGCGTGCCTGCTGCAGTTTGGCCTCGACCAGCGACGAGTGGATGTGCACCAGTGTGTCACCGGCTTTGACCATGTCCCCTTCATTGACATAGAAGGCCACCACGCGGCCTGGCAGTTTGCCTGAAACCCTCACTGAGGTGGCCTCGGCTTGACCTTCCATTATTTCGGCGGGTTTGTTGAGAAACAAAAAGCCGATTATCGCCAGTGCGGCCACTGCGATGACAATTAGCCCTAAGGCACCCAGTAGGGTGCGGTTCTCTTTTTTCTGTTCCGGTGTGAGCGGATTGAGTTCTGACATAGTTCTATTCCGTTTTGTTGGTTTTCAGATTGATTTTGGTGTGTCGGGTGGCGAAAGGGTCAATTGCCGAGTGTGCCCAGCACTTTTGCCAGGTAGACGTCGCAGAGCTGCACGTCGATCATGGCGTCGATATTCTCTGAGTTGGCTTTCAGCCATGCCGTCTGTGCCGCCATAACGTCGTCGGTTGTGACCACGCCCTCGCGGAAACCGAGGGTGGCGGTGCGCATGTTCTCCCGGGCCTTTTCAAGGTTGCTCTCGGTGGCCAGATAGGTTTTCACTGCTTCCTGGGCTTTATATGCGGCCTGGCTGACCTGAAGGTCGATTTTCTCCTTGGCATCGTCGAGCTGCAGTCTCATGATTGTCTCGTTGGTGGCCGCAGCTTTGTATTTGTTATAGTTGCCTCCCCAATGCCATAGTGGCACACGGGCTACAACGCCGACTGAAAATGCTCCGGCTACTTTGTTTTTGAAGCCGTCGAACATGTTGGGGGTGCTGAATGAATATGCTCCTATAAGGGCTATGTTGGGGAGCATTGACGACAGCGCAACCTGTTTCTGTGCCCCGGCGGCTTTGGTGGCCAGTTCGAGAGCGTTGAGGTCAGGACGGTTGGCATAGATTTGCTCCATGTCGTAGTGCGTGGCTATTTCTGCCTGTGTGTCGACCTGGCGTGTGCCTTCATCCTCTACATGTATGTCTGCGTGGACGGGAAGGCCGCAAATCTGGGCGAGGGCCATACGGCTGAGCGACAGTCCGTTCTCAACTTTCAACAGGTCGACCTTTGCTTCGTTTAGTTTGACGTCGACACTCAGCAGGTCGCTGCGTGTTGCCACCCCTTGGTCTACCATCAGCCTTACGTTGCGGTCGAGTGTGTCGAGAAGGTTCACGAAGCTGGTTGCCAGTTCCTGTTTGGCTTTTAGCGACACCACAGTCCAGTAAGCGGCATCAACGGCATAAATTACATTCTGCGCTTCGTTTCGCTGCAGTTCCATTGCGGCTTCCTCACCGATTTTGGCGAGTTTGTTCAGCGCCACGATCTTACCGCCCATGAATATGGGCTGGGTAAGTGTCACGGCTCCGAAAAACACATTGTGGATATCGAATTCCATCGCCTCTTTTGGAATCAGAGCTGTCTGCGCAGGCACGGGTGTGCCGTCTGGTAGCACTATGGGCTTCTGTGTTATCGGGTTTATCGCCGGGGCATACTTGTAGCTTTGGGTAAGGGGGTCGAATGTGCCTATCGGCAGGTGCTGGTCGCTGTCGAAAATCGATAGGTTCTTCTGGTTGTAGAAATAACCGCCGGTGAAATCGAATGCAGGGAGATAGGCCGCGAATGCCTCCTTCCGGGTGTATTGCGCCTGTCTGACCTTTTCAGCTTTGACCATCATCTCCTTGTTGCTCGTCAGGGCCATCTGGCGGCATGAGTCAAGCGAATAAACTTCGGCCGACGCTCCGAAGGAGCATCCGGCAACCGAGGCCATGATGCCGATGATAAAGAATAACTTCCTCATATAGAGATTTTTTCTCATAAAATACGATAGTTGCCAGCCTTATCCATCTCTATCCCTGCATGGGGCATGGGATGATTGCGCCGCTATGCAGCGCAGCAGACTATGGCTGTTTTATTATAACTGATTATATGTAGCAAAAGTTCCGTTAACCGGGCTTGTTTTGCTGTTTGGCGGCGACTATGATGCTACATGCGTTTTGTTCAGGCTTGCAAAATTAATTAAAACGTCTCTTTTACGGTAGGTGGATGTTGGCCTTTTTTTCTGCTATTATGCTTAAAATTGGCTGCTTTGGCTTATTCGACGTAATTGCCCATAAGGAGATGAAGTCAAAAAGGCTTTGATGCTTCAACTTTTGCCATATGACCGGTGTTTTGATTGTGTGATGGTTCGGTTGTCAGGGTAGCTATGTTTCGTTTCGTATAGTGCACCCTATTCTACGATGTAACTTCTAATAAGTATTGACATGAAAAGGATTGCCGCATTAATGTCTATTATGGGGCTGGGGATGTCGGCCATGACTGCGCAGACTTTTTTTTCGGTTAATGCCGGAACAGACGGATTCAATTTCAATGTGACCAATGTTCCTCCGCTATTCCCGGTGGTGCATGTTGCGCCTCCCCCTCCTCCCCCTCCACACAGGGTGGTGTATGCACCATTGATGCCGGGGGTGTCATATGACGATTATGGCTATTATCCTTCAAAGAAGGCGTATAAAAAGGCTGCAAAACATTATAAGAAGGCTGTTAAACATGCTGCCAAAGCATGGGGCGCAATGGTGGTCGGTGTGCCGGGTTGCTATTACGATTATGATGATGACGATTTTTATGAGGAATACTACCATCATCATAAAAAGCACCATAAACATAAGAAACACCACAAAAAACACAAGCATCATCACGATGACTGATGCTGCTCAGCATCCGGCTATGTTTCTGACAGCCATCCATGCCAACATGGCGAGTGCCACGGCTATCAGCGCCCGGGGGGTGGTTATCCGGCGGTAGATTTTGCTGATGGTGTTGTTGGCGGGGAATATCCAATGCATGCCGCACAAAGACAGATAGGCTAAGGCTGCCGGTAGGATGTAGTTGTGGCTGACGGCTTCGGCTATGTGTCCTTCGAGCAGTGAGGCGAGCGCCCTTTGGCTGCCGCATCCCGGACAAGACAGGCTTGTGAGGGCGTGCACTGGACATAACGGCATCCAACCGAGCGCACTTGTAATCCGGAGATAGAGAAAAATCATGGCCGCAGTAAGCATCAACGCTCCTGCGGCCATGATTATCCTTTTGTTTCCGTTCATCAGAGTAATCCCATGAATATGGCCTGGAACGGTATGCCGACCACTCCGCATACGATTGACGTGATTATGAACCATTGGGCCAGTTCGGAATAACGTTTGGCCTTTTGAAGGTCCCCACGGTAGTATGCGCTTTTTGTCATTGACGAAAATATGATGGCAGGTATGCCTATTATGGTGCAACAGAGCACTGTGACAATCACCGACCAGGCTATGTAGGCCGGAGGGCATGGTTCGGTGCACTGCTGTGCAATAGCCTGGGGTGGTGCTTCATATGGCTGGGTGTAAGCGGCCTGATGCCGGCAATGGCAGTCTGTTACCGTTGATGCCTGTTGCGGAGCGGCATATGCTTCGTTGTATGCCTCGACGGTAGCATCGTCTTCTGCCGCTTCAACATCGCTTTCCGACCGGGCTTCTGCATCCATAAGTTGGGCGCGCTGCATTTCGGCTGCCAGTTCGGGAACTTCTCCTGCTTTAGCCCAGTCGGCCAAACCTTCATGCCACACAAGAGTCTCCGGCGTCAATCCGGCGTCGATGAGCTGGGTGGCGCTGTAGGGCCCGGCGTGTTTGTTGTCGATGATAATCCAGTATTCCATTGTGTGGGGTTATGCTGGTTGGGTCTGTGCTTCAGGTTGATGACTGACAACCGTTTAGAAAAATCTGGTCTCGGTTCCGAAAATCGCGGTCAGCAGGTTGTTGGCCAGGCCGCTGGCTCCGATGCGGAAATATTCGTTGGTGAGCCATTTCTCGCCGAGCACCTCTTTGACTATGCAGTAGTAGCCTGCGGCCTCTTCTGGAGTGCGCACGCCTCCTGCGGGTTTGAATCCGACCATATTGCCGGTTTTTTCGTGATACTCTTTGATGCATTGGCACATCACATATGCTGCTTCGAGGCTTGCGCCTGGATATTCCTTGCCGGTGGAGGTCTTGATGAAATCGGCTCCGCTATACATTGCCAGCACTGATGCAGCCTTGATATTGGCGGCTGTCTTCAATGCTCCTGTCTCAAGGATTACTTTCAGACGGGCGTTGCGGCAGGAATGCTTGAGCTCAGAAATCTCGTCGCACACTTCCTCGTAGTCTCCGTCGAGGAAATTGCCGAGGTTGAGCACGATGTCAATCTCATCGGCGCCACCTTCTACTGCCAGGGCGGTCTCTGCAACTTTCACTTCGATGAACGATTGCGAAGAGGGGAAGCACCCTGACACGCAGGCAATATCCACCTCACTCACTTCGAGCACTGAGCGCACCACCTGTGAGAAATTCGGATAGACGCATATAGCGGCTACGTTTTTCATCTCGGGGTGTTCGGTCTCGAACTGGTTGACTTTCTCGGTGAAATCGGCCACGCTCTGGGGTGAGTCTGTCGATTTCAATGTGGTGAGGTCTATGCAGTTGAAAAGAAACTTATAGACGTCCGCATTCATATTCTCATGCAGATGGTCGGCGAGGATTTTCTCTACCGCTGCTTTCACGGCGCTATCGTCGGTGGTCACTTTCGACTCCTCGATTGCCTGGTGGTATTTGTCTTCTGCCATGGTTGCGTTGTTTTTGATTGTCGGTAATATTATAACAATTCCAGGTCGCCGTTTACCACTTCATGCCAGGGAAGTCCCTGAATCGAAAGCTGCTCCATGAATGGATCGGGGTCGAATTCCTCAACGTTGTGCACTCCGGCTTTCTTCCATTTGCCGGTGAGAAGCATCATGGCCCCGATCATGGCTGGCACGCCGGTGGTGTAGCTGACGGCCTGCATCCCGGTCTCCTTGTATGCCTCTTGGTGGGAGCAGTTGTTGTAGATGTAATAGGTCATCTCTTTCCCCTCTTTGTCTTTGCCTGAGATGCGGCAGCCGATGGAGGTTTCTCCGGTGTAGTTTTCTCCGAGATCCTGCGGGTCGGGGAGCACAGCTTTCAGGAATTGCAGGGGCACGATTTTCTGGCCGTTGTAGTCTATTTCATCGATGCGTGCCATCCCTATGTCCTGGATTACGCGCAGGTGGGTCAGGTATTCCTGCCCGAATGTCATCCAGAAGCGTGCGCGTTTGATGGTGGGAAAATTCTGCACCAACGATTCCAGCTCTTCGTGATAAAGCAGGTAGCTGTCGCGCGGGCCTATGTTGGGGTAGCTCAGCTCCTTGTGTATTTCCAGCGGGCCGGTTGTCACCCATTTGCCGTCGAGCCAGTAGCGCCCGTTCTGGGTGATTTCGCGGATGTTTATCTCCGGGTTGAAGTTTGTTGCGAAGGCTTTTCCGTGGTTGCCGGCGTTGCAGTCAACTATGTCGAGGGTCTCCATGGCCGAGAAGTAGTGCTTGGCGGCATAGGCGGTGAACACGCCCGATACCCCCGGGTCGAATCCGCATCCGAGGATGGCTGTCAGCCCGGCTTTCTCGAAGCGCTCGCGGTAGGCCCACTGCCATGAATATTCAAAATGGGCAACGTCGCGCGGCTCGTAGTTGGCTGTGTCGAGGTAATGCACCCCGCATTCCAGACAGGCGTCCATGATGGTCAGATCCTGATAGGGGAGTGCCACGTTGATTACCATCTCCGGTTTGTGGCGGCGCAGAAGTTCACAAAGCTGCTCAACGCTGTCGGCATCAACGCTGTCGGTGCTGATTGCCGGCAATGTGCGCCCCGTTTTTTCCGCTGCTGCGGTTATGGCCGCAGCCAATGCGTCGCACTTTTTGCGGGTGCGTGAGGCTATGACTATTTCACTGAACACTTCAGGGTTCTGGGCGCACTTGTGGGCAACAACGCTACCCACCCCTCCGGCGCCGATGATGATGACTTTTGACATTATTTCTGTGTGGTTGTTTCTGCCGGTGGTGTAGTTCCGATATGCCGGCAATCTGTTAACAGACTGTTTTCGGTTGTTGTTTAGAGAGGATTATGCAAATTTACACAAAAACTCTGAAAAAACAACATCCCGTTTACCAGATTGAGTCTACAGAAAAAACCTCCAGGTCTTTCACCTCTATGCGGTTGCCCCAGAAATGGAAGCCTTCGGTGTTGTTGGGGTCGGGGCGTCGCTCCATGGAGTAGGAATAAAGGCCTCCGTCGATGAATACCTCGATTGATGTGCGGTCTATATAGATGTCGGCACTGAGTTCCATGCTGGTGGGGTCTTGTAGAACTCTTTCATATGGCGGTTCGCTTCATCTGAAGTGAGCGATCCCCATGCCCCGTCAGGTTTAAACCGTGTTTCGGCAATCCCCTTTCGTCTCCGTCGTATGTGAGGGTGACATTTTGCCCCTTATAGGCCGACATGTCCTTGAAAACCCAATAGTCTGCTTCATCGGGAGCCACGCGCACCACAACCGACAATTCCGGAATCCCCTTGGCGGTGAAGGTCAGCCGAGTGCGGTCAACTTTATGCGACACCGGAATGTTGAGATAGCGTTTTGATATTTTGAACGTTGTTTCAGCTCCGGTCATGACAGCAGGCAACAACATCAGGGCAGAAAGGAGCGCAACGATTTTTCTTGACTTTTTCATGGTTATGTTATAAATAATTGTCTTGGATTTTGGTAAGCAGAGGTAGCCAAACATTGACTATATGACGGTCCAAAATGTTGTAAATGTTATAAAAACTGCTGCATGACACAGATCACACTCTTCTCCGACCAGCTTTTTCTTCCACAAGCGGGGACAAAAGAGCAACCGGCAGCCCACTGCCGTTAGGCGGATTTGTTGTAACTTTGAAGTAAACAACCGTAGCAGATGGGAAAGCATTCAAAAAACAAGTCGCCGGAACTACAGCAGAAGCTGGCGATACTGCCGGAATCGCCGGGGGTGTATATGTATTACGACGCCGAGGGCACGGTCATTTACGTTGGTAAGGCCAAGAATCTCAAGCGGCGGGTGTCGTCGTATTTCAACCGCACCCACGACGTTTTGCGCACGGCGCTGCTGGTGCGCGCTATCGCCGACATGAGCTATATCGTGGTGCCTACGGAGCAGGATGCCCTGAATCTTGAAAACTCGATGATCAAGGAGTATAAGCCCCGCTACAATGTGCTGCTCAAAGATGATAAATCATACCCATGGATATGTGTTACCCGTGAGCTTTATCCCCGCGTGTTCATGACACGCCAGCGCCTGAAAGACGGTTCGAAATATTTCGGACCTTACACCGAGGCCGGGTCGGCGCGGGCTGTGCTTGAGCTTGCCCGCGAGCTTTATCCTATACGAACATGCCGGTTGCCTATAACTCCCGAATATCTTGCGCGGGGAAAAGGTAGGTTATGCCTGGAATACCATCTTAAACGCTGCCTCGGTTGTTGCACCGGTCGCATATCTCCGGAAGATTATGCGGTATATATCGAGCATATCCGCCAGATTCTGCGTGGTGAGACCGGTGAGCTGATGGCCTATCTCCGCTCGGAGATGGAGCGCCTGTCGGCAGACCTGCGGTTTGAGGAGGCCGAGGTGCTGAAGCAGAAATACAGGCTGGTGGAGCGCTACCGGGCCAAGAGCGTCATTGTCAGCCAGACCATCGACAATGTGGATGTGTTCGGGGTTGATGACGACGACCGCGACGTGTATATCAACTACATGCATGTGCGCCGCGGGGCGGTGGTGCGCAGTGTCACCCTTCAGTATAAACGTCGTATGGAGGAGACTGTGCCAGAACTGCTGTCGTATGCAATTGATGAAATCCACACCCGGTTCGGCGCTGTCTGCGACGAGGTGGTTGTGCCGGAACTGCCCGATTCGGAGTTTGATGGTGTCACATTCATTGTTCCGCAGCGGGGCGACAAGGCAAAACTGCTTGATGTGTCGGTGCGCAACGCCCGTCAGAGCAAAATCGACAATCTCAAGAATCTTGAGAAGACCGACCCGGAAAAACGCGCCGAGCGCACACTTGAACGCATGAAGGCCGATTTCCGGCTCAACGTGCTGCCGCGGCATATCGAATGCTTCGATAACTCCAACATCCAGGGCACCAACCCGGTGGCAAGTTGTGTGGTGTTCCGCGACGCCAAACCGTCGAAGAAAGACTACCGCCATTTCAATATCAAGACCGTGGAAGGTCCCGACGATTTCGCGTCGATGAAAGAGGTGCTTACCCGTCGCTACACCCGCTTGATGGAGGAGTCCCCAGACGACCTTCCCCAGCTGATAGTCGTCGACGGTGGCAAAGGGCAGCTTTCCGCTGCAGTGGAAGCTCTCGACGAAATAGGGCTGCGCGGCACAATCGCCGTGGTAGGCATCGCCAAACGCCTTGAGGAGATATATTTCCCCGGCGACAGTGTGCCGCTCTATATCGACAAAAACTCCGAATCGCTCCGTGTGGTGCAGCATCTTCGCGACGAAGCCCACCGTTTCGGCATCACCCACCACCGCAACCGCCGCTCCAAGTCGGCCATCGTCAGCGAGCTTTCCTCAATCAAAGGGATAGGCCCCGGCACAGAGCAGACCCTCCTTGCCCACTTCAGAAGCGTAAAACGCATCAGCGAGGCTTCCCTCGACGTCCTCGCCTCAGTCATCGGCCCAGCCAAAGCCCGCCTCGTCCGCGCCCACTTCACCACTCATAATTAAATTCAATCATTTTTGCTGAGGTGGAGTATTGCTTCGGTTTTATATTGCAGATGATGAATCAATGTCGTTTAGCAGAGATATGCCGATTCGTTCCACTATTCCGGTGACAAGGGCATTGCCCATCAGGAATGCGCGGCGCATGTCAGATGTACCCTGGGTGTGGTTGTCGGGAAACATGTTAAGGCGTTCCAGCTCTATGGGTGTGAGTCGTCTGTAGCGTCCGGAAGGAGTTTGCACAACATGCTTGAATCGCGAAGGAGCTGCGCCTCCTTCTCCTGTAATTATAGTTCGTGAGGGCTTATCGATGCGGTTTGGAGCAAAGGCGTGCATTTCAGTTCTACTCCGGCTTCTTTGAAATCCGCATGCCTGTCGGAATTTACCTCGTAGTTGAAAAACAGTTCCTCGACCATCTGTCCAAGTCCCCCTTTCCCTTTCCGGGTTGCCGATGCAATCTCTTTACCGAAAATGTCATATAGGCTTTTGCCAATCAGATATTGGCAGAAATCATATATTGCGGTTGGATTATTCCGGTCATAATCGGCTTTGAAGTTGTTCATCAGTTTTGTTGCTTGTGTGGTTACTCCTCTTGATGCAAATTTACAGAAAAAACCTGAGAATACCCCGGCTCTTTTTATATGATTGGATCAAGGGCAGTGGGGGTGGGGCGGGCGTTGCGGATGAGGCCGGCGAGGCGGGTGCGTTTGACCGGGGAGTGTCTGAAAAGGGTGGAGAAGGTGGGCTGGGTCATGTTGAGGATGTCGGCATGGGAGAGTGTGCGGAGGGATGGGCGGAGGTGGAATTCGGCGATTCTGGTGGGTAGGGGGCGGCGGTTGTGTGGGCATACACGCTGGCATTCGTCGCAGCCGTAGACGCGGTTGCCCAGTATGCCGGCGATTGGCCGTGATGTGCCGTCAGGCATGGCGAGGGTATCGGGCAGGTCGCCCCGGTGTTCGATGGTGAGATAGGAGACGCAGCGGCGCGCGTCAATGTCGCCGTCAGCGCCTATGGCCTGGCCGGGGCAGGCTGTCAGGCATCGGCGGCATCCCAGGCAACTGCGACGGCATGGTTCGTCGGGGGAGACATGGGCGTTGAAGATGACGGTGGCGAGGAAAACATATGAGCCTACACCATCGACTATCAGCTGTCCGTTGCGGCCTATGAACCCTATTCCTGCCTCTACGGCCCAGTAGCGCTCGCGTAGAGGGGCGGAGTCGATGCATATGCGCCCTTTTATCCCGAGGCTGTCAAGATGCGCTAAAACCGGTTGCAGACGTTGCCTCAGCACCTCGTGGTAGTCGCTGCCGTGGGCATACATGGCTATCCGTGCGGCATCGGGAGTCTGCCGCTCTGTGTGGTAGTAGGAGAATGCACACACCATGAGGGTGCATGGTTCTTCGGGGTTTATACCGTTGAGCAGCAGCCTTGGATTCTGTCTGATATCAGGGTAATTCTTCATGTAGGCCATGCCGCCATGCTTCCCTTCCGAAAGCCAGCTGTTGAACCGGTCAACGGATTCCTCTCTAACGGGGTGTGCTGCGGCGAAGCCGGTTTTCTGCGCTCCCGCCCGATGCGTAAGTGAGATTAGTTCCTCTTTAAGGCGTTCCATTGCCATGCGTTCATTGCCAAGCATTCAGATACGATAGCCTGCGTGTCAGTCGCCGAGCCGTCCGAAATTGTAGCCCCTGGCCTGTAGCCATTCGATTGCGAGGGGAAGGGCGGTTTTCATGTTTTTTTCGGCTTTCAGCGAGTCGTGGAACACGATGATTGACCCGTTGCGGGCGTAACGGCGCACGTTGGCAAACACCTTTTCAGGAGTCATCTTTTTACTGTAGTCGCGCGTCACCAGGTCATACATCACAATGTTGTAGTGGTCTTTGATGGCGCGGGCCTGTTTCCAGCGGATAAGGCCGTGGGGCGGCCGGAACAGCGAGCTGCCAATCAGGTCGTTGGCCTCGGTGATGTCGTGCATGTAACGGTAGGAGTTCACCTTCATGCCCTGCAGATGGTGCATTGTGTGGTTGCCCACGCTGTGGCCGCGCCGTTTCACCTCCTCAAACAGTTCGGGGTTGCGCGCCACATTATCACCCACCATGAAGAAAGTGGCCTTTATGCCATAGTGGTCGAGGGTGTCGAGCACCCACGGGGTCACTTCCGGTATGGGGCCGTCATCGAAGGTGAGGAATACCATCTTCTCCCCATGTTTCTTAAGCCTCCATATGGCTTCGGGAAACAGTCGGCGGTAGATTACCGGTGGTTGCTCAATCAGCATGGCTACTTGTGGTTGGCGGTTTCCTACTGTTTTATGAAATAGCTCAGGTCGTTGAGGTTGATGCCCTTGTCGGCGAGTTTTTTCTGCAGGGCTGCGGTGTCGCCCCCTTCGGAGGCATAGGTCTGCAGAAGCAGGTAGACATATGTGGGCACATACCGGTCGGCGGCGCTCAGGCCCGAGAAGCCGCTGGCCGGAAGCGTGCGGCGCAGCTCCATGAAATATGGCAGATAAGCGCCGTAGCGCATCAGTTCGCCGTCAAGAATATTCAGGCCTTTCTCTTTCAGCTTGGCGTCGCCTGTCTCATGGGCTAGGCGCAGGTAGCAGTCGGCAATCTGGTAGCCTATCTGGATGCTGTAGGGTGAATGTTTCACCGGCAGTTTCTCCTCAATCATATCGAGGATATGGGCAGCTTTGCCATATCTGCCGGCAGCGTATACCATGTCGGCTTCGGGGGTTATGCCTGTGATTGAGTCGGTCATCGGATGTGCGGCATTATACCCTTCGACAAACAGGGCATAGGCAAGGTCGGCCATAGCGCTGCGGTGGGTGGTGACCATGCGGCGCACAGTCTCGTCGAGATAGATTTTGCCATTGTCGCCGAGCTGGTCGAGGCCACCCCATCGGAATTTCTCGGTCACGTTGCGATACATTTTGTCAGTGGCGGTCCAGGTGGCGTTTTCCCCGTCGGGGTTGTAGAGCGGTGTCACCTGGTAGGCCAGGCCGGTGTTGCGCATATATGGCGACAGCGACAGGTAGTATTCGTCAGGCACGGTCATTGCGAAGTATGCCGGGCGGTTCCAGCCGTTTTTGGCGCTTGTTGAAATCATGTCGAGCGACAGTGCCTGGCTCAGGGTGGCCCCGCTTGAAGGATTCTTCGGGTCTTTGTAGAGGTTAACCTCAATCCCTTCTTCGGCTGCCGGTGCCTCATCGGCTGAGATTACCCCTGCGGCCACGGCTCCGTCGATGTTCGACGGTATATACATCGACGGGTAGCGCCATACTCTCGAATTGTTCCACCGGGCATCGGGGTTATGGTAGAGGTCTTCGAGGGCTGTCTGTGCGTTGACCCTCTCGGTCTTCATGTTTTCAGGGTCGAAGTAGTTGAACTGCATCCTGTCGAACACATAGTCGGCGGGTTGCGCCGAGAAGTCGATGGCGGCGCCACCGTCGGTGGCCACCTTCATCTGGTTGGCATACCAGTCGGTGGTCAGATATGAGAGGTTGACCACACGCACGTCGGTGCGGTAGCCCTCCACCTCCTGGGCATACCACAAGGGGAAGGTGTCGTTGTCGCCGTTGGTGAAGATTATAGCGTTGTCATCGACGCTCGAAAGGTAGTTCATGCCGAAATCGCGGGTGGTGTAGCGGCCGGAGCGGTCGTGGTCGTCCCATGTCTGGCTGACAACCTGCAGAGGCACAATAACTCCCACAGCCACAGCTGCATAAGCCACCATTTGGGATTTCCTTGGCGCTTTCTCCCCTTGGGGATTATTAATAAGCCAGTTTATGAGTGCCCACAATCCGGCCACCCCCATGCCTACCCATATGGCATAGGCGTAGAACGACCCGGCAAATGCGTAGTCGCGTTCACGCGGCTGCAACGGAGGCTGGTTGAGGTAGAGCACAATGGCGATGCCGGTCATGAAGAAGAAGAAAAATATCACCCAGAACTGCTCTATGCCCCGTTTCGAGTGGAATGCCTGCCATGTCAGTCCGATAATGCCCATCAGCAGCGGGAGCATGAAAAACACGTTGTGCCCCTTGTTGTTTTTGCCTATGTCGTCGGGTAGCAGGCTTTGGTCGCCAAGGCGCGGGTTGTCAATCAGGGGTATACCTGAAATCCAGTTGCCACGGTTGGCTTCGCCGTTGCCCGCCAGGTCGTTCTGACGTCCGGCGAAGTTCCACAGGAAGTAGCGCCAATACATGTAGTTGAGCTGGTAGTTGAAGAAATACCTCATGTTCTGCGCAAACGACGGCTGTTGGAGCTGGCCGCTCTGGATTGTGTTGCCATCCTCATCGACAAGCACCGGCGCCTCTACCGTCGGGATTTCGGCCTCGGTCATGTTGGTCCACTCCATGTAGCCTGTGGGATGGTTGCCCGCAGCGCTGTGCATACGCGGGAACAGCATGTTGGGGGTCATCTCATAGCGGTTGTCGCTGATGTGGCTGTCGTAACGGTCGGGAGCGTCGGCCGATGTCTTCACGGTTTTCTCATAGACGGTTTTGGCCGGTTTCTTCTTGAATCCGTAGTTGCCGTTGTTGTCGACTTTGTAGAGAACGGTCGATTTGAACGTGGGGCCGTAGAACAGCGGTGTCTCGCCGTATTGCTCGCGGTTGAGATATGAGCTGAGGGCAAACACGTTGTCGGGCGCGTTCTGGTTCATCGGGGGGTTGGCGTGTGAGCGTATCAGCAGCAGCGCATAGCTCGAATAGCCTACAAAAATCACCAGCACGCTCAGCGCGGCCAGGGTCAGAATCCTCACTGGCAGTTTCTTTGTCATGAAAAGCCAGCAGGCCAGTGCGCCGGTGAGAACCACAGGCACCCATGTGGAGCTTCCGATAAACGGAATCCCCGACAGCACTATCGACGCCAGGAAGAGCAGTTTGATTGCCAATGCATTTTTCTGCTTATAAAGTGCGCTTATGCACCATATGATTACTCCGACGAACAGAACGGCATAGATGAGTACCCCCATGTTGTAGGACAGACCGCAGGTGTTGACAAAGAACAGCTCGAAATATTGGGCTATCTCGATGAATCCCGGCACCAGCCCATAAAGAATCAGCGCCACAATCACTGCTGAAATCGCCAAGGCGATGAGCGAGCCTGTGGCCGTGGTGTTTTTAAACTTACGGTAGTAGAACACAAGCACGATTGCAGGGATGCACAGAAGGTTGAGCAGGTGCACCGCGATGGAAACGCCTATGATATAGGCAATCAGCACCAGATAGCGGTCGGCATGTGGCTGGTCGGCACGGTTTTCCCATTTCAGGATGAGCCAGAACACCAGTGCCGTGCAGAACGATGAGAACGCATAGACCTCACCCTCAACGGCAGAGAACCAGAATGTGTCGCTCCAGGCATACATAAGCGCCCCGCACAGGCCCGATCCGAAAATCACCAGCATTTGCGTCAGGCTCACCTCCTCGGCGTCATCTTTAACAATCAGCCGCTTGACCAGGTGGGTAATAGTCCAGAACAGCAGCAGGATAGTCCCGGCCGACAGCAGTGCCGACATCGAGTTGACCATCAGAGCCGCTTTCGACATGTCGCCCCCGGCGAAATTAACGAAGAAACGGGCCGCCAGCATGAAAATAGGGTTACCCGGCGGGTGGCCGACTTCGAGTTTTGTGCCTTGTGCGATGAATTCCGGGCAGTCCCAGAAACTTGCCGTCGGTTCAACGGTCAGAAGATATGTCACGGCGGCAATCAGAAAACACGCCCATCCGAGCACATCGTTAATCAGCCTGTACTTTTTCATCAAAAAACGTTGCTATATTTCGGTTTCCCCATTCTCCGGTGCGTAAGATTTTAACGCACATCTTCCTTCAAATCACCATCCAACCCACAAAATTACTCCATCCCGCATTCCCTGCCAAATTTTTATGAATTTTTATATGCAGGCATATCCACTGTAGCTATTCAGCCATTAAAAGGGTTGCTTAAAAGCGAAGCAGGTACGCGCGAACTGTGCGCCCCTACGTTGATTGTCAATGTTTTACTGCATCCTTTTTGCTGAATAGTTACTATCCACGCATGTTCATACGGATATTATGCTGATGTTTTAATCTAAATTTGTGGGTGTTGTGTTTGCCGGGTTACAAGTAATGTGGTTTTGTATTGATTATTTCGTTATGGTTATGCTCAAGGGGGAGGCGGCGCGCCAGGAGGCCGAGATGGTTAGTGTGCGGGTGGCGCTGGTGTATGATGATGTGATTTTGGCCGAGGTTGAAGAGACAACGGTGTCGGGTGCGGCAACGTTGGCAATCTCGAAGGTCACGGTGCGGAGGGCGGGCATGCCCGGGTAGCTGCCTGCCACGGTGGCTTCGAGGGTGATGCTGTCGGCGCTGTTGTCGGCAGTGAGCGTCAGAAGGGCGTATTCGTCGGCTTCGATTGAACCGGGTGAGCGTCGGTCGTCTTCGAAGAGTGTGAAAGATGTCCTGCCGCATCCGGGTGTGGGGAAATATTCGACTGTGTAGTTGTCGGGCCGGAAGCCGCCGGTGTTTTCCATCTGATATTTCGCTTTTGGAATCAGCGCACCGCCTCTGACAAACAGCGGTAGCCTGTCGAGGGGGGCTTCAACATCAAATGTGTTTTCACCGCTGTAGACGGTGGCCGGGTGGTTGTAGTCGACCCAAGTGCCTGAGGGGAAACGCACCTGGCGCGAGGTGGCGCCCTGCTTCATCACCGGAGCCACCATCACGTCGCGCCCCCAGAGATACTGGTCTTCTACATCGGAGTAATTATCGGGGTTGTTGTCGTGCATCCCTATGGGGCGCACCAGAGGCAGTCCCTGCGAGGCGTTTTCCCATGCGAGGGTGTAGTTGTAGGGCAGCCATTCATAGCGCTTTTTGACCAGGGGGAGCAATATGTCCTGAAGGTTTTCATAGACATACGGCTCGGCTGCCACTGTTGAATGTGTGCGGAAAACGGGTGAGAACAGTCCCAATTGCAACCAGCGCACATATAGCTCCGGGTCTACGGGATACTCTTTGTCAACGGCGAAGCCGCCGACGTCGTGGCTCATGTAGCCTAAGCCGCTAAGGCCGGCGTTGAGCATTATTTTCACCTGTGGCTGGAGTCCGCCCCATGAGCGGCTCACGTCGGTCGACCATGGGAACACCGAGTAGCGTTGCAGCCCTGTTGTGCCTCCGCGCATGAGGGTCATCAACCGCCGGCCGGGATATTCCTCGCGGAAAAGGTTGTGGATGATGCTGCTCCAGTCATTGCCGTAGAGGTTGTGGTATTGTCGGGTTGTGAGGCCGTTGGCATGATGCATCCCGTCGGGATGCACTTCCGGTTCGCCCAAGTCGCCCCACCAGCCGGTTATACCTTCGTCTGTGAGGGTGCGGTAACGGTTACGTAGCCATGCGCGGGTGTCTGGGTTCGACACATCAAGCATTCCGCCTTCTCCGACCCAGATTTTCACGTTTTTCACACCGCCAACAGAATCTTTGCCGAGCATCCCTTTAGGGGCGAGTTCGTTGTAGTTGTTGATTCCGTGGCCGCCGCGCAGAACATATGGTTGGGAAATGGCCACAAGATTAACCCCTTTCTCTTTCAGGCCTGCAAGCATCTGGCGGTGGTCGGGCCATTGCGCCGGATTCCAGTCAAGGCGCCCCATATCCTCTTCTTTGCCATACCAGTAGAGGTCGAGCACTATGCCGTCGAGCGGATAGCCTTTCGATTTGAGCATATTCACGACAGAATCGGTCTCGGCCTGTGTCTTGTAGCCGTATTTCGATGTTATATAGCCGAGGCTCCACATCGGAGGGAGCGGCTGGCGTCCTGTCAGGGCTGTAAGTTCGCGTGGCAACCCGGTGAATCCCTGCTGAGAGCTGACAAAGTAGTAGCTGACGGGTGAGGGGCTGATTGTGGAATATGTCAGAGTGTCGGAGGCCACCAGTTCCCCTTCGGCATAGTCGTCGAACACAATGGCGTATCCGTCGGGCGACACCAGCAATGGCATCGATATGTTCATCTGGCTGATACGCGGGTCTCCGTCGGTGTAGCCATAGTTCTGGCGGTTATACATCGTCAGGGTGTCGCCGTGGAGGTTGAAGCTGTGGCCGCGTTCACCGGCTCCATGAAATGACTTGCCCGATGCTTTCAGCCGCATGGTTCGCCGGCCTTGAGTGTCGGTGGGGCGTAGCGAATTGTCTTCTACTGCGTTGTGGCTTCCTGCGGTCATCTTCAGTTCGCCGGATATCTTGTCGAGCGTGGCTACAACTCCGGTGGGTGTTGCCAGTGTGCGGTAGCGGCTGTTTTCGGTTGTCGTGCCGGTGAATCCGCCTGGCTGCATCACTGTGACTTTAGAGGCCTCAACGGTTTCGGTGGGGGCGGTGTTGGTCACTTTCAACACATTGTTGCTTAGCGCCTGCACCTTGACGATGCGCCCCTGTGGCGTGGTCACACTTATTGCATCTGGCGCTACATCTGCGCTCACACCGATAGAGGCCGCCATTGTGGTGGCTATTGCTAAAATCATTCTCATGGCATATCTCTTTGAAATCACAAATCCTTATCGTTTCCCCTCTCATTGCCCCTGTTGCACGGGGATGGTATTCATTCACCCATCATGCGGGAGATGTATTTGCCGATTATGTCGAATTCGATGTTGACGATGGTGCCGACTTTTATGTCGCCGAAATTGGTGTGGTCGAATGTATAGGGTATGATGGCGACGCGGAATGTGTCGGCCTCGGAGTCGCAGACCGTAAGGCTGACGCCATTTACGCAGACAGACCCTTTTTCAACTGTCACATAACCTTTGCGGATCATCTCTTTGGCCACATCGTAGCGGAATTTGAAATAGCGGCTTCCTTCAACCTCTTCGATTCCGACGCATTCGGCGGTGCAGTCAACATGGCCTTGCACGATATGTCCGTCAAGGCGCCCGTTCATCACCATGCAGCGCTCAAGGTTGACGCGGCTTCCTTCGTGGAGTAGCCCGAGGTTGCTCCGCTTCAGTGTCTCGTCGATGGCTGTGACGGTGTATGTGCCGTCGCCTGGTAGTGCCACAACCGTAAGGCAAACCCCGTTGTGAGCCACAGACTGGTCGATGCGCAGCTCGTCAACGAAACCTGACCTGACGGTCAGATGCACATTTCCACCTTCTTTTACCACTTTTACCACTTTCGCGGCTTCTTCAACAATTCCTGAAAACATGTCTGAAAATTCAAAATGCTGTTAGACAATCTCTTTATAGTCAAACTCCCCGCCCCGGAATGCCCGAAGCGGGGAGTGGTATGTGGTTGGTTTCAATGGCTTATTCGGCCATGTTGTGGAAAACGTTCTGCACGTCTTCGTCTTCTTCGAGTTTTTCGAGAAGTTTGTCGAGGGTCTCGCGCTGTTCGTCGGTGACCTCTTTCACGTCGTTTGGAATACGCACGAATTCAGTCGACAGGATTTCGAAGCCGTTCCCTTCGAGATACTGCTGGATGTTGGCATATTCCTCAAACGGGCCGTAAAGCACGATTGCATCCTCATCGGCCTCCAGTTCGTCAACACCGTAGTCGATTAGTTCCAGCTCGAGGTCTTCGAGCGACAGGTCGGCTTTGGGGGCGATTTTCAGCATCACCTTGTGGTCGAAAAGGAATGTGAGCGATCCCTGGGTGCCCAGCGATCCTCCGTGCTTGGTGAAGTAGGAGCGCACATTGGCCACGGTGCGTGTATTGTTGTCGGTGGCGGCTTCAACGAAGATGGCGATGCCGAAAGGCCCGTATCCTTCGTAGGTGATTTCCTTGTAGTCTTTTGCGTCTTTGTCGGTGGCTTTTTTGATGGCGCGCTCAACAGTGTCTTTAGGCATGTTCTCAGCCTTGGCGTTCTGCATCAGGGCGCGTAGGCGCGGGTTGGTTGTGGGGTCGGGGCCGCCCGCTTTCACGGCAATGGTGATTTCTTTACCGATGCGGGTGAATGTCCTCGACATGTTTCCCCAGCGTTTCAATTTTCTGGCTTTGCGATATTCAAATGCGCGTCCCATTTCAGTTTCTTTATTTTGTTTTTGTTCGTTTTAAACGGTCTGTTAATCCTGTTTCTTTCAGGATATTACCTCAGTTCGGCCCCGGTGTTTTTAACCAGGTTGTTGATGATTCTGTTCATCACGGCATCAATCTGCTTGTCTTGAAGGGTCTTTTCCTCGTCTTGCAGGATGATTGATATGGCATATGACTTTTTACCTTCCGGAAGGTTTTTCCCTTCATACACGTCGAACAGCGACACCTCTTTGAGCAGTTTGCGCTCGCTTTCGCGCACCACGGCTTCGATTTGTGCCATTGTTACCTGTTTGTTGACCAACAGAGCCAGGTCGCGTTTCACGGGCTGTGTCTTTGGCAGTGGGGTGAACTGCACTTTCTTTTTAAGAGCCAGTTTCACCAGTGCATCCCAGTCGAGCTGGGCGTAGAACACCGTCTGTTTTATGTCGGATTTATGCAGGAGAGCCTTGGCTATGATTCCCATTTCGCCGAGAGGTTTGCCTGAACGGCTCTTGATGGCGAGCGCTGCGGAGAAGATGTTGTTGCCGGTGCTATTTTCGAGCAGAATCTCTTTGTCGGCGATGCCGAGGCGCGCCAGTATGTTGGCCACATGGGCTTTGAGGTCGTAGAAGGTCGCCTCTTCAGAAGGTCGGCTCCAGTTGCCTGTGCGGGAGTTGCCTGTGAGCCACAATGCGAGGCGTGAGCCTTCGCTATATGGAGCCAGCGGGCTGTCTGCGGTTGATTCGGCTGCGGGATTGAGGGTGTATATGTTGCCGAATTCATAAAACGCCAGGTCTTCGGCCTTGCGGTTTACGTTGTGCGCGATAGATTCCAGGCCTCCGAAGAGCAGGGTCTGGCGCATCACATTGAGGTCGGTGCTTAGAGGGTTGAGCAGTTTCACACAATGGTCGGCAGGGTAGCGGTCGAGGCCAGTGTAATAGCCTTCGGCAGTCAGCGAGTTGTTGAGGATTTCGTTGAACCCTTGCGCCGTGAGCTGCTCTGAAATGAGCTTCTGCAGGTCGTCGGCTGCGTCAACCGGGGTTTTAAGCTGGAGCGAGGAGTGTACGGTTGTGCCGATTTCCACGTTGTTGTAGCCGTAGATGCGTAGCACATCTTCAACCACGTCGCATGGGCGTTGAACATCGACACGGTAGTTCGGCACAAGCAGGTCGATTTCGTCGCCACGGCGGTCTGTAATCTCCATTTCGAGAGATTTAAGTATTGCATCGACTGTTTCCCGGGGTATATCTTTGCCGATTAAGCTGTTGAGGTAATTGTAGCTGAGAGTTACTTTAAACGGCTCGGCTTTTTCGGAGTATATGTCGACCGGTTCGCCGCAGATTTCACCTCCGGCCAGCTCTTTGACCATTATGGCGGCGAGCTTCAGGGCATACATTGCCGCGTTGGGGTCGAGGCCGCGCTCGTAGCGGAATGAGGCATCGGTCGAAAGGCCGTGGCGGCGGGCGGTGCGGCGGATGCGCGTGGGGTTGAAGCAGGCGCTTTCAATGAAAATGTCGGTGGTATTTTCGGTGACGCCCGAATTCAGGCCGCCGAACACGCCGCCGATACACATGGGTTTGACAGCGTCGCAAATCATCAGGTCGGCGCTGTTGAGGGCGCGCTCCACTCCGTCGAGTGTCACGAATTTCGTGCCCTCCTCAACCGTGCGCACCACGATTTTTCCACCCTCAACCGTGTTGAGGTCGAAGCAGTGGAGCGGCTGGCCGATGCCGTGGAGGATATAGTTGGTGATGTCTACAACATTGTTGATGCTTCTGACGCCGATTGCTTCGAGGCGCTGGCGCAGCCAGTCGGGGCTCTCTTTCACTTCAACGCCACGGATTGTCACTCCGCAGTAGCGTGGTGCACCCTGGGTATCGATAACCTCCACGCCGGTTGCGCCGTCGGGGCGGTCGGCTTTGAAGCTGATGACCGACGGGCGATGCAGCTCTTTGTGGGTCAGGTGGCAGTCGCAATATGCAGCCAGGTCGCGTGCAACCCCGTAGTGGCTTGCTGCATCGATGCGGTTGGGTGTTAGGTCTACCTCCATCACATAGTCGCTTTTGAGCCGGTAGTATTCGGCGGCCGGTGTTCCGGGGGCAGGGGCGTTCTCTTCTGCTATGACGATGATACCGTCGTGGGAATTACCCACGCCAATCTCATCTTCGGCGCAAATCATGCCGAGCGATTCAATACCGCGTATCTTCGAGCGTTTGATCTGGAAAGACTCCTCGCCGCTGTAGAGGGTTGTGCCCACTGTGGCCACCACCACCGTCTGCCCTGCGGCGACATTCGGGGCTCCGCACACGATTTGGGTCGGCTGGCCGTTGCCGAGGTCTACGGTGGTGATATGGAGATGGTCGCTGTTGGGGTGCTCCACGCATGTCAGCACCTTGCCGATTACAACCCCCTTGAGGCCGCCGCGCACGCTTTCAACCTCTTCGAGGCCGTCGGTCTCAAGCCCTATCGAGGTCAGTGCTTCGCTCACCTGGGCGGGAGCCATGTCGATGTCGAGGTAATCTTTTAACCAGTTATATGATATGTTCATAATGATGGAATGTATAGCTTGGTTGTTGTCTCCCCCTATTGCCCCTAATCCAAGTTGCAAAATTACAAAATTTTCTCCAATAACCTATGAATGTGGGCAAATTCGGTCAAGGTGTTTTCCTCTACCGAACTTTATTGTTAACTTTGTGGAGAAGTATTGTGCGTCTAATCTGTTTTATTTTTCCGGAGACTGAATCCACAACTGATTTATGAGAACCGATAGGATATTTGTCATGTTTCTTGCCGTGGTTTGCATGGCTTGTGCCGGCATCAGTGCACCGGCGCAGTCGCTTTTCGATGAGATAATTTACGACGGGGAGACCGTCACTGCCGATTCGGCCATGGTGAAAGCCGAGGCTGCTGCACCGGTTGTTGAAGCGTCCCGGCCACAGCCGCGCCAGCGCACGCTGCCGCGCCGGCAATCGCGTCGCGGCAAGGCCAAAACACCCCCGTCGCTTTGGGATCTGACCGACAGCGAGGGGTTTCCTTTGGATTCGTTGATGTTCGGCCCGCAGCCCCTTTACCCTGATTCGTTGCTCGACGTGTCGGGCATCATACTGCCGAATGTGACGTTCATCCCCCCTATCTTCGGCACGTATTCAACCGCTGTGGCCACTACGCGTCCCGACATGCTTAACCCTTCGGTGTCATCGCTCGACAGCCTGAACTGGGCGCAACAGGCCATTTTGCGTAACCAGCGCTATGAGGTGTTTGTGCAGGATTTCATGATGGCCCACCCGGAGCTGGTCCGCTACAATCTGGCCACGATGCCGCGTGCTCCGAAAGAGTATGTGATGGAGGTGGATCCGCAACAGGCGAAAATCACCGTCACCGAGTTTTCGCGCGATGTGAAAGAGATGGCCTCGGAGGCCAAGCCTCTCGAGCTCAAGCATATCAACTGGCTTTATAACTTCGACGGGTCGCTGCAGTTCTCGCAGGCATATATCTCACCGAACTGGTACCAGGGTGGTAGCTCGAACCTTAACGGCATACTCAACCTGTTCTATAATATCCACCTCAACCAGGCGTTCCACCCTAACCTGATTTTTGACACTTCGGTGCAATACCGTCTGGGGGTCAACAATGCCCCTGACGATGAGGTGCACTCCTACAATATCACTGAAGACCTCTTCCAGCTCAACACTAAATTCGGTCTGAAAGCCGCCCGCAGGTGGTATTATTCAATCACGGCGCAGTTCAAGACGCAGATGCTCAATAACTACCGGGTCAATTCCAACGACCTCAACGCGGCCTTCCTGTCGCCCGGCGAGCTTAATGTGGGTGTCGGTATGACTTACGGCTACGAGAATCCACGCAAGACCATCAATTTCAATGCCGCCATCTCCCCGTTGTCATACAACCTGAAGATGTGTATCGACGAGCGGCTTAACCCGACAGCTTTCGGCATCGAGGAGGGTCATCGCTCGATAAGCCAGTATGGTTCGAGCACGGAGCTGACCTTCAGGGCGAAGCTGGCATGGAATATAGAATATTTCTCGCGGTTGTTTGCTTTCACCAACTATGAGTTTGTGCAAGGGGATTGGGAGAATACCATAACTTTCAATTTCAACCGCTTCCTTTCTACCAAGGTGTTTGCCCATCTGCGCTATCAGTCTGACACGCCCAAGCTCGACGACACCAAGTGGCAGAAATGGCAGCTGAAAGAAATCATATCCATCGGGTTCTCATATAAATTCTCCCGTTCCTGATCATGAGGGTAGGGCTGATCCGGATTGCGGTTGTCGCCGCCGTGCTTCTGCTGGCATATGGCCGGATGCTGGCCGACGCCCCCGGCGGATCATGGGTTATCGAAGGGCTGACGGCAGATTCTGTAAAAAGAGTGTTAGGCATGTCGCCAGGCCCGGATGTGGCGGGAATATGGAGCGCCACAGCCGACGGGGCGTCTTTAGCTATAATTCCCGGCGAACCCCCCGGCGCTCCCCGCAGTTTCACACGCTCATGCCTGATTGTGGTTCTACGGTCGCCCCGTCCCGGGGTGCGCCCCGGCACAGTGATGGGATGGTGCTCTCCGGCTGCCAAGGCCGGATATTATGACTGCACGATGTTTACCCGTTGCAACGGTTCGCAGCTTTCGGATCCTAAACGTTTCACGTTGCGCCTCAATGACAGCTCGCGCCTGTCGCTGATAAAAATTCACGACGGGCTTGAGATTGTTGTCTGGAAAATCATCCCGTATATGTTTCGCTCATTCCTGCGCGAGCGCCACGACCGACCCCGCGACCTCGACGGATTTATCCGTCAATGGCCGGTTTCCGGCTGTGGAGTCCCGGCAGCTCCCCGTTATCTATGAATACCCCTGTGCGCATCCTGTTGATTTTACTTGCGGTTCTGATGCCTCTGATGTCGGTTGCCGACAGAAAAAACTCTATCTCACGCAAGCTCAAACCGTCGACGTCGCGGCAGGTCGGTGCGGAGTGTTGTGCCGAACCTTTCGACACGGTAGCCGCTGATAACACCATGGTGCGCTTCTCGGGTTATGAAAAGACACTTCGCTCGAACCGCGAGACGGTGTTTGTCACCAATCTGCTTGGCGACAGGGAGATTGCAGCGGTATATTTCACCATAACATATTTTGACTCATCCGGAAGGCTACTGCACCGGTCCAGCCGGAGGCACAGGGCAGCTGTGCCTCCCGGTGAAACGCGCCGGGCCGATCTGCCTTCGTGGGACCGCCAGTTCACGTTCTATTATGCCGGTTCGCCGGCGCCTCGGGTTCCGGCCATTCCATACACGATTACGATAACTCCCGACACCCTTTTATTGTCACGCTGACCTAATGCTTATCCATCCAGATTATGCAGATTCTTGACCATATCCGTAAATTCGCCGACATCACTCCTGCAGTTGAGGAATCGTTGCGCGCCGTTATCCGCGAAAAGCATTTCAGTAAAGGTGACACGATACGTGGCGCTGTCAATCTGACCTCATATGCACACTATATCACCAGCGGGTCTGCAAGGCTGTTTTATACTCATAAAAGCAAGGAACATACCGTTTCATTCTCTTTTGAGAATGAATTCATAGTGATTTCGCGCCATGTTGTGATGAATCTTCCCGACACGGTGTCGATTCAGTTCCTCGAGCCTACCACAGTATTGACAATGCCACACCTCAAGGTTAAAGACATACTCGATGATGTCGGTAAGGTCAGTGACACTGCCGGCCTTCTTTTTCTGTCGACCGCTCTGATGCAATATGTGGCTTTTCTTGAAGAGCGGGTGAGTGTCATGCAGTCGTTGGGTGCTGAAGAGCGATATCAATGGCTTCTGCACCGTTATCCCCGCATCACCGAATGCGCCAATGCCACACAAATCGCATCTTATCTCGGAATTACCAAAGAAACGCTTTACCGTATAAGAGGCGGTAAATATGCTTCCACGTCAAAAAGAAAAAAATTAATAAGCGAATGACAACGGATTTTACCTCGGAATCTCCGGCTGCCGTAGCTGATGCGGTGAATCGTTATGCCGGTCGCCATGGCTACGGCCGGTTTGATCCAAAGGCTGCCCTTATTGACATGGACGGCACTTTGCTCGATTCAATGAAATGGCACACTTTGGCGTGGCTCCGCCTGGCCACTGAACTTGGCATTGAGGCTACACGCGAAGAGTTTTATCTCTATGAGGGTATGACAGGAGCGGCCACCATCGGGCTGCTTTTCCGCAGGGCCTTCAACCGCGAACCCACACAGGCCGAGGTATCTGAACTTTATAGCCGCAAGACAAGTTATTTTAATGAACTTCCACGAGTGGGAATCGTGCCCGGTGCCGACGAACTCACAGCCTTGTTGATAGTCCGCGGGATTACCCGGGTGCTGGTGACCGGTTCAGGGCAGATTTCAAACCTTCAGCGTCTCAACGAAGACTTCCCCGGGGCATTCGCCGACAATATGCGCATAACGGCGCGAGATGTGACACATGGCAAGCCTCACCCCGAGCCTTATCTCAAGGCCATGCAGAAAGCGGGTGTGGAACCCTGGCAGTCGATAGTTATAGAGAATGCGCCTCGAGGCGTTGAAGCGGGAGCCAGCTCGGGAGCGTTCACGGTGGCGGTGACTACCGGGCCGATACCTTGCGGAGAGATGTGGCGCGCAGGCGCCGATGTGGTCTTTCCGTCGATGCATGCGCTGGTGGCCTCCATGCCGGCTATCCTGGAGTGGAAGTGATGAGGCAGAAGGGTGGAGCGGAACTATCTGCCGCATGTGGTATGAAAAATGATTTATAAGACTGTTCTATGGTAAATTTGTCGACAATTTCAGAAACAGGATTTGTTCCGGCTCCGAATCTGCTGTTTACCAACAGCGTTGAGCGGGCGATCGACGATATGGCGGGGAAGCTGAACCCTGTTTCGGTGTTTGTGTTGGTTGATTCCAATACGGCCTCGTTTGTGTTGCCGCGTCTGCGCTCGCAGTCGAAGGCAATAGCTTCGGCCACAGTGGTGCAGACTAAGGCCGGAGAAGAGAATAAGAACCTCGACTCCCTGGCCTCGATATGGAAAACTTTAGGTGACCAAGGGGCGACTCGTAGCTCGCTGCTGATTAATATAGGCGGAGGGGTGATAACCGATATGGGCGCGTTTGCGGCTTCGACTTTCAAACGTGGGATACCGTTTATCAATGTTCCCACAACTCTGTTAGGCGCGGTCGATGCCTCGGTGGGCGGAAAGACAGGCATAAACTTCAATTCGCTAAAGAACGAGGTCGGGCTGTTTCGGGAGGCGGAGCTGGTGATTGTGTCAACAACGTTTTTCAGAACCCTCACAAACGCCGAGATGCTGTCGGGCTATGCTGAGATGCTGAAACACGCTATGCTTTCGTCGCGTGAGATGACCGATAGGCTGTTGCGCTACGATATTACCGGCTATGAACCTGAATCGCTGCTGCGTCTGCTCGAAGAGAGCGTGTCGGTCAAGTGCGGTTTCGTCAGCCTCGATTTCAACGAGCGCGGTCTGCGCAAGGCCCTGAACTTCGGCCACACATTCGCCCATGCTTTCGAGTCGCTGGCGATGGTGCGAAAGGCGCCTTTGTCCCACGGCTATGCCGTGGCTTTCGGTATGGTGGCGGCATTGGTGGTGTCGCGCATGAAGCTCGGATTCCCTTCCGATGACCTGCAACGCTATGCCGCTTATGTGGCAGAGAACTATGGCGCCTTCGAGATTACGTGCGATGATTATCCGCGGCTGGTTCAGCTGATGCACCACGACAAGAAAAACATCACATCACAGGAGGTGGCATGCACATTGCTGCGTGCCATAGGCGAGGTGGAAGTGGAGGTGGCTGTGCCCGATTCCGACATCACTGCCGCGCTCGATATCTACCGCGATTTGCTCCACTTGCCCTGATTCAAAGTATTAAAAGGCCGCGACGCATATTTGCTTCGTCGCGGCAAGCGATAAAGAGAGCGATGCAACTGATTATCCCGTTG
Organism: Bacteroidales bacterium; assembly: GCA_910575545.1. Lineage (GTDB taxonomy): Bacteria > Bacteroidota > Bacteroidia > Bacteroidales > Muribaculaceae > UBA7173. The sequence goes on from CAJTFH010000006.1 coordinate 94,186, forward strand.
CATCGCTCTTGTCGTTGTGTGTAATAAGAAGTTATTATGTCAGCGTTTCGACACTCCTTGTGCTATCTTAAGTGTGTTATAACGTGCTGGTTACCGACGCTGCGTCAGATTGAGAGGCGTCGGAGGGTGTTGAGAAGCTCGCGGTTGATGGGCTTGTCGTTCTTGATGGCCTTTGAGAAGGGGACGTAGACGATTTCATCGTTCTTCACACCGATCATCACGTTGCGCTGGTCGTCGAGCAGGGCGTCGATGGCAGCCGCACCCATGCGTGACGCCAATATACGGTCGTGGGCTGTGGGAGAACCGCCGCGTTGGAGGTGCCCGAGAATTGACACCCTCACATCGTATTGGGGATATTCTTTCTCAACACGTTCTGCTATTGCCATTGCCCCTCCTGTAACCGGGCTTTCGGCCACAAGCACTATCGAGGAGTTTTTGCTCTTGCGGAATCCGTTCTGGATCAAGTCGGCAAGCTGGTCGACTTCGGTTGAGATTTCAGGTATAATTGCAGCCTCTGCACCCGACGCAATTGCGCCATTGAGGGCCAGGAAGCCGGCATCCCGCCCCATAACTTCGATGAAGAACAGTCGTTCATGCGATGTGGCTGTGTCGCGGATTTTGTCGACACATTCCATTATGGTGTTCAGTGCTGTGTCATATCCGATGGTGGTATCTGTGCCGTAGAGATCGTTGTCGATTGTTCCAGGCAGACCGATGATTGGGAAGTTGAATTCGTTGGCAAAAATACGTGCTCCTGTCAGGGATCCGTCGCCTCCGATGACAACCAGGGCGTCGATGCCGTGGCGCTGGATGTTGTCGTAGGCCAGCTGACGCCCCTCTTTTGTCTGGAATTCTTTGCAACGGGCGGTTTTCAGCACCGTGCCTCCGCGTTGTATGATGTTCGACACATTGGCTGTGCTGAATTCTTCGATTTCATCAGTTACCAGTCCACGGTATCCCCTGTAGATTCCTTTGACTTTGAAACCGCTGAAAATGGCCGAGCGGGTCACTGCGCGGATTGCAGCATTCATGCCGGGGGCGTCACCTCCGGAGGTCAATATTCCGATACATTTGATTTCTGCCATGCCTGTTATTTAGTTGTTTAGTTGATATTCGGTTGATTAATGCAAAATATTATTGTTGTTTGAATTGACAGTCAGCCTGTAATGCAAGTTGCTACACGTCTTCGTTGACCGAATAGTTGATGAAATCGATCAGCGGTTTGAGGTAGCTGAACAGTTCCGAGGCTTTTTCGGGCCATTGCGGGTCGAGGAAGAATTGTTCGTCGGCCTGGTGGAATTTCCCGTATTCTTTCATGCGCAGCAGGTTGGCCTGGGGATGGTTTTTGTCGTAGCCTTTCGGCACGGTTTTAAGCATCCGATCTGTCACGCACCATCCGGGGAAATTCTTCTCCACCTGCGGGGTGTTGACAATCTGCTCGAATTCTTCGATATTGTCGACTATGGCTTTGCGCAGCTTCTTCAGCACCGGTGCCTCGGGGCACCATATGCCTCCGTACAGGCCGCTCTCCACCACACCTTGGAATTGGCCCAGACCCATCTGGAGGTAATATCCCGCATCATGGGTCGATTTTCCTTTTGCGCTGAACGATGCGGAAAAGTAGAGTTTAAACGGGGTCTTGTCGTGTGAAAAGCGTGTGTCGCGGTAGATGCGGTAGGCGCATTGCTTTGCTGTCAGGCCGTGCATCTCGGGATACCATGCTGTCATATGCCCGATTAATCGGTCGATGTCGGCCAGCCATAATTCGCGCAGTTCGTCATATTCGGCGCGGTTGGCTTTGAACCATTCCCTGTTGTTATTGGAAGCAAGTCTGCTCAGGAAGTCATATAATCGGGCTATGTAACACATCGCAGTGACTGTTTATATGGTTTTAACGGTTATTTGTCGGGAAGGTCTTCCCACTCGACGTCGACCACCTGCTGCTCGGTGATTGTGGTGCTGTTTCTCTCGGCACCGGCCTGTCGGTGGCTTTCTGTTTCGCTTATGGTTATTTCGCTGAACTTCACATATTCGCCCACATCTTCCGATATTTTCTTTTTCTTGGAGCGGGGCTTTGTCCATCCCCCTTTCCGGGAGCCGTCGGCTTCATATTGCGAGGTGTGACGCTGCCCTCCGGGCTGGCCGAAAAGGTCGCCGAAGATGTCGAAACTGCCGGTCTTCATCTTGCGGTAGGTGCGCCAGACCTTGAAAGCCGGTCGCAGCAGCAGATAAAGAATATAGATGAATAATATGAATAGAATTATCGACATAGTTCTCTGTAGTTACTTCATTATCCTGGATAGAGCCCCCGAAGTATCAACTCTTGTGGTGCTCTGATGGTTTAATCGGCGGTCTGCCGGCTGTTGTATTCTTTGGAGCGACCGGCCGTTGTGGGGCGTTATTTCCTGTGAGGCACACGCTGTTTTTCTCTGCGTTTCAACTGCATGGCGGAGAGTATGAAATAGAGGATTATTGTGTAGGCGAACCCTTCTACCCCGAAAATCGCCACGAAAGCAACGGCTGCCACCATCAGGATATACCGGTCGAGGTTTTCACCAATCCGGAAGTTTTTGAGCTTCAGTGAGAACATGCGCATGTCTGTGACCATCAGCAATGCGACTGCCACGATTATGATCACCATGGCGATGTTGCCGACATATGCATGGCTTCCCATCCATGCCGTGGCTCCGACCCAGAATATGGCGTTTGCGGGAATCGGCAGGCCTTTGAATGTGGTGCTCTGGCTGTCATCGAGGTTGAATTTGGCCAGCCTGAGCGCTCCCATGACCGGGATTATCAGGCTGATATAGGGAATCCATGCCGAATGTGACCAGTCGGTCAGGATATTGTAGAGCAGCATTGCCGGTGCCATGCCGAAGCTGACCAGGTCGCTTAGCGAATCGAGTTCTTTGCCCAACGGGGAGGGGGCGTTGAGCAACCGGGCCGCTGCCCCGTCGAAAAAGTCGAAAACGGCCGCGCCCCCTATCAGCATCCACACAATCTGCTCGCCCCGGAATGCCCCGAAGCGGTCGAATGCCGAAAAGGCGAATATGCAGGCCAGTGCGCCACACAACAGGTTCATGCAGGTGAGCGTGTTGGGCACGGATGTTATTATGCGTCGTAACATTGTGTGTTTTATTTATGTGGATGAAGAAGCCCGACCTGGGTTATGCCACCCATAGTGGTGTCGCCGAGCTTTACGTTGATGGTTGTGCCCAATGGGAGGTAGAGGTCGACCCGTGAGCCGAATTTTATGAATCCCATATGGTCTTCGACCGAAGCCTCGTCGCCCGGTTGTGCGTATGTCACTATGCGGCGTGCCATAGCTCCAGCCACCTGGCGCATCAGCACGAGTTGCCCCTCAGGAGTGCGGATGACTACTGTTGACCGCTCGTTTTCAGTGCTTGATTTTGGCAGGTATGCCGCCATGAACCGGCCGGGATGGTGTTTGGCATAAACCACTTCACCGTTGACCGGGAACCAGTTGGCGTGAACGTTGGTCGGACTCATGAAAACCGACAGTTGTATGCAGCGGGTGTGGAGATATTCGTTTTCCATAACCTCTTCTAAGGCCACTACTTTGCCGTCGGCCGACGCCACAACTGCGTTGGTCTGGTTGCCGGGGAAATGGCGGCGCGGTGATCGGAAGAAGTTGACCACCAGCATATAGAATACAACTGATGCGCTTGTTATGATGATGGGTATGAATACCAGCGATTTGTCGAGATACATCCACAGCGGTGCATTGATGGCAAGCAGTGCCACCAGAAACAGTATCAGAGTGTTGGTTCCTTCCCGATGAATTTTAACTCTCATGGTCAGATAATGTCTTGTGCTCGTGTGTGAATTTGCATTTCGGTGTGTATTCCTGATGCGTAACTTTAAGCTACAAAGTTAATGTAAAAATTTTAAATTACCCCATGATTGGGCGTATTATTCGGCGTATTTCCGGTGCGTTGATGCGTTAATGGCTTATCTTTGAGTTGTCGCGTGGGTATATGAGGGCATAAAGAAACCGGATGCACTCTGTCAAAAACGGGGTGCATCCGGTCTGTATCTGTTAACTTCAGGCCTGTGGCCTGTGGGCGGGTTTAGTCGCGGAATTCGCGGCGGGGTCCGCGGGGGCCTTCACGACGCGGGCCACGGTCTCCGTCGCGTCGCGGCATACGGTCTCCGTCGCGACGGGGGCCTTCGCGGCGCGGGCCGCGCGGGCGCTCGGCGGGTTCAACGTAGCCTTCGGGTTTTTCCTGAAGGGCGCGCATCGACAGTCGGTATTTGCCGGTTTTCTTGTCGATTTCGATGAGTTTGACGGTCAGCTCGTCGCCTTCTTTGATGCCTGAGGCTTCCATGTCGGGCAGACGCTCCCATGAAATTTCCGAGATGTGGAGCAGTCCGTCGCGGTTTGGCATGAATTCTACGAATGCGCCGAAATCCTGGATTGTGCGCACTTTGCCGGTGTAGACTTTCCCCTCTTCGGGCAGTTCCACGATGGCATTGATCATCGAGAGTGCCTTGTCGATTGATTCTTTGTTGGCTGCGGCGACTTCGATGTAGCCGCCCTCCGGAATCTCGTCGATGGAAACGGTTGCGCCCGATGCTTCCTGGATGCCCTGGATGATTTTTCCGCCCGGGCCGATAACGGCGCCGATGAGGTCTTTGGGGATGAGCATGGTGACGATGCGGGGAACGTGGGGTTTGTAGTCCTCGCGTGGCGCTGGTATGGTCTGCTCGATGATGTCGAGGATATGAAGGCGTCCCTCGCGGGCCTGGTTTAGGGCGCGCTCAAGGATTTCATAGCTAAGGCCGTCGCATTTGATGTCCATCTGGGTGGCGGTTATTCCCTGGCGTGTGCCGGTCACTTTGAAGTCCATATCGCCGAGGTGGTCTTCGTCGCCGAGGATGTCGGAGAGGATGGCGTACTGGCCTGTTGCGTTGTCGGTAATCAGTCCCATTGCGATTCCGCTGACTGGGCGGCGCAGTTTGACACCAGCATCCATCAGCGCCAATGTGCCGGCGCAGACGGTTGCCATCGACGATGAGCCGTTGCTCTCGAGGATGTCGCTCACAACGCGGCATACATAGGGGAAATCGTCGGGGAACATGCGCTTGATGGCGCGGTGGGCGAGGTTGCCGTGGCCGATTTCGCGGCGGCCTACGCCGCGGGTCGGACGGGCTTCGCCTGTTGAGAATGGGGGGAAGTTGTAGTGGAGAAGGAAGCGCTCGCGCCCTTGGTTGAGCACGTCGTCGAGGATTTTCTCATCGAGTTTGGTGCCGAGGGTGACGGTTGAGAGCGACTGGGTTTCGCCGCGTGTGAACACTGCCGACCCGTGGGGGCCGGGCAGGTAGTCGACTTCGCACCAGATGGGGCGGATTTCGTTGGTTTTGCGGCCGTCGAGGCGGATTCCTTCGTCGAGGATGCAACGGCGCACGGCATCGCGTTCAACGTCGTGGTAGTAGCGTTTCACCAGCGGGGCTTTCTCGTCGCGTTCCTCTTCGGGGAGCGATTCGATGTATTCGTCGCAGATGGCGTCGAAAGAGTCCTGGCGCCAGTGTTTGTCAGCGCATCCGGCTTTGGCCACTGCGTATGCTTTGTCGTAGCATTTGTCGCGCACGTCTTTGCGCAGCTCTTCATCGTTGACTTCGTGGCAGTATTCGCGTTTTACGGTCTTGCCGGCGGCCTCGGCCAGTTCGAGCTGAACCTGGCAATGCTTCTTGATTTCTTCGTGGGCGGCTTTGAGGGCTGCAAGGAGTTCGGCTTCCGAAACCTCGTTCATCTCTCCTTCAACCATCATGATGTTTTCGGCGGTTGCGCCTACCATCAGTTCCATGTCGGCGCGTTCAAGCTGCTCGAAAGTGGGGTCGATTACGAATTCGCCGTCAACGCGGGCCACACGCACTTCCGAGATGGGGCCGTGGAACGGGATATCGCTCACGGCTATGGCTGCCGATGCGGCGAGCCCTGCGAGGGCGTCGGGGATTTCTACACCGTCGGCTGAGAACATCGTTATGTTCACGAAAGTCTCGGCGTGGTAGTTATCGGGGAACAGCGGGCGAAGCACGCGGTCGACCAGGCGCGATGTCAGGATTTCGTAGTCTGACGCGCGGCCTTCGCGTTTGAGGAAGCCTCCGGGGAAACGCCCTGCTGATGAGAATTTTTCTTTGTAGTCAACTGTAAGGGGCATAAAGTCTACCCCCTCTCCGGCCTCTTTGGCCGATACCACCGTTGCGAGCAACATGGTGTTGCCCATACGGAGTTCCACTGCTCCATCAGCCTGCTTGGCGAGCTTGCCGGTTTCAAGCGTTATCTCGCGACCGTCGGGCAGGGTGATGGTCTTTTTAATCGGGTTCATTCTGTGTTTTTTGTTTTTAACTTCTTAAATCGCGCAAAGATACGAAAAATTCTCCGGTTTCCCATGCCGCTTTGCGCCTTATTCTCTGTGGCATAACAAAAAAATATGCAAAATATGCATAATGCGGGGATGGTGTGTGGCCGATTGTGTTGGGTGGTGTGGGGTTTCTATGTGGTTGGTGTGTGCAGGTGTGAAAGCAGGGGCATGAAAAAAAGAATCACTAACCTCAATCCGAAGATTGAAAATTAGTGATTCTCCTCTCTCTCCTGCGGTGCGGACGAGACTCGAACTCGCGACCCCCTGCGTGACAGGCAGGTATTCTAACCAGCTGAACTACCGCACCAAAGGTTTGCTATCCCGGTAAACCTCAGTTCTCGAAAACTCCTCGCTTGGAGTTCCACTCCGCTTTTTCAAGCGCCGTTGGTTTCCCTTTCGTTTGCGTGTGCAAAGTTACACGCCTTTTCTCATTCCACCAAATTTTTTTGCAACTTTCTTCAAAAAATCTGCAATTTTTCCTTGTTTTCCCCTCAAAAACCCTCTTTCGGGGCTTTTTAGGGGGGTCAATCCTCTTCTTTACGGGAGATTTTTATCAGTTCAAGGCGGTTGGCGGATTTTTCGATGACCTCCATATTATAGTCGCCAAGCTCGATGGCGGTGCCTTTAGCCGGAATCTGGCCTGTTGAGAAGAGGATGTATCCGGCCAGGGTCTGGTATTCGTCTTCTTCTGGTAGGTCGAAGTGATATTTTTCGTTGAGATATTCGATTTCTGCACGTCCGGAAAATTCATATACCCCCGGTGCGATTTCCCGCTCGGTGATCTGTTCGTGGTCGTGTTCGTCTTGGATGTCGCCGCAAATCTCCTCCATGAGGTCTTCTAGGGTCACCATGCCGGATGTGCCGCCGAATTCGTCGACTATTATGGCTATCGAGCGTTTCTCGGCCAGCAGACGGCGCAGCATTTTATTTGCCATAAGGGTTTCGGGGGCGTAGACAACGTCTTTCAGTTGTTCCTTCCAATCGCGCCCGGCTATGAAAAGCTCGCTCACATGGATGTAGCCGAGCACGTTGTCGATGTCGTCGCGGTAGACTATGATTTTCGACCGGCCCGATTCGGTGAACAGGCGGCTGAGCTGTGCCCGCGAGGTGTTGTCGATGTCGACGGCCACGATTTCATTGCGCGGTGTCATGCAGTCGCGCAGGTGTATGGTCGAGAAGTCGAGGGCGTTGTGGAAAATCTTAACTTCGTTTTCAACCTGGGCTTTCTCTTCGGTCTGCTCGTCGATTGTCTGCTCAAGGTATTCGTTGAGGTCGACCAGCGACAGTGCGCCGAGTTTGGCGTTGCGGTCTTTGACCCCGAAAATTTTCATCAGTATCTTCGACAGCCATGTGGTGAACAGCGAGATGGGGTAGAGCAGTAGGTAGATTGTTGCCGTGAGTGGGGCGAACAGCTGCATTGACCGGTTGGGGTTGATGCGGAATATGGTCTTGGGCAGGAATTCGCCGGTTATCAATATTATGCCGGTTGATATCAGCGTCTGGGCGATGAGCACGAGCGCCTGGTTGTCGAGCCACCCTTCGAGAGTGGGCTCTATCATTTTTGCCGCTCCCATTCCGTAGATGACCAGCACGATGTTGTTTCCAACAAGGATTGTGGATATGAAGAATTCAGACCGTGAATAGAACAGGTTGAGCACTTTGCCTACGAATCCCCCTTTCTGCACGTCGAGTTCGACCCTCACCCGGTCTGAGGTTACGAATGCTATTTCGATGCCGGAGAAGAAGGCTGAGAAGGCCAGAGATATGAGTGTGATGATTAGCCAGGTGGTATCCATTGTTTCAGATGTGTGTTAATTGGCTGCCCCGGGGGTGGCGGTGGCCGATGTGTCGCGGTCTCCGGGCGTTTTCCGGAATGCGCTTGTGGGGAATATTCCTGAAGGTTTGCGGATTGTGTAGGTTGTCATGCTTTCATTTGACTCGAATCCGTAGCCTTCGATGGTCCGGTCGGTGCGCTCTATGTGGATGAAGGAGTCGGAGTAGATTTTCCGGGAGTTCTGGTCCCAGAACAGCTGCTGGGTGAGGAAACGGTCGCCGTTGACGTTGCGCATCCTGACGTTGCGGTCGAACCGCCACAGGCGTTTGCCGCTGAAATATGTTGCCGTGTCGGCGGTGAATGTGCCGTCTTCTTTCATGTTGTCGTCGAGTTTGACGATGAACATGCCGTCGGGGAAGTTCCAGTGGGGCTCTTGGGCTTCTTCAAACATCAGCCACAGTGGGGTGGTTATGTGGTAGCGGGTGTAGCCTGAGTCGGAGATGGTTGTCGAGACGTTTATTGTCTTCATGGTGGGGAATGTCTCCGGGTCGGCGCTGATGGCGATGGTGTCGCGGTGGTCGTCGGAACATGCCGCCGCCACAAGCGCAACGATTGCCACCGCCAGGAGCGGCGGCAGCATCCTCATTCCTGTCGTGTTTTGCCGTCTCACTGCCGGATGGCTGTTATTTCAGCTTGTTGCGCCAGAACCACAGCTCGTTGAAGTTCACTCCGAGCGTGACCATGAAATAGTTTTCTTTGACCAGCGGCGAGGGGTGAGCCTGCCGGTTCTTGTATTCGAGGCTCAGGTTGACCATAGTCTTCGACGATGGCGCCGGCAGTCCGAAACCGAGGCTTACACCTATCTCCCTGAGGCTGTTGTCGCCCACCTTGATGTAGTCGTTGCAGTAGTATGCCCCCAGGCGGTAGTTGATTTTCTGCACCCAGCTTCCACGGGGACGGTTTACGAACTGCAGGCCGATTCCCGCTTTCCAGCGGTTGTTGAACGAACCTGTGGCGTCGTTGAACCCTTCTATGGTGGCGAATCTGGCGTTTTTCCAGGGTTGGTATGTGAAGTCGGCTTCCACCATCAGCCTTCCCTGCCATTCGTAGTTTATGCCGGCACCCCAGGTTTCGGCCATGCGGGAACGCCCGTTGAGGTTGAGGTTTGCGATGGTGTCGGGTTTCTCATCTGCGTTTACGTCGTATTTGACGCCGTAGGTGTGGCCGCGGAATGTTTTGGCGGGTGAGTAGACCGCGCCAAGTGTCAGGGCGTTGTCGGCATTGAAGGCAATTCGGTATTGCAGGCCGAACCGCAGGTCGTAGTCGCGCACTTCGATAACCCTCTCGAACAGTGATGTGCTGCTCGAGGTGTTGTCGTCGCCGTCGCTGTAGACGTATGTGTCGTTTACCAGTGTGCCGAACAGGTAGCTTGCGTTGACACCCAACGACAATCCTTTGAAGGGTGTTGCCCCGAATCCGAGGTAGACCTGGTTGAGCGACCCGTGGCCTGAGTGGGCGTTGCTGCCGTTGGCAATCTCGTCGCCGAAGCTGTAGCCTACTTCAGAATAGGGTATCAGACCGGCGGATGCGCCGAGCCATTTGGTGATGGGCACCTGCAAGGTGATATAGTCGAGGCCTCCGGTGAAGTTGCTCCCTTTTTCGCCGGCGTCGCTGGTGCGCAGGGTCTTTATGTCGGCTCCTATGTCGAAGAGGAATGTCAGAGAGTCCATCCCTGCGTAGCTGGCCGGGTTCATGAAGTTGATCTGCCGCCCGGAGCGCATGGCATAACCCACCCCGCCCATTGATTTCTGCACGGTGTTAGCCTGGTCGCTGATTAGTCCGTAACCGAAACGTGAATAGGGCGACACGGTGTTGTTTTCAGCGCTCAGCGAGAAAGCTGCCGCAGCCAGCGTTGTTATTGCGATGATGAGTTTATTTATTTTCATTGTAAAGTAGAATGCTTAACAGACCTTTGGTTACGAGGCATGGGTCGACTGTCGCCTCGAAATCCAGGAATTCGTTTACCCTGTGTGCCCATCCCCCCGTCAGCACTATACGGGTGTCGGCCGGGAGCATTGCCCTGTAGTAGGCGATTTCACCGACCACTCCTCTGACTGCTCCGGCTCTCATGGCCGTTGCCGTGTCAGTGCCCAGCAGGGGTGTGTCGCCATATCCTCCTACTTCGGGCAGACGTGCCGTGAAGCTGTGGAGCGAGCGTAGGCGCATTCCGATGCCGGGGGCGATGTTCCCCCCTTTGAAATGGCCGTCTGCGCTGACAAGGTCGTAGGTCACGGCCGTGCCCATGTCGACCACCAGCGAGTTTTCGCCCGGGAAAAGACTCCAAGCCCCCACTGCGGCGGCAATCCGGTCTTCACCCAGCGTGTGTGGTGTGGCGTAGTCGATTTTCAACGGCATCGGCATGTCGTGGCTCACCTCGCGCGCTTTCACACCCTGGCTTATCAGCAGCCTGGCGATTTTCTTGCCGTTTCCGGTCACTGAGCAACACAAGGCCCTTTCGGGGCGGAAACGCTCGGTCACGCTTTGAAGCTGCTGGGGTGTGAGCTGCTTCGATTCTTCCTGGTCAACAAGCTCGCTGCCGTCCCAAACGGCTATTTTTGCCGAACTGTTGCCTTGGTCGATGGTTAGATTCAGACCCATTGTTTATCGGATGCGGCCGTGGCATAACTCCCCCTCCCCGTTGATGCCGGAGGCCAATAATCGGGGCAAAATTACAAAAACCTATTTAATAATCGCTTACACCCGTTGATAAAATTGCTTAAATAAGGAAGTGTGTCGCACTTCCTGAATCTACACTTCCTGAATCTACGAGTGTGTGGCGAAGTGTGGCGGTAGCAGCCGGAATCAGGGATAGGTGAGGTTTTCCTCTTTCGGGCGCGAGAGCACTTCGGTCAGGTAGCGGCGTGCGTCGCGGCGTGCTGCCGCGAGATCCATGAATGTGTAGTTGCCGCAGTCGCGCGCAGTGGCGCCCGGCACTTTCCCTTCATATCCGGCTATGAATTCCATCACTTCACGCATCAGCGGGAGGATATCGTTGGGCATGAGGTCTCCTTTAAGAATCAGGTAGTTGCCTGTGCAGCACCCCATCGGCCCCCAGTAGACGACCCGGTTTTTCCATTGCGGGTGGTTGCGGAGGAAAGTGGCGGCGAGATGTTCCATGGCGTGGAGCGAGCGTGGTGTGAGGGCTTCCATGCGGTTTGGCTCGGTCATGCGTATGTCGAAGGTGGTGATTACGTCGCCTGAATCGGTTACGTCGCGCCGGCTGACATATACGCCTCTTAGCAGCCGCAGATGGTCGACTGTGAAACTGGCTATTTTTTCCATTGGTGTTTTGTTTTCCGGTTGGTTTTGTCGGTTGGTTTTGTGTGTTTCCCGGTTGCGTTACGGGAGCAGTTTTTTCAGGATGCCGAATGTGCGCTCCGGCGCTGTCTGCCAGAAGTTGCAATATTGGTCGAGGTGGTTTTCCACGCCGGGGGTGTCGCTGACTACCCTGATGGCAAGGAACGGCACGTTTTTCAGGTGGCACACCTGGGCTATCGCCCCTGATTCCATGTCGACGGCAACAGCGCCGGGGCGTGTCTTCAACACGGCCGCGAGCTCTTCGGGAGTGGATATGAACCTGTCGCCTGAAGCAATCAGCCCCCTTTTCACAATGCCCTGTTTCTGTAGCCCTTCAACGGAGAACAAGCCGGTGGCTCCCGGGAAAGTTTCCGGCAGTCCCTGCACCTGTCCCGGAGCATTGCCCGGGCCGCACCAGACGTCGTGGTAGCCGACTTCGTCGCCGACAACCACGTCGAGCACTCCGGCGCCATTGCCGGTGCCTCCGGCTATGCCGGTGTTTATCACTGCGTCGGGTGTGTATGCTTCGATTAAAGTCAATGCCCCTACGGCGGCATTGACTTTGCCGATGCCGCATTGTGTTGCAATGATCTGGTTTGTGCCGATGTGTCCGTTATAGTATTTTCGCCCGTTAAGTTCGGTTTCTGAAACTGTTTCCATCTCTCTCAGCAACATGCCGAGTTCTGATTCCATCGCGACAATAACTCCTATTTTCATATCTTTTCTCAACAATTTCTTATTTTTGCACATTCTATTAATAACAGCCGGGGCAGAGCATTCCGGCTTGGCAGAGCTGCCGGAGGGACCGGCCCTGCTTCAGCGTTTAATATGTTTCAACATTAAAACCCATAAATCATGTCAAACAAAGGCAATGCATTAATTTCTGTCATTCTCATCGCGTTGGGGGTGGTTTTTATCTGGCTTTATAACCGCGACACCCTTCCGCGAAGCATCGTTCTGCTGTGTGGGCTGGCATTCGTTGTTCCGGCCGTAATCAGCCTGTTGTCGATTTTCATATCGCGCAAGAATAACAGCCGTAGTTCAGGTCTGCGCGCTGTGCAGCTTGTTTGTGCCATCGGCGCGCTGGTGCTTGGCGGCTGCATTATTTTCATGCCCGATGTTTTCCGCCCGTTGCTGGTCTATCCGTTTGCGGCGCTGATGGTTTTCGGTGGCGCGTTCCAGATTTTCCAGCTGTCGCACAAATACCGACCGGTCGATTATCCCGCCTGGATGTTCGTTGTTCCGGTGCTGGTGCTTGTTGCAGGTGTTGTTATTCTCTGCTGGCCCGGGTTGCGTGAGCCTGTGAACCAGCCATGGATTGTGTTGACCACCGGGATTGCTGCAGTGGTCTATGGTGCCAACGGGCTGCTGATATCCATCCTGCCTCATCGCCTGCCCCCTCTTCATGCGGCATCAGCGGTCGGTTTGCCTTATGCCAAGCATCCGGTTGAACCCGCCAAGGAGGTTGTGGCATCTCCGGATCCGTCGGGAACGGTTGTGCCTGATGAACCGGCTGAAGTTGGTGAACACCGCATGGCGGAATAGCGCCTTCCTATTTCCTCACCGGCTCTATGCCGAATCGGCGGCGGATATATATGGCCACTATGTCGCACAGGCCTTCCATCGGCATTAACGATGAGTCGAATGTGAGGTCGTAGGAGGCTGAATCGCCCCAACGTTTGTCGGTGTAGAAGTTATAATAGGCGGCCCGGAGCTTGTCGGTCTTCACGGCAAGTGTGCGGGCTGCCCCTTCTTTGTCTTTATCGGCGCGCCCCATTATGCGTTTAACGCGTTCTTCGATGGGGGCATGGACAAATAGGCTCAGTTTGGCCACGTCGTGGCTCCGGAGCACGTAGTCGGCGGAGCGCCCGACTATTACGCAGGGGCGGGTGTCGGCCAGATGCTCAATCACGTCGTTGAGTGAGGTGTAGATTGAGTCGGCCATCATGGCCTGGCCGTTATACCATGGTAGCTGCCCGTAGCCCATATTGAAGCCTACCGAGCTGCCCATCAGGTTTGGCACGCGCTCGTCGTTGCGCTCGAACACTTCTGGCGACATTCCCGCACGGTTGGCTGCTTCTAAAAGCAGTTTTTTGTCGTAGTATTCTATGCCGAACTTTTCAGCCAGCATTTTACCGAGTTCTCTTCCACCGCTGCCGAACTGGCGCCCGATTGTGATGACGTAGTTGCTTTTGTTGTCAAGTTCTTGATTCATGATATCGTTTATGGGTAGTTGTTTCCATATTATCCAATATTGCAAATTTAGTTGATAAAAATTGATAAACCGTCAAAAATCGTCGTAAACTTTTGCTGGGTCGGAAAAAATGGCTACCTTTGCAGCCGGGTAAGTCCTACACGGCCAGCTCCCCCTGAACTCCGCCAGGTCTTGATCGAAGCAACGGTAGGGGGTTGTAGCGGCGCGATGTAGTCAGCTTACCCTTTTTTATTTTATAGAAGTAAGAAGTCAGAAGTTGTAAGTTGCCAGTCGTAAGTTGTTAGTATGGGGGGTGAGGAATCGGAAGAATATAAAAGAATCAGAGACGGGTCACCTCCCGTCTCTGATTCTTTTATTGATGTTTATTGATGCCGATTGATTGGTGGCGAGGATTGGGTCAGTCGAGAAGGTCGACCGGAAGGGCTACGATTTTCATTCCATTGCCACGCACGAAATCGATGATCTCAGAGCGTATCTCCGACGGTTCAACGTCGGCTTCGATTCGACGCAATGCGTTGTAGACCGAAATGTTGCTCTGGTAGATATTGCGGTAGGCTTTTGCGATGTCGTCGATCTGCGTGTCGGCAAATCCGTGTTTGTGCATCACATAGGCGTTTACCCCGAAATATGCCGCAGGGTTATGGGCTATGATTACATAGGGTGGCACGTTTCCGGCTATGCGGCAGCCTCCTTTTATGAGACACCATTTGCCTACTTTTGAGTCTTCATGCAGTATGCATTTCGACGATAGGATCGAGCATTCGTCAACGATACAGTCGCCGGCGATGGCCACACCGTTGCCGATCACGCATTTTCCCTTGATCTGGGAATCGTGGCCTATGTGGCAGTCGGCCATGATGAAGTTCTCGTCGGTGATGAGGGTGCCCCCTTGCGGGTGGATCCCACGGTTGATGATTACGTGCTCACGGATTGTGTTGTTGTTGCCGATATGGCAGTAGGTGGCTTCCCCTTTCCAGCGGAAGTCCTGGGGGTCGGCGCCTATTATTGCGCCTTGGTAGACTTTGTTGTTCTTGCCCATGCGGGTTCCTGCCATTATGGAGGCATAGGGCATTATTTCACAGCCGTCGCCGATTTCCACATCTTTGTCGATGAATGCAAACGGATGGATTTTTACGTTGGCGCCGACTTTTGCCGACGGGTCAACATGAGCTAACGGGCTAATCATAGTGTGTGAGGATTTAGAGGGTTGACTGCCGCCCACGGGGCATTGTGCTGTTTCCGGAGGCATGGCTTTCCCAAAGTTACTAATTTAAAAGGAATCGCCCGGAATTTTCACAGGATTTTTTTGCTTGATCCTCTGGAAAATTTCAGGCGATATCGTTAGCCGGGCTGTAAAGCACCAAAGGTTATTATAGGTGTTAATGGCCTTTATAGCTGTAATAGCTTTATCGGCCGCCTCCGAGGCTCTGGTAGAGGTTGATCAGAGCTTGTTGACGGGATAGCTCGGTGCTGAGGAAGCTCATTTGTGCGCTCAGGAGGCTCGACTGGGCTGTGAGCACTTCGAGATAGGTTGTGCGCCCGTCGTAGGCCATCAGCAGGTTGGTGGCTTCAACGGCTTCTTCGAGGTCTTTGACCTGTTTTGAGAGGAATGCGCTCTTCTCGGCCGATTTCTCCAATGCGACACAGTTGTTGTAGACTTCGGCTGCAGCATTGAGAAGCGTCTGCTCGAAGTTGTTCATTGCCTGCTCCTGCTGCAGTTTGGCGCCTTTTAGGCGGGCGATGTTCTGTCCGCGTGAGAACAGGGGGGCTGCCAGCGACCCTGCCAGCTGCACGAACCAGTCGCCCGGATTCTTGATTATAGATCCGAGCAGGTTTGTGAACCCGCCGTTGGTTGAGATGCTCAATCCGGGATAGAAGGCTGCCCGCGCCGAGTTGGTGGCGTAGTAGGCCACGGCGAGGCTTTCTTCGGCGGCACGCACGTCGGGGCGCATTGCCAGTTCACGCATAGGCACGCCTTCGCGCAGCACCTGCGGGTTTTCCATGCGGGCGTCGGCAGGGATTGCCCATGTCTGTGGCTGCTCGTTGAGCAGCAGCGACATGGAGTTGTTGGCTTGCACCAGGGCGGTTTCAAGGTCGGTTATCGATGCGAGGATTGACCAGTATTGTGCCTGGCTCTGCACCACGGCGGCCTGGGTTACGCGTCCGGCCTCTTTATAGTCTTTCATTATCTCGACGTTCTGTTTCCACAGGTCGGCGGTTTCGCGGCTCAGCTGAAGCTGGGCGTTGAGGTTGGCGATTGAGTAGAAACATGAAGCCACACCGGTGATTATCTGCGAGCGTACGGCTTGCATGTAGTCCTGCTGCATCCTCACTGCAGTTTCGGCACTGCGTTTGTTGTTGAGGATTTTGCCGAAAACATCTATTTCCCAGCTGATGGCCATGGGGATGGTGTAGTTCCAGCCGACTTCGTTGCCGGCATACCAGGCGTTTGCCCCGTTGGCGTTGATGGCAACTGCGGGCAGATAGCTCAGACGGGCGCCGAGCATGTTGGCACGGGCCACTTCGACGTTTATTTTTGCGTTGTCGAGGTTGATGTTGTTGGCCAGGGCGCGGTTTATGTAGTCTTGCAGCAGGGGGTCGGTGAATACTTGCTGCCAGCTGAGGTTGCCGTAGGCCGTTGAGTCAACCGGAGCCTCTTTGGCTTCGACATACTCGCGCGTCATGGCGGTGTCTTGCGGCATGTCGAATTTTTTGTAGATGTGGCACGACGAGAGCATCCCTGCGCCGAGTGCTGCGGCCACGCACATCTTTATTGTTATGTTTGCTTTCATTGGGTTTTATTCGTTTCGTTGTTAGGAAGCCCTGTCCCTGCGGGTCAAACCGTCGACCCGCAGGAGGGGGGCACCCTGTTTAGCGTGAATATTGCTCGATTTCGCTCTCGATGCCTTCGTTGTCAGTGTCTTTCCACTTTATCGGGGTAATATTTTCCTGGATGAGCTGGAAGGCCACAAACAGGGCGGGCACGATGAAAATCTGGAAAATCATGCCGATTAGCATACCGCCGACCGAGCCGGTTCCGAGGGCGCGGTTGCCGTTGGCGCCTACGCCTGATGCGAACATCATCGGGAGCAGACCGATAATCAGCGCCAGGGAGGTCATCAGAATCGGGCGCAGACGGGCTGCGGCTCCGGCGATGGCAGCGTTGATAATCGACATACCTGTGCGGCGGCGCTCCAGGGCGAACTCAACGATAAGGATGGCGTTTTTGGCCAACAGACCTATGAGCATAATCAGGGCGATCTGCAGGTAGATGTTGTTGGTTATGCCGAATATATGTGCGAATATAAACGACCCCATAAGGCCGAAGGGTATCGAAAGGATAACAGCCCACGGGATTATGTAGCTCTCATACTGGGCAGAGAGCAACAGGTAGACAAACAGCAGGCAGAGGCCGAAGATGATGGCGGTGGCGTTGCTGTTGCCGCTGCCTTCCTCACGTGTCATGCCGGAGTACTCAAAGCCGTAGCCTGCGGGAAGTGTCTGCTGGGCAACACGCTCGATGGCGGCCAAGGCCTCACCGGAGGAATATCCGGGGGCTGGGTTACCTGTAACGGCGATTGACTGGAACAGGTTGAAACGGGTCATGAGGTCGGGGCCGTAGACTTTAGTGAGTGTCACGAAGTTTTCGAGCGATGCCATCTTTCCGCTGTTTCCGCGCACTTTGATATTGCGCAGCGATTCGGGCGACACGCGGGCTTCGGGTGCCGACTGCATCATCACGCGGTAGATTTTACCGAAGCGGTTGAAGTTGCTGACATACATCGAGCCGAAGTAGCCCTGGAGGGCGGAGATAATCTGGGTGGTCGACAACCCTGCCTGTTGGGCTTTTGCGGCATCGATGTCGATGCGGTATTGCGGGAAGGTTGGGTTGAAGGTTGTGTAGGCCATCTGGATTTCGGGCTGCTGGTTGAGCGCTCCGAGGAATCCCTGCACCACGGTGAAGAAGTCATCGATGCTGCCGCCGGTCTTATCCTGCATCTTAAGCTCGAAACCGTTTGTTGCGGAGTAACCGGTAATCATCGGCGGCGCGAATGCGATTACACGTCCGTCTTTGACCAGCTGCCCGGCCATGCCGTAGAACTGCTGGATTATTGCGTCGACACTTTCGGTTTTGCTGTTTCGCTCGCTCCAGTCTTTGAGGCGGACGATGAAAGCTCCGTAGGTGGGGCCTTGACCTGCGATGAAGCTGTAGCCGAGGATGGTGTTGCGGTATTCGATGGCGGGAATATTGGCCAGGATGGCGTCGACTTTATCCATTGTCTCTTTGGTGCGCTCCTGCGATGTGCCCGGGGGCATGTCGACCATCACGAAGAATGTGCCGGTGTCTTCATTCGGAACGAGGGCTGTAGGTGTCTTTGCCATTAGCCATACGAGTGCGGCGATTGATGCGGCCACTATTACGGCTGACGACACTTTGTGGCGGATGAAGAAGTTGGCGCCTTTTTTGTATTTGTTGAGCTGGGCGTCATACATCACGTTGAAACAGTGGTGGAAACGCTTCACGAAGTTGCGTTTTTTCCCGTGTTCGTCGGTGTGGGGCTTGAGGAATACGGCGCAGAGGGCCGGCGACAGCGTCAAGGCGTTGAGCGCCGAGAAGCCGATGGCAATTGCCATGGTGATACCGAACTGCTGGTAGAAGATACCTGCGGTGCCGGGCATGAACGACACGGGGATGAACACCAGCATCATCACAAGGGTGATTGATATGATGGCGCCTCCGATTTCGTTCATGGCGTCGATAGAAGCCTTGCGCGAACTCTTGTAGCCCGCATCGAGTTTGGCGTGGACCGCCTCGACCACCACGATGGCGTCGTCGACCACAATGGCGATTGCGAGCACAAGGGCCGACAGGGTGATGAGGTTGAGCGAGAACCCGATGAGGTTGAGCACGAAGAATGTGCCGATAAGGGCCACAGGGATGGCGATGGCGGGGATGATGGTTGAGCGTAAGTCCTGAAGGAAGACGTAGACCACCACGAACACCAGTATGAACGCCTCGATGAGGGTGTGGACAACCTTGTTGATTGAAGCATAAAGGAAGTCGTTGTTGTTCATCGGGATGGCGAACTTCAGCCCTGCGGGGAGGTCTTTCTCAAGTATTTTCACCTGTGCAAGACAGTCGTTGATAATCTGGGTGGCGTTGGAGCCTGCGGTCTGGAACACCATACACATGGTCGAGGGCTTGCCATTCAGGGTAGAGCCGAAATCATATGTAACCATGCCCAGTTCTACGTCGGCAACGTCTTTCAGGTAGAGTGTCTGGCCGTCGGGGGTCGATTTGATTACTATGTTCTCGAATTCTTCGGGGGTTGAGTAGCGGCCACGGTATTTCATGGTGTACTGGAAGCTCTGGTCTCCTTGCGCGCCGAATGAACCGGGGGCTGCTTCGATGTTCTGGTCGCGCAGGGCTGCAGCCACATCTGAAGGGTTTAGGCCGTATTGGGCCATCACTTCGGGTTTGATCCATATGCGCATGGAGTAATCGCCGCCGAATGACATGACATCACCCACGCCCTGAACACGTTGCAAAACCGGAATGATGTTGATTTTCATGTAGTTGTCGAGGAACTCGGCATCGTAGGCGTCTGTTTCGGTGTAGAGGGCTATGCCCACGAGCATCGATGACTGGCGCTTCTGGGTGAGCACACCCACCTGGAGGACTTCTGAGGGGAGGAGGTTCTGGGCTTTCGACACACGGTTCTGCACGTCGACGGCGGCCATGTCGGGGTCGAATCCCTGTTTGAAGTGCACGTTGATTGTTGCGGCGCCGGTGTTGGTTGCTGTCGACTCAATGTAGGTCATGCCTTCGGCACCGTTGATTGATTCTTCGAGAGGTGCGATCACTGAGTTGAGCACGGCCTGTGCGTTTGCGCCGGAGTAGGTTGTGCTCACCGAGATGGTTGGAGGCGCGATGTCGGGATACTGGGTGATTGGCAGCGACACCAATCCGATCAGACCCAACAGCACGATGAATATTGAGATAACCGTCGATAGCACCGGACGGTTGATAAATGTATCCAGTTTCATCTGTTTGTTGCTGTGTGAATGGATTTTAAGTTAATGTTGCGGCTCGCCTTGGGGGGTGATGCCGACTTATTGTGCGGCGGCTTGTTGCTGCCTGGGGGCAGCGGCTGCGTCGACCGGTTTGATTGGCATGTTGTCTTTTACCTTGGTTCCGACCCCTTCAACCACGATGCGTTGGCCGGGGGTGAGGCCGGAAGTGACGATGAACTGCTTTCCGTCGTTCATCGGAGAGATTTCAACGGGGGTGGCTACGGTTTTGTTTGAGTCGTTGACAACATAGACAAAGCGGCGGTCCTGGATTTCAAATGTGGCGCGCTGCGGCACGAGAATCACGTTGGACATGCGGTTGGGGATAAGGATGCGTCCGGTTGATCCGCTGCGCAGCATACCGTTGATGTTTTTGAAGCGTGCGCGCACGTTGGCCGCTCCTGTCGAGCTGTCGATTACGCCTGAGACGGTTGCCACTTTTCCCGGTTCGGGGTAGATGGTGCCGTCGGCCAGCTGGAGTTGCACATCGGGCAGCTCGCTGATGGCCTCGTTGAGCGATTTTTTCCCTTCGTTGGTGAGGTTGAGGATGTCTTTTTCATTGATTGAGAAGTAGGCGTAGATGTCGGAGTTGTCGCTCACTGTGGTGAGAGGTGTCACCATCGATGGCGATGCCAGCGAGCCTTCGCGGTTGGGAATGGAGCCTACGAAGCCGTCGGATGGAGCTGTCACAACCGTGTAGCTAAGGTTCTTGCGGGCTGTGGTCAGGGCTGCGTTGGCCTGGCTGAGCTGGGCTTCAGCCTGGCTGAGCTGATTTTTCGCGAGCTGGTTTTCATATTCGCTGATTATGTTTTTGTCGAACAGACGCTGTTTGTTGTCGGCGGTGAGGCGGGCTGATTCAACGGCGGTTCTGGCAGCGTTCACCTGCGCGAGGGTCTGGTCGACTGCCGCCTGGTATTGCACCTGGTCGAGGGTGAAGAGAGTCTGCCCTTTGCTGACGCGCTGTCCTTCGTCGACATGTACCTTTGTGATGAATCCCGACACGAGGGGACGCACATCGATGTCGGTTTTACCTTTGATGGTTGCTGCGTAGTTGCTTGCGAGGTCTGATGTGCCTTCAGCCACTGTGATGGTGGCGATTTCGGGCGTCATGTCACCCATCTGCTGGGTCTTTTCGCCACACGATGTCAGGCCGAAAATGGTCGCCGTGGCTCCTATTGTTGCCACCAGCGAGAACATTCTGCTTTTCTTCATTGCTTTCGTTTTTTAATATCTACTTTTGGTCTTTTTTATCCTTAGAATAGTCTTTAGATATTTGTCAAATCTCCTGAAAAATTCGCCTAATCTGCGGTCTGTCAAAGCCGTAATATGGCCGATTTTTGATATTCGGTTGCAAAATTACCAAATTCCCCACCATAAAAATATGATAAAAATCATATTCGACCCGTCTTTAACCACATTTAACCTAAAGAGGCCGAAGCCTTTAACCATTGATAACATAGTTAAGGGCGCATGATTTTTGTGCATGCCATAATGTGGGAGGATGGCATGGATTTGATGTTTTGCCGATGCAAATGTTAACGGATGTATATGCAGGGGTGTGTGGATGGTCATTTGTGTTAATTGAAGTTAATATATGGAATATTTTCGCCCAAAAACTATGTTGCAAAACATAAAAGCTGTATCTTTGCATCAGTTTTTCATGGTATTAGATTTAAGGTAAGAAGATTATTCGTCGTGACGACGAGTAATTTTTTTTTTGTGCATATATGCGTATGGGCGTTTCGGAAGTAATAATTCGGATGAAAGATCGTGTATCCCTACAATCCGGAGTTATGCAGCACATCCAAAGCGGACTGGCGGGAGACCGGTGTTTTTATGGAAAAGCAGAGGGTGTGTCATAATGGCTCATCTGGGTCGTCGCCCGAGGGCTTCGGGTTCGGTCATTGACCTTAGTCAACTCCCTTCACCCTCACCCTCAGGCTCCTACCATCTGAACCATTCTGACAGCACCCTCTCCATCCGGATGCCAAAAAGGCGTTGGTCGAATTTCGACACAACGCCTTGATGCGGGTTGCGGTTTGAAAACCGCGCAATGGGAGAGGGTTATTTCACGATTACTTTGGAGGCGGTATTGCCCTGGCGACGGATGTAGAGGCCGTTGGCGGGGTTTTCAACGCGGATGCCCTGGAGGTTGAAATATTCAACCGGGGCGTCGGTTGCTTCTGCGGCTACGTTTTCGATGCCTGAAGACTGGCCGTTGACTTTCACTCCGAGGGAGTAGATTGGAGAATCGTAGGCATCGGCATAGCGCATGAAGTAGTGGAGTGTGCCGGGGTTGGCGAACTCTACGGGAGTGCCGTCATAGAGGTTGAAGTCGTTTTTGTCGAGTTCGGCAAGTGCTGCCGGAGCTGCCGGTTCTGAAACTTCGTCGAGATAATAGAGGTCAACGGTTACGGGCAGTTCACCGAATGCGATGTTGCCTCCCCCTTCGGGCAGGTCGATGAAGTTCTCAACAGGAGTTGTGGGGTCGCCATTCATCAGGAAGTCAACCTGCGGGAAGACATTAAGGCGCAGGATTGCGATGCCGGGGAGATAGGTGTCGGTGGCATCGCTCTTGGCGCGGAGGGTGTAAACGCCCACTTTGTCAACTGTTATGGCAAGTTTGCCGTCAGCTTCTGTGAGTGTGTATTCGTCAGGGTTCAGGCAGTCGATAGAGTATGTGGTAGCCACGTTGTTGGGGTTGTTGACTGCATTTACCTCGGTCTCGACACCAACAGTGGTGTTGTAGACAGTCTGTGTAAACGACAGGTCGGCAATCTCAAGATCGGAGGTTTTATTTTTCCAGACTACGGTTACAGACTTCAGCTTAATTGTACTGGTAGTTTTATTCGAGAACGTTATTGTATTGAACTCCTTTCCCTCGGCAGGAGTCCATACCTTTAATCCGGTTTCTTCACCGTCGCCAGTAGCTAGAGTTGTTCCATCTGATGGTGTAAATTTATCCACTGTGTTGATAGTTATTTTCTCAATTATACCATCGGTAGGAACTGTGATTGTGAATGACGATGTAACGCCGTTATAAACTTTTCTAAAAGTGAGAAAATCTCCTTGGGTTGACTGACTGTTATATTTATATGAACGATAATCTCCATAGAATGACATGACTACATTCCCCGATGTAACACTGCTGACTTCTGACTCATAGGTGTCTCCGGTATTATATGTCGTCATTCCATATGGGTTCTCGGTTGTGAAATCAAATGTCTCGCGACCGATTTGTGGTGCATTGGCGTCCTCTATAATTATACGGTATTTGGCAGTTGCTTCAGAATATGTGTCAGTGGCGGATGCTGTAGCGGTGATTGTTACTGTGCCGACGGCTTTAACGTCTTCGGGGAGGATTTGGCCTGTGGTTGCGTTGACGGCAACGATTTCGGGGTTGGATGAGGCGTAGGTGACAGCCCCGTCGCCAACATGCTTGGCAGCTTCCCAAACAACGCCCACGCCCAATTTGCCGTAGCGCACTTCGCGCTCAAAATGGAGCTCGGGGTTCTTTTTGGCGTAGGTGAGGGTATATGTTGCCGATGCGTTGTTATAGGTTTCGTTGTCTTTGATTTCGGCGGTTATTTCGGTTGTGCCGAAGCCGGTGAGTGTGAGGTTGCCTTCAACAAACTTGGCAACGGCCTCGTTGCTCGACGTGTAAACCACTGCATCTTTGGCTTCCGCAGGAGTGACTGTCAGAGCTGGTGCTTTGAGTTCTTCTCCGGCCAGCACGTTCACCTCTTTAACGCCCCAGTCAAGCTCGACATCGGTTTTCGACGGGTCGCCAGCCTCTTCTAATGTTAAAGTTATTTTCCCTATACCACACTGGTTGCCAGTATTCGCGGTTACAAATTTATAGGCTATCCCTGCAGCTTGCTTGGCTTCTGGAATGTTGAATGTCTGGATTCCTTTGTCGCCCATTGCAGAGAATGTGAATTGGTGCAATGCTGTTGTTGAACCGTTTTCAAACAAATCGAATTTTGATTTTGTAGTTGATTGGCATGTGATTGCAATTGATGTTATAATTTTCCCCGGAAATGATGGCAGTGAAAGTGATGCACCGTCGAGTTTGGCAAATGCAATGTATGAATTTTCTTTGCTTTTTTGCCATTTTGTTTGATACATCGTCAGGGTATAACCGTTGAAATCTACATTTGTCTCTTTCGTGGCAAAATTGGTAGGAAGGCCGGATGTTGTGCTGGGCCCAAAATTCAACTCAATGGTTTCGGCATGTGAGTTTACCCCCCCCAATGCACAGAGGATTGTAAGGAGAGGTAGGAGTAATCGTTTTCTCATATTTAAAAATTGATTTAGAAGGTTAAAAAATCAAGTTCGGGTTTCGCGTGAGATTCGTGTGTTGAGGGCAGTCTGAGGCAGGTGCGGCCACGGATGCCGGGCGCGAATGTGAAATGTCGTTTCTGATAAGCACAAAGGTATAGATTTTTTCACAGACCGCCATCTGTTTGGTCTTCTTTTTTCGAAGTCTTTTTAAGGATTAAGAGATTGTTTAAATTGGGTGGAGTATGGAAAATCATGAATTGCATGAAGGTGTAACATGGGTTTGCCATCCTTTGCTCATTTAAATTATCCAAAGATATTTAGGCTTGCCCCTAATCCCGATATTAGGAAAGAAAAAAGGAGTTAAGCGGTGGGGCTTAACTCCTTGGAGGTGTTGTCTTACCTGGATTCGAACCAAGACAGGCAGAACCAAAAACTGCAGTGCTACCATTACACCATAAGACAATCCGGTCGGCTCAAACAGGGATGAATCTGCCTAAAGCCGATGCAAAGGTAAGTATTATTTTCGGGTTGGCAATGGGAATGCATAGTTTTTTAGGCGTTATTTGGGATTTTTAGGGTTTCGGGATTAGGAAAAATTGTGTAATTTTGCGGTTTATAACGGCATGTCTTCATGGGAGTGCCCAACATGTTTTTATGGGATTGCTGGACATGTCGTTATAGCTGTGTTAAAGTTGTGCCTCTCAGAGCATAGGCGGCCGTGGAACCGGCCGGCATAAATTCAGATGAAGATTATGGAAAAAAAGTTCAAACGGACACTTGTGACAACCGCGCTGCCCTATGCCAACGGGCCGGTGCATATAGGCCATCTGGCCGGGGTTTATGTTCCCGCCGACATCTATACCCGTTTCCTGAGGATGCGTGGCGAGGATGTTGTCATGATCGGCGGGAGCGATGAGCATGGGGTGCCTATCACCATCAAGGCCAAGGCTGAGGGTGTGACCCCCCAGGATATTGTTGACCGTTACCACAAAATAATAAAAGACAGTTTTGAGGAGCTGGGTGTGTCGTTTGACATCTATTCGCGCACCACGAGCGATATCCATTCGGCCACGGCGTCGGAGTTTTTCCGCCGTCTCTATGACAACGGGCAGTTTGTGGAGAAGAGTTCGATGCAGCTCTATGACGAGAAGGCCAACCAGTTTCTCGCCGACCGCTATGTCACAGGAGAGTGCCCCCATTGCCATAATGAGCGGGCTTATGGCGACCAGTGCGAGGCATGCGGGTCGAGCCTCAATGCCACAGACCTGATCAATCCCAAGAGCGCCATCACCGGCAACACTCCGGTGTTGAAAGAGACCAAACACTGGTATCTGCCGCTCGACCGATGGGAGAAGGCTCTGAGCGAATGGATTCTCGAGGGTCACAAGGAGTGGAAGAGCAATGTCTACGGCCAGTGCAAATCGTGGATTGACCTCGGTCTGCAGCCGCGTGCGGTGAGCCGCGATTTGGACTGGGGTGTGCCTGTGCCTGTCGAGGGAGCAGACGGGAAGGTGCTCTATGTATGGTTCGACGCTCCGATAGGCTATATCTCGAACACCAAGGAGCTGCTGCCCGACAGCTGGGAAAAATATTGGAAAGACCCGGAGAGCCGTGTGATTAATTTCATAGGGAAGGATAACATTGTGTTCCACTGCATTATCTTCCCGGCGATGTTGATGGCCTACGGAGATAATTTCCAGCTTCCCGACAATGTTCCGGCCAACGAGTTCCTTAACCTTGAGGGTGACAAGATTTCGACCTCACGCAACTGGGCGATATGGCTTCATGAGTATCTGCGCGACTTCCCCGGCAAACAGGATGTGTTGCGTTATGTTCTGACGGCCAACGCCCCGGAGACGAAAG
Source organism: Bacteroidales bacterium (assembly GCA_910575545.1). Taxonomy (GTDB): domain Bacteria; phylum Bacteroidota; class Bacteroidia; order Bacteroidales; family Muribaculaceae; genus UBA7173. Next base: position 120,137 of record CAJTFH010000006.1, read on the forward strand.
ACAACGATTTTACGTGGCGCGATTTCCAAAGCCGCAACAATTCGGAGCTTGTGGCGATACTGGGCAATTTCGTAAACCGCGCCATGGTGCTGACCCACAAATATTTTGCCGGAGTTGTGCCGGAAGCGGGCGCATTGGAGGCGGTTGACCGGGAGGCTCTTGATGAGCTGAGCTCAATCAGGGAATCGTTGACGGCTAATCTTGATACATTCCATTTCCGCGAAGCGCTCAAAGATGCGATGAACATAGCCCGTCTGGGGAACAAATACCTGCAGGAGACAGAGCCGTGGAAGGTGGCAAAAACCGATATGGGCCGCGTTGCCACGATTCTGAACACGGCTTTGCAGATATGCGCGAATATTAATGTGGCTTTCGCGCCGTTCCTGCCATTCATGGCCGAGAATCTGCGCCGTATGCTCGCCCTGGAGAAACTCGACTGGGAGGATCTTGGCAAAACAGACCTGATTGCGGCAGGAGCCACTCTGGGGCAACCGGAGCTGTTGTTTGAAAAGATAGAAGATGATGCCATCGAGGCGCAGCTCAACCGCCTGGCACGCATCAAGGAGGAGAACAAACTCAAAAACTGGCAGCCTGAACCGCAACAGCCCGATGTGCCTTTTGACGACTTTATGAAGGTTGACATCCGCGTCGGTACTGTCATGGAGTGCAGCCGTGTGCCTAAGGCCGACAAGCTGCTGCAGTTCCGTATCGACGATGGTATGGAACAGCGCACCATAGTGAGCGGCATCGCCAAATATTATTCTCCCGAAGACCTTGTGGGTAAGCAGGTCTGCTTTGTGGCTAACTTCGCGCCGAGGAAGCTCAAGGGGGTTATGTCGCAGGGGATGATTCTGTCGGCACAGAACCCCGACGGCTCGCTTGTGGTGATCGGACCTACGGGGGCTGTGACGCCCGGGGCACAGGTGAAGTAACCTATGATGGTGTGTCAGAACGGTTCAGATGAACCGTTCTGACAGCACCACCCTCCCGTCCGGACTCAATATGTAGGGCAGTAGATTCCCAATCCAGTTTTTGCCGGATGGCATATAATAAAGTAATACCGGAACAACACAAGCAACGAGAATGGAAAAAACGAAAAGGCGTCCACGCATTTTGATTATCTATACGGGAGGCACTATCGGCATGATAGAGGATCCGGAGACCCGCACCCTCAGGCCGTTTAATTTCAACCACCTTATCGACAATGTGCCTAAGGTGAAGATGCTCGATTATGATATCGAGCATATGCAGTTCGACCCGCCCATAGATTCGAGTAATGTGACTCATGCGCATTGGCAGCAGATTGCCACGCAGATCGGGAAGAATTATAATGACTTCGATGGTTTTGTCGTGCTTCATGGCACCGACACGATGGCCTATACAGCCTCGGCTCTTTCGTTCATGCTCGAACATCTGCGTAAACCGGTGATTATAACTGGGTCTCAGTTGCCGATAGGGGAGGTGCGCACCGACGGTGAGGAGAACCTCATTACGGCGCTTCAGATTGCTGCGGCAGTGGATCCGGTCAACGGTGAGCCGATGGTTCAGGAGGTGGCGCTGCTGTTTGCCAACTACCTGTGGCGCGGGAACCGCTCAACGAAGATGAGTGCCGACAATTTCAATGCTTTCAAGAGCAATAATTATCCTCCGTTGGCACGAATAGGCTTGTCGATACAGTTCAACAACGATGCTTTGTGGCGTGTGTATGACAAGACGCCTCTTAAAGTGCATCTTGGCCTGAACTCAGATGTTATTGTTGTTTATGTGACACCGGGTATGACGGAGCATAGCCTCCGTCAGCAGCTTGAGACACCTGGTGTGAAGGGGGTTGTTCTGAAAACCTACGGTGCGGGGAATGCACCGTCCTGCGAGTGGTTCAACCGCCCGATCAAGGAGGCGATAGACCGGGGAATAGTGGTGCTGAATGTGACCCAGTGTGCCAATGGTGCGGTGAGCCAGCGTCGTTATTTCACCGGCGACTGCCTGGCGCGTTGTGGTGTTATTTCGGGTCACGATATTACTACTGAAGCGGCTCTGACCAAGATGATGTTCCTGTTCGGCACGGGGCTTAGCGCCAAACAGGTAAGCAATTGCCTTTTGCGCCCGATTTGCGGCGAGATGACAATATAAAGGGGAGTTCTTTTCGCGGGCCGAAAAGAACCAAAAGGCCGAGGGCGCGGCGAAAATCTGCGGAATCGGCTTGCCGGCATCCGCAGGGGCGGCGGAACTCGCTTCGCTCAAACACCGACACCCTTGTCTGCGTCTTCACGGCGCTGCTTCCTGCTTTTCGCCAATGCGCCCGCCATGCGGGTACACGGGTTCTGCGAAATTTATGTTTTTGTGAATTAACTGGAGACTCCGGCGATTTCAACGGGATGGCCGTGGGCTATCTCTTACTTCATGCTTGCGGCTTTTCAGCTTCTGACGTCTTTTTTCTATTCGGATTATCGGGGAACCAGCCACGGGCTACGCGGTCGCGCTGCTCGAAGATTTCTTTGATGGTCCAGAAGGAGGAGAAAGCGAGTACGCCCAGGAGGGTCTGGGGGAAAATGGCGCTTACGAAGAGGGATGCTATGGATGCGGCGATGCCCAGAAGCAGGAACCACCACCAGCAGCGTGTGCCGAACCAGTAGTAACATTTGATGACAATGGGATGGAATATCCCGATTATCAGAAAGGTGCATATGCCTAAAAGGAGTCCGGTGAAATGCATGGGCGGTAATTGAGTTTGGGTGTTGGTTGTTTAGGGAATTGAATTTGTTTAAAGCGATGTGTCAGAATTCGATTTTTTGCATTGTTTTGTGTGGTTGTGATTGCGAGTTATGACGTTTATAGGCGGCGGCCAGGCGTTTGTGGTAGCCTCGTGAGCGGGCTTTTGGGCCATTGTATTTTAGAGCGAACCGGAGCCATTTGTGTTTTTTGATATCGTTGACCATGCCTGAGTTTTTGATGAAACGGGCAAACAGTTCGAGCTGGTCGCGCTCGGAGCGGCTCATCATTGCCACAAACTCTTTGATGTTTCCGGCTCCGCATTTGCGCCAGTTGAAGCCTCCGATCTGGAACATGCCCCAGAATGTGCTTTCCCACGCGGATATTGAGTCGATTGCGGCGGCGGCATCGAGACGTGCGTGTTGTGCGGCTTGGTAAGAGCCGTATTTTTTTGCGTTTGGGCGGTTGAAGATTTCCGGCGCACGTTTCCTGGCTTTCGACAGCGAGACATTGCGGCGTGGTGCGAATTTGCGATACATCGACAGGTCGAAGTTTATCAACGGTTTCCCGGGTTGCCAGAACCCTTTGTGCTGCGGTCCGGCTTCGATGTCGACCACGGCTTTTATCGCGGCTACCTCCACGCCGAGTTCTTCGGCTACCTGTCGGTAGTCTTCTTCTGTCAGTGAGGAGAAGCGTGGTTCCATTCCCGCTTCCATGCCGTCGGCCAGTGAGTCTGTCAGCAAGCCGATAACAGAATCGATGGCTTCAACCGGTGGTTCGGCGGTTTTTTCTGCTGCCATTTGCAGTGCCGGAGCGCTCCACAACAGTAGGCCACATATAAGAAACCTGAAACACATCCCACTCTGTTGCGGGATGTGTTTCAGTGTCATCAAGTTCATTATAGCCACGGGCAGCGGTTTGATTATTTTTTAAGTCCGGCCACTTTTTCGAGTGTGCGACGGAGCTGCTGATAGAAACGCTCTACGGCAGGGATGTGCATACGCTCAGAGGGGGAGTGGACGTCGCGCAGCGTGGGGCCGAAAGACACCATGTCGAGGCCGGGATAGTTCTGCTGGAATAGCGAGCATTCCAGGCCGGCATGTATGGCCTTGATTGCCGGACGGACCCCGTAGAGTTCCTCGTAGGCGTCGGAAGCGAGTTTCATGATTGTTGAATCTAGGTTGGGTGTCCATGCGGGATATCCGTCGCCATGCTCGACAGCCGCACCTGCGAGAGTGAACACGGCTTCAACCTGGTTGGCGATATCGAGTTTCCGAGAATCGACCGAAGAGCGCTGTGAGGTTGTCACAACAATCTTGTCGTCGCCTTTCATCTTGACTGAAGCGAGGTTGGTTGAAGTTTCAACGAGGCCTTCGAGGTCGCGGCTCATTGAAATCACCCCGTGGGGTGCGCAATAGAGCGACAAGATTAGGTTGCGGCTTGTTGCCGAGTCGATGGCGAAATCGGGTTTGTCAACGCTGTCGAGAGAAAGTTTCAGGGTGGTTTCCAGGCCTTTGTATTCACGCTCGATGTCGGCGGCATAGCGGTTGAATGCGATGCGCACATCTTCTTTGCGCGATGTGTGGACGCCGAACACCACGTGGGCGGCACGTGGGATGGCATTGCGGAGGTTTCCGCCGTCGATTTCGCACACCGAAACTTCATGTTCTTTCATAAGATTGAAGAGGAAGCGGGCGATTAGCTTATTGGCGTTGGCGCGTCCGAGATGGATGTCGCCTCCGGAATGTCCTCCGAGACCGTCGCGCACGTCGAAAAGGAAGTAGTGGAAGTCGGAGGGCGCATAAGAGCGGTTATAAGAGAATGTTGCCACGGTGTCGATGCCGCCGGCGCATCCAACAAACACTTCTGCATCATCTTCTGAGTCGAGGTTGATAAGAATCGAGCCTGTCAGCTCGCCTTTTTTGAGGTTGTTGGCGCCTGTCATGCCGGTTTCTTCATCCATGGTAATCAAGACTTCGAGCGGGCCGTGGACGAGGGTGTCGTCGGTAAGGATGGCCAAAGCGGCTGCGACTCCGATTCCGTTGTCGGCTCCGAGGGTTGTGCCGTTTGCGCGCACCCATTCGCCGTCGACGATTGTCTGTATGGGGGTGTTTTCAAAGTCGAAGTTTTTGTCGTTGCTTTCGCAGACCATATCCATGTGGCCTTGTAGAATCACTGTGGGGGCGTTTTCATGACCGGGGGTTGCCGGTTTGCGCATGATGACGTTGCCGATTTCGTCGGCATGGGCCTCGATGCCGCGGTCTTTCGCAAATTCGAGGATGTATTTGCGGATTTTCTCTTCCTTCTTTGAAGGGCGGGGAATCTTTGTGATCTGATCGAAGATTTCGAAGACAGCTTTGGGTTGAAGGTCTTTTACTTCCATATCTTTTGGGGGTTAAATATTGGTTGCAACAATCTCAAAAACGCCCTAAGCGTTAATAAGGTTAAGGGTAAGTCCTTTTAAAAAGGATTTACGAATGGAAAATACTGTTAAAATCGTTGTTTCTCCGACCCTAAGTTACAAAATTAAATTTACATATAGCCAAAAATCAAGCGAACTTTCCTATATTTGCGGCGAAAAAGCGTGAATGCCCGATGAAAATGGTTCTGCTTGCGATAGGCCTTGTTGCGCTGAGTGTTGTGTTGCTCGGCGTGAAGGTTCTGTTTGTGAAAGGTGGCAGTTTCCCTTCGGGTCATGTTCACGACCTGCCCCAGCTAAAGCGCAAAAAACAAAAAAGAAATAACCACCAATCGCAATGAAAAAGATTACATTAGCAGCCTCCGCCATAGCGATCATGCTGCTCGGCAGCAGCTGCTCAGGCAAAGAAGGTGCCAATGAAACCGCCGCTCCTGCGGAGAAGAAAACCGTGAAAGTAGAGAGCGACACATTCGAGCCTACCACCAATATCCGCTATTACAACATGGATTCGGTGATGGCCAATTACGACCTTGTGAAGACTTTCAACGAAGCCAACCTGCGCACCATGACCGAATTGCAGAACGCCCAGCGCTCACGTGAGGGAGAACTGAACCGCATGGCATCCAACATACAGCAAAAAGTTCAATCAAACGGCTATCTGTCAGAGGCGTCGTATAACGCAGATATGAGTGAGCTCAACAAAAAGCAGCAGGCCGCCCAGAACTATCTCGGATCCCTGCAGGCGAAAGCGCAGGAGGAGGCTTTGCGCCAGCAGGAGGAGTTTATCGATTCGCTTAACAACTTCCTTGCAGAATATAACAAGACACGCCACTACGACGCCATACTGCTTTATGCACCGGGTGAACTGTTCAATCCCGCTCTGGATATCACCGACGATATCATCAATGGTCTGAACAGCCGCTATACGCGTGCGGGAGTGAAGCCAGAGAAGGAGACAAAATAATCGCAAGCCATAATAACTCGATACGGAGCCATGCCTGTTATAGGTGTGGCTCTTTTTTCTAATTTCTAATGGCGTGCTGTCAGTAATGCCATGCAGAGAGATATGGCTATGTTATGGGAGGATTAGAAGAGGAGCAGGGAGAGGGCCATCAGGGCCATGCCCATTATGAGGCCTATGATTGCCATGTGGTGGTGGCCATACTGGTGGGCGCCGGGGAGCAGCTCGTCGAAAGAGATGTAGACCATTATTCCGGCTACGGCTGCAAGCACCCATCCGCTGATGGCTGAAGTCCAGAACGGTAGGAGGAACAATGCCCCTACGAGTGCTCCGGCAGGTTCCGCGAGGCCAGACAGGAGGGTGTAGCGCAGGGCTTTGCTGCGATTTCCGGTTGCCTGGTAAATCGGGACGGAGACGGCGATTCCTTCGGGTATGTTGTGGATGGCTATGGCTGCCACTATCGGGAGGGCGATATCCCACCCTTCGAGTGCCGATACGAATGTAGCCATCCCTTCAGGGAAATTATGGATTCCTATGGCAAGGGCAAGCAGTATGCCGGTGCGTTTCAGGTCGTGTCCGTGATTGGATGAGGGCGTTTTATCGAGGAGGGCTGTGGAATGCTCTTCGTGGGGGTTCTGGGCTTCGGGCACCAGCAGGTCGATGAGCGCTATAAGACCCATTCCTCCGAAAAAGCCGATTAATCCGTAGAGGTTGCCGAGTTTGCCGGTGAAGGTCTGCGAGAGTTTCCCGATTGCTTCGGGCATCATTTCCATGAATGATACGTAGACCATCACCCCTGCCGACAGGCCCATTGCCCACGACAGAAGCCGTTTGTTGTCGGTGCGGGTGAAAAAGGCCAACAGGCCGCCTATGCCGGTCGACATGCCGGCGAGCAATGTCAGTCCGAGCGCAACGAGCAAAGATTCTATTCCGATTCCGTTTGGCATGTCTATAGGTTATTCCGGGTAGCCTGGAACTTTTCCCGGCTACCCGGAATAACGTTTTTAATGGTGGTGGGGGTTCATTCCATCAATTTGTAGATGGCACTGGTATCTTCGGGATAGAGGGGGTGATAGGGGCCGAATGGGAGGCCTTTGTCTTCGTGGAATTTTTGAACAAGCAACTCGATGTCGGCATTTTCTATTCCCAGCTCATTGAGGGTGAGAGGGAGGGAGATTGATTTGAAGAACACCTTTAAGCGGTCCACTGCCTCAAGGGCCGCCGAGTGGTTGTCGGATTCTTCCACCCCGAAGACCCGGCGGCCGAACTGGGCTATTTTGGCCGGTTTCTTTTCGGCCATGAATGTCATCCAGGCCGGGAATACCACGGCGAGTCCGGCTCCGTGTGTGACCCCGTATACTGCCGACAGCTCATGTTCCAGTCCGTGGGAACTCCAGTCTTCGCGGCGCCCGCAACCGCAAATGCCGTTGTGGGCGAGCGTTCCGGCCCACATTATGTTGGCGCGGGCATCGTAGTTCGTGGGTTCTGCCATCACCCTGGGAGCCTCGGCGATTATGGCCTTGAGCACGCCTTCGGCTATGCGGTCGGTGGTTTCCACTTCTTCGGTAGTGGTGAAGTAGCGCTCCATGATGTGTGCCATCATGTCGGCGATTCCGCTGGCGGTCTGATAAGGGGGGAGTGTGAATGTCACTTCCGGATTCATTATGGCGAATCTGGGGCGTAGCGCCATGTCGGTGCGGAGGCTGATTTTGTGCATTCCGTCGAGCTTGGTTATGACCGAGTTGCCGCTACCTTCGCTTCCGGCAGCGGGTATTGTCAGCACCACACCCACCGGCAATGCAGTTTCCATGACAGCCTTGCCGGCCCAGAAGTCCCAGAAATCCCCTTCATAGGGGACACCTCCTGCTATGGCCTTGGCAGTGTCGATGACGCTGCCGCCGCCGACGGCCAGTATCCCCTCGACCCTTTCGCGGCGGCACAGGCCGATTCCTTCGCGTACGCGGTCGTCGGTGGGGTTGGGGCGTATGCCGGTCAGTTCCACCCATTCCACTCCTGCCTCGCGGAGCGAATCTTCAACACGCGACAGCAGACCGCTTCGGCGTGCCGAGCCGCCTCCGCTGACCATCAACACTTTGCCGCAACCCATGGCGGCAGTGAGCCGTCCGGTTTCTTTCTCCACACCTCGGCCGAATACGTAGCGAGTGGGGGAGCAGTAGCTGAAATTATCCATAATCAACAGTTTTGTAATGTTGCAAATATACGGCTTTTTTCGGCTTCCAAAGCATGTGGCATAACCGGATTTTTAAAGGTTTTTGGATAAAAATTGTGCCGTGGTTGTTATAATTATGTGTAATTTCGCCAATTGAAAGTTCAACGCCATTGTTTATGAGAAAACTTCCCGCCATAATTTCCGCCGTGATGACGGCTGTAGCCCTTTTCGCCTTCGCTGCCACGAGAAGTCCGAAGGGCGATATTTCGCGTAATCTCGACATATTCACGTCGATTTATAAGAACTTGCAGACCAACTATGTAGACACTATAGATGCAGACAAGTCGATGACTACGGCCATTAATGCGATGCTCAATGAAATCGACCCTTATACGGAATATATCGCCGAGAAAGACCAGAACGATTTCATGACTATTTCCACAGGCGAATATGGCGGTATCGGCTCTTTTATCGCCGAGCGCAACGGGAAGGTGTATGTGACCGAACCGCGGCCGGGTTCACCGGCACAGAAGGCCGGGCTGCGTCCGGGCGATGTGTTTTTTGTCATTGACGGCGATACTGTTACGTCGCTCCATAGTGCCGATGTCAGCAAGCGACTGAAAGGGCAGGCGGGGACGAAGGTGAATGTGACAGTGAAGCGCCCCCATGTTGCCGATTCGATTGTGGAGTTTGAACTTACGCGCGAAAAGATAGAGATTGACCCTGTGCCGTATTTCGGTGTCGTCAAGGGTGATATAGGTTATATCCAGATAACGACTTTCAATGAGAAGACCTTTGAAAAGACCCGTGATGCTTTGGTGGAATTGAAAAAGAATCCGTCAGTCAAGTCGATTGTGCTCGACCTCAGGGGCAATGGTGGCGGACTGCTTGAAAGTGCTGTTCAGGTTGTGGGGCTGTTTGTGCCCAAAGGCACGGAAGTGGTGCGTTACCGGGGTCGAGATCTCTTGAACGAGAAGATATTCAAGACTACCCACAAACCTGTTGATGCCGATATTCCGCTGGCAGTGCTGGTCAACGGCAATTCAGCGTCTGCTGCAGAAATCGTTACGGGTGCTTTGCAGGATCTTGACAGGGCGGTGGTTGTTGGCGAGAGGTCATTCGGCAAGGGGCTTGTGCAGTCAACACGCCAGCTCCCGTATAACGGTCTGCTTAAGCTCACCATAGCGAAATATTACATCCCTTCGGGGCGTCTGATACAGGCGATAGACTATAGCCACCGCAATCCCGACGGTTCTGTAGCCAGGATTCCCGACAGCCTCACCACGGTCTGGCATACGCGTGCGGGGCGTGAGGTTCGCGACGGCGGGGGTATAACACCCGACATCAAGGTGGAATATCCCGAAGGGAACCGGTTGGTCTATAATATCGTGCGTGACAACTGGAGTTTTGATTTCGCCAACCGCTATGCCGCGCGCCACGAGTCGATTCCCTCGCCTGAGGAGTTTGAGATAACCGATACGATTTTTAATGAGTTCAAGGCATTCATAGACCCTTCAAAGTTTGAGTATGACCGCACATGTGAGCTTATTTTGGAACAGCTGGAGAAGGCTACCAAAACCGAGGGCTATCTCAACGACCAGGTTCAGGCACAGCTCGATTCGCTTAAGGTTACCCTGAAGCATGACCTTAACCACGACCTGGATCTTAACCGCAAGACTATCAGTGAGTATCTTGCCTCGGAAATACTTCAGCGTTATTATTATGACCGTGGCGCCATCATAGAAGCGTTGAAACATGACGCGGAGCTTGATTCAGCTTCGGCGGTTCTGAACAATCCTGAGAAGTATAAGGCGATATTGTCGGGAAAGGCTGCCCATAAGCCGGCAAAATAGGAGATTGGCAATGACGCTTGAAGAACTTGAACCCCTTTTTATCACAGCATCTCGGCGCAAGGCTTTACAGCAGGCGGTGGCCCAGGCTGCGGCCTCGCGTGTGGAACTCCACGGGCTATCGGGGTCGTCGGCTGCCATGGCTCTGGCCAGTATAGACCGGCTTAAATCGCCAATGGTCGTAATAGGCAATGACCTTGATGACGCGGGATATCTGTATCATGACCTGACTAAGCTGCTGGGCGAGGGGGCTGTGATGATGTTCCCGTCGGGCTATAAGCGTGATATAAAGTACGGACGCATCGACCCACCCTCGCAGATTATGAGGATTGAGACGCTCAACCATTGGAACGATGACGCTTCGCTTAGGGTTGTGGTTACTTATCCTGAAGCTCTGGCTGAAAGGGTGGCTTCGCGCAAGGCGTTGGCAGACCACACACTTCCGCTGAAAACCGGGCAGGATATTGACCTTGAGAAGACCCAGGTGTGGTTGCGTGAAAACGGTTTCAAGGAGGAGGATTATGTTTATGAGCCCGGCCATTTTGCTGTGAGAGGCTCAATCCTCGATGTGTTCGGTTATTCGGGTGAACTCCCCTACCGTATAGACTTGTTCGGAGATGAGATTGAGTCGATACGCACGTTCAACATTGAGACGCAGCTGTCGGAGAGCAAGGTGGATTCAGTGGCTATATCCGCCAATGTTTCCGCTGATGATAATGGCCGTGGTGAGTCGGTGCTGCAGTTCATAGCCCCTGATTCGCTGGTGGCTGTGCGCGATGCCGGTTTTGTGGTTTCGAGAATCAAGGCAGTCGCTTCCGAAACATTCAGCTCATCGGCTATGATTGCCGATGAGGGTGACGCTTCGGCGATGAAGAACCTGATTGACGCTGATGATTTCGCCGAGAGGTTCGCGTTGTTTCCGAAACTACATTTTTCGGCATCGAAACCTGCCGACGCGGCGCCCGGATCACTTGTGCAGATTGATTTCAATTGCTCGCCGCAGGGGCTTTACCATAAAAATTTCGATCTCATATCGGATTCGTTCAGGCAACTGTTGGCCGAGGGGTATCAGATCTGCATACTTTCCGACAGTGAGAAACAGATTGACCGCCTGAAGGCGATTTTCGCCGAGCGGAATGACAATATCCCCTTCACCCCTGTGATGTCGACATTGCATGAGGGTTTTGTTGACCACACCGCCAAGCGGTGTGTTTTCACTGACCATCAGATTTTCGACCGTTTCCATAAATACACCCTAAAAGGGGAGCGGGCGCGCAGCGGTAAACTCGCCCTGTCGCTCAAGGAGCTGAGCGCCATAGAGACGGGTGATTATATTGTTCATGTAGACCATGGAGTGGGGCGGTTCGGAGGGTTGCTGCGCACGCAGGTCAACGGCTCCACCCAGGAGATGATAAAGCTCATCTACAAAAACAACGACTGCATCTTCGTGAGTATCCATGCCTTGCATAAACTCGCCAAATACCGGGGGAAAGAGGGTGTGGAGCCTACCATCAACAAGCTCGGCTCCGGGGCTTGGAACAGGATGAAGGAGAAGACCAAGTCGAAACTCAAGGATATAGCCCGCGACCTGATCAGGCTCTATGCCGCCCGCAAGGATGAGAAGGGGTTCAGCTTTTCCCCGGATTCGTATCTGCAGCATGAACTTGAGGCATCGTTTATCTACGAAGATACCCCCGACCAGATGACGGCCACGGCTGCTGTGAAGAAGGATATGGAGAGTCCCCGGCCGATGGATCGCCTGATTTGCGGCGATGTGGGGTTCGGCAAGACCGAGATTGCGGTCAGGGCTGCTTTCAAGGCCGCCACTGACGGCAAACAGGTTGCGGTGCTTGTGCCTACGACTGTGTTGGCTTATCAGCATTTCAATACGTTCCGCGATCGTCTGGCCGATTTCCCGGTGAGGGTGGAGTATCTTTCGCGTGCACGCACCGGCAAGCAGGCGAAGGAGATTCTGAAAGACCTTTCCGACGGTAAGATTGATATTCTGATAGGAACACATAGGATTGTTGGGAAAGATGTTGCCTTTAAAGACCTGGGGTTGCTGGTTATCGATGAGGAGCAGAAGTTCGGGGTTGCTGTTAAGGAGAAGTTGAAACAGCTGAAGGTCAATGTGGACACCATAACGATGAGTGCCACCCCAATTCCGCGAACATTGCAATTTTCACTGATGGGGGCCCGCGACCTGTCGGCTATCACCACGCCTCCCCCCAACCGCTATCCTATTATGACGTCGGTCAACACGCTGACTGATGAGATGCTTGAGGAGGCTGTGAATTTCGAGCTGTCGCGTAACGGGCAGGTGTTTATCATCAATAACCGTATCGAGGGGCTGTATCAGCTGGAACAGATGGTGAAGCGGGTTGTGCCGGATGCGCGCACGCTTGTTGCCCATGGCCAGATGCCTCCCGAGAAACTTGAACAGGCGATTATCGACTTTGCCAACCATGATTATGATGTGCTTCTGGCCACGACGATTATTGAAAGCGGCATTGATATGCCCAATGTCAACACAATCATAGTGAACAATGCCCAGAATTTCGGCTTGAGCGAGCTGCATCAGCTGCGCGGTCGTGTAGGCCGCTCTTCACGTAAGGCATTCTGTTATCTGATGGTGCCTCCGGGGAATCCGCTCACACCGGTTGCCCGACGGCGGTTGCAGGCGATAGAGAGTTTCTCAGACCTCGGTTCGGGCATCCACATAGCGATGCAGGATCTTGACATACGCGGGGCGGGGAATCTGCTGGGGGCCGAACAGAGCGGTTTCATTGCCGATCTGGGTTATGAGACGTATCAGAAGATATTGAAAGAGGCTGTTACTGAGCTGCGCACAGAGGAATTTTCCGACACTTTCACATCGGAAGAACCTGAGGATGAGAAGGAATTTGTTGCCGATTGTGTTATCGAGAGCGACCTTGAGCTGTTGCTGCCCGCATGGTATGTGCCACAGGAGAGCGAGCGCATCAATCTTTACCGCGAACTTGACAATATAGAGCGGGAGATGGATTTGCAGGAGTTCCGCTCGCACCTGATCGACAGGTTCGGCAAGATTCCTCCTGAGACGGCTGAACTGATGCGTGTGCCCCGTCTACGCCGTCTGGGACGCCAGCTCGGCATTGAGAAAGTTGCGTTGAAACAGGGTGTGATGTATCTCTATTTTGTGGATGACTCTAACAAGGCCTATTACCAGTCGCCGATGTTCGGCCGCCTGATAACCTATCTGCAGCAGAACCCGCTGAGGGTCAAAATCCGTGAGAAGAACGGGCGCCGCTCTTTTGCGATAGCTTCAGTGCCTACTGTGGAGGCCGCGGTTGATATATTGGCGTTGATTCATTCGCTTCCTGTGTCGTGAACGGGAAGCTGTTTTTTTGAGTGTCATGAATATGTGATATATTTTTGCATTTTTCCATAGTTTTTGGTCTTATTCAAGAAAATTGTGCTAATTTTAGCAGGTTAAGGTTTCTTTAAAGTCGCCTTGATTTTTGTCTTTAACCCAATATGATTTCTTATGAGATTCAAAAATTATCTGATAGCCGGCGCTATGGTGATAGGCGGATGGCTATGCCAGCCAATCGTGGCCGAGAGCCTGTCTGGAAGGAGTCCGGAGGATGTTGAGAGGGGGATGGTGTTTAATCTGCTTGATGAGGATGTGAAACTTTTCAAGAATCCGCGAGTGAGGATGCATGTGGATGGCGGGCGTCAGAGCGTTACGCCCCTGCGCAACAGATCCGGTGCCCCTCCCGTGAAGGGTGAGAATGTAAGGCTGCAAGGTTGCAACCTGCGTCCTGCCGGAAATGATGACACCTCTATTATCACTTTCCGGGCAACCAATGAATATCAGTTTTCAGTTTTGCAGAATGGCGACCAGTTCCGTGCTAACGGAGGTGGATGTTATGTTGGGAATGATTATTATTATGTTGGCTATTCCCAGATTTTCGGGATGGTATTGCCCTCTTTCTACCATTATGATGCTACGACCTGGGAGCTGGTCGAGGTTAGGGATCTGGATCAAGGGTGCATAAGTTACGATATGACGTATGATGCTACCGACGGGAAAATCTACGGCATATTCTACAACGACGATATGAACGGCTATGTTTTCGGTTCGTTTGACCCGGCCACACTTGTGCGTACGGAAATAGCCACACTCCCTTGTGAATATTTTGCCATTGCCGCTTCTGCCGATGGAGTGATATTCGCCATTGACGAAGACGGGAATCTGAACAAGTTTGACAAGCAGAGCGGTGTTGCCACCTGGGTTGGGTCAACAGGGATTGAGCCGAAATATAAGCAGTCGGCAGATTTTGATGATTCCACGGGAAAACTTTACTGGGCTGCCAGCCATGCCGACGGTTCATCAGCCTTATACCAGGTGGATGTAACAGACGGACATGCTTCGAAGATATTCGATTTCCTGAATGACGAACAGATTACGGCGTTGCATGTGCTTCCTCCTGAAGCTGCGGCGGGTGCACCTAATAAGGTGGAGAATCTTTCTGTCGAGTTTGAGAACGGTGGCCTGGCCGGCCGGATTTCTTTCGTGGCTCCTGATTATACGTATGACGGAGTGGCTTTGGCTGGCATGTTGTCATATACGGTGCGGATTGATGGAAGCGCGGTTGCATCTTCTATGGTGGAAGCCGGGTCACTTGCCACAATCGAGGCCTCTGTTTCTGATTCGGGTATGCACACGGTGGAAGTTGTGACATCGAATAATGCAGGGGAGTCGCCTGTTGTGAGGACAACCCAATGGTTCGGTGTGGATTCACCTGCACCGGTGCGAAATCTGGATATAGGGAATGATGATGTTAATGTTACCGTCAGCTGGGATGCACCTGAGAAGGGTGCTAACGGAGGGTTTATCAATACTGCGGGTCTACGTTATACGGTGGTCAGGTATCCTGATGAAGTGACGGTTGCCGAGCGTCAGAGCGCAACTTCTTTTTCCGAGCCTTATAGTAAAGATGGCCTTACATCGTATTCATATGGTGTTACGGTGCATTACGGGAATCTTTCGAGCGAAACGGCTGTGTCGGGGAAACTTCTTGTAGGGGGTGCCTTTACTGTGCCCTATTCGGAGGATTTCGATAATCCCAAGGTAGCGGAACTTTATACGGTAATTGATGTTTCCGGCGATGGGAAGACGTGGAGCCATAATTATGATGAGGATGAAATGGAGGGGGATATGCGGTGTGCATATATTTCATCGAACCCGAAAGACGACTGGCTTATCTCTCCCCCCATCCATCTGGAAGGTGGTAAACTTTATAATATATCTATTATGGCGGGGGCACGCGGAGGCTGGCGTTATACCGAGAAAATGGAGGTGGTGCTTGGCTCATCAGCAACTATAGAGGGTGTCACCACCGGGGCGGTGGCTACCATTATCCCTGAGCAGGAGTATGAAGAAAAGATATTGTCTGAGGTTTCCGAACTTGTGCAGGTTGATGCCGACGGGGATTATTATGTTGGAATACATGCCTGCAGTGATAAGAACATGGATGTGGTCATCGTTGATAATCTCAAGGTGGTGGAAGAATCAGACATGTCAGCTCCTTCGGCTGTGACGGGTCTTGAGATTACTCCCGACGGAAAGGGTGGCATGGGTGCTACGATAGCATTTGTCACTCCTTCTTTGACTATCGGCGGGGAACCTTTGCCAACGTTGTCGAAGGTTGAGATTTATCGTGGTGACGATGTGCTGGAGACTATTTCACCGGCAGAAGTAAATAAACCTTATAGCTATTATGATGATACCCCCCAGGCAGGTGTTAACGAGTATTCAGTGCGTGCCTTTTACGGGGAGAAGCGCGGACTGGCAGCCAAGGGGGCGGCCTTTGTTGGATGTGATGTGCCGGGTTTACCCAGGAATGTGCGAATCAGTGAAGACGCGGATATAGTGACCTTGACATGGGAGCCCCCTTTGACAGGCGCGAATGGCGGTTATATCGATTCGTCGGCGCTCAGATATTTAGTTATTGATTCGGAATCGGAAATTATCAAAGAGGGTCTTGCTGAGAATCAGTATAGGTTCATACCAGTGGTTGACGGACAGGATATGTTTGCGTGGTCGGTTGCGGCGGTTAATGATATGGGGATGGGTAACTCAGCCCGTTCCAATATTCTTGTGTTAGGTTCATCTTTCAGCCTTCCATTCAGGGAGTCGTTTCCGGATGCTGTTAACCAGACTCATCCATGGGGCCAGTATCTTTCGGGTAATGGCGGGCGTTGGTTTACCTCAATTATCGGACTTAGCCCTATTGCAAATCCCCAGGATGGTGACGGAGGCTTGTTGACATTCATTCCTGAGGGCAATCAGGATGAGGCGTTGATATATTCAGGCAAAATAGATGTCAGCACTGCCAAAGCGCCGGTTTTTGATTTTTGGTATTATTATAACAATGGCATGGAAGGGGGGCTTTCGGTTGAAGTGTCGGCTGAACACGGATCGTTCCAACCGGTTTATAAGGTGGATTATTCCCAGTCTAAGGCCGGATGGAATATCGTGCGTGTGCCGTTGTCGGGTGTTGACTGTTCGGGTTTTATACAGGTGGGTCTGCGCGGAAGCAGCGGCAATGTCGGGCGGCATCTGCATGTAGACAACCTTATGGTGCACGATCCGGCGGTGCATGATCTTTCGGCTTTCGGCATAACTGCGCCGGATAAGGTCAAAGTTGGAGCAGAGGCTACTGTTACGGCATCGATTATTAATATCGGTATGACCAATGCCACCAGCTATAATGTGGAGCTATGGGCTAATGGATCTTATCTGCAAACATTGCCCGGAGTGCCGTTGGAAGCTCTTGAGACAGCGGATTTTGAATTCAAGATTGTGCCGTCGGTTGTGATGTCGCGCAACGTGTCTTTCGGGGTCAAGGTTATATATGATGAAGATGAGAATCTGGAGAACAATCTCCTTATCGGGAAGATGGTAAGTGTCGAGATGCCCGTATATCCTACAGTCGATGATTTATCAGGGACGTATTCTGACGGTTATGTTAGCCTTGAGTGGTCATCGTTAGGTAATTCTGTGCTTGATCCGGAGTCTTTGACTGACGGTTTTGAAGGCTATGAGGAGTTTTCGATTGACAATATAGGAGACTGGACATTGGCGGATGTTGACGGAGGGCCGGGGACATTTACCATCAGTAATACCTCAAGCACGAATATACCTTACGAGAACGCAGGCCGACCGATGGCTTTCCAGGTGTTCAATCCTGCTCATGCCGGGCTTCTTCTTGTGAACGGTGCCGGTCAGCCAACGGGCTGGATGCCTCATTCGGGTAATCAGATGCTGGCTGCGTTTGGGGATGTTGACGGTCAGAACAATGATTGGCTGATTTCACCGGAATTGTCGGGCGACGCCCAGACTATAACATTTTTTGCGCGAAGCTATAGTGATATGTATGGCCTGGAATCAATCGAGGTGCTCACGTCTGCATCCGATAAGGAGCTTTCGAGTTTTGAGCGAGTGAAAGGGATTGCTCCTCAGGTGCCTGCTAACTGGACGCAATATTCCGTTTCACTTCCGGAAGGAACGCGCTACTTTGCGATTCGTTGCATATCACGAAATGCGTTTGTGCTTCTCATAGACGATATTTCCTATATACCGGCCGATGCACAGCCAGTTGCTCTGACTTTGCTTGGATATAACGTTTATCGTGACGGGGTCAGAGTCTCTGATGAAATAGTGGCAACACCTGGGTGGAGAGAGCCTTTTGCAGCGAACCAACGGCCGAAATATGCCGTAACGGCGGTGTATGATAAGGGGGAATCTTATTTTTCCAATATCATAAGTATCCATACTTCGGGCTTGGTGGCGGTTTCAGATGATTCGTCAATAAGGGTGTATTCCGAGGCCGGTAAAATTGTGATTGAAGGGGCTGAGGGTGTTGAAACTCTGGTCACGGGTGCCGACGGTATCGTTTTATGGCAGGGAGTTCCGGCTTCTGACACTCTTGCGGTTGACCTGTTGCCGGGAATATATGTGGTTACTGTTGATAAAGAATCGGTAAAAGCGGTTGTCAGATAATCAGATATATAGATGACATGAAGCGAGCTTAGGCTTTCCGCCACAAAAAGAGGGTGTGTCATAATGGCTCATCTGGGTCGTCGCCCGAGGGCTTCGGGTTCGGTCATTGACCTTAGTCAACTCCCTTCACCCTCACCCTCAGGCTCCTACCATCTGAACCATTCTGACAGCACCCTCTCCATCCGGATGCCAAAAAGGCGTTGGTCGAATTTCGACACAACGCCTTTTTGTGGCGGTATTTATCGGTTGATGTGGAGCTTCCGGGCTTCCGGGCCGGCTTTGACGATGTATATGCCGGTTGGGAGGGGAATTAGGGTGGCAGGTTCGGAGGTGGTTGTTCCTGAGGCGATTATGCGCCCGTCGGCTGTTGTCACGCAATATGGTGTGGCTTCC
The DNA here is from genome assembly GCA_910575545.1 of Bacteroidales bacterium. Taxonomy (GTDB): domain Bacteria; phylum Bacteroidota; class Bacteroidia; order Bacteroidales; family Muribaculaceae; genus UBA7173. Next base: position 138,689 of record CAJTFH010000006.1, read on the forward strand.
GGCGCGGAGATGGTTATTGTGCCGTTATCAGTGGTTATAGCAATCGGATCGGGTGATGCTACTGATTCTATGGCTGAAGATTTTGCAGTCAACGAGATTGATTTAAGTGCTAATCCGCTTTTGTTGGGTTCGCTGCAGGCATGGAAGCCGATATAGTAGATGCCTGATGTGTTGACGGTTATGTCGGTGGAGTGTTGTTCCGGCGACATATTTGTCATTGCAAATGGCGCGAAAATCTCGTTTGTCATAAGATTTACCAATGGGGCTTCACCGTAGTAGACCGCCATGCGTTCCGGGTCGCTTTCGCTCATTACCATGGCTTCGAATCCGAGTGTGTAGGTTTTCCCTGTTTCGAGCATGAAAGGCGGAGTGATCAGCCAGTCGTCGGCGGGGTTTGTTGAAGAGTAGGGATATGCAACAGCTGCTACAAGTTCATCGGTTGCTTCTATGTACCATTCCCATTCACGATACCATTCGTTTTTGTCGCCGTTGACATCTATTCTTGTGAATAGGTCGAGGGCGTTTTCGGCATTGAATTCGGTGCTCCATGGCAATTTCACTGAACCGAGACGCCATATGTTTGAGGTGACGGGTGGCATTGAGGTGCCGTTGTAGTTGAGGGTGACATCATAGCTGTAGACTTCGAGTCCGTCGGGTATGGGCACTTCATCGGATAATTCCGGGGCGGTCAGGTTGTTGAATGTTTTGCCGTCGGGGTGTCGCAGCACGGTGTAGGATATTTTCGACGGGTCGAAATATCCGCCATTTTCGCTTTCTGCGGGTGCATTCCATGAAAGGGTGAATTTTCCCTGGGCGTAGGAGAGGTCTACTGCGGTTATCGGTCTGGGCATGTCGTGGCCCAGCCACATTTTCTGTTTCACTTTTGGACTGCGTCCGGCCTGGTTGGAGAGTGTCAGCTCGATTTGATACATGCCGGCTTTGTCGACTTTCGCCGGTGCGCTTATTTTCGCCGTTGCAGTTGACTTGCCTTCGGCCAGGAGTTCGCCGTTTGCACGGATGCTCCAGCTTACTTCACCTGTCAGGTCAGACCCGCCGAATGTTTTGGCCGGTATGGAGAATTCAACAGTCCCGTTTAAAGCTCCTTGTGGGAAATTGACAAAAAGGTTGTCGGGAGCGTCGGGCGCTCCGTTGTCGGCTATGGGTCCGGGAATCCACATGCCACCCATCACTTCGCCATCGTCTAAGGCATAGAGGTGTTTGGCCACAGGGGTTGCGGCGTTTATGTCGACGCTGTATAGGTCGCTATGGGTCAATCGGAATCCGAGTTCGGGGTCGCGGTCGGCATCCTGGCTGCTTACAACGAAATAGAATAACCCGGTGCGCGGGTCGATGGCTCCTGTCGAGCGGATTCCGGCGGTTATTCCCAGGTTTCCAAGAAGGGTGGCAGATCCGTTGGCTTTGTTGACTTTCATAAGATTTCCGGCCATGTCGATGGCATATAGCTGGCCGTTTCGGTCGATGCTGCATGCCAGCCATGGAATGTCTATGTCGGAGATTTTCTTTCGTTGGCCGTTGGCTTCATTAAGAGTGCCGAACACGAATCCGTCGCCGCTGTCGGAATTGAAGCATCCGTAGATTTTGGCGGTCTGCGGATCGTAGGTCATGTCTGTGGCGACTGCCCCGGGAAGTCCGTCGGTCAGACGGAGGCTTTCAGTCCATGTGTCCGGGTCGAAAGCGTAGTGGGTAATATCAACAAAATCGCCGAAGTTGAGTTCTACAGTGCAGAAGTAAAAGTCGTCGGTCATAGCCCCTCCGCCGCTTGCGTCGAGATATGGGTCTTGCTTTATAAGCTCCGGGGCGTAGTTGTCGGCCGCGAAGCGGTAAATCCCGATTTCCTCGAGCTGATGTTCCACCCATGAGTTTGCGGAGTAGACGGATGCATAGATTTCGGGGGTATGTTGTTGCTGTGTTTGTGCGATGACAGCCTGTGCGGTCAGTGCAATCGTTAAGGCTGTAAGGATTCTTGTCATATAGATGTGGGATTGCTGGTGATATATAATGGCCGGGTTCAGTCGAAGTCGGCAGGGTCAAGGCCTGCTTCGGCGAGGGATTCGTGGCGCTCGGTGCATGTTCCGCAATTGCCGCAATGTTTTTCGCTGCCCCGGTAGCATGAATATGTGTGGTGGTAGTCAACTCCGAGTTCGATTCCCCGTTTTACGATTTCCCCTTTTGTAAGGTTGGTGTATGGGCAGAGTAGTTCGATTCTGTCGTAGGTTCCTTCTGCGATGGCTTTTGCCATGGCGTTGACAAACGGGGGGCGGCAGTCTGGATAGATTGCATGGTCACCGGCATGGTTTGCAAGCATCAGAGTGTGTAGCTTGCGGCTTTCGGCCAATCCGGCGGCTACGCTTAGCATTATGCCGTTGCGGAAGGGTACGACGGTTGAACGCATGTTGCTGTCGTCGTAGTGCCCGGCCGGGATGGCGCCGGCCCCTTTGAGCAGGGAACTTTCAAAGTAATCTGCCATGAATCCGAGAGGTATCATGAGGTGTTCGATGCCGAGCCTTTCGCAGTGCCATCTGGCGCAGTCGGCTTCTCTTTGGTTGTGGTTTGAGCCGTAAATGAAAGTTACAGCCAGGGCTATGCGAGAGCGGTATTCATATAGCATTGTGGTGGAATCCATTCCTCCGGAAAGCACCAGCAGGGTGTCTTTGCTCCGGGGGAACTGCACCATAGGGTCTGTTAGCACGAGTTCTTTTTCCTTGGCAGGGAGGAACAGGCTGTTGTCGTGGTGATGTTCTACAATTCCCATAAGATCTGTTTTGCAAAAAGTGATTATAAGGTGTGTCAGGCGTTCTGCTGCATTGCCTGGAGCAGACGCGCCTGTGCCATTTGCCGGTGTTGTTCGTCGCCGTAGTTGGCGAATGGATAGATGCTAATGCCTCCGCGTGGGGTGAATATGCCTCTGACCTCGATGTAGCGGGGGTTCATCAGTCTGATGAGGTCTTTCATTATGATGTTGACACAATCCTCGTGGAAGTCGCCCTGGTTGCGGAAAGAAAAAAGGTAGAGCTTGAGGCTTTTGCTTTCAACCATGTCTTCGCGCGGGATGTATTGGATTACGATTTTCGCGAAGTCGGGTTGCCCGGTTTTCGGGCATAGCGATGTGAATTCGGGGCAGTTTAGAGTGACGAGGTATTCGTTTTCAGGGTGTTTGTTTTTGAAAGTCTCCAATACCTGCGGGGAATATGTGTCGGCATATTTCGTGCCGGCAGCTCCAAGTAGTGTGACTCCTTGGAGCTCATCGTTGTTTCGGCTCATTTGGTGGACTGAATGGGTTAATATTTGATTTCGCGGACTTTAAGGCGCTCTCCGGCGTCGTTGACTATTGAGCGGAAGTAGCGCTCGTCGTAGCCTGGGAATTCGGGATAGACAGCCAAGCCGTGTTCCGATTTGATGAACCGGTGGTTTTCATCGGTTTTTTTTCGGTTGCCGTCCATGAATTTCACAAACAGATAGTCGCCGAGTTGCTTGTATGCGATGGTGGCTTTCTGCGCCCATATATCGGCAAGGTCTTGGGTGAGTTTTGCAGCAATTTCATTGTCGTTGAATGCGGGAATCTGCTCGATTGCCACGGCTACGTCGGCGGCTATGCTGTCTTCGAGGGCTTTCTGCACCCGCCGGATGTCTGGGATCATCTGGGAGTAGCGGTTATAGGCCTGGTTTGCAACGTAGTTGTTTACCCAGAAGTTCGAGTTCCAGTCGAGGGTGTTGACGTCGCCATGGCCGAGCTGTGAGGGGGCTTTCTTTACAGAGCAGAATATCGGGAGATAAACGGATGTGTTGGCGTCGTCGGTTCCGAACCACAGCAGGCCGCGCATTGCCTGAGGAAGGTGTGAGCGGAGCTGGGCCACGAAAGAGAATCCTGTCTGCTGGGTTGCAATTGCGCGTTCATGTGTGTATTCCTGGCCATCGACATTGAATGTCATCGGACGCCAGCGGTATGGCACTGCGTAGGGGCCAGCGCCTATGTCGTTGGTCATGTCGTAGGGGGTGTTTTCAAAATGGTCGCGCATCATCCAGTGCATATCGGTGACGGTCAAAGCGGAATCGGGCTTTACCCACAGCGGCATCGGCTCACCCTCAGCCCGGTCGATCCATGGGAGGTATCTCTCCATTCCGTCGGTGAATTTATTGAAATAGGCCCAGACTCGGGCGTCGCATCCGCGGAGGGCTCCGAAATCGGTCACTCCGTATGCTTTTGAAAAGTCGAAATCTTCATCTTTGCCGTTGAAATAGCCTTGCTGCCTGGCGAATTTTATGACATCGGGGCTGTAGATGGTTTCGCCGCTTTTGTCTTTGAGCGGGAATTTGTGGATTCGCGGATGGTTGGCGTGGCCTGATATGTGGCCGTCGGGAATGCGGCGAGCCACCCACACGGCGCCTTTGTCGGTTTTGCCTTTTCCGATAAGCTCGAGAATCCATGCTTCGTCGGCATCGGCGATTGAGAATGATTCGCCTGAGCTTGCGTAGCCGTAGTCTTTAACCAGTGAGGTCATTGTTTTCAGCGCCTCACGGGCTGTTTTGGCGCGTTGCAGGGTGACGTAGATTAGCGAACCGTAGTCGATTATGCCTGAACCGGCGAGTTCGTCACGTCCGCCCCATGTGCTTTCGGCTATCACCAGGCCATGTTCGTTCATATTTCCGATGGTGGCATATGTGTGTGGCACTTCTGGAATTTCACCGAGTGGTTTGCCGGTGTCCCATTCCACTATTTTGCGCATGGCGCCTTCGGGATGGTCTGCTGCCGGCTGGTTGTAGAGTTCTCCATAAAGGTTGTGTGAGTCGGCAGCGTAGGTTACCAGGACGGAGCCGTCGGTTGTGGCGCCTTTGGCAGCAATAAGACTTGTGCATGCAAACGAAGGCAAAGGTGTTGCAATGACTGCCAATGCCATGGCCGTAAGGCAAAAAAGATTTTTCATATTTTGCGTAGAGGTTAAAGATTGTTCTGATTCAGGGGGCATTTAGTTTTCGTGGATTGCCCAATCAACGCAAAGATAGTTAAATAAGTTGATTTATTGCTGTTTGCATGTATAATTTAAGATGATTATGCAAAAAATAAGACAAGAGGGTGTGTCATAATGGCTCATCTGGGTCGTCGCCCGAAGGCTTCGGGTTCGGTCATTGACCTTAGTCAACTCCCTTCACCCTCACCCTCAGGCTCCTACCATCTGAACCATTCTGACAGCACCCTCTCCATCCGGATGCAAAAAAGGCGTTGGTCGAATTTCGACACAACGCCTTGTCTGTTGGCTTGTCGGGGTGAGAAGACTCGAACTTCCGACCTCCACGTCCCGAACGTGGCGCGCTGCCAACTGTGCTACACCCCGAATGGCTCTTTATTGAGTGCTGTTGCTTTAAGAGCGCACAAAGGTAATTATTTTTTTTGGAACTACATGCAAGTGTGGGGGATTTTTCAGGGCTGGCGCATGAGATTTAACTTTCCTTAAAAACCTTGAGTAAATAGTCAATATTACGGCCACATTTCTTGCGTCTTCGCTTAAGACTGATTTTGTCGTCTTGCTTTTTAAGCATTTCCAGCGCATACTTGCGCATTGCGGAAAAATTGGC
>CAJTFH010000007.1:0-69342 GCA_910575545.1 Bacteroidales bacterium
AGTTGGTAAAGGCAAGCGATGCAAGACATTTTAACTTGAAATTGACTCGCAATAGGCGTATATGCTTGTTTATGTGTGCTTTGAGACGAATGCCTAAAAATGTCATGTGCTATGCGCATTTACCTACTTTCCCGTTTGGAAAGATGCAGAAAAAATTCTGTTGATCGGCATAACACATGTCATAACTGGGCATGTCAGGATTTAAATGGTTATCTTTAGCGAGGGTGAATAGATGATTCACATCGGATTTATTGATATTGCATACATCTTCCTGCCATACTTTGTGGATTGAAAACCGTATATTCTTTCTGAGATTTTCTGGAATTCGCTCCGAGACTTGTGTAATCAGTTCCTGTGGCTTTAGATTCTTATGGGTGTAATTGAATCGTAGTGTGCAAGGTGTATGTGGAAGTATCAAGCGTATGTTTTCTAATGTTTTCTCAAAGGCGGATTTGTTGCTCAATCGTTTTATTGAGTCATGTTCGGACTTAATTCCGTCGATTGTAATTTGATAGCTGGTGATTCCGACATCACGTAGTTTGGAGATTTTTTCGCTATCAAGCAAAGTCCCATTGGTTGTGATACCACATATAAATGTCATATTGTGTTTGGAACACAGCTGCGCAGTATAACTGGTTAATGCTAAAATCTCATCATAAGCCAGTAATGGCTCTCCTCCAAACCAGTCAAGCATTATTGTGGCATACTTGCCTGATGAAATCGCCGAAGAGATATTAAGACGGACACGTTTAAGAATATCTTCACTCATGTGAATGCTTTCATGTTTCTGAGTACAATACCAACACCTTAGATTGCATTCATATGTAGGCAGAAGCATTATGCGGTAGATGTTCTTAAACTGCTTGTATGAATATTTGTGATTAACAGATATTCTTTCATCATAATCAGAGTCAACGATGAATCCGTTTTTATGAAATTGGTCGATGTGATAAGGATGAATGTCTCGATTAACGTCTGGATTATCTATTAGATTTCTGAAAGAATCAATGTTCTTGTTTGAAACATAAATGAAACGTTCAGATATGCCGTTGAAGATAATTGTCAGGTCTCCATGCTTGATGTAATAGTTGTAACGGCTTGCAATCATGTTGTGATAATTTAATTAATATGGATGGTGGATTAAATTTAGAGATAATTTGGACAATAGGATGGAGACGTTTATGTTACCATAAGGATGTTGTAAAATTCTTTTTTGTAGGAACGCGCGCTCATGTATCCATTAAACGATAGATTGCACGATGCGACACAACGTGCGCACGAGTGCGCATCCCTACAAATTAGCGTTTTGCAACTTTCGACGCCTTTAATTATATGTCATGCTTTACCTCCGCAACCCTCTTGTTTGTGTGGATCCGAGCATGGGCCAGGGCAGTTGTGATGTATAATACAAATGACTACGTTGGTGGCTTGTGGGTCTACGTTACCATCTTTTCCTCCAAGTATGTTCAATGATTCCATGTCTGAAAGAAGATGCTTGGTTAATGTCTCTGATTTGATTTTTTCTTTCGGTTCATAGTGCGATAGAATTAAAAAGTGAATAAGTAGTTGTTATACGCCGGGTTGGCATAGTTGCATTTCTTTAAGGCTGTAATGCATCAGCCTAACATACACATGGCATTTGAGACTTTAGAATTAAGCGTAATATACATTCCTGTTTCATGTTTGATGATTTTAAGTTTATAAATAGGGTTATTTTAATTTAATTTTATTGCGCTTGTTTTTGATTGTTTTGATATTGGTTGGAGCATGTTTGTATTTGCAAATATAGAAGATGAATTTGTTATTTACAATATGGCTGTGGTTAATATTGGTTAATTATGAATAGCTGTCATCTGAAGGCCTCTAAATTAGAGGCGGTTGAGTTCGGACTGGCCTGCGCCGGTGCCTTTGTAGCGTGAGCGGGTGGCGTTGAATGAGTAGCGTAGGGAGAGGTTGAAGCGGCGGCGGTCGCCGATGTTGGTGTGTTGGCGAAGGATATAGTTGTCGTAGGAGGTTGAGGTGGAGCTGTTTTTCTGAAGGATGTCGTTGGCGCCGAACTCAACATAGAGTGCCTCTTTGAGGAATGATCTGGAAAGGGATGCGTTGAGGCCGTAGGTGGGGCGGTAGTGGGTGTTGTAGTTGTTGCAGGCGCTATACATTGAATAGTTGATGTTGAGTTTGAGTTCCCAGGGCAGCGAAAGGCGGTTGTTGAGGTTCAGGCCATACATGTTGCCGTCGAGGTTGATGTTCCCTCCTTTGAAAGGCATGGAGAACCATTGATGCCTGAAAGCCACGCTGCCGCTGCAATACCACAGGCCGAGGGTGAAGTCGGCGCCGATGTTGGCCCCGACTGCCCGGCGGGGGTTGAAATTGCGGAATGTGCTGACCAGTATGGGGCTGTCTGGGGCAAAGGGAACGAAGCAGTTGAGGATGGGATTGGCCCGGTCGGAAAAGTAGAAGTTGCCCCAGACCTGTTTCCATTGTGCGCTGACATTCAGGTTATGCAGCGCGACTGATTCGAGCAGGGGATTGCCCTGTTTGAGCGAATATGGGTCGATGTAGACGATTGATGCGTCGAGCTGGCTGTAGCTCGGGCGCAGGGTGCGGTAGTCGTATGACGCTGACACTGTTGTGTTGCCAAACCGGCCGTTGAAGCTTACAGAGGGGTACCAGTTGTTGAGCTTGCGTCGGGTGGTTTCGGTCTCTGCCTGGGTGAAGCGGTAGGTGGCGTCGGTGTGTTCGTATCTTGCTCCGGCAGATGCGGAAATTTTGCCGAATGTGGCCGAAAGTTCGGCGAAAACGGCGATGTTGTTCTCCTGCGACAGTGAGCTGTTGTCGGCGACAATCTGCTCGGGGTTGGAAAAGGTTGATTCCATGCGTGTGTGGGAGACTTCTTCCCCGACCATGACCTGCAGTTTGTCGAGTTTGATGGTGGCGGTGAGTTTTTCGGCAGCCATGAATGTTGAGGAAGATGAATGGGTGCTGACATTGTAGTCGGGGCGGAGGCTGCTTTGCTCTACCGACAAGGAACCGGAACTATTGTCGGCACTTAATATATCGCCGTTGAAATCAAGCGTGATTTTGCCCATGGCGCCGTTGTAGTAGATGTTGGCGTAGTGGTTGGGCATGTATGTGTAGTGAGATTCGCCGAGCGTGAGGTTGCGGTTTTTTGCGCCGTCGGCGAAATTCATGAGCTGGTCAACGGTGTTGGCTTCCGTGGATCTGGTGCCGTTGAACTGATAGCGTGCGCCCACTGACCGGGTTGGAGAGAAGTCATAGCTAATGCCGATTTCCGCAAATCCGCCATTGTCTTTGTGGCGCACGGTCTGTGACAATTCTTTATTCCAGGCCGGGGTGCTGAAAGATTCTTCTGTGATTTCATTGGCAAACAGGAGGTCGGAGTGCGAGAATAAGCCCTTAGCGGTGAGTTCCAGCCCTTTCTGCCTGAATGTGAGGTTGATGATTTCAGAGTTTGAATAGTGGTTAGCCACGGTGTTGGTTGAAATCAGCGATGTGCTGAAGCTGTCGGCGAGGTTGCGCCTGGTGTGGATTATAATCACGCAGTCTGTGCCGATACCATATTTCACTCCTGGATCGGATATCACTTCGATGCTGGCGATGTTTGACGCTTCAAGGGTCTCGACATCAGTGAAAGAGTTGATTTTACGGTTATTGATGTAGATGAGCGGGTTGCTTTTCTGGAATACCCGGATCTGTTTGTTGCTGACGGTGAGCCCAGGAATCCATTGCATCACGTCGGCAGCGGAAATCAAGGTTGACATGAAAGTGCCGGCAACGGTTGTGATGAAGCTGCTGCCCTGTAGGCGCGTGGCGGGGGTGCGGTTTTCCACCGTCACCTCGGCGAGTTGAATGCCGGCAGTGGTCAAGGCCACGTCGCCGAAACTTCCCGCCGCCGGGGCAGGCAATGTGCGTTTCTCATATCCGATTACTGAAAAGCCCACAATTGCCGGGTTGGTGGCTGTCGGGAGGCTGAACCTGCCGATGGAATCGGTGGTGCATCCGGTCATATATGCCGAATCGGCCGACATGGCCACCACGTTGACAAACTCCAGGGGGGCGCCAGAAGTCTTGTCAACAACACGGCCCGTCAGTTCAGCCGAGACCTGTAGTGCAGTGAACATGGAGAGCAGGAGTGCGGTGAGGAATGCTTTCAGAATCATAAGAGGAGTTTTAGACGTAAATATTAACAAATGTAAAGATATGCTTATTAGCTTAAATATGCAATTCGGGCATATGTTTTTTTTTATTTTTGTTTGCTAAAGTTGACAAAAGAGATTCCTCAAGTATGTTTTTGTCCTTATAAACAGGGCATAAGTCATATCGTCCGTTTTCAAACTTGTTTTTTAAGCGGTGATATCCGCAACCTCCTGAGCAAGCCGGAAATATCAGACAGCTTTTGCATTTCGGATCGGAGTGGATTCCGGCCTGTGTCATATATTGCAGGAACAATTTACGGTTTGAAAATTCGGTGTCTTTTCATAATCAAAAAAATTGAGGTTAATAAAAATAGTTGTTTGCGTGGCCACGCTTCTTATTGTGTATTAAATACTACGAGGTAATTGTCAAAGGGTGAATGAGCCGGAAAACTCATCGCCGGATTCGGTGATGATGGTTATGGAGTAGGTGCCGGAAGCGGTGCCGATTGCGATAGTGATAGATTCATCCAAATAGCCTGAATTTACATATGAACTACCTGACTCCTGATGGAGGACATAGACTGATGCAAACGTCCAATCTTCGTGGGAGAATACAGATAATTTACCATTGAGATAAATGCATTCAGGGATAGAAATAATGTCGCGGTGCTGTTTGCCGTTTCCTGAATCTTTAGGATTCGTTGGGATAATCAATGGTGGAGTGTCATCGGCGTAACAATAAACATTGGAAAACGCAATAATTGAGATTAAAAGTGTAAGAATAAACTTTGCCATAATAATTGTTAATAGCTATGAAAAAATCCTTTTGTGGCAAAAGTATGATAAAATGTGTGACGAACAAACTTTGAAGCAATTTGAAAGCGTGTCACAGTCGGATTTTAATGTTTTGAGATGCAGGGGTTTATGATGTGAGATGAATGTGGAAACGTGTCTCTCGCATTAGGCTTTGAAAATCAATGTGTTAGCAGATGTAATAATTGAGCTGTGATATGCAAAAAGAATCAAAAATGTGAAAGATATTCGTTCTTGAATTGTGAGTTGCTTTCGGAAATGATTTTTTTGATGCGAGCTTTACGGGTTCTGAGATATGCAAGATTGGTGAATTGAAGTGCTATGCATATGGAATGAGACGACAGGCCGGAAAAGAGTAGTATTATAATTGACATGTCGATCTCTTTCAGGCCGGGGAAATCGGTTTTCAGCCTGATTAAGATGTTGTTGTGTGACAGGTTTAGTGTTTTTTCAAGTTCTGCCAGAGATTCGGCACTGGCAATATGAAGGAGCTCGGTCTTAATAGTGTTTAAAACCGATGCATCTTCCTGTTTGAGGATAACGCTGCCGGGGTCGACAGACAGTGGTAGAAAGGCTCTTTTGCTGATTGAGTTCAAATAGGAGAACCGAGAACTTACAAGGCTATGAATAAGAGGAGTTAATTCAGGATTATCAGCTTTTTCGGCATTATCGATGTGGGCTGACGCACGGTTTTCGGCATATCTACACCTATCGTCGGCCAGTTTGTTGTATCGTGATAATAATGTGATGAACTCAGAGGTTTTCCGTTTTTTGTATTCCCGATGGTAAAGAATGATTAATATGATTATAAGTGTTAAACAGAGCCAGCTGACGATAGCGATATGTTTGACAGACTGTTTTTGCCGATGTTCTGTTGCAACTTTGGAGATGAGATAGTTGTTAGTGCCTACCGCAGGATGTTCTCTGACTGCCATCGACCATGAATTTGACAATAGCCCCATGAATTTGTTGATTGATTTCATGGCTGAATCAGTTTGTCCGGTTATGGTGTAGTAGCTGAAGTATCTGTGTGCCAGGTAGGTGGAATCATTGCTGTTTTTACAAACTTTTCCGGCTTTTTTAAGATAGATGAGCATACTATCGGCTTTGGATTCGAGGCCATAGATGTATGCGATATTTGTGAATTCAGGAGCTCCAATTACTACATCGGAAATTCCGCCGTATGTGCGTTCAAGATTAAGGAAAATCTTTTTGGCTTCGCTGAATCGGTGAGAGTAGAAGTTGGCGATGGCTTCTGATTGTAGAAGGTGCGGCGTATGGTCTTTCATCAGATTGCTATTCCGGATTTTATTGATTAAGTTCAATGCTTCGGAATGGTTGTCGGTATTGTTATATGCCTTAACCAGGTTTTCAATAGCATCACACATGAATTCAGGTTTATCTGCTTTGTGAAATTCAGAGATGGCGGATTTTAAGTGAGGTATGGCTGTGGCATAGTTGAATGTTGCATTATAAATGTCTGCAAATTGAGCATTTATGCGTCCGAGCCAATAATGGTCGTTGATGGATTCGGCAATGTCGCGCGCCTGTAGGAGATGCGTAGATGCATCTGCGTAGTTTTTTGCGTTGGAGAGGATGCGGGCGTGGTAGAAGTGGGCGCGCAGGCGCCGGGTGGGGGATAGGCCGGGATGGGTGGAATAGAAGGAGGTTGCCCGTGATATGAGGGTGTCGGAGTTGGAGTCGATGAAGTTCTTGTCTTCGGCCTGGGTGAGGAGCAGGGCGTAGAGGGCGTGGCTTTCGGGGAGGTTGAGGCGGGTGGTGTCGATTGCGCGCAGCATGGTGAGCGCACTGTCGGGGCGGTTTTCGATTATGCTGTCTATGCCGATGAGGTGGTTGTCGGCCTGTGAAGGCAGACGGCGGCATGAACCGGTCAGTGCTATGATTATGGCTGCGGTTAACAACAGGGGCAGGAGGTGTGAGCCGGAGTGTGATATGTGATGTTTTTTTGTCATTGGCTGTGCAAAGATACGCAAAAATCAATAACTGTAAATGAACGGCTGATTTGTGTAAATCAAGACCGGTGAGCCGATCTGTCATTGATTCAAAGTTTGTCTAAATTTGCAGAATGAAGCCTTTCGTGAATAAGACAAGTCTGATTTTCGACCTGTTTTTCTGCGTGATATTATGCCCGTTGCTTATGGGACTCGGCCCGATGCGGAACTGGTGGAGCCTCTATCCGGTGTTCACTTCGATTGTAGCGGTCTATCTGTATTGTGCTATTTTGAGATAAAGAGGTTGCGGCTGCCGCGTCTGATTCTTTCACGTTCCTACCGCAGGCTTGGAATAATAGCCGTGGCATTCGTTGCGGTTACTTATCTCATCACGCTTTATCCTTTGCCGGATGTTGACTTCGTTATTCCCTCCGTGAGCGAGTATCAGACACGGGTGCGGAATTACAATATGGCCGTTACAACATGGTTTATGTTCACGCTCGTGCTGTCGTATTCGCTGACGGTGGTGTTTGTCAATGAACTGTATCAGAAAATGATTCTGCAGAGCATTGCCGGAAACCAGCACCAGAAGGCCGAGCTTGCGGCGTTCAAAGCCCAGATAAGTCCGCATTTCCTGTTCAACACTCTCAATCCGCTATACAGCCTTGTGATCGGAACCTCCGAAAAGGCTGAGAATGCTTTTGTAAAGTTCACGGAATTGTTGAAATATACTTATACCACTGTCGACAACGAGCTGGTGGCTATCGCCGAGGAGATGTCGTATATCAGGAACTATATCGACTTGCAGATGATAAGGCTCGACGGCCATACCGGGGTGGAATGGGACTGTTCGGTCGATGATCCCGACATGTTGATTCCGCCCATGCTTTTCCTGACATTTGTAGAGAACGCATTCAAATACGGAACCTCGACAAGCAAGGATTGCACCATAAGCATATCGCTCAGGCTGGCAGACGGGAGGCTGACATTCTCAACCGCAAACCGGATAATGCGCCACCGCCAGGAGTTTACCAGCGACATGCCGGTGGGTCTTGTGAACTGCCGCAACAGGCTTGACTGTCTTACTACATTGGCGGCATGAATAAATTCATTTTGCATATTTATAGCCCTGAACTGTGTAAATATCGAAACTATTACTAACTTTGCGGTGTTGGAATATAACCGGCATGAGGTGCATGATACTATTTTACAGAATGTAAATGGTTGAATATTAATATATGGCGCAAAGTTTCGAAGATTGGATTCTCAATGGTGACCACAAGGTTTTTTCAGCGGTTTACGATGAATACTGGAAGAAGGTTCTTCGGTTTGCGCGCCTGTATATAAGCGATCCGTATGAGCAGGAGGAGGTGGTGCAGGAGGCTTTCATCAAGCTTTGGGAGAAGCGCGGAGATATAGATCTTGACGGCAATATCGACGGGTTGCTTTTCATAATAACGCGCAATCTGATTTTCAACCGTCACCGACGCTCGCTGCATGAGAACGAACTCATGGCCGATCTGGCCCATGTGGTCGAGGAGGAGTATGATATCGAAAGTCAGATTGATGCCGACAATCTGCGCGAATATATCGAGACGCTTGTGACTGTGTTGCCGCCACGACAGCGTGAGGCGTTCCTGCTGAGCCGTTATGAGCACCTGAATGTGAAGGAGATCGCCATGCGGATGAATATTTCAGAGCGCGGCGTTGAGCGCAACATTTATTTGGCGCTTAAGTTTTTGCGGCGCCATTTGCCGTTGTTTATTGTTTTCGAGGCGTGTGTCGAGAGTAATGTTCCATAACGTGATATAAAATATATTCAGGTTACCATTGGTTTCAGTCTTCTGACGGCTTGACAATTCAGACAGAGGATATGAAACGAGGCCGGGAGTCAGGATCTTTAAATCTGGCTCCCGGCCTCGTTTCATGGTTTTTTGGTTAAAAAAAATGAGCGATGGTGAAAACCGGTGTAGTAGCAGGCATGGGTCAGGGTTATTTAGATTATAACGTGAGAGAATCATCGAGGATTTATGAGTAAGGACTACCTTAAACTGATATCTGCATGTATGGGGCACAAAACGAAGCGTTGCTTGATGAGGTTGGCAGTTTTTGATGAAAGACTTTGATAATGCGGAGGTTATGAGAGGGTAGGGGAGTGCGTTGAAAAAAACGAAGCGTTTACATTGCTTAATCTCGGTTTATATTTTCGGCTCGATAGGTTTACATGAGGCTTACATTGGGCGCATCATGGAGTGCGACTGATTTACATGGGTCGATTTGATGGTAGGATAGGGGAGGGGGGGGCGGTTTTTCGCCGATTTTTTCGCCGGTTCTTCCTATTTTTATTATTTAAAAGATTGCAAATAGCGGCTATTTGTGTATATTTACGGAAATTTACGAGATTATGAGACAGACCAAATGTATCATCGTTCATCTAACAGGCAAGCGTAAAACCCTCGCTTTCGGCTCAATTGCCGCCATTTTCCATCATTTGACCCCGGAACAGGTGGGTTGTGGGTATGATTACCTGCGCCGCGCCGGGTTGAGCGGAGGCGGCACGGTAGTGACCAAACGTGCGATAATACAGCAAACTACGCTGCTTAAAGCCCCTCGTGGAGCCAATGGCGGCACAGATGATCAAATGGAATAATAACAACATTAGAACGGCCTCAGAGAGCCGTCTGAATCAAAGCCTTTCGGGGGAGCCTCACTGCTCTCCCTTTTCTATGTTAAAATGGCCGTTTTTTGATTAGGGGTTACGAGAGGGGTTACAGTTAGGGGTTACAGTTAGGGGTTACACTCCGCATAGTTAGGGGTTACACATTTGGGGTAATTGGGGGGGAGGATAGAGGGGTAGAAAAATGCCGTTTTTTCAAAATAGACCCCCGATTTTCGCATTTCACTATTAAGAAAAAACCATCACTCTGCGAGTTTGCACCATATTAAATAGGATAATTTCAGTGGTTTAGGCGGTTTTATGACCTGTTTTGAGGGGGTAACACCCCTGAAAAGGGCGATTCGGGGGTGCGCTGGGTTTTCCTTTGGTATCTATTTCGTTCAGTTGGGACATATCCCATATTCATCCCACATCTCTTTTAGTCTGCAGGGGAAGTTGAAGGTTCCCTTTGGGCATCTTGATAGGATGCCGTGGGTTCGTTTTTTTCGCGCTCAAGCTGCGCAATGCGCTCCTTGAGGCGACCTATCTCTTCTGCTTGCTCTTGGAATCGAGCATCTCTATCGCGCAATATTGTCAAAAACATCTCACATACTCCTTCTGAAGTCATAGGGAACTCAGGTAATTGTGGAATTGCTATGGATGGCTTATTACAACCGTTTAATTCTCCCGGCAAAAGCATAGCTCCCTCTCCAAGCAATAGCCATGACGCATTAATACTATAATTTTTACATAAAAGAGCAAGGGTATCTGTTCCTACGTTCATTCTTTCATTCAGAATTTCTGAAAACTTGGCAGGTTTAATACCAAGACTCTGTGCAATAGAGGTCTTAGATAGCTTTCTGCTCTCTATGAGGTGATTAATGGCCGTAATGAAGCGACCGTTTATATCGGTTTTTTCCATTGAAGTCAAAATTATTTTCAGAATTACTGAGATTTATTTGGTGGTATTACAGAAATTCTGTATTTTTTGCAGCGTATTCAGTAATGAACGAGCGGCCAAAGATACTAAAAAACCGCGAGTTTACAAAAATTAAGATTATGAGCGAGACAAAGAAAATGACCAAAGAGGAGATTCTTGAAATCTTCAAAAGCGAGTACGACAGCGTGCTCCATCGATACGAGCGCAGGGTTGAGAAGTATGCCCTCAAGATGAACGAGGACTTCGAATACTTCTTCCGCCGGTATGGCGATGATATGTACAAAGCGCAGGTCAATCTCAAGGTTATCCGGGAACTTCGCCCGATGACCTCGTGGGATGACCCCAACAAAATAAAGACATGGCTCGGCAATCATATAAAGAACATCGAGTGCATCCTCATAGAAGGCAGTCAGTATCCGACAAGCTCAAGCATCATGCACAATGTTGCAGACACACTTCGCCGGGTATCCCTTCAAGAACTCCGAGGAGAAATCGAACGACTCCGAATGACAATTACCTGTAACGAATAAGACAATGAGGACAATATCAGAAATCGAGCAGGACATCTGCGTTGCAAAGCACAAAGTTGATAAGGCTCATACATCATCAGAACTTACGGCTGCAATCAATGAACTCAGCCATCTGAATTTTGAACTCAGTCAAGCCGAGAAGTTCAAAGCGAGCGGTAAGGAGAATGCTGAACATATGGCATTTGAGGAAATCCGCCAATGGGCTAATGGTAGCCATGCCCACCTTTCGCAAGCTCCCGGCTACGCAAGAGGCTATAAAGACGGCATCGGTCAAGCCAAGGAAATAATCTGCAATATACTGACTCGGTATTTCGGAAAAGACGAACAGGGTTAGACCCAAGAGAGGGCAATCCTCCGGCAAGATAGCCGGTTAAAGCCGGAAGGCACAACATTTGAACCGCCGCCGGAATTGCAAGCCCGGCGGCATTTGGAAGGGTAGCTCAGTTGGCAGAGCAAACGGCGGTAACCAATCCGACTGTATAGTCCTCGGTTCGAGTCCGAGCCCTTCTACAAAATTTCAGAAAAGATGAAACAACATTCAGAGAAAAGAACCGAGGTTGCGGTCAAGCTGCTAATTGAGAGCTTGACTCAGAACTTCAACGACACCGGGATTGTCCTCGATGAGTTTGAGGCAACCCACAACGATTGGGAGTGCAATCAATCCAAGCAGTACGCCGCCCTCGTTGCCGGACACTTCGCTCTGGAAGAGGCTCTTGATACAATTAACAACCGACTAAATAAGTGAGAAAAATGAAAAGAAACATCGCAGTATCGAAAGAGGTGCGTGAGAAAATCGCCAAGACCTTCAAGGTCACCGAGCGACACGTGTTCAATGCGCTCAACCTCGACTACCCGGAAACCGACATTGTAGTGCGCATCCGCATCATGGCCAAGCAGAACGGCGGCGTGATGATGAGCACCATTCCCTCCGGGGAAGCCATCCGCTTTGCCGACGGCACCATGAGGATGGATTTCGACAATGGTGCTTTCTGCGAGTTTTACCGTACTGACGGCACCGGGCACATCTTCCTCAAGGGTAAGGAGGTGGCCAAGTATGAGAACGTGAGCCTCCCGATGATTTTCGACATAAAGGAACAGGCAGCAGCCTTGAGATAAGGGTAAGGGATATGGAATACTACGGTGACAGACTTTGCATCTCGATGCGCGACCTTGTAGCTGGCGGCATTATGTCCGAGCCCAACTACAAGCAGCTTGCCGCCCGTGGCCGCTTTGATGTGGTGCGGAAAGGTCGCGGTCAGGGATGTTATGCGTTGGTTGCCGTTGACAGCTTACCCCAACGCTACCAAGACAAAGTCAAGGAGGTTTACCCCGGCGGCGCACAGGCTCGGCTTGAGGGGTGGATAAAGAGCAACTACGAAGTTGACCAACAGGCGACCGCCTTCTTCTTCTCAAAAGAAAAGTGTGGAGTGGCACTGCCTCGCGAGAAGGCACAGGAATATATCACCAACGCCTCGGTGCTCAACACCTGCATCAAACTCTATGAGAGAGCAGCCACTGCTCAGAAGCTCTTTGGAGGCAAGTATGATTGGAGCATGATGGCGGCGACCATCGAGATATTGCGCAAACACTTCGGCCACACCCTCCCGGCATCGACGCTGAGGTTCCGTAAAAAGGTCAACGACTACAAGGCCAACGGATATGGCTGTCTTATCAGCGGCAAGTTCGGAAATCAGTGCGCCCGAAAGGTTGACCACAAGACCGAGCGTCTAATCCTCGGCATTGCTGTTCTGCCTAACAAGCCTTGGAACACGAATGTCCTTGAACTCTACAACTCCTTCGTAACCGGCGAACTTGACGTTTACGACCCCGAAACCGGCGAGATGTTCAACCCGGACGATTTCACCGACAAGAACGGCGAACCGATGGTGCTGAGCGAGGCTACTATCACAAACTACCTCAACAAGCCGAAGAATAAGATACTCATAGACAAGGCAACCATGAGTTACACCACCTTCATGCACGAGACAATGCCGCACATGCACCGTCATCACGGCGAGTTCTCACTGTCGAAGGTATCATTCGACGACCGTGACCTTCCGCGAAAGCTCAAGGATACCCGGATTCGCCCGAAGGCATACTATGCCTACGATGTCACGAGTGGCTGCTGCATCGGCTACGCATACAACAGAGCCAAGAACGTCGACCTTGTGGTGGATATGTTCCGGAATATGTTCCGGCTGCTTGACCGCCAAGGTTGGGGTTGCCCTGCCGAGGTCGAGGTTGAGAACCACCTCATGAGCCAGTGGCGAGACTCCTTCCTCCGCGCCGGAGTCATGTTCCCCTTTGTGCGGTTCTGCGCCCCCATGAACTCACAGGAGAAACACGCCGAGCAGTTCAACGGCGCAAAAAAGCGGAGCATCGAGCACCGCAACCATGTTGGCATCGGCAGGTTCTTCGCCAAGAGCAGACAGTATCGCACTGAGAGCAACAAGGTATTCGATGAGTTTAACAACACCTATGCCGAGAAGGAATACTACACTTGGGATGAATTGATCGCTGACGATATGCGTGACATCTACGAATACAACCATGCCCTGCACCCCAATCAGAAAAAGTACAAGGGCATGACACGGTGGGATGTGCTTGTCGCCAACATCAACCCGACACTGCAACCCCTCGACAAAGCGAACATTGCCCGGTATGTAGGCGAGAGAGTCGGCACCACAATCCGGCGAAACTCATATTGCCGGGTAGCCGGAGAGGATTGGTGGCTTAGCAAGATAGAGGCCATTGAGCTGCTCGCACCGAATGACTATAAGGTCGAGGCTTACTATCTCACCGACGAAGAGGGCAAAGTAACTGATATGTTCATCTACCAAGGCGATATGTATATCGACCGCCTTGAAAATATCGGAACCTACAACACAGCCCGTGCCGAGCAGACCGAGGCGGACGAGAGAATCTTCGTGGAGCAGCGCAAAAAAATCAGCCACTTCAACAAATATGTCGAGGATAACGCTATCGGGCGTGTGGGCGTAATAGAGCGCGATACGCGGCCTCAGACTATCAAGGTGGAAGAAGTTATCGTCCCGGAGCCGGAAACGCGAGAAACGCGAGATTATGGCCTCAGTGAAGATTACGCTGCACGAGGCGTGCAAGACTTATAGAACGAAATTCTTTGCCTTGCAAAGCGATTAAAATCGATTAATAACACTGTTAGAATATGATTACAACAGAAGTCAAAAACAAAATCCTCGCCGCAATCAAGGCGAACCGCGCCAACTATCCGAGCGACGCAAAGCATGCCGCCTCCATCGGCATCACTACCTCGGTTTACAGCGCGGTCAAGAACGGTCAGACCGACCGTGTTCTGAGCGATGCCAACTGGATAAGCATCGCCCGGAAGCTCGGAGTCAGCCTCCGGGGAGAGATTGAATGGAAGGTGGCCAAGACCCCGACATTCATGTTCATTACAGCGCAGTTGGAGGCCTGTCAGTCGAGCGGCATCAGCGCAATCCTCTGTGACCTGCCCAATATCGGCAAGACCTTCACTGCCCGGCACTACGTCAAGACGCACCCCAACACCATCTACATAGACTGCTCGCAGGTCAAGACCAAGCTCAAGCTCGTGCGTAAGATAGCCGCAGAGTTCGGCGTGGACAGCAAAGGGCGGTACTCAGATGTGTATGAAGACCTTGTTTACTACCTCGGCTCCATCGACAGCCCCCTTATCATTCTCGATGAAGCCGGAGACCTTCAATATGAGGCATTCCTTGAGCTGAAGGCACTGTGGAATGCTACCGAGCGGTGCTGTGCATGGTATATGATGGGAGCTGACGGTCTCAAGGAGAAAATCAACCGCTCCATCGAGTGCAAGAAGGTGGGCTACACCGAGATGCTCAGCCGCTACGGCGACCGCTACAGCAAGGTCACGCCGGACGATAGCAAGGAGCGCACGAAGTTCCTCATCGAACAGGCGAGAATCGTGGCCAAACTCAATGCTCCGGAAGGCATAGATGCCGGGGAGATAGCCCGGAAGACCGGCGGCGGACTTCGCCGAGTTTATACCGAAATCGAAAAACTTAAAAGACAGTAAGCCATGAGTATGAAATTGACAGTGACATTCAAAGGCGGTCGCCGGCGTGTTTTGAAATTCTCCAGAGATTTCAAAACAATCGACAAAAACCGGAAGGCGATGTTCGTTATGGATGACTGGAGTGTATATATCGGGTATTCAGACGGAGAGGTCGATGAGGAAGGTAATTTCGGCATATTTGGAACCATTCATGGTATAGCACTGCCTTTTAACAGGATGCTCGGATGGTGCTATGAAACAGTAGAACGTAAAACAAAAAAATAACGATGGCCAAGCGAGCATATAGTCCGAAAGAGGTTCTTGCCAAGACCTACAAGACCTTGCCGTGGGGTGAGCGGTGGAGCCGACCTTTCGGCTTCCCGACCACCAACGAGGCATGGTTCATTTGGGGTGACACCGGTTCCGGCAAGAGCAGCTTTGTGATGCAACTCGCAAGGGAACTCTGCAACTACGGAATGACGCTCTACTGCTCCTATGAGGAAGGTGTGAGCCAATCGTTCAAGGAGCGTATCAAGCGGTTCAAGATGGGCGATGTCCAAGGTCGCTTCCGGGTTATAACAAGCGACACCTACGATGAACTCGTAGAGCGTCTTGCCAAACCCAAGAGCCCACACTTTGTGATAGTGGACAGCTTTCAAGTCTCCGGATGGACTTACGAGCAGGCAAAGCAGCTTATAGACCGCTTCCCGGCAAAGAGCTTCATTTTCATCTCTCAGGAGCATAAAAGTCAGCCGATGGGTAAACCTGCCGTCCGGCTCCGTTACATCGCCGGTATTAAAGTCCGGGTGGCAGGTTACAAGGCATTTTGCAAAGGCCGATTTACTGAAGATCCCGGCAGCTGCTATGTGGTGTGGGAAGAAGGCGTTTTAAGAACCTCAAATAATCTCGGATAAAATGAGTAAGAAAAAAGAACTGATAATACTTGAGCCGGACGGACGCATACGCAAAGAGGCGTTTATGACGGCCCCGATGGTGTGCCCTTACTGCAACGGCAGAGGATGCTTCATGGAACCACTCCTTCCTGGTGTGGATGTTAAAAAGGATTGCCCCGACTGTAAGGGCACGGGCGAGGTTGTGGCAATGGTAACGATAGACTGGAAACCCAATATAAAATGATGTAATTATGGCAAAGAAATTAACAATCCCAGAGCTTCGGGCCCTCGAAGCCCAATGTGCTAATTTGATGAGGTCGCTTGAGACGGCGATTGGCAATGTCAATATAATGGCAGAAAC
Organism: Bacteroidales bacterium; assembly: GCA_910575545.1. Lineage (GTDB taxonomy): Bacteria > Bacteroidota > Bacteroidia > Bacteroidales > Muribaculaceae > UBA7173. The sequence goes on from CAJTFH010000007.1 coordinate 16,339, forward strand.
TAACGCAACGCGAGAACTCTCAATGGTAAGAACTAAAATTGAAGAGGCCACAATGTGGCTTGAGAAATGCCAGTCCGGCATTATCATAGAGTTGGCTAACAGAACCTGTCGATAATATGGCACAGCAGGTAACTAACTTCGGTCGGTTCTACACCGCAGTCAGAGCGCTCAACCCGATAGGTGACCGCGACGAGGTCAAGAAGTGCCTGGTGTATCAATACACCGACGGGCGAACCGACAGCCTCCGCGAGATGACCAGGGCAGAATATGACCGCTGCTGTGAAGACCTCGAGCGAAAGACCGGCCAAAAGGACGAGCTCCGCAAAGAGCGCAGCAAAACCCTCAAGCTGATGCAGAAGATGGGTGTCGATACCACCGACTGGGCGAGAGTGAATGCCTTCTGCCTCGACCGGCGGATTGCTGGAAAGGAGTTCGCCCGTATCGGGGCCGAGGAGCATCCCGACCTCCGCCGGAAGCTCCGCAGCATCGAGGGGAAAGGGGGCCTGGGCAAACACCCCGCTCCGGCAAAGCGCCGGGTGGTAATCATCCCGACGTACCCCGGCGGGGAGGCATAGAAAATCGATAATCACAAAACAGGTATTACTATGAGCAATACAGCGATGAGCGACGTGAAGCGCGAGATCAGACGGCTTACGTCGGGGCTGGAATCCCGGGATTACGCGGACTTTATGGAGGAGCTTGCCATGTGGGCGGCCGACGAAGCCGCAATGGCCGATTACCAGCCGGAGGCATACGGAAAGGAGGCGGAGGATGAGAAAGAGGAAGAATGACAGGCGAAGGGGGTTGCGCATCGCGCTATGGCTGCTGACACTGCCGATGTTTTTCATCGTCTCCATGGCAGGGGGCCTTTTAGAGGTCATGGGGCGGATGATCAACGAGGCGGTGGATGAGCTCGACAGCGCAATCAACGGATAGCGGATCTATCAACAATCAATAAAACAAAACAGTATGGAACAAGTGGAAATGACCGCCGAAGAGCGGAAGGAATTCGAGGCCTACAAGGCCGAAAAAGACAAAAGACGCCGCGAGCAGGAACGCAAGGAACAGCGCAGGCAGTATGCCGACATGGTGGACGAGGAGATCGCCACCACCATCCCGCAGCTCCGCGAGTTGAGCGAACAGATCAAACTGGTCAAGGAAACCATCTTCGGCAACTTCGAGGCAATCCTCAAGATGAAAACCGAGATTACCGGTGTGGCCCGTGACGACCAGAACAGCCACACGTTCACCAACTCCGACAGCACCCTGCGTGTCATCCTCGGGGTGAACACCATCGACGGCTACCGCGACACGGTGGAGGACGGCATCGCAATGGTAAAGGGCTATATCGAGAGCCTGGCCAAAGACGATGCTACCAAAGCCCTCGTAAACGCCGTGCTCCGACTATTGAGTCGTGACGGCCAGGGCAACATCAAGGCAAGCCGTGTGCTCCAGCTCCGCAAGATGGCCGAGGACAGCGGCAACGAACAATTCCTCGAAGGAGTGAAAATCATCGAGGAGGCCTACCAGCCCACTATCTCCAAAAAGTTCATACGCGCCCAGTATAAGAACGACAAGGGAGCCTGGTGTTACATCCCCCTCGGCATGACCGATGTCGACTAAAACGCAACGAAAATGGAAAAAGAAATCAAAAGACCGCCCCGGATCGCAGTGTGCCGGGAATGCAACGGCACCGGGATACAGAGGTGCGAATCACCACAAAGGTATCCCGATTCATGCCCCCAGTGTGAGGGAAGCGGCAGGGTTACAGTAAGCAGCGTGACAACACTTGACATCAGACCTTATAAGCAAAAAACGATAAAATCCATATAGCAATCGATGGCGAGCAAGCGCGGCATGTCCTACAGAAAGCGCGTAGAGGATATAAACCGGATATACGATGAACACGCCAGAAGCGGATTAAGTAACCGGGAGATATGGCGCAGATACATATATCCGGTTTATTGGATCAGCGAGCGCACTTTCTACAACATCATGAACGCCACGGCAGGGTTTGAAAACCCGGTCGTGGCGTCCGACATGCCGAGCCTCTTTGATCTGCTTGATGACGAACCCGATAAAACTGATTCTGAATGAGCGATATAAACGAACAGACACGCGCCATATTCAGAAGCATATTGCGTGACATACAAGTGGAGCTTGGCGACGAGTTCGACCAGAATTTCGAGCGGCAGGCATTCTTCAGCCATGCATGGCAGCGGCGCAAGAGCCCGATGCGCCCGGGCGGGCATATACTTGTTGACACAGGAGGACTCCGGCGGAGCGTGCGCAGCGAAATCAGGGAGAACAGCATAGTGTTCTGCTCAGAGCATCCTGCGGCGGCCATCCATAATGAAGGAGGCGAAATTAAAGTGACGGCAAGGATGAAACGTTATTTCTGGCACAAATATATGTCGGCGGCCGGTGTGCTTGTATTCTGTCGACGAAAAGACGGCACAATGCGCCGGGACAAGAATACCAGACAGATTACAGATGTGGCAGACTTCTGGAAAGCGATGGCGCTAATGAAGGTCGGAAGCACCATCAAGATTCCGCAGCGCAAATTCCTCGGCACGTCGCCGGAAGTGGAAACAGCAGTCAGGCAGATCATCGAGGAGAACCTTACCGAGTACATCAACAATATAGACTTCAATATTAAATGAGAGAAGAATTATACCGCAAACTTAAAGCCCGGCTTGAGGCATTGTGTGTCAATGCTGCCGGAGAGTATTATGAACGTCCGGACGATGCGGATATGGATGACGAACTGTATCCCCGTGCGATCAAGCACATCGACCTCTGGAACCATAATGTAGAGTTCCTTGAGCAGGAGGCTCCATGGCCGAGGCCGGCTGTGTTCATCGAATTTGTGCCATTAAAGTGGCACGCCATAATGCCGGGTGTCGAATACCGGGCGCAGCCGCTGATCAACCTCCATGTGGTGACCGACTGGGCGGAACAGAAAAACATCGGCGAGTTCCGGCTGCTCGACAAAATCCACGAGTTGCTTGCCGGACTGGAGGGGGAGAGCTTCATGGAGTTTGATATCGACAGCTCCGCAACCAACCACAACCACGAGGATATTGTAGAGAACATAGAAACATATACTTGCGTCGGGTTCCGTCATTTTGAGACATAATCCGTATCTTTGCGTAAAAAACAAAAACAAAAATGAAGAAGATTGTTTTGTTACTTCCCTTAATCGTTCTGTTAACTTCATGCAGAACAGATGTTTATATAAATGCAGAACCTGATAATACATATGGAGTAATCTTCAAGAATGACACAGACGGTCTGATTTACATCCATTGCAAACAGTTGGTTATTGGTAGTCAGAAATTACAATCGGGAGAGAGTTCTGAACCCATATATGGCTCCACCCCAAGAGTAACTGTTAATTATTTCGGAGACGGCACATATTTTAAAGATATTTCTAAAGACATCGTTCTGGAAAAGAACAAAGTAGTTTCGGTTACTTTGACTTATCCATAAGGCGTCATAAACGCTCCGTGCCGCAAATAAAAGAGAGCCGCAACCCGATAGGATGCGGCTCTCTCGGCGATATATTGGCAAGTTATCGGCTCTCCGCTTGGCTTGCCAAGAAAACGGCCTCAGACGGCATCGACGGCAGGGAGGCCGGGTGAGGTGAACAGCATTATGTCCGTATACCTGGCATTGTAGTTCATGGTCGCGTTAAACTCCATGCGGCTGCAACGCTCGAAAGGATTGCCGAGCGACGGGTTGCGGCCCATCCACTCGCACAGCTCCACGAGGCACGATTTCTCGGAAGTGAAATAAACAAAGTTATGGCCTGACAGCACCGACAGCACATCGAGGTAATCTGCGAGCCGCCAGTACATGCGGTATGTGCCCACGTCGGTAGACAGATAAGGCGGGTCTACGAGGAACACCACGCCGGGCACATCCTTGAACCGCTCGAACAGTTCCCGGTAGTCGCACGATTCAATTTCCAGTCCGGCGAGATACTCCGGGCATTCGGCATATCCTGCCTTGCGCACATTGTTGTAGAGCGTTTCCTTGCGCATCTCCGGGATGCTCATCTTATACTTCATCGAGAACATCAGCGAGGAGGACAGGGTGATGAAGTCGAGATAGCCGGTTTCCCGTTCTTCCTGCTCAAGCAGGGCGAATATACGCTCCCTTGCCGCTCCTGTTATGGGCCTGTGTCGCCCGAAACCGTCGGATATAGGTCTGATACGGTCGAGCAGGGCATTGGTGCGAGGAATATTGGCTATGCGCAGCCGGTAGTCGTCGAAATCATTGTATATGACCCGGGAATCGGGATGGGTGTGCTTGGTGATGTGTGACAACAGCCCCGAGCCACCGAAAAGATCCACAAACACAGTGCCGGCCGGATATTGCTTTATCACTTCGATGAAGTGTTTGGCGAACATACGCTTCTGCCCGACGAAGGGCAAGGGAGCGGATAGATAGAGGCGGCTCATACGTTCAGTTCGAATTTGACGCTGTCCTCTCCGGCGAGAAGTCGGCGGGTGTTGTCGATATTGTTGTCATACACATGCACGTTGCCAAGGAACAGTGTTATTGACTTGAGGGGGAAGTCGATGTTCCGGGCCATGAGGTAGAGGTGGTATATGTCGGCCGGCAGTCCGAGGTTGGCGTCGGAGCTGCGCTGGTAGGCGGACACCACCAGTTCGCCGTCCTCGATCTGGAACTGAACGAGTGACAGGCATGGGGCCTGGTTGCTCTCTGCCTCGGTCGCTCCGAGGAACAATACATAGTTCTTTGACGGGCGACGCTCGGTATTGATCCTGGCGAGCAGCGGCGGGAGCTTCTCGAAATAGGTGGGGTAGGAGTTGACCAGGATCGAACCGCAGTAGTCCCACCAGTTTATGCCGGCCTCGCGGTACTTCTCCACAGAGCGCTCGCCGCTCATGAAGAGCCTCAGCTCGGAGCGGAGCTTCTTGCGGGCCAGTCCGTGTCCCTCGAAAATTTCAAGCAGATCGGCCGGGGTAAGTGAGAGCTGCTCATTGATAAGGTAGGTTATATTGCCCTTCTTGTTGACCTGGTGCCTGCCGTTGTCAAGAATCCTGGCGAGGATTTGGTGATATTTGTTGCGTGCCATTTCGGTTGATTGTTGGTGATGGTGCAAAGGTAGGCACGCGCCATCAGCGGCACACTATCGGAACCGGGAATCACACTGCACGCGGATTGCAGTCATTCTTTGCCAGGCAAATCGGCAGAGCCGATGACTGGAAACGCTTTATCAGGCTGTATACCTTCCTCTCGCTCACGCCATATTTGTCGGCCAGAACCGCCACCGCATACGACACCTTGTCGCCGGCACCGACCATGTTGTTGAAGTCAACATAGAGGTCGATGTAGGCGGTGTCCTCGAGCCTTACGCCAATGCGGCGCAGTCTTTCGAGCAGTTCGCGGTTGAAATTCAGCACTTCAAATATTGTCATGTCGGCGAAAATTGCTAATTTTGCAGTGTCTCACTTATTCAAATAAACACCGTATCACGGGCCGGGAAGGCATTTGCCCCCGGCGGCCCGTGATACGGTGTTTGTTGTTAAAGAGTAAGTGAGACGACTATTTAACAGGCCGGGGGCATTTTTTGTGTCCGCCACCGGACGAATAATCCCTTTTTAGCCCATAAACTTTTGTGTTTGAGGAATTGTTTGTAATTTTGCATTAACGATTCCGTAGCTAATGACTACCGATTCGTTGTCTGCGGGGGCTGGCCATTGGTCAGCCGTCCGTCTTTTTATATAGAAGCCTTATTAGACCGCTTCTTTCACGTAGCCAAACTTCGTCAATATGAATTCCGATGTTGATACGGTTCTGTATGCTGCGAAGCATAAATCGATCGGTTAATTCAGGGCAGTCAATAATAAGGCGGGAACTTTGCTTCAATCCGTGGTTCATCATATTATTGAACGCACGTTTTGGGTTATCAGTGGTAAAACCTTCATGCTCGTACCAGTAATCGTCTATTTTTAGGTCGGGACACTTGCCGTCATAACGAGTTCCGCGTAGCGAGCCGTACACACAGTCGTATTCAAACCTTGCAGGGCGAGTCATTTTGGGAGTCAGAACAACCCTTGCGCCATCGGCGGCAAAATGCCGTGCGACAGACAGTAGCCTCTCGTAATCCCCGTCGGTTCGGTCTACAAGGTGACTTATCTCGATTGTGCCTTTGCCGTGCTTTATCACTTCGCCGCGCAGTTGTCCGCACTGCCTGACAAGCACACAGGCGGCACACACCTCGTTATCCGGCACGAACCGGGCGAGCTGACCGCCCTTGCCACCTTTGGCGATGGGACAAGTCGAGCAACGGCGGATTGTATAGGGGTTGTAGTCCGGGACGGACTTGCCCTCCTTGCCGGCGTTGAATCGGAAGATACCCTTTGTGTCGCGCTGCAGGGCCTCATCGCCCAGACGCATCGCCTCGTCGTGGGAGGTGGCAGGGTATTTCGATTTGCGCACCTGAACGACGGTGCAGCGGCAGTTCCAACCGTTCGGCGGATAGAATTCCTCCCAAAATGAATCGGAAGGCGGCAGAGTCACACGGTCGAGTGCGGCATGTTCCGGGCGCACCTTGTCATCGCACTGTGTGCGGTACTGGAGATTGTATCGGTCGCCATCGCGCATGAACTGCTCCCACCGGCCGGCCATCTCAGCCGAGGCGGCCACGAAGTTATATTCGGCCCGGAGGTAATTGGAGTTATAGGTTTTGTCGATGCTTTGAACGTCATTCAAAAACCGTTCAAACGGTTTTCTATTGCCGTTCTCATCGAGCAGGGAAGGGAACGCCTCGTGGAGCTCATGAAACGCCTTCATGCCGGAGAAAATGTAATTCGACCGGGTAAGGCGCCGGCGCATGGCATCCGACATCTCCACCTTCTGAAAGGCTGAGTCAAGAGCCGAGGCATGGGCACCGACAAACTCCTGCACAGCCGGGTCGGCCACAAGCTCGACACGGAACTCCGAGCCTTTCTCTTTGAAAAGCGACTTCATCATTCCGGAGAACAGCGAGGACAGACGCTTGCGCAAATCATCGCCCGGAGCGGCAAGTTCCTCGATGGCTACTCCATTGAACAGCGAGGCGTAGCGTCTGTGCAGCCCCCCGTAGTCAGAGGGGCTTAGTCGAAAAAATGTTTTTTCTCCTTATCAGCCGCCTCTTTCTCTTTGTTATCAATAGGAGGCAATGCTACCGGGTTGCGTCGCTCCCCGACCGGCATATTGTATTTGTCGGCGAAATACGAAGGGTCAACCTCGTATCGGTCGGCAATCATTGTTTCGTATGCCACCTGCTGCTCCGGAGTGTAATCGACGGACTCATTCCACTCGAAGCGCAGCCCCTTGACTGGGAATCCGTGCAGGGCCATAATCGGGATAAGCTGATTGTTTATGATGTCGCGCAGGAAGTCGCGGTCAGACTCCACCAGATTCATGAACACCTCGAGGTGGGTCTGCGACTGTGAGAGCGACGAGCCGTCCTCGATGGTCATGGTCTGGCCTATCACCAGTTTTGACAATTCAGAGTTGGCGCGGTCGATTCGCTTGTCGTAGACGTTGAAGGCGTCCCCCTTGCCGGATTCCACGAACTGAATCTCCGTTTCCATGCCGGCGACCATGCCCTGATTGGCTCCGCCGTTGTAGATCATGTCCTGCAGACGCTTGAACTCATTCGGGTCGCGGGTCGATGTGCGGGCTATTCGCCACGGCATGCCGAATATTTCCGCGAAACAATCCCAAAACGTCATCGCGTGCTTTTTGGGGATGGTATGGAGTGCGGCCTTTAGCAGTAACCCGAGGTCATCCGGGCGCCCGGCCTCGATAAGCCAGTCGCGCCAGGGACGCTCCCGGAACTCGATGCCGGTTTCCCAGTTCATGCCCACGCGCTGCACCACTCGGCCCTTTTCAGGAATTACATGCTTGCGGGGTATGAGCGACACGCCGGAGAAAGCCGGGTGGCCGTCGCCGTCGGTAATGACATCGCCAAGCTCGATGAGCGAGTGGCCGTACCATATCGACTCCAGACAGAGCCGGCACAAGTCCTTGAACCAGGACTGGTCGAACAGGTGCTTTGCGGCATCGTCCTGGTCGCCGTTCTCATTTACGAGCTTGAAAGAGCGCGACATAACGAACCCCACGCGCTGCTGTATGCAGCCCGAAAGATGCGAGTCGGTCATGGCGTCGCGGTAGATGTCGTACAGCTTCTGTCGGGACGGATGGCGCGGATCAATCGCGCTCTGCCACGCCCGGCGCCAGTCCTCGATGTCATTTTTTGAGAAAAACTCCGCATAGCGGTGCAGCTCCAGAGTTGCGGATGACTGCTTTTGCATCTTTGAGCGGGCATCCTTCTGCGCCCGGTTGAGTTTCGGTCTGTCCTGTCTGCGGCCCATAATCACCAGTCGTGTCTAAGTTTTGGGAATGAATGATAGGAAGTGCCGAATCCGGCGCTGCCGTCATCGGACACGGTCAGGGGAAGGTCGGGGACAATCCTGCCAGCCTGTACCCCTTCGAGCCACTTGACAGCACGCTCGTATCGCTCTTTGCGTATCTCGCTGCCCATCTTTTGCGGCTGCGAAGCCGTAAGGTGATAAAGCACGATGTCGGCGGTGTACATCACTATAAGCCGGTTGCGGTCGTTGCCTGTCGCGGCGAAAATGGCCGCGGTGTCATATACCGGGCGGAGATAGCCCGATATTTCCTCAATGGCCTCCGCCTCGGCATTGGCTATATTTTCAGGTGATGACTGCGACACGACTTTCAAGGCCGCATCACCAATCACCACTTTGTAATCTTCATTGTCTATAAACATATTCTTTGCGATTTATTATTTTTATAGGAGCAAAGCGTCTTACAGACGGTTTACCAAATATTTTTAGGCGAGCGACGGGGAATCGCCACCGGTTTGAAAACTTCCTGACGGGTGCTGCGCTGCAGATACCAGATAGCACCCTCGTCGGCATCAGGCGCGTCGTCATGCACGCGGGAGCCTCGCTCGAGAGCCAGGGTCTGCTCGATGCCGACCTCCATGTCAGGGGATTCTTTCAGAGACTCGTTGTAAAAAACGAAGCCACGCTCCCACAGCGGCGACACCGCTTCGATGCGCTGCACCTTTTCCGGCTTCTTTCTGGTGTCCGGTAGTATGGGCAACTGGTACCCACGGATATTTCCCTCGGCGGCGAACTCGTCGAGGATGATATCCTGCATGAAATTGGCCTCCATGAAGAAGGATATTGCCACACGGTCACGTGTTCGCTCATAGAGGTCATAGAGCCAGCGCACCATTCCGGACACTGTGTCCTGGCGGACATAGCAGTCAATGAGGTGCAGTTCTGTCCCGATCTTGCCCCACAGTCGGCAGGCCTTGTAGTCGTTTGCCGTTGTCGATTTGAATGACGGGTCGGTATAGCACACGAGCATCTCGTACTTTTCGAGTTTCGGCATACGCTTGAAGCGTATCCACTCGTGGCGGAATATCGAACCGTCCGTGATGGGATTGTGCATCATCTCCTTCTCCCATGCGCGATAGCCTACAAAATCTTTATAGGCTTGTGCTTCCTCTTTAGTCCATTTATCTGCCCATGTTGGATTACCATCCCGGTCGACCGCTTTGATCTCCGAGACATGGACACCTTTAGAATCAGCGATGTTAGCAAGCACAGATTTTTTGGAGATCAGATTGCCGACCATTATGAAGCGACCACGTCCGGCATCAAGTGCTCCAAACAGAGCTTCCTTAACCCATTCCGTTGCTTCTTTAACCCTTCTTTCATTTTTGCAGAGGTCATCATCATCTAAGTCGTCTATATTAATGTAGTCCGGACGAGCCTCCCTGTCACGGAGACCGCGTGGGGACTGACCACGACCGATTGCCAGAAATTTAGCACCCCCTTTAGTTTTGAATTCTCCCTCAAGCCATGAGCCGAGATTCTTCTGCTCTCCGAAATCGGCAATGAGTTTCTGATTATATTCGAGTTCGGCCTGAAGGTCACCAAGCAGACGAGTGGCACTGTCCTCTGATTTTCCGACAACAACCATGAAGTTGATAAGTCTCTTCGGCTGAAATATTAGCCAAAGAGGTATGAATACTCCGATGTGAGTTGATTTGGCATGGAAGCGAGGCCATCTGAATACTGCCTTTAGGTTTGGTGTATTCTTTATCTTGAGAGCAGCTTGTGAATGGAAAGGTGCATTGTGGATGGTCTTAATTATTTCGCCTGTAGTCTTATCTCGCAGAATTAAGAAATGAGGAAAATAATACTCGCAGAATTCGTCATAGTTAGAGAGCAGCCGTTTGATACGCCTGTCGCGCTCAACCGGCGTTTCCTTGGCTATGGCCATAGATACAGCTGTAAGCGTCTGTACCTCGCGGCAGTGTTCCTTCCATTTCTCAAACGCTTCTTTCTGCTCCTTTGTCATTTTTGCTCCCATATCAAGCCAGCGATCCCTTATTGAATGATTCTACAAGGAATATATCCTGCAATTGATTAATGAGCTTGATTAACTCCGGAGTAATGCTCGGATCAGACTTGGCACGGAATTCAAGCCATTTCGAGAAAGCCATGAACACCTCTATGGCGGCCACGACATTAGCCTGTGACTTGTCGAGCTTGTCGATGGCGGCGGTCAGCTTCGAGAGCTTGTCGCCGAGGCTGTCAATAAGGGCGAGATCGCCGGATTCGTTGACTTTGTCGAGTAATGTGTTAGTCGCCAGAAGTAATTTCTTTATGAGCTCCGGGCGAGTGATGGTCTTGGCAGCGCGGGTGGCCTTCCACCCGTCAGCGGTACACCATTTGGATATAGTGACTCGTGACACGCCTATCATCTCGGCGATTTCGGTCTGCTCCTTCCCTGAAAGATACAGGGTGCGTGCCAGGTTTCTTTTATTTTCAAGTTCAGCTTTTGTCATGTCGATAATGATTTTGGCGCTTTTGCACTGCAAAAGTGCGAATATGAGGTGTGCCTTCAAAAAAAGTGTGCAACCATTGCATACAAGTGTGCAACCATTGCACACTTTTTTGGAGGCAAGCGGTTTATAGTCCACTTTTGCACCGTAATCGTCCTCGGGACGCTTTGCACCTTGGAAAAATTTCAATCGCAAAGAAAATCATTATCGCACAGACATGGGCAACAGAGTAAGACTGACAAACGACACGCTCAACAGCTACGGGTACCGCGTCCTGACCGATGGCGTGGACATCACCCAGTACGAGCGCAACCCGATACTCCTTTACATGCACAACCGCGGCAAGGCCATCGGACTTATAAAGAACATAAAGAAAGAGAACGGCGAGATCACCGGCGAGCTCGCATTTGACGAGGCTACCGAACTTTCCACCCAGTGCAAGAAGCAGTGGGACTTCGGCTCGCTCCGTATGGTGAGCATCGGCTTCGAGGTCATCGAAACAAGCGACGCCGCTGAGCTTATCGTGCCGGGGCAGCGCTATGCGACAGTGACAAAGGCGCGCCTTATCGAAGTGTCGCTTGTCGATATCGGAGCCAACAACGATGCCATCCGGCTCCACAAGGACGGACAGTTAATAACGCTGAGCGAGGGTGGTGACTGCCCCCTTCCAAGGCTGAATCATAAACCAACCAACAACCAACCGCAAATGGACATCAAGACACTCGCCCTGACACTGGGCTTGCCGGAAACGGCAGACGAGGCGGCCGTCAACGCGAAACTCGCGGAACTCAAAGCCGCCAACGACGATGTGGAGAACATCCGCAGGGAAAACGAGCAGCTCAAACTATCACAGGTCACAGCCGCCGTAGACGCGGCCATCGCCGCCAAAAAGATCCCAGCGGAGAAGAAGCAGCATTTCCTCGACCTCGGCAAGACAGTAGGTATCGAGACCCTCAACGCCACCCTCGACGCCATCGCTCCGGCACAGAAACCCAGCTCTACGCTGCAGACCACACCGACGGCTGACGACACCCCGAAAGCCGGCCCATGGGAACTCCGCATGGCAGAGATCCGCGAGAAGCTCAAGAAACAATAACCGCTAACACCATAAACCAATGGCAATCAAAGTAGACAACACCAACTACAACGGCGAGGTGCTCGAGCGCATCCTCACCGTGGCCGCCACGACTAACGAACTCGTGGAAAAGGGGCTGATTATGGTCATCCCCGGAGTCAGCAAGAAAATCAGCGTCCCGCGCCTGAAAGTGGGCAAGATGCTCCAGAAGCGCAAGGAGAACCCCACTGTCGACGACAGCAAGGGTGACTTCAGCTGGTCGGAGCAGGGTCTCGAACCCCACGACTTCATGGCATTCACAGTGTTCAATCCCCGTTCTTTCGAGCATATCTGGCGCAAATGGCAGCCCACCGGCAACCTCGTGTTCCGCAATTTGCCCCCCGAGGGCCAGAACGCGCTGCTCGACGCGCTGTCCAAGCAGGTCCAGTTCGAACTCGGCGATCACTATGTCAACGGCGAATATGCCGACGGCAGTGACGACAGCAAGCTCATGAACGGCATTCTTACGCAGGCCGCCAAGGACAAAGACTGCGTCATCGTGGACGGCGCCGGCGAGGCCACCATGCTCGGCAAGCTAAAGAAGATCCGTCGCGCCATCCCAAAGGCGATGCGTCAGAACCCGAACCTGCGCATCATCATGAGCGTCGACGACTTCGACACCTACGATGACGAACTGACGGCACGCGAGGCCAAGAACGCCAGCGAGACCGAGGTCAACCGCAAACGCTACAAGGGCATCATTATCGAAACCGTGGCCGCATGGCCTGATGGCGTAATCGTAGCCACTCTTTGCTCACCGGATGCCGACGGCAACTTCTTCGCCGCTGTCAATTTTCAGAACGATGAATCGGTGATTCAGATCGACAAGGTTGGTAACGCTTCCGAGCTGTACTTCTTCAAGCTGCTCATGATGGCCGACACCAACATCGCTTTCGGCGAGGAATTTATCGTGATGGACACCCGCGCCACTCCCAAGTTCACCAAAAAGGCGGAAGCCACGGAATAAGCGATGGCCCGGCTGAAGTATCTCGTACTGCACTGCACCGCGACACCAGAAGGGCGTGAGGTGACGGCCGCCGACATCCGGCGCATGCACCTCTCCCCGGTGTCAGCCGGCGGCCGAGGGTGGAAACAGGTCGGTTACACCGACATAATCCACCTGGACGGCACCGTCGAGCGGCTCGTCGACAACAATGAGGACGCCAATGTCGATCCTTGGGAGGTCACCAACGGCGCCAAAGGGTACAACACTGTTAGCCGCCATGTCGTCTATGCCGGTGGCTGCGACAGGTTTATGAATCCCAAGGACACTCGGACACAGGCGCAGCGTAAGGCGATGGAGGCGTATGTGAAAGACTTTCACCGACGCTTCCCTGATGTCCGAATTATCGGTCACAACGAGGTGGCCGCCAAAGCCTGTCCGAGTTTTGACGTGCAGAAATGGCTTAAATCAATCGGTATAAACCAGTAATAACCAATTAAACCAATCACAGCGATGTCCTTCAGCGAAATCCTCAACATACTTCTCGGCACCGGCCTTGTGGGGCTCATGGTGGCAGTGGCCACCATGAAAGCAACCGTGCGCAAGGCCAACGCCGATGCGGAGAAAGCGAGAGCTGAAGCTGAAACCGTGCGCATCACCAACACCGAGAACGCGACCCGGATTCTGGTGGAGAACATCGTCAAACCCTTAAAAGAGGAACTTAATGCCACACGAACAGATTTACAGGCCACCAAAAAGGAAATGGCTTCTACCAAGAGAGAGATGGCCCGGCTGCGCAAGGCTGTCGAGGCTGCTTCCGGTTGTCGTCATGCTGACTATTGCCCTGTGCTTTTCAAGTTGCGCGACAACCAAAAAGACGCAGATGCAGCAGGAGCAGACATTTTCGACATCCGAGAAGAGCGACACGACTGCGTCGGTGACCAGAGTGATAACGACACAGACGGTGCCCGAGAGCAGGGTGAACCTGGCAGTATCCGTGGACAGCCTCCTTAGACTCCCGGAGGGAGCGGCCTATCGCCGGAGTAACGAGCGGGCGCATGTGGAAGCATCCCAGAAAGGCGGTGTCATTTACATTACAGGCACATGCGACAGCCTGCAACGCCAGGTGGAATATTACGAGGCACTCTACCACACGGCACGCGACGCCCTCGAGCAGACCGAACAGTCGCTCCTGCAGGAGCAGCAGAAAAAGATATCGACAACTCCGTGGTGGGTGGATTTAGCCCTGCTCATGGTCGGTTATGCAGTCGGTGTCGCAGCAACAATATTCGTAACAAAAGACAAACTTTTCAAAAAACAATGAGCAAGAAATTCATATACGGCATAGCCGAAGTCCGATTTAAAAAGAAGGGCGGCACGACCAAAGACAAGGTCGGTTACATCGAGAAAGGTTCCTGGGACTGGGGCGGCTCAAAGCCTGAATCGGTCGATGTGGAAGCCGAGCAGGTACCGGATGCCCCGGTTCTTACCCTGCTTCAGTCGAACGGCAAAATATCCCCGACGTTCAACCTCATTCAGCTCGACTACGAGAATCTCCAGAGATCCCAGGGCGGCACACTGATAGAATCAGGTTCCGGTCAGGACAAGAAGATAATCGGGTGGAATGCTCCGACATCTCTTGTGAATCTTTCGGGTGAGTGGGAGATTGAATTCGCATCAGGGCAGACAATGACCATTCCCAACGCCACTATTCTTGCCAATCTCGGCGGTAAGCTCACGCTTACTGAAGTGTCTAAGATTGAGTGTCAACTCAAGATCAATAAACCGGAAGAAGATGGTGTACCCCCCTACAAGATTCAGGACACCGACTCAATGCCCGCCGGCACCGCATCCCAGTCTGCCGCCCCGGCCAAGAGCAATTCACCGTCAGCCGGATAAAGCATGGATGAAAAGACAATCCGCCAAGTCCAGCAGGAGGCAGCGGAGGCACTCCTCAATGTGGGTGTCTCCCTCCCCCTGAAGGAGTTCCGGCTGCCATTCAGGAAACGCCCTGTAATACTGAGGGTAACTATGCGGCGCCCCTGTATGTCCGGGCAGATAGAAATCGCCCGGACATATCTGTCAATGAACGTCACGAGCGCGCAGATGGAAGCTTTCAGCAAGGATGAGCAGATGCGCTTCCTTGCCGACCACGGTGACAAGATCTGCCGAATGATAGCCCTGACTCTCGGACGCCCGTCCTTCGTAAAACCGCTCACATGGTTTGTCCGGCACTTCGTAAGATATGAATACCAGATAGCGGCCGTGCGCAAGTTTGTGTCACTCATGGGCACCGACCCTTTTATACCTATTATCAGATCCGCCGAGCGTACAAATCCGCTGACGGTGCGTCTGAGCCAAAACGCGACGGGGAGTTAAAGACTCGCTTTGAGAATTCCCATAGCCCCTTCGGATTCTTATGGCAGGTGGCAAGCGCCACAGGCTGGACTATAGACTACATACTTAATAACGTAAACTACCAGACCCTCATAATGATGCTGAGCGATGCCCCCAGGTATATCGATACCGGCGGCAAATCCCAGGAAGCCGAAGACACTGAGCGCAGCGTGGAGGATGAGGCCAATGAAATAGTCGGATTTTATAAAAGCGAACTCACCAAATGAAACCGGTCGAAATTGAAATTCTGATGCGTGACGGACTTACGCCGGGCCTGTCCAATGCCCGGCGCGTTGTCAGGCAGTTCTCGGAGGATGCCAAGATTGAACTTAACGAGGTCACGGCATCGCTCAACGAGCAGAAAAAGCATATAAAACGACTGGAAAAAGAAGTTGCAAGCCTTGAGAAAGCATTCAAGAAGGCCGCTCCGGGCCAGGAATGGCAGACTGCCAAGTCCCGTCTTGAGGCAGCACGCAAGGAACTGGAAGATGAGAAGTCTGCTCTTGACGGACTTATCCAGAAACAGAATGAACTCAAGGGGGCGGCAGAAGGAGCCGACACCTCTCTGCGCCAACAGTTGCGCAATCTTACACAGGAGATTGCGACCCTTATGGTGTCATACGCCCAGTTGAACGACGAGGAACGGGCCTCGGCCGAGGGCAAGGCTCTGCAGCGACATATAGAGGAACTGACCGAGCAAGCCGGTATCCTACGCGACGCGATGGCCGACACCACGGCGGCCATCAACAACGCGGCATCGGATACGCGAGGGTTCGACCAGATGGCCGGAGCCCTTCAACTGGTTATTGACGGATTCGGACTGGCCACTGCCGGCGCAGAGATTTTCGGAGTCAGTCAGGATGATCTTGTCGAGGCACAGACAAAACTACAGGCCGCCCTTGTGGCGAGCAATGCATTGAGCTCAATGCAGAATACCCTGCAAAAGCAGTCTGCGCTTATGCAGGGAGTTAATATCATTCAGACAAAGGCCCTGGCAGCCGCAGAAAATATCAAGACTGCGGCGCAGGGCAGGGGAGTCATCGTAACCAAAGTGGCCACCATAGCACAGGCAGCCTTCAATGCCGTGGCCAAAGCAAACCCATACGTTATATTGGCTATGGCATGCCTAACAGTGGTTGGTGCGTTGTATGCGTTTGCAAAAGGTTCAAAGGCAGCTCAGAAGGCGGAGGAGGAGCGTCAGGCGCAGGCTGAGAAACGGAAGCAACAGGAAGAGGATTTTGCCCGTGCCGTCGTCGAGTCGGCCGGTTCCCAGATAGCGTCGTTCCTCAAGCTGAAGAGAGCTTGGGAAAATCTCGGTGACAGTCTTGACAAAAAGAAAAAATTCATCACCGACACCAAAGATGAGTGGTGCAAGCTCGGTAAGGAGATCGATAATGTCAATGACATGGAGAAGATCTTCCGTCAGCATACAAAAGATATGCTCAACGCCATAATCATACGTGCTGAACTGAAGGCTTACGAAACCCGAATCCAGCAGGTGGCCGATGATATGGTTTCTGAGATTGAAAAGAATAAAACGTTTACATATTCAACGGTTCACGCCGGTGCATTATCAGGTACAGGACAAGGTTTTGGTGTGTCCGGGCATACCGATTTTCAGACATTGACTCCCGAGGAAGTTGCTGCCGCCCGTGCGGTAGGCGGTATAACTTCGTGGCACAGCGAGTATGGGGGGCAGTCGGGAACAGACCTTACAGAAGAAGGTGCTCGAGTAATTAACGAAATGCGCCGAAAGGCAGGAAACCAAGCAGCTCTTGATAGGCAGGAGGCTACTCGCCAAAATGCCATTCAGAGAATTTCGGGGTATGTTGACACTATGACGCAGCTCTCGGGAGAGCTTGAGCACACGATGGCAAATATCCCCGGCATTGATGTCGAGCCGGACGGAGGAACGCCTGATAAACCAGACAAGCCTAACAAGCCCGGTGAAGATGACCGTATAGAGCAAGAACGAAGGGCGGCCGAGGAACTGCGCAAACTTCGTTGGAAGAACGAGCAGGAGGCCATAGACCAGATGGAGGAAGGAGCGGACAAACGCCGTCGTCAGATAAAACTCGACTATGAGAAGCAGATAGCCGAGATACAGGCTCAGGAAGCAAAATGGCGCGAGGCACAAAACGGAATTCTTACTCCCGCTCAGGACGAAGCGTTGCGCCAGTCTTACGCACTCGCACAATCCGGAATGGATAGTGCGGTTCGCCAGGTTGAAAATGACGAAGTCGCCAAGAATCGGGAGAAGTTGGACGAACTCCTGCAGCAGTATAAGGATTTCGACCAGCGGCGACGTGATATCGATACGGCCTACAATGCCGACATGGAAGTGCTTAACGCGGAACTCAACCGGCTGCGCGGTGAGGGTGCGGACACTACGGAGATTGAATCGGCCATATCCGCACGGACACAGGCATATCAGAACTCGATACGGACACTCGAGGGAGAGATACTTCAGTCATCCGATTTTTACGACAAACTTTTTGGCACGGTATCCGACAGGGGATACAAGGTGCTGAAGGATTTTTATGCTCAGGCACAGGAGACCCTTGAAAACGCAAAGGTTGACGGTGACGGTGTGGAGATCTCCATACCCGTCAAGGATGCCGACGGAAAATTTGTCAAGAAAGCGGTCAAGATAACCGTTGATGAATACCGACGCATGCTTAAGCAGGTGCAGGAGATAAGGAAGCAGCTTGAAAAAGACAATCCGTTTGCGGCTTTCCGCACCTCATGGTCGGATCTCAACAAGGCGATCAAGGAAAACGGCGATGTCACCGGTGCTCTGAAGAACCTGCAATCAAAGGGCAAAGAGGTTACAAGCACCATACGCGGATGGGGTGATGCCCTCGGTTCGGTGTTCGGCGACAACTTCAAAAACTCGATGAATGAGATAATGACCTTTTGCGACGGTGCGATGGACATGGGTACCGGCATAGCGCAGATATGGTCCGGAGATATTGTCGGAGGTATTACCAACACGCTTAACGGCCTGTCATCCATATTCTCTCTTTTCAGCTCATGGAAGGAGAAGATGGAAGAGATGAAGCGCGAATGGTACATTGCAGAAATTGAGACCAACCGCGCCATCAGGGAGCGGACGGCGGAATATGCCGCCAACCAAAGCCAGATAAGCGACATAATAAAAGATGCCGAGCTTCTGAACTGGCTCATTGAACGCGGATATGCGAAGCCGGCAAGTGTCAGCGTGTGGGAGGCCCAGTCCTCCGCGCTTGATGAATACACTAAGAATCTGCGCAGCGAGGCTGCCGCATGGGATGACTTGTGGAACAGGCTTCAGGGGAGTCAGGGACATTACGAGTGGGGCAACTCCCTCAACGGAGGCTCTGCAACATGGGATTTGCGGGGATACTCGGCGCAGCAGATTGAGCTTTGGTATAATCAAAACAAGTTGAGCAACGAGGCTCGGGCCTATTATGAGGCGTGGGTGGCAAGCGGCAAGACGATAGAGGAACTCAAGCAGAATATCGAGGAATGCTACAACTCCATGCGCGAGATGGTGATGGGCGTGTCATTCGACAGTTTCCTTTCAAATGCCAAAGATGCGCTCAAGGCCATGAGAGGAGATGTATCCAAGCTCGGTGAGTTCACTGAGGACACCCTTGCCAATGCCATACTGAACGGATTCATGTACAAAGACCTCGCCAAAGTGCTTGAACCGCTTTATAACGAACTGTCGGAACACCTTATTGCCGGCACAGCAGACAAGGCTTACCTTGAGAACTGGAAACTGCGTTTCTAACAGGCTATGTCCGCAGCCAACGACAGGCTCGACGGTATCGCCGATGCGGCCGGAATAGACCTTGACACAGCCGGGAGTTCCCAGTCCGGGAAATCAGGGACATATACCGCCATGTCTCAGGATCAGGGAACCAAGCTCGAGGGTATCGGCACGAGCATACAGATGCACTCCGCATCCATCGATGAGAATGTGGAGAATGTTTCCGACAAGATGAATGTGGCCACGGAACACCTCCGCAAGATCGAAGAGAATACCTCGGCCACCGCCAAAGAAACGAAGGAGATAAACGAGAAGTTAGAGCAGATTATAAGAGACGGGATAAAGATATAGCCATGTACCAACTTGACGGACTTGTAATAATCAACGGCACCGATATATGGAAAGAGTTCGGTGCGTTTCTGACCGAGGAAAAGAGAGGCGGCAGGGAGAACCTCAATGCCATTCTGAAAGCATCCAAGGTCAAGGCTCATGTGGGTGTAGACATCCGGGAACATGACGGCACGAAATATTCCTCGAAACTTGACGTGCGGAACCAGGAGCGCGATATTACACTTCACTTTGCAATATTCGCCCCCACAATAGAGGAATGGATTGACCGCTACAGCAAATTCCTGACATTTATAAAACAGGGTAAAGACGGATGGCTGACCATGCGCCTTCCGACACTCGGGCTAACCATGCGCCTGTTTTATGTCGATAACACTGATTTTAAGTCCCTCACCTATCTATGGAAAGAGGGCGTCCAGGCCGGCCGGTTCAAAGTCAAGTTCAAGGAACCGGAGCCGTCATTCTAACCACATTATAACGCCATTCAAACATGCTTATAACGATATACGACAGAGCCGGAAATCCAAAGGCCGAACTATCACCTAACGACAGTTCCACCCAGGTAAAGGAGGTGCAGGGCGACAATGTCCTGACGCTTTCCTTTACGCTGTATGATCATATTGCGCTTGACGTGTACGACTATGCCGATTTCGAGGGGGAGCGGTATTGGCTCACCGAGAGATACCGCCCCAAACAGAAGTCCACGGGCGAATGGGCATACGACCTCAAACTCTACGGCATCGAGAGCCTTATAAAGAACTGGCTCGTGCTTAAGACCGTTGACAACGAGCAGGACCCGTTATTCACATTGACAGCACCGCCGCGCGATCATGTCGCTATGATTGTCAAGTGCATGAATGACGCATGCGACAATATCACCGACTGGAAGGTCGGGCAAGTGAACGGCACCGAGAACATCACCATCGACTACTTCGGCAAATACTGCGACGAAGGGCTCCGTGAGATAGCCGAGAAAGTGGGAGCGGAGTTCTGGACCGAGGGTCAGACCGTCAACATCTGTCGTTGTGAACATGGCGAACCCGTCACACTCGGCTATGACAAGGGACTCCTGTCGATAGATCCCGGCACGGCCAACAATGTCAAGTTTTATACAAGGCTGTTCCCGAAGGGCAGTTCAAGGAACATAGACCCATCGAAATACGGCTATTCGCGTCTGCAATTGCCCGACGGGCAAAAATATATCGAGGTCTATTCCGATGAATACGGAATTGTTGACCATTACGAGGAATCAGCCTTCGCCGATATTTATCCCAGACGCACCGGTACGGTCAGCAGTATTCGCTCCGAGGTGAAAAGAGGCGAGGACGGCAAGGATTTCACCATATACTACTTCCGGGACAACAGCCTCCCGTTCGATCCTAACGATTACATGATAGGCGGCAAAGTTATCCGGGTATCGTTTCAGGAAGGCAGCGAACTTGCCGGCCAGGGTGACGAAGAGAACGGAACATATTATTTCGAGGTAAATTTTGACAGCAAGACACGCGAATTCGAGATTATCACGATATGGCCGTATGACAACGACATGCAGTTGCCGGGGGACAAACTCATACCCAAGCCGGGCGACAAATATATATTGTGGAACCTCCGTATGCCGGACGAATATTATTCTCTGGCAGAAGAGGAACTGCTGACTGCGGTCAATGCATTCAACAGTGAGCATACCCTCGACATCGCGGTTTTCAAGGCTCCCACCGACCATGCATGGATAGAGGAGAATGCGGTCAGACTCAGCATCGGGCAGCGAGTGCGCCTTGAGAGCGACAAATACTTCCCCGGTACAGGCTACCGTGACAGCCGTATCACCAGGATAACGCGCAAGGTCAACCTTCCGTCATGCATGGACCTCGAAATCAGTGACGCGTTAAGCCGTAGCGCCATGCAGAAGGTATCAGACAGTATAGGAGAGACCAAAAGATATGTCCAGTCCATAGCCGACTCCATTTCTCTTCCTGATATTATCAGGACTGGCGATAAGACAAGGCCTACAGATAATAATTTGTTATCAGCGCTTCGAGTGATAAAGGATTTTATATCCAAGCAAAAGGATGACCGGACGGCGCACAAGTTGTCGAGCGACAAGGCGTTTGAGGTGGGGGAATATGCGGCCGGGGTCAGCGGGGGGATGCTGGGGATTGATGCCGCCGGGGAATCGTTTGCGGAGGTCGGGAGGCTGTGGGTGCGCGTACGGGCGTATTTCGAGGAGCTGACGGTTATCAAGGCCGGGGTGCTTGCAGGGAAGCAGTATATCACTCCCGGCGGCGGCATCAAGTGCGTCAAGGTGGAGGAAACCCCCACGGCATGGCGGTGCTGGTTCGTGTCGGAGCAGGACGGCGAGAAGACCGAGTGCAAGTTCACCGTCGGCGACCAGGCCATCGCCGAGGAGTTCAATGTCAGGGCTGGGACGGCTGGCAAGACCGGCAACCGGCGCTACTGGCGTCTGGTGGTGGCTGTCAACAATGACGCCCGCACCGACGGCAACGGCAACCACTACGGCTACATCGACCTGTCGAAGACCGACTGCGAGCCGGGGAGCGACACGCCCAAGGCGGGCGACGAGATATGCCAGCTGGGATACCGCGGCACGGCCAATCCGCAGAGACAGACGGCCATGGTGTTCTCGACGGTCGACGCCGACGCGCCGTCAATCAAGCTGTTCAGCGGCGTCAACTCGTTCTCTCTGGCCGGGAAGGCCGTGGTCTCCTTCGGATGTGACCCGGGCACCGGACAGGTCTTCTTCCGGCTGGGGACGTCGGGCGCGAAACAGTATCTGGAATACACCCAGGATGTCGGGTTGACTGTTGCGGGCAGAATCTCGTCGCTCTCGACGGTCGATGACGGCGGCGTGAACGACCGGGTGCTTAAGGACGTGCTTGAGGACAAGGTGGTTGACACCGACGTCCTGTTTATCTCTCACGGGTCGGCGGATGATGCGCCGGTGCTTCCGGTTACGGACACCAACGGCATAATCACGGATGCGAAGGGCTGGGTAACGGACGCTCCGGATTCCGTTGCGGGCAGATACATATGGCAGGTGACTTATGTGCGTCACGGCGACGGGCGGGCGGAGTTCAAGGGTCTCGCGTGCATCCCTGGTCAGAAGTCGGTGGCGCAGACTTCCGAGACGGTGGAATACGCAGTGTCCGCGCAGGGCGACACCCCTCCCTCTTCGGGGTGGCAGACGTCGTTCCCGTCGGCACAAAAGGGGCAGTTCCGGTGGAAGCGTGTTACCACCGCCTACTCCGACGGCTCTTCGACGGTGGCCTATTCTGCGGAATACATCCCGCTTGACGGGCCCAAGGGTGACACCGGTGCGTCGTACTCGAACAACCTGCTGCTGAACCCGGACTTCCGCAAGGGGCTTTTCAAATGGGGCAGCGAGACATCCTTCCGTAAAATCGACAACACCCACACCCTGGACGGGCGCAGCTCGGTGCTGCTCGACGTCAGGAACTTGACAGGCCCATCCTGGTACGGCATATCGCAGACGCTGCCGAGTTCGCCCGGCGACGTGTTCACGGCGAGCATATGGTCATACTGCGAGAACCTGTCGACCATCGACGGCGCGGCGGCGATAGAGTTATGGGCTTACAATGGGACCACGCGCCTGACCAAGGTCGCCGCCAGCATCAAGCCGACCAAGGCCGGGCAGTGGAAGCGGGCTGTCGTGACCCACACAATGCCCGCCGGGACTGATGCGGTCAATGTCTATGCCTGGGTGCAGCGCAACGGCAAGATATGGCTGAGCAGCCCCAAGCTGGAGGTAGGCACCAACCCCGACCCGGTGTGGACACCCAACGCGGAGGGGGCGACCATCTCGTCGGAATCGGTGAAGTACGCCAAAAACACCACCGGCGACCAACCGGCTGATGCGTACTTTACAGCTGACAGCATCGGCGGCCTTGGAACGATAACGGGGGGCGACTACATATGGAGCAAGAAGGAGGTCACCTACACCGACGGGACGGTGACCAAGGAATATGCGGTGAGCCGCATCGGCGCGGACGGCGAGACCTCCATAGCCGGGCTGCATGTGGCTTATTGCTCCGGGATAACAGGTTCACTGCCGAATCCAATCGCTGTCACAGACTTTCGTAAAAAAATGTTCGCCGGTGCGAAATACATCGGCATCTGCAAGGATGACAAGGCAGATGACCCCGACGACCACACCGAATACGACTGGGCGCGTTTTGTGGGCGAGGATGCGACCCCGGCGAAGCTGGTGAAGGTGAACGCGGACGCGCAGGTGTTCCAGTACGAGAACGGTTTCGCCACGCTGCTGTCGCCGCAGAAGATAACCCTGTCGGCCACGGTGCAGGGTATAGCCAACCCCACGTACCAGTGGAGCTACCGTCAGGCGGATCAGACAGGCTTTACAGACATAACCGCCGCATATGGCAGGCAGCCCACGCTCGAAGTCAACCCCAACGGGGAGTGCATGGGCAACGCTGAAAGCTCGACAGTGCGGTGCACCGTTAACGGCACCGTGCACGACGAGGTGACGATCGTCCGCGTCAGCTCCGGAAGCGACGGCGCCGAAGGCGCCGGTTATACCGAGAACCTGCTGCTCGGTTCCGGCACCGCCGTGACCAACTCACTCTACCCGACCCAGAGCTACCGCTTCAGCGCCCCCCCGGTGGAGGGTAAGACCTACACCTGCACCCTGTGGGGGAGGAAAGGCCCGAACCCGGCGCGCGGGTTCGCGGTGTTCAACTCCAACGGCTATGTCGTGCTGGCAGACATGAAGGAGGTGGAGGAGGGTGTCTACCGGGCGACATTCAAATGGAAAGTTTCACATCCCACGCATCCGGCCGACAACACGCACCTGCGCGTCTACGAGACCCCGCACGATGCCGGGGCTTGCGGGCCCAACACCATCGACCGCATCAAGCTCGAAGAGGGCGACAACCCCAAGCCCGTGTGGACGCCCGCCCCTTCCGATTCCGACGCCTACACTGTGATACTGACCAACGAGAGCCACATCTTCGAGGGGGACACGGAGAAAGCCGTGGACGGACACACCGACTGCGGGGTGATAGTCTACAAGGGGAACAGGCAGGTGGCTGCCACCATCGGGGCTATAAGCGGCACGGTTGCCGGTAAGCTCACCGTCGACAGCATCGTCAACCCCACGGCCACGGCGCAGGGTTCATTCAGGGTCAGTGTCACCACGGCGCTCAAACAGAAGCAGGGGACGCTCAACGTGCCGGTCACGGTCGACGGCCGGACGTTCACCAAGGTGTTCTCGTGGTCGCTGTCGCTGCAGGGGAAGGCGCGGAGCATCGCCGTCAAGAGCTACGGTTACTACTACACATTCACCGGCGGCAACGGCTATGTCAAGGTTGACGGCAAGGATGTCTTTGACCCCGCGCCCTCCAAACGCGGAATCAACATGGTCACGCTCAACAGACAGACGCTGGCCAAGACCGGGCAGTTCAACTACGACCTCTATACCGGCAACACCAACGTGGCGCAAGCCCGCACGAACTTCATCAACAAGATAAACAGCCTCGACGACAGCGTATTTGTTTGCCTGCTGTTTGCCGACAACGTCACATGGACGCCTGAAATAGTCACGGCCATGAAGAAGCTCGGCTCGCTGGGCGACATACGCACCGACGGCGCCAGCCGCACATTCGCGTTCATCGGCCACAAGGGGCTTGCTCCGGGTTACGCGCTCCAGGCACAGGGGGAGAATGCCCATACACCTCCGGTTGAAGTTTCTGCCTACGTGGCCGAAGGGATGTTCACCACCTCCCGGACACAGGCGGGCATCAAGGAGATAAAGGAGGAGTACTACCTCTCCACATCGCGGGAGACGGCCACCGGCGACTACTGGCGCACGTCCGCACCGGTGTGGCAGCCCGACAGGTACATCTGGACACGCTCGCACGTCTACTACACCGACGGCACGGACGCCACCTACGGCGAGGTCTGCTCCACAGGCGCGCCGGGCTTCTCCTACGCGGCCAACATGCTCGGCGGCGCCGGGAGGCAGCTGGGCCCGAACACGGCCTACCAGCTGGGCGCCTACGGCTACGCGGAAGCCCCCGTGCCGGGGAAGACCTACACCCTGACGGTGTGCTACAAGGTGGGGGCGAAGGACACCTCCATCGCGGTGTTCGTTGACAACAAGGGGTATTACAAGATAAAAGGCCTCACCGCCAGGGTGGAGACCGTGGAGGCGTTCAGGTTCACATGCCCGACGCCAAGCAATTCATCATCCCCGAAGCTCGACCGCCTCGCATTCTTCCACCAGCCCAACGACGGGGACTATGACGGCACGAACACCTATGTGAAATGGGCGGTGTTGGTCGAAGGCGACAACCCCGCGCGGGCGTGGGTGCCGTCGGCGGCGGAGATGGCCGCGGGCGTCAACGAGCTGCGCAACGCCACCTTCGCCAACGGTTCCGACTACTGGGCCATGTCGTCGAAGTCGCGGGTCGACACCACCCCCGGCTTTGCCGGTGCCGGCATCAACTCCGCAGTGTGGGAGGTCTCCGGCGACACCTCCCGCCATTGGCGCGGCATCTCACAGGGGACGTTCAGCAACGGTAAGCCCGCAGTCCGCGTCGGCGGTGTGGACATCACCATCCCCACCAGTCCCGGCGACGTATGGACGGCCAGCGTCCACACCCTGTGCCCCAACTTCGAAAAAGTCACAGACCCGGAAGGCACGGTGGCTCTGGAAAACCGCGCCATGTGCGAGATACAGTTCTATAACGCCTCGGGGGCTAAAATCAAGACGGTGCAATACAGCATCATGCCCACGGAGCAGGGGAAATGGCAGCGCCGCCACCTCACCGTGGTAGCCCCGGACGGCGCCGCCTACGTCGGCCTCTACCACTGGCTGCTGGCCAACGGCACGCTCTACATGGCCAAGCCGATGCTTTCGCGCGGCGCGACGCTGGGCGACTGGACGCCGTCGCCGCTCGACACCTCCTACCTCCAACAGGCCCTGCAGAACGACGCCTCCCTCGAGGGCGGGCTGGTACTGGCGACGCATATCCAGCTCGGATATAAGACGGAAAGCGGACAATACAAAGTGATGTCGGGACTGAACGGCATCTACAATTCGGACGCACACGGAGGCGGCCCCGCATTCTGGGGCGGCGGCAAGCTGCAGAGCGCCGCAGAATATCCTGACGACCCCGATTCCGCAGCGACCATGATTTTCCATGACGGCACGGCATATTTCTCCCGCAATGTCATCCGGATGCTGCTGGATTCCATAATGGTAGGCGATTATATCAAACTCCACGCAAACGGACTGTCTTTGCTGGGAGCAGACGGCAGGGAACGGTTGCAGATAACCAACCGGGCTGTCGGCAGCGATATTGCAAAAAAAGAGACAATAACCCTCAATGCCGCACTCCCCACCGCCGCTTCCGTAAGGTTCGAGACCTATCTGGAAAAATACCGTCTAACTTTGCCAAATGCGGACGGATTGATTGAAATCCAGCTGAAAGAATCCTACCGGCGCTATCCGGCTTCCGGGACATCCGTTCCGTGGAGTGCCAAAGCCAACATAAACGGGCAGATAAAAGCCGGTGACAGCGTGAGCCTTTCCATATCCGCCCGTCTGCCGGGAGAGAAGAGGGACGGCAAATGGGTTGGATTGTCGGCGAAAATGCAGCTGGAAATCGGCTACATGTCGGGGGCTTCCGAGGTCATCATAGTGTCTGTGCCGCTCAGGTTCGCGGCGGCGGACAGCTCCGGCACGCATAAAGCCGACCACCACGCCCTGTTTGACGCCCCGGCTACGGCAACATATTTCATCAGGGCGACAATCGCCAACGACACCCCCGTCTTGTCTCCGCCATATTATGAAATCATAAAGCAGCCTGGGTACGATACCAAACAACTCGCGTGCAAGGCCACGGGGGCAGCCGACCGCACATTCGCCGACCGCACCCTGCTGGGGAATGACGGATTCCTTTCGGTATGGGACGATACCGGTGTTCTTTTGCGCGGTGGTAAAATCCTTTTCAAAACTGCAAACTGTAAGGTTGATATTTCAAATACGGCGTGCAAGTTGAGCTACGGAGTAAACGACTATACCGCATTCGAGGTCGGCAGCAGCGGCATCCGCTACCGCGTCAGCGGGGGCGCATGGAAAAACCTGACTTAATAACCCACACAAACACGACACAGACAATGGAACTTTTACTGAAACGCATAGCCCCCAGGGCTGACTACACCATAGGGAAGCTTTACATCGATGGGCAATACTGGTGCGACACGCTCGAAGACCGGGTACGAGACCTCACGGAAGAAAAGAAGATTCCTGGACAGACGGCCATCCCGGCGGGGACATACGACGTGGTCGTCAACATCTCCCCGAAATTCAAGCGCCTGTTGCCGCGCCTTCTGCGCGTGCCGCATTTCGAGGGCATCCTCATCCACCGCGGCAACACCGCCGCCGACAGCGCCGGGTGCATCCTGCCCGGGGAGAACAAGGCTGTCGGAAAGGTGCTCAACTCCACCCACTGGGAGAAGCGCATCACGGAGCACCTGCTCGAGGCACAGGGCAAAAACAAAGATATAAGAATCACGGTCGTCTGAACAACGGCGGCCGATATTAAACCCTTAAAAACAACAATCATTATGACAGACGAAAAAGCATCATTCACAGCCGTGGCCAGCGCCACCCTCCGCGCCGACAACCACACCGACGAATCGCGCACCGTTGACATCAGCGCCGACGTGTATTTTTCCGGCACAGAGGTCACGGGCTTCGGCAACGGCCACGCCACCGTGGTGGGGCGTCCCGAATCGGTGTGCCACTTCTCCGAAAGCGGCGGCAGCAGCATCAGCACCGACTTCAACAACTTCGCCGACACCGACGCGCAGGTGGCCGCGCTCCGTGAAATCAAGGCTTTCGTCACAGCCGTGCGCGCATCGGGCGCGTCGGCCTTCAACCTCAGCCCCCGGCAGGACTATGAATAGGATTTAATCATAGTTGAGAGTCTGCATACTATAACGGCCTTCAGATAGCTTCCGAAGGCCGTTATAACGTTAAAAGATTTCTTTGGGTATTGCCATTGTTCGAATGTATTATTGTTGAATCAATACGTCATCCATTTACCATAGGTTAGATAAACAGAAACGTTTGTTAAAGGTACGTTTCATTCTAAAATTTATGCACGTTTCGTTTTAATTTCCGCACATTTCGTTCTGCAAACTTTGCACGTTTCGTTTTGCGGATTATACATGGCAACCGTTTGCCGATATGCTGAAATCATTATGGGATAAACCGACCGCAGATTATCAAGTGGCCGATGAGGCCGAAACCAAAGACCGTATCTGGCATGGTATTGTCAGCGAGATATATCGCCGAACCCATCGCCGCCGCATGCTGACAAGGAGCATCGGTGTTGCCGCATGCGTGGCCTGTGTCATGGCAGCCGCCGTGTGGATGTGGCGCCCGATGCCCGGCGATGCGGGTTTGCCGGCAGAGCAGACCTGCCTGATGGCCGACAGTCTGGAGAAGCTGTGTCTTCCCGACAGCACGGTGGTATGGCTTGAGAGGGGAAGCGTGCTGACTTTCGACAGCGGATTCATGGCAGACCGCTGTGTGAGTCTCAAGGGAAACGCCACCTTCGAGGTTGCGAAAGTCGACGGCAAACGGTTTGTGGTAAGACTTGATGATTCAGAGATAGTGGTAAAGGGAACCTGTTTTTCGATTCAGGAGAATGAGGTGATAAATGTGACACTATATAACGGGTCGGTTGAGTTCGTGTCGGGCCATGGCAACGACACGATTGAACTGAAGCCGTCGCAAAGGCTCACTTATGTGCCCGGCAGTGGCGACATTGCGGTGAGAAGCATCACAGAGAACCTGCGGTGGGAGAACGGAGCCTACAAGCTGTCGCAGATAGAGCTGTCCGAGCTTGTCGACTTTATGGAAGGTCATTATGATGTTGAGATCGCCATTGCGGAGAATCTTCGTGCCGACAAGTTGCGGATGACCGGTACATTACGTTATGACGAGCCTCTTGATTCTATGCTGCAACGCATATGCTATGTGTTCAAGCTCGGGTGGACGCGTGAGGGCGACCGCTATATGCTTGCAGAGAAGGGGAGTCATGATCGCCATGCCGACTAATCGCCTGGTTTTATGTTGCCATCATTATCAATCTGATATAAAACTGTTTATTAATTATTAACCTAATCATTAACCTAATGAATCTAATTCCTATATTCCGGCTGATAACGCTCAGAAACGCGGCAGTGGCTTTAGCGCTTGCCATTACGGGCGCAGTCGATGCATCGGGACAGATTACGGTGAAGGGTAGCGGCATGAATATTCTTGATGCCATCAAGCTGATAGAAAAAGACAGCGGCTACACCTTCTACTTCAATGCCGATGATCTCAGTGGGCTACCGGCTCTGACGTTCAATTGCTCGGGCGACATAAACAAAGTGCTTGACTGCATGTTTGCCGGCTCGGGCATAGACTGGCAGGTGCGTGGCAATGAGGTGAGTCTCACCAAAAAAGCCAATGTGTCAAAAAACGAAACGGTTAGAAAGCGCATGGTGAGCGGCACAGTGCTCGACGGTAGCAACGACGAACCGCTTATAGGGGCTGTTGTCAATGTAAAAGACACAAAAACCAATGTGGCCACCGATATCGACGGGCATTTCGATGTGTCGTTTACCGGCAACAGCTGCACTCTTGAAATTTCATATGTGGGCTATGCCAAACAGAGCGTGTATATCACCGACCAGGGAACGGTGGCTGTGAAGATGCAGCCTGCCAACGAGATGCTGGGCGAGGTTGTGGTTGTGGGCGCGGGCACGCAGAAAAAGATTTCTGTGACCGGAGCCATCGCCACGGTGAAAGGCGCCGAGTTCCGCGCTCCGTCGTCGAACCTTACCAACAACCTTGCCGGAAAACTTGCCGGTGTGATTGCCGTGACCAACAGCGGCGAACCCGGCAGCGGTTCGAGTTTCTATATCCGAGGCATCAACACCTTCGGCGGTCGCACGGCACCCCTTATTCTTTTGGACGGAGTGGAGATTTCGGCTAATGACCTCAACAATATCCCGCCTGAGAACATCGAAAGTTTCTCGATCCTGAAAGACGCTTCGGCCACGGCGATCTACGGGGCACGCGGTGCAAACGGCGTGATGCTCGTAACCACCAAAAACGGTGAGGAAAACACCAAGGCGCGCATTTCGGTAACCTACGAGCACTCGCTGCTCCAGCCGGTCAACATGGTGGAGTATGTCGACGGCGCCACTTATATGGAAACCTATAACGAGGCCCAGCGGATGCGACTGGGAGATGTGACCCCGAAATATTCTTGGGAACGCATCGACAACACCCGTGCGGGAATCAACCAGTATCTTTATCCCGATGTGGACTGGCGCGGCCTGATGATGAAGAAGTTGACGCAGAGCCAGCGCGCCAATGTCAACATCACCGGCGGCGGTTCGAGGGTGACATACTACATGTCGCTGCAGATGAACCACGACAGCGGTGCGCTCGATGTGCCGAAAAACTATTCGCTCAACAACAACCACAACCTGTGGCGCTATATATTCCAGAACAATATCGAGTATAAGGTGACTTCGTCGACCAAGCTGGGTATGCGCATCAACGCCCAGATTGCCCATCAGACCTCGCCTAACACATCTTCGTCGGAAATCTTCCAGCAGGTGCAGTATAACAATCCGGTTGACTATCCGGCGGTGTATCCCGACGACGGGAGCGGCCATCTGAAATTCGGTTCCGACATCATCTCGTCAGGATCATATTTCACCAACCCATATGCCAACATGCTCAACTCGTTCAAGGAGGCGAATGAGAACAAGCTCAACGTGTCGGTCAACCTTGACCAGAAACTCGATTTCGTGACCAAAGGTTTGTCGCTGACGGCGCTTGTGAATTTCAACAGCTGGTATTATTCATCATACACCCGCTCGCTGAAACCTTATTATTACCGTGTGCTCCCCGGAAGCTATAACCCTGCCGCCGACACCTATGCTCTCGAGCAACTACAGAAAGGTGAGGATTTCATCAACGAGTCGAGCATCTACAAAACCGGCGACAACCTGTTTTATTTTGATGCCCGCGTGAACTACAACCGTACCTTCGGCCCCCACTCCGTGACCGGTATGCTGATGTATATGATGCGCGAGAACCGCACCAACATTCTTCCCAGCCGCAACCAGGGTTTCTCAGGACGTGCCACATATGACTATGACCACCGTTATCTGGTGGAGTTCAACTTCGGCTATAACGGCACCGAGCGTCTGGCAAAGGATGACCGTTTTGAGTTTTTCCCTGCCGCCTCGATCGGATGGGTGATCAGCAACGAGACATTCTGGGAGCCGCTAAACCGCATCGTCACCCACATGAAGGTGCGTAGCTCGTATGGTCTTGTAGGATCGGACGAGACAGGCGTGAATGCCGGTGCTCCATATTACATGTACAAGTATGGCGTGGCCCTTTACGGAAAAGACCAGTTTGGACGTACGTTCTTCAAGACCGGTCAGACCCCGTCGAATGCATTCGAGGGTTCAGGGCCTGAGATTACGGATTATCCGGTTGTGAACGGTTCGTGGGAAAGGTCGAAACAGTTCGACGTCGGTGTGGATCTGCGTCTGTTTGACCAGGTTGCCATAACCTTCGATTACTTCAACTATAAGCGCGACCGTATTCTGCTTCAACGCGCATCGTTCCCCTCGATTATGGGTTACCAAGGTGTGAAGCCGTGGGTGAATATGGGTAAGGTCGACAACCGAGGTTTCGAACTTAGCGTGAACTGGATAAAACGCCTGACAAAAGACCTGTCGATAGACCTGCGCGGCAACTTCACATATGCCGAGAACAAGCTGGTCTATAAGGATGAGCCGGATTATCCCTACACATGGCAGGTAGAGACCGGCAAGCCGCTCGGAGCCACCTACGGCTTCATAGCCGACGGCCTATTCAAAGACCAGGCCGACATCGACAACCATGCCGACCAGAGCTTTTTCGGGTCCACGGTGATGCCTGGCGATATAAAGTACCGCGATGTCAACGGTGACGGCAAGATAAGCAGCGAAGACCGTGTGATGCTCTCGCCCTACGGCAACCAGCCGCGAATCCAATATGGTTTCGGTGTGAGCGTGCAGTGGCGCGATTTCGACCTGAGCGTGTTCTTCAACGGATCGGCGCAGCGCCGCATAATGCTTGACCCGGCGCAGTTGCAGCCCTTCAACCAGATGTGGACTGCCGACCGCAACCTGATGACTTGGATTGCCGACAACCACTGGGTCGAGGGTGGCGACAACAGCAACGTTGAATGGCCTCGTCTGGGCACCTTGCAGGCCCAGTATGAGAACAACCTCAATGCAAGCTCATTCTGGATGAAGAAAGCCGATTTCATACGCTTCAAGACACTTGAGGTCGGGTATAACTGGAAGTTCCTGCGTGTATATTTCAGCGGTGACAACCTGGCAGTGTGGTCGCCGTTCAAGTACTGGGATCCGGAGCTTGACTACAACACCTATCCGTTGAGCCGCACATTCAACCTCGGCGTGCAGTTCCATTTCTAAGCAGAACCTATAAAATAATTACCGATAACAATGAACAAGCATATAAAAAACATTATAATGGCGTGGGGCACGGGCGTTTGCTTTCTGACCGGAGCGGCTTCGTGCGAGTATCTCGATGTTGTGCCGGTGGAGACCCCCGACCGCGACGACATGCTCACAGATCCGGCCAGCGCGCTGCGCTATCTCTACGGCTGCTACGGGCCGATCCAGAACGAAAAGACACAGAAACAACGCTACAGCAACTATCATTTCGGCAGCGACGAGTTTGTGGAGTGTGTGAGCGTGTATGACGATTTCCGCCGTTTCCAGGGTGACCAGATCACCGGCCACAATGCGGCGCAATATGGCGTGTGGAACGACTATATCAACGGAATCGGGTATTGCAACCAGTTTCTCAGCGACATAGCAACCTATGACGTGCCGAACCTCGACATCAACGACAAGACGCAGTATATAGCCGAGGCTAAATTCCTCAAGGCTTATTACCACTATATGCTGCTCAATTATTGCGGCCCTATACCTATCATGGATTCGCAGTTGCCGATGGATATGGAGAAGGGTGATCTGCCGGGCCGCTCGCATTTCGACGCAGTGGTGAAGTATATCGCGGGGTTGTGTAAGGAAGCATATCCCGACCTCCCGATAACCTATGGCGACGAGCGTTATTATGGCCGCGCCACCAAGTCGATATGCCGTATGCTTGAGGCTAAGGTGCGCGTGCTTGCCGCATCCCCGCTTTGGAACGGTTCATTCCCCTGGCCCGGATGGGAGAATCAGAGCTATGAGACCCCGGGCTATGGCCGTGCTCTGGTGAGCAACAGCTATGATGTGCAGAAATGGAAAGACGCCTATGATGCTTGCGAGGCTGCGATTCAAGAGGCGTTGAAAGCCGGGCATGACCTTATGCGCCTTGCCGATTCGGAGGCTATCCGCGTCAACGACAAAATACCGTTGCCTGCAATTCCCGGCATTGACAATTCAACACCCGAGGGTGAGGAGTTTGCCAAACGGGTCATGCTGATGCGATATGTGGTGACCGCACGCCCTAACCAAGGGAACCGTGAGTTCATATGGGCCTCGCTCGACTTGAATAACTATTGGGCCACATCGCCTGCATCGATTCCCCACTTCGTGATGAATGATGAGAAAGGGGTGCCTGGAGGAGGATGGGGCATGATCAGTCCCACGCTCTATACAGTGGAACATTTCTACACCAAAAACGGCAAACTGCCTATCGACGACATGGAGTTCCCCCGTGAGGATGAGTGGTTCACTTCGGCCGGGCTTGATAATCCCGACATCATCAAGCTGTGTGTAGGGCGCGAACCACGTTTCTATGCCAATATCTCATTTGACGGCGACGAATATTCTCCGGTCATAGCGGGCGGCAATCGGTTAGTTGTCAAAGCCCGCGATTCGCAGCAGTGCGGTTACAACCCTGACCTGTTCGGACAGAACAACCAGAGCCAGACAGGCTTCTGGAACAAGAAGAATGTGCATCCCAATCTCCGTTACAGCAACCCGGGCATGACCAACAACATAGGAGGCATAGAAAACCGGCCTAACAGCATTTTCCGACTGGCCGATCTTTATCTCATGACAGCCGAATGCTGTGCCTACCTCGGCGGCACTTATGTGGATGAGGGGCTTAAATGGCTCAATGAGGTGCGCGACCGCGCCGGTGTTGACAAACTCCAGGCAAAGGATGTCGCTGCCGACGGCTCTATGCTTAAAGCTGTGCTTTCCGAGCGGTTCATAGAGCTTTATTTCGAAGGAATGCGTCTGGAGGATATCCGCCGCAATGTGCAGGGTGCTCAGCGCATGAGCGGCAATTGCTACCGTGGCCTCAACTCAATGGTCAAAGACCCCTCGTTTGAGGAGTTCAACACTCCCCGACAGATCAAGCAGAGTCTGAAGTGGAGCAACCGCATGTATCTTCAGCCTATTCCAGATGATGAGGTCTATGCCAATCCGCAACTCATCCAGGCTCCCGGATATTAATAATTTAACGCTGAAGTAAAATGAACAGATATATCAAAAACATATTGATGCCCTTGTCGGCGCTGGTTGTTGTGGCGGCATGTTCCGAGAGTGATGTGCAGGAATTGTTTCCCGACGCCTACAAAAAGATTCTCTATATCAAAGAATCAGGAGAGAAGAATGTGACGCTTTATGTGACAGGGCAAGATGCCGAATACACCTTCAAGGTGTGTAAAGGGGGGAGTGATACAAACCAGAGCGCCAGCGGCCGCATAGA
Source organism: Bacteroidales bacterium (assembly GCA_910575545.1). Taxonomy (GTDB): domain Bacteria; phylum Bacteroidota; class Bacteroidia; order Bacteroidales; family Muribaculaceae; genus UBA7173. The sequence goes on from CAJTFH010000007.1 coordinate 51,630, forward strand.
GGTGATGACCCAGAAAGCGGTTGACGAGGCTTACAGCATCCCCTACGGTGAACCATACAAAGTGCTTTCTTCAGACCTTTACACCATCGGTGCGGAGGAACTGGATTTCGGTTCGGCCGATATGGCAAAAAACGTTGATATAAAGCTGAATGTGGCTAAAATCCGCAGTGTGCTCGAGTCGGATGCCAATTCGGTGTATATGCTTCCTCTGCAGCTTGTGAGCGCCACTGATTCGGTGAATTCCGAACATAACCGCTACATTCTGATTATCGACAATGTGAGCGAGCCGTTGGTCGGCTTCAAGAAAACCGGTGTGGAGGAGTTCAATTGCGTTTTAGGGAAGCCTTTCTCGCTGAAGATTCCTGTGGGGCTGGTGGATGTTGAGAACCGGTGGAACATCAATGTAGGCATCGGAATAGACAACGGTTTCCTGACCGGTTATAATGCCGAAAAGGGCACCTCGTATCAGTTGCCGGATATCGACTACAGTCTGACCAAAAGCGTTTCTTTGAGGGAAGACCGTCAGGAAGCCTCGGTTGAAATCAGCATACCAGACTTCGGGGAGCGCACCGGGGGATATATGATGATTCCTATAACGCTGACAGATGTATCGATCTTTTCGGTGTCGCCCGACCATGCCAATTATGCGGCCCTTATCCACATTCTCGGGCAGAAGCTCGACCGTTCCGGCTGGGAAGCGCGCGCATGTTCGTGGCAGGGGGTGGAGCAGTTCGACGGCTGGTCGGAGGATGTGGATCATTCGGCGCAGAATGTGCTTGATGGAGATCCCGCCACCAAATGGCACTACAAGTATGGCACAAAAGGTGAAGGCTCATGCGAGTTTCATAGTCAGGGGCATCATTGCATAATGATTGATTCGAAAAGCGAGCATACCTTCACCCAGATCGGTCTGCAGCAGCGTCAGGATTTCGGATGGGACGGAAACCATGTGGCAGAAGTCCGTTTCTGGGTCAGCTCCGATGACACAGTGTGGAGCAACAATGCCGCTAAGACAGAAGGCTGGACGGCCGTTGAAGGGGTGTATAAACTGCGTATGAGCTATATAGATGAGCAGGTGATAGATATACCGGCCTCGACAGGGCGTTATCTCAAAGTCGAGGTGGTTTCCGGAGGTGCCGGACAGGAAGTCGGCTCTTTTGCTGAAATCTATGGCTACGGCAAATAAGCCGGGCGGTTCCGTTACAGACCAGACATACCAGGTTTAATAGTTTTTTAGGTTTGGCTTGGCGGCGGGGGCTTAATGACCGGAAGCCCCCGCCATCCGCCGGGCGATAGAGAAAAGAAAAATAGATTTTTACCCTTAAATTTTATTGAAATGAAAAAAATTACACTTACGGCTTTCATGCTTGCGATTGTTGGAACGCCGGCCTTGGTTCAGGCACAAGAGGAGACCAATGAGGTGTCGAAACCCACGCTCGACAAAACATTCGCCAACTGGGAAGGGCGTTCAGTCATATATGATGTGGCTGTGATGGGTGTTGATGCCAAAGCTAATCTGGAGAAAATGGAGAATGTGACAGTGCATACCCTCGAGCACTGGATTGAATTGGGCGGTAATTTGGGCCATGTCGGCTGGGGACAGCCTCAGGCATCTGAAGAAATTAACAACACGGAAGGTGTTGACGGAGGTATTGTGAAAGACAGCCCTTCACAGGGTCTGTTCGGTATGAATAATCCGTGGTGGCAATATTGGGCAGGCGGCTGGTGTAACCAGGGCAATGACAAACCTGTTGACATGTCGCATATATGTGCCGATACCCATGTGCATCTGGCCATCAAGCCGGTCGGCGACGTAGTGCCCCAAGTGTTGAATATCAAGATGCTGGCATTGAAAACAGAGCCTGAGGGTGGAGATCCGTGTGTGCGGTTCTCTCTGGTTGCCGAGAACAAGGATGACGCATATAACGCTTCATTTCCGGTGGTCGGCACAATGAAGCCGAATGAATGGATAGGCGTTGACATGACTATCGGTGAGGTTGACCGGTTGCTGTCGGCAGATTCCGAGGTGAGGAATTCGGAATTGAAAAATATTGATTTGTCACGTTTTACAACCGAATGGTCGGGAAGTGTCTTTAATCTATCTATGCCGGTAAATCAGGATTTAAAGAAGAATGAAGGCGCGATGTTTGCCGTTGACGGAGTTTATTTCTATACTCCCGGAAGAGTGGTGGCCGGTGTGGAAGCGGTTGCCGCTTCTGATTCTGCGGCTGAGATCGTAGTTACCGGCCGTAGCATTTCGGTTCTCGGCGGCGAAGGCATCGAGGTTTATACTGTAGGTGGCCGGCTGGTGGCGTCAACAACCGGTACGGTAGTAGGTGTGGATCACCTCGAGGCCGGAATTTATGTGGTTAAGGCAGCGGGCAAAGTCATGAAGGCGGCTATAAAGTGAGGACTTGTTTTCAATGATGAACAGGACTGTCAAAATAGCGGTAGCTGCGTTTTTGAGCCTGTCGGTTATGGAATCTGCGGCAAAGGTGACTTTGCCGCAGATTTACACCGACAACATGGTGGTTCAGCAAAAGGATAGAGCGCCATTTCACGGCAAGGCTTCACCCGGTTCTACGGTCTGGATTGCGGCCGGATGGCTGAAGCATCAGGTTTCAGTAAATGTTGGCGCGGATGGCCGGTGGGATGTGGTGTTGCCTACACCGAAAGGGGGTAAGAAGGGCTTTGAGGTGACATTTACCGACGCTGCCGACGGCTCGGGAGTGACGTTGCATAACGTGGCGGCGGGGGAGGTTTGGCTATGTTCGGGCCAATCGAATATGGAGATGCCTTTGGCCGGATGGGGAAAGGTGGTGAATTATGAGCAGGAGATTGCCGGTGCTGTTTATCCGCAGATAAGGCTGTTGCAGGTAAAGCGCCGCACCGACATGGTGCCGCAGGATGACACGGAAGTTACCGGCGGCGGATGGCAGGTATGCTCGCCGCAATCGGTGGAGGAGTTTTCTTCGATAGCATATTTTTTCGCACGCAGTTTGTGGGAGGAACTGGATGTGCCTGTCGGGGTTATTGACTGCACATGGGGAGGCTCGCCTATCGAGGCCTGGGTGAGCTATGCCACACTGAGCCGCGGAAGCGGGTTTGACGGGGTTGTGAAGGATTTCGTGAAAGATGGTATGGATGAGTTGTCGATACGCGGATTCTATCAGGCGCTGGTCGACAGCGCCATGGCAGGGAAGAACCCGTGTCCTGCCGTTCACCCCGACGCCTATGCACATAAGAGCGGTTTCCCGGGCACGGTCGACAAGAATGGTTTTCTGCCTTGCGAGCTGTTCAACGCCATGTTGCTGCCGATGACGCGCATGGAGATCAGAGGGGTGCTCTGGTATCAGGGGGAGCAGAACGGCGACCGCCCGTTCCAATATCAGTGTCTGTTCCCTGCCATGATCAGCGAATGGCGCTCGCTGTGGGGCAAACCTGAAATGCCGTTTTATTTCGTGCAGCTGGCAAATTACAGGGATCAGAAAGATGTTGAGCCGCATGCCGAGTGGGGCTATCTGCGCGAGGCCCAGGCCGAGGCGCTTAATCTTCGGGCTACCGGAATGGCTGTGGCTATCGATGTGGGTGAGGCGAAAGATATCCATCCCAAGAACAAGCAGGAAGTGGCACGCCGCCTGGCGCTGCTTGCACTTGACAAGACTTATGGCCGTAAGGTGGTCAGCGAGGCTCCGGCCTATGCCGGCTACTCGATAGAGAATGGAAAGATCTATGTAAGCTTCAACACTGGGGCGCGGGAGTTCGCTCCCGAGACCGGTGCGATCGATGGTTTTGTGATAGCCGGCCATGACGGGAGGTTTTACAAAGGGGAGGCGCGACGCGAGGGTGACAGGATTGTGGTCAGCTCGCCTGATGTAGAGTTTCCGGTGGCTGTGCGTTATTGCTGGGCCGACAATCCGAAGGTCGGCCTGAGAGGGAAGACGGGTCTGCCGGTGGCGCCCTTCCGCACCGACAAGTGGTGATCGTGAAAAGTGAGATTTTTTGATTATGAGAAAGCTATTTCTGGCAGTGCTGGCTGCCGTATGCGTCTTGCAGGCAATGGCGCTTGAAGAGAGTGTTGAATTGAAAGGTGTTGGAAAAATCACACTGAGGTGTTACGACAGCAACGGATGGCGTTTCGAAATGAAGGGACACGCCGAGGGAGATCGCGGGATTGTGAGCATTGACCTTGACAATGACAAGCCGACGGCGCCTCCGCGTTTCAGTGTGGGTTTCAGCCGTCCGCTTGGCGATGTAAGCTATCTTTGGCATGCGGGCGATGACGGACGCTGTCCGCTGGTGCCGTCGTGGCTGAGGCGGTTTCGCAGCGATATCGCTTCCGGAATTCCGGTCTACACTTTTCTTGACAGCGATAACGGTAATTGCCTGACGGTGGCTGTGTCGGAACCTTTCCGCAAGGTGGAAGCGAAGATGGGTGCAGTGGAAGACAACGCTATGGTTGAAGGTGAGATGGCTTTTTTCACCGAGCCTGAGGCTCCGATAAGCAGCTATCATGTGGAGCTGATGTTTGATTCCCGGGATGTTTTCTATGGCGATGCCATTGCCGGAGGCACGCAGTGGATAGTTGACCGTTGCGGCATTGTGACGGCCCCTGTGCCCGAAGCAGCTTTCGATCCTCTCTATTCAAGCTGGTATCAGTTTCATCAGGAGCTGACAGCCGGCGATATCGAGGCCGAGTGCCGGTTGGCGGCCCTGACCGGAATGAAAACTGTGATTGTAGACGACGGATGGCAGACAAGCGATAATAACCGCGGCTATGCCTATTGCGGCGACTGGGAGATGTGTGAAGATAAATTCCCCGATTTTGCAGGTCATGTGAAACGTGTAAGGCAAAACGGAATGAAATATATGATGTGGTATTCGGTGCCTTTCGTGGGCGCGCGCAGCCGGAACCACGAGCGGTTCAAAGGGATGTATCTCACCGACAATCCTGACACCAATGTGCTTGACCCGCGTTTCCCCGAGGTGAGGGAGTTTCTATGCAATCTGTATGAGACGGCTCTCCGCGACTGGAATGTCGACGGGTTTAAGCTTGACTTTATAGACCGGTTCAAATTCGCGGGAGCTGATCCGGCTGTGGCTCAGGATTATGCCGGACGCGACATAAAATCGCTCCCTGCCAGCGTCGACACGCTGATGAATGAGATAAACCGGCGTCTGCGCGCCATAAACCGCGATGTGCTGATCGAATTCCGCCAGGAATATATAGGGCCGGCCATCCGACAGTATGGCAATATGCTGCGTGCCAACGATTGCCCCTGCGATGCCGAGGGAAACCGCCGCAGGGTGGCAACTCTGCGCCTGACATCGGGCAACACGGCGGTGCACTCAGACATGCTTGAATGGAACGTGACAGACACCCCACAGCAGGCGGCCCGCCATGTGCTGTCGGCCATTTTCGGAGTAGTGCAGTATTCCATGATGCTGCGCACGCTGCCCGAAGAGCATCTGGCGATGATCAGACATTGGCTTGACTTCAGCCAGAAACATCGCGACACGCTTCTGAAATCGGAATTCCGTCCATATTATCCACAGGCAGGCTACCCTCTTATAGAGGCCGAAAGCACCAACGAGCTGATTGTGGCCACATATAACGTGGGGAATCTGGTGACAGTGAAAGATGTGGTGAAGCCGGTGTGGTTGCTCAACGCGACCGCCGGGAATCAAATGGCCGTAGAGCTTGCCCGCAGGCCGAAATCGGCCGAGGTGTTCGACACCTTCGGCAACAGCCAGGGGCATGTGAAAGCGGGCAGGGGACTGAACCGCATTGCTGTGCCCCGCAGCGGCTATGTGAAATTTGAATTTTAAGAAAGCGCGACGGGTCTGAACGGAAAGATCGCAGGCCTTATGCCCGCGACGGCGATTGATCCCGACGAGGATGGGGAGAGGCGAAGGCTGCATTATGCCGGAAAATCTCGGTCGGGTTTGAATAAAAATGCGGCATGATGTAGTGTCGGATGACCGGTGGATGTATTTAAATTTGCCGGACAATGTAAATGCGGCCTCGTGAGATAATAAACCATTCATAAATGCAAAAATACCTTGAATAAATGAAAAAACTATTTTTACTTCCGGCGATTGCCGCACTGACCCTGCTGTGGAGCTGCTCGAAAGAGGACAACAATGAGGAACCGCAGCCCAAACCGGTCAATGTGGCCTGTGTCAAGGTCAACGGCCACGACCTGATTCAGCCCGACGGCTCGAAGCTCTATGTGAAAGGTGTGAATCTTGGCAACTGGCTCAACGCCGAGGGTTATATGTTCAATTTTGAGAAGCGCTCGGCCCATCAGATCGACGAGATGTTCCGCCAGCTTGTAGGGCCTGAGCAGACCGATATTTTCTGGCAGGATTTTATTGACAATTATATCACGCTCGATGATATGAAATATATCAAGTCGACCGGGGCCAACACAGTGCGCCTGCCGCTTAACTACAAGCTGTTTTCAGGCGAAAGCTATATGGGTTCAAACGATCCTGACAGGGGAATGGAGATTCTTGGCCGTGTTATAGAGTGGTGTAAGGAGACGGGGCTCTATCTGATCATCGACATGCACTGCGCTCCCGGCGGGAATTCGGGCGACAATATCGATGACAGCTATGGCTACGCTTGGCTCTACACCAGCGAGAGCAACAAGAAGCAGGTGTGCGACATCTGGATGCGGATAGCCGACCGCTGCAAAACCGAGCCTATCGTGTTGGCCTACGAGCTTCTCAACGAGCCGATTTCATCGAATCACAGCGAGCTTTATCCTGAACTTCATCCGATGATGAAGCGCATCACGCTGGCTATCCGCACCGTTGACCCCAATCATGCGGTGATGTGGGGCGGCGCGAACTATAATGAACTTTTCGAGGGGATTTATGATCCGACCGACGGCATTTTCATTTCCAACAGCACGGAATATGATCCGAATGTGATGTTTGCCTGCCACCGCTATGGCAGCGACTGGATAGAGCCTTTCGTGCAGTGGCGCGACAAGACAAGCCGTCCGATGATAATGACCGAATGGGGCCACGGCCCGACAGGCGAATGGCAGAGCAATTTCGCCAGAAAAATGCGTGACAACAACATTGGTCACACGGTGTGGACTTACAAGATGATTGGCCCGTGGGTTTCTTCGTTCACCACCATCAGAGAGCCTGACAACTGGGATAAGATTGTGGAATTCGAACGTTCGCCTCGCATGAACTATGATGATATTATCGCCGCACGCAACAGATGCGGGCAGGCGGTGGCCCGCAAGGCGATGGCCGATTTCATTGTGAACAGCCGGCTGGCCAACTGTCAGAAAAACGACTCATACATCCGATCGGTAGGCATGGCTGACTGATCACTGTTGCGAGAACCGGAAAGGCGCGTTTTTAGCTGAATACTGAATATCTGTAAGACAGATTTTAGGTTCATGTAAATTCTCAGTATCTTTGAGCAGAAATAGAAATTCCCTTATCCGAGGGTGGCACAGTCAGACTTGCCACACCCTTAACCTGAAAAACTATATATAAAATGCGCCTTACGTTATCGCTTGCAACGGTCATGATGTCATTGACCGCCATCACTTCCGATGCCATAGAAATAGTTTCCGGACCTTATCTGCAGAATGTGACCGACTGTGAGGCCACCGTTGTGTGGCGCACCGACAAGGATGCGCTGGCATGGGTGGAGACGGCGCCCGACGACAGCCTGAATTTCTACGCCGAGGAGCGTCCGAGGCATTATGAGACAGATATGGGACGCGCTGTGGTGGGAAAACTGCATAAGGTGAGGCTAAAAGGGCTGGAAAGCGGTAAAACATACCGTTACAGGGTTTATTCGCATGAGATTGTTGACCAGCAGCCCAACCACATTGTTTACGGAGGGATGGCGGCTACTGATGTCTACCGCCGTGAGCCTCTGAGATTCTCGACACGCGGTGTAAATTCCGGCAAGGTGAGTTTCTGTGTTGTCAATGACATACACGGCGACACGGCCAGGTTGGGCGATATGCTGGGCAAAGTGAGAGAAGATGGGCGTGATTTCGTGTTGTTTAACGGCGATATGGTGAGCTACATGGACAGCGAGCAGCAGTTGTTCGACGGCTTTATCGACCGGTCGGTGGAACTGTTTGCCAACGAAATACCGTTTCAGATGGTGCGCGGCAACCATGAAAGCCGTGGCCGCTTCGCCCAGCGTTACATGGACTATTTCCCGACGGCGACCGACAAACCGTATTACACGTTTTCAGCCGGGCCGGTGTTTTTTGTGGTGCTCGACGGAGGGGAGGATAAACCCGACAGCGACATTGAGTATGGGGGAACTTCGTTTTGCGACGCCTACCGCGCCGAACAGGCCGAATGGCTTGCCGGGGTTGTGGAGAGCGCGGAGTTCAGAAACGCGCCGTTCAGGGTGGTTGTGGTGCATGTGCCTCCGGTGCAGGACACATGGCACGGCCCGCTGCATGCCAAACAGCTCTTTCTGCCGGTTCTCAACAAGGCTGATGTCGATCTGATGCTTTGCGGTCATCTTCATTGCTACAGGTATAATGAGGCCGGAGTTGACGGAGCTGAGTTTCCGGTGCTGATCAACTCCAATATGGAGATGCTTGATGTGGAGGCCGACAACTCGACTATGAATGTGGTCAGGAAAGACCGCTACGGCAAAGAACTGGGCCGTTTTAAATTCTGTTCAGAATAATAACCGACAAATATATCATCACATGAAATTTCAGATAGTTGCCGCTGCGGTGGCAATTGGTGCCGCCATCGGTGCGGCAGGTAGTCAGCCGGTGTATCTCGACACCACAAAGCCGTTGGAAGAGCGGGTAGAGGATGCTCTCGGACGGATGACCACAGAGGAGAAAGCGGCAATTATCCACGCACAGTCGAAATTCAGTTCGGCAGGAGTGCCCAGACTGGGAATTCCGGAACTGTGGTGCACCGACGGCCCGCACGGCATCCGCCCGGACGTGTTCTGGGACGAATGGGATCAGGCCGGATGTACTAACGATTCATGCACGGCTTTTCCGGCCCTGACCTGTCTGGCCGCCACATGGAATCCGGAGATGTCGGCGCTATATGGCCGGAGCATCGGCGAGGAGGCGCGTTATCGTGAGAAAGATGTGCTGTTAGGCCCGGGTGTGAATATATACCGGACACCTTTGAACGGACGTAACTTCGAGTATATGGGCGAAGACCCCTACCTGGCATCGGTGATGGTAGTGCCTTACATCAAGGGGGTGCAGAGCAACGGGGTAGCCACATGTGTGAAACATTACGCACTTAACAACCAGGAATATCGCCGCCACACAACCGATGTGGATCTGAGCGACCGCGCTCTTTATGAAATTTATCTGCCGGCGTTCAAGGCGGCTGTTCAGGATGGGGGAACATGGTCGATCATGGGATCGTATAACCTTTACCAGGGGCGTCATGTGTGTCAGAACCCGCGGCTGCTCAAGGATATTCTCCGCGACGAGTGGGGGTTTGACGGGGTGGTGATCTCTGACTGGGGCGGTGTGCACGACACAGACCAGGTGATTTCAGGAGGCCTCGACCTTGAGTTCGGCTCATGGACAAACGGACTGTCGGAAGGGATGAAAAACGCCTACGACAGCTATTTCATGGCCTATCCCTATCTTAAGCGGATCAGCGACGGTGTGGTTGACACTCAGGAACTCGACCGGAAGGCTGCCAATGTGTTGCGGCTCATTTTCCGCACGGCCATGAATCAGGCTAAACCGTCCGGGTCAATGAACTCTCCCGAACATGTTGCCGCCGCACGCCGGATAGCCGGCGAGGGGATTGTGCTGCTCAAAAACAGCGGAAACATTCTGCCTCTTGACCTTGACGGTAAAAAGAAGATTGCCGTGATAGGGGAGAATGCCATAAAGATGATGACTGTGGGTGGCGGAAGCTCGTCGCTGAAGGCGCGCCGGGAGGTGTCGCCGCTTGACGGAATCAAAGCCCGCGCGGGCAAAGATGCCGAAGTGGTCTATGCACGCGGATATACGGGCGATCCGGTTGCCCAGCAGGACGGAATGAAGGTTCAGGACATATCCGACAGCCGCGACGCCGATGCGTTGATTGCCGAAGCTGTGGCTGTGGCCCGCGACGCCGATTATGTGATTTATGTAGGTGGTCTCAACAAAGCCCCGCATCAGGACTGCGAGGATGCCGACCGCGAGGGTCTCGGCCTGCCGTATGGCCAGGACAGACTTATCTCGGCGCTGGCTGATGCCAACAAAAATCTGATTGTGGTTAATGTGTCGGGCAATGCCGTGGCAATGCCGTGGCTCGATAAAGCGGCAGCTGTTGTCCAGGCGTGGTTTATCGGTTCGGAGGCCGGAAATGCTATTGCCGATATAGTTTCGGGCGATGTGAACCCCTCGGGCAAACTGCCCTTCACCTTCCCGGCACGGCTTGAGGACTCGGGCGCGCATGCCGAAGGCGAGTATCCCGGCAACAAGGAGCAGCTTGCGGCCTCGAAACAGTGGGGCGACACCATCAAGGAATACTATAACGAGGATATTTTTGTGGGCTACCGCTGGGCCGACAAGAAAAAGACTACTCCGCTTTTCCCGTTCGGCCACGGTCTGAGCTACACCACATTCGAATATGGCAAACCGACAGCCGACAAAAAGGCTATGACTGCCGATGACACAATTACCTTCTCGGTAAACGTGAAGAACACCGGCGACCGCGAGGGTCAGGAGATTGTGCAGCTCTATATAGCCGACAAGAAATCGAGCCTTCCCCGCCCGGTCAAAGAGCTTAAAGGTTTCAAGAAAGTGAAACTCGCGCCCGGCGAGGAGCAGACGGTGAGCATCACCGTAGACAAGAGCGCGCTAAGTTTCTTCGACGACAGACAACACGCCTGGGTGGCCGAGCCCGGTAAGTTCGAAGCCATTATCGGCGCATCGTCGCGCGACATAAAAGGTGTTGTGAAGTTTGAATTGAAATAAGCCCAACAACGATTACCACTCTTGGTTATGTGTTTTATAAAAGAAATCTCAAGAGTCTTCCTTTGCGTCAAAAGGTTGACGCTTTTGCGCGGTGGTGTAATAGCTCTCGCAACGGCTTTTATTTATTTTGTTGCTGGTGCACAACCACGTGGCGATCAGAATTTTATTGACAGCCTGATGGGCGAGATGACTCTGAAAGAGAAGATCGGTCAGCTCAATCTGTTGAGCACAGGTTCGATAGTAACTACAAGCACGCCCAACGATGACAATGCCACCGAGAAAATCAGGCGTGGCGAGGTGGGAGCCGTGCTCAATCTGCAAGGTGTGAAGAAAATAAGGGAGCTACAGGAGTTTGCTGTCAAAGAGACGCGGCTCGGTATTCCTATGTTTTTCGGCAAGGATGTGATTCACGGCTATGAGACATTGTTTCCGATTCCACTTGCGATGTCGTGTTCATGGGATATGGATGCCATTGAACGGATGGCCCGAATATCTGCGATAGAGGCGAGTGCCGACGGGTTGAACTGGACTTTCTCGCCTATGGTCGATATAAGCAAGGATGCCCGCTGGGGGCGTGTGGCCGAAGGTTCGGGCGAGGATCCTTGGCTTGGAGCTCAAATTGCCCGTGCAATGGTCAAAGGCTATCAGGGCGACAGTATGAACCGCAACGACGAGATAATGGCCTGTGTGAAACATTTTGCTCTTTATGGCGCACCTGAGGGAGGACGCGACTATAACATGGTCGACATGAGCCGCAACCGTATGTTTAACGAATATTTTCTGCCGTATAAGGCAGCTGTGGAGGCGGGTGCAGCCAGTGTGATGAGTTCGTTCAACGATGTGAACGGAGTGCCGGCAACGGTGAGCCGCTGGCTTCTGACCGATCTGCTACGCGACCGGTGGAGATTTGACGGTTTTGTTACGACTGACAACACTGCCATAATGGAGCTCCCCGTCCATAGCATCGGCGACATAGAGACGGTGACGGCACGTGCGCTGAAAGCTGGAACTGACCTCGACATGAATTCGCAGGCCTACATCGGCCAGCTCGAAAAAGCGGTTGTCGACGGACTTGTGAGCGAAGAGGATATTAACAGGGCATGTCGCCGTATACTGGAGGCTAAAATGCGTCTGGGGCTTTTTGACAACCCCTTCAAGTATATCTCGGAAGATAGGGCTGCGACTGAGATATATACTCCATCTCACCGCAATGAAGCGCGGCGCATAGCGGCAAAAACTTTTGTGTTGCTGAAAAACAATGGCAATCTTTTGCCGCTTTCACCACAGGGGAGAATTGCCCTGATTGGCCCTCATGGCAACGCGCGCACACAGATTACCGGCATGTGGAGCGGGGTGAGAAGTTACGAGCGATATGAAACCGTGTTTGAGGCGATGAAGCGTTTTCTGGATGGAAAGGCCGAGGTTCGTTATGCCCGTGGCAGTAACCTCGACTATGATCCCGAGCTGGAAGAGAGAGCGTGGGTGAGAAACTGGAACTGCTATGTTGATGGCAGGCAGGAATTCGAGCATGGCAACGATAAGGAGCTGCTTGATGAGGCGATGGAGGTTGCCGCCTGGGCCGACGTGATTGTTGCTACCCTTGGAGAGGCGATGGAGATGAGTGGCGAAAGCTCTTGTCGCACTGATCTGGAAATGCCTGCAGCCCAGCAAGATCTGTTAAAGGCATTGCTGTCGACCGGCAAGCCGGTGGTTCTTCTTCATTTCTCCGGCCGTCCAACGGTGATGAAGTGGGAAGATGAGAATGTGGCTGCTATAATGAATGTGTGGTTTCCGGGGAGTGAGGCTGGAAATGCAATCTGCGATGTGCTTTTCGGCGATATTGCTCCATCCGGGAGGCTTACAACTTCTTTTCCACAGGCTTCGGGGCAATGCCCGTTCTACTATAACCACCGCAACACAAGCCGTCCCCAGAATCCCTCAACATGGTTTGAAAAATATCGCAGCAATTATCTTGATGTTCCAAACGAGCCGGTATATCCGTTTGGCTACGGGCTGACATATACTACCTTCGCTTATTCGCCAATAGAGCTTAGCGACGAGGCTATCAATGCCGGAGGAAGCCTGACTGCTAAGGTCTATGTGACCAACACGGGTAGCCGCGAAGGTACGGAAGTAGTTCAGCTCTATCTACGCGATATAGCTGGGAGTATAACTCGTCCGGTGCAGGAACTGAAAGGATTTGAGAGGATTGTGTTGAAACCTGGTGAGACGCGTGAGGTAACTTTTGCTGTTGACCTTGACATGCTGATGTTTTATGACGAGAACCTCAATTTTGTTGCCGAACCCGGTGAGTTCGAGCTGATGATTGGCCCGAACTGTCGCGATGTCGAGCGACGTCGCTTCAGGCTTGTCATCGAGCCTGAAGCACGGTAAATAATGTATTAAGATTAAAGCAACGAACTCGTCCTCTCAAACGCAAAAAGAGGCTGTCAAACTGAACAGCCTCATTTACGCATCTATTAATCTGATTTTGCGAATCTGACTTCGAGGCGTATCATATATGTTTCTCGGCATATTTAATTGCCATTCCAAAAATTCTTTGTAACTTTGTATCTTAAGTAACAAGAAACATCTGAACATGGTTGATACGGTTTAATTATGCCACGGCAGAGATGCCACAAAACCAACAATCCTACAAGCTCCATAGCAGTCGTTACAGGCTCGACCAGCCTTCAGATAACTGCCAATGGAGTTTTTCGTTTATTAGCTTGTAACTGAATGATAGTACAAACTATGACAAGAACAAAGGCGAAGCCTTTTCTGAAGTGGGCTGGAGGCAAAACTCAATTGCTTCCTACCATTGACTCATTCTTGCCGGAAACATTCCGCAACGAGAACGAAGTAACCTACATAGAACCATTTGTAGGCGGAGGGGCTATGCTGTTTTATATGCTCCAAAAATACCCCAATATTAAAAAGGCAGTAATCAACGATATAAACCCACACCTCATAAAGACTTATTCTGTTATCAGGGATGAGCCTTATTCTTTGGTTGATAAGTTAAATGAGATTCAAATCACTTTCAAGACTCTTGCCGAATACGATAAACAGAAAGATTTATACCTTGACATCAGAAGCCGATTTAATCAGCAACATTTGACAGATGTTGAGGAAGCTGCATACATGATTTTCCTTAACAGAACATGTTTCAACGGACTATACCGGGAAAATTCAAAAGGGGGCTTTAATGTTCCTTTCGGACGATACTCTAATCCGACGATTTGCGATGAAGATCTAATTCTTGCCGACAGCGAACTATTGCAGAAAGTAGAGATAATGAATGGTGATTTCTCCAATACTGCGGAGCATATACAAGGATATACATTCTTCTACTTTGATCCTCCTTACCGTCCTCTTGATGCTACATCAAGTTTCAATTCTTATGTAAAGGAATCGTTTGACGATAATGAACAGATACGCTTAAAGAATTTCTATTCAGACCTCTCTGATTGTGGATGTTACGCAATGCTCAGCAATTCCGATTGTAAGGGCAGGAATGCGGAAGATGATTTCTTTGACAGACTATATGAGGCCTTCTTCATAGAGAGAGTCTTTGCAAAAAGATGTATCAATGCTAATGCTTCTCAACGAGGAACTCTAACCGAATTACTAATAAGAAATTACGAAAACTATCAGGGTGAACCTACAAATCTTTTCAACTTATAAACCATGGCAGACAGATTTACCGACTTCATGAAACCACTGAAGGAAACCCACTTCTCTCTCAAGGATTATGTGGATTTTCCAAAGGTCGCAGCCAATGTGGAAGCAATTTCCATAAAACTGAACCAGCTCAATTATCTTATCGGGCAAGAGGATATGGCTGAAGCAGTCAAACGGTTATGGGATGAGAACCCCAAAGTGTTTTCTGTATTGGACGTGCTTATTGCCGTTAGAACAAAGGATAGGAAGAAAGCTATTGATGCCTATGGCAATATCCATTTGGTCAGCGATTACTTTTCATCTCCAGAACAGGTGACCGTATTCCTTAATGAAACCGGTCTTACCGAGGTTTTCCAGAAGAAGCAAATCAAGAATCTTGTGGATTATGTCTTTGGTGTTGAAGTCGGACTTGATTCAAATGCCCGCAAAAATCGCGGAGGTCATATAATGGAAGGTCTCGTTGCAAATATCCTGACACTAAACGGAATTGATTTCGAACAGGAGGTATATTACACAGAGTTTCCAGAGATAGTCAAGGCTTTAGGTGCAGACAACAAGCGATTCGATTTTGTCATTCGCACACCTCAAAAGACTTATCTCATCGAAGCCAATTTCTATACCGGAGGTGGCTCTAAACTCAACGAAGTAGCACGTTCTTACTCAGAACTTGCACCCAAGATTAACGCTGTCTCCGGTTTTGAGTTCGTCTGGATTACCGATGGCATTGGATGGGAGTCAGCCCGCAACAAACTCGAAGAAGCTTTTGCCCATATCCCTAGTGTGTATAATCTTACAAATATCAACACTTTCATTGAGAAACTAAAATGATAACAGGAGGCACAGGAGGCGCGAACACTCTAACAGGATTGATATATGAGGGGAAAGTCGATTTAAAGACTTTCCTAAATCAGCAACAGGGATATAGAGTAGTTGGAAGTTCCGTAATATATCAAGACGAAGAGGTTGCCCAAATTTTCCAAAAATATGAATTATATTCTGAATTTCTAGCGCCGAGAGGAATAGATTGGAAAAATTGTATATCTTCTCAACTACTACCAGATAATGGAATATATGTCGTTATCAACAATACGGTATTCATAATTGAGGTAAAAACACAAAACACACCCGGTAGTGTTGATGAAAAGTTGCAGACATGTGATTTCAAGAAGAAACAATATCAAAAACTTTTCTTCCCCTTGAACATCGAAGTCCAATATGTCTATATACTAGACGACTGGTTCAGGAAACCAAAGTATAAAGACGTTCTCGATTATATCATTTCTGTAGGCTGCCAGTATTATTTTCAATATATTCCTCTTCAGAAACTTGGATTACCAGTCCCTCCAACAGCATAAATAACAATGATTGTACCATTCTATAAATCAGACAACAGAGATTTCACCATTGTTAATGGTGACTGTTTTGATGTGCTACCACAGTTTGATTTTCAGTTTGATATGATCTTTGCAGACCCTCCATATTTCCTCTCGAATGGAGGTATCAGCTATCAGGCCGGGAAAGTGGTATGTGTAGACAAAGGCGATTGGGATAAGGGCGGTTCTCCAGAGTCCATAATGGAGTTTAACCGTAAATGGCTGTCTCTATGTAGAGAGAAGCTTAAAGATAATGGGACTATCTGGATTTCCGGCACCCACCATAATATTTTTTCAATAGCAAATGTTCTGACTGAGCTTGGCTACAAGGTTCTCAATGTAATCACTTGGGCTAAGACAAATCCCCCTCCAAACATATCTTGCCGCTTCTTTACTTACTCAACTGAGTTCATCATTTGGGCGCGTAAATGCCCCAAGGTTCCTCATAAGTATAACTACGAGTTGATGAAAGCCATAAATAATGGCAAACAGATGACTGACGTATGGAGGCTCCCCGCCATTGGGCGTTGGGAGAAATCATGTGGCAAGCATCCTACACAGAAGCCACTGGCACTCCTTACTCGCATAATCCTTGCCAGTACCGAAGAACACGATTGGATTCTAGACCCCTTTGCAGGTTCATCAACAACTGGTATTGCAGCTAATCTCTGCGGGAGAAGATTCTTGGGTATTGAACAGGACGGAAGTTTTGCGGGTTTAAGCAAGACTCGTCGAGATGAACTCAATATTCCAGGGGTGAAAGGTAGATACATTGTAAAACTTTCAGATCTTAGTTTTCAAAAGTTTACCCCAATAGCCAATGAACCCGAAGAAAAATACGGAAAAGATTTGCCGTTCTAGGTAGCTCCTGTATATAATCTGCTTTATTTTATTTAACTTTATTTAATATATTAAATAGGTCTAACTGTCGTGTTTACACAGTTAGTCCTTATTTTGTGTATTCAACGTTTATAAAAATACGCCTTAAATGACACACAAGGCAGATATAAGACAATGCAAGAGGTGACAAATTAACAACAGGAGAAATCAAAATTTTCAAACGCGTGATTAAAGACAGCGACAAGAAATTTAAAAATCTATGGTAAAATTTGCACAAGTAAAGCATCAGTTGTATATTTTCAAATTATTACTGTCCGCTAAACCATAAAAGGGTGAGTCCAACTTCTTAAATGACAGAAGTTGGGCTTACTTTTTGTATATGAGAAGCCCCCTCAGTAGTTTATGGGGACTTCGGGAGGCGATTCTGAGGCTTCGGCGAGCATTATTTTCAGGTCCGCATCGGGCTGATTGAGGAACTTTTCGAGATTCAGGTAATACATCAGAACGATTCTCACGATTGTAGCCAGCCCTGAGAAGCTCCAACGCCTTTGCAACGTACTTTGTAAGACCGAGAGTAACATATTTGCTATGAGCGTGACCCATATCTGGATTTTGATTGCGTTGGCACTTTCTCCATAGAAGTATCTCAAGGGGAAGTTCTGTTTGATCTGCTTGAAAAGAGACTCTATCTGCCATCGGCGTCGATATATCGCCACGATTGTCTCTGGCGGCATGTCGAAGTCGTTGGTCAGAAGCGATATGAGTTTTGGCTTCCTGTTCTTCTTGACATCGACGTATGTGATTATTCTGGCTATGTGGTTTATGCCGTCTTTACGGAACACCACCACCTGCTCACGG
>CAJTFH010000007.1:69359-128189 GCA_910575545.1 Bacteroidales bacterium
GTCCCTGTGGATTCTGACGCATACAGTCCACAAGTACCTCGTAACTGAGGTTTTTCTTCATTTTAGTGACATATACGACATCACGCTCCGTAAGTTCCTCAAATTTAGCATAGTTGATATACGCGCGGTCAAGTGCCAGTATCTCGTTGTGGCTGTAATGACTCGGAGCAAGCATAAACGAGTCGTTTGTCGCTGCCGAAGTGAACTGCACATCGCAGGGCACGCCCTCATTTGCTTGTATTACCGAGTGTACCTTGATGCCGCCCTTCTTCTTTCCGGTTTTGGGATGCCGGCCGACACCCTTGAAAATAGCGTTGGAGAACAGTGTAATGGTCGTGGAATCAATGATTCTAAGCCGCTTTATCCATTCTTCAGTGCCGTTTCGTCGGCTGTCCGAGGAAAGTAGCCCTTTATTGGAGGCATACAGGTCGCGATATACTTCATCAAAGAACTTCTCTGACCGTCTGGCATTTGCATCCGACAGCGTACTGCGCTTTGGAACCGTATCGATTCCGACATGACGCAGCTTGCGTACTTCAGCAGTCATGGATGTCTCTATCTCACGCAATGAATCGAACCGCTGGATTACCGCATAGAGCATTGTCAGCAGATGGGTGTAGCCGTCGAAACTCTTGACATACTTCTGTCCGCCGTGTTTACGGCTCATTTCAACTATTTTTTCACGGTCAAGCGGTTTTATCAGCTGACCATATATCGGCTGTCCGAAGAAATTACTACTTTTGGGCATAGTTTAGACATACGTTTTGGCGAACACAAACTAAACTAAAAGGGCCGACTCCTGCAAATGGAATCGGCCCTGTTTTTTCAATTGCCATCTAAAGTTTAGCGGACAGTAATATTTTCAAATACCGACTTACACCGAAAGGTGAAGTCTTTGAGAATCGCCAATACGTTCATGGTATAAGAGTTTTATAATGAACGCTTTGGCGATTCATTTGTATTTGACAATTCGACATATTAACTTAAGTTTCAACTACTTCGGTAATTTTTACCGAATCATTGTATATATAGAACCAAACTTATTTTTGCCAGACTATTGACTTGCAACACAAAAAGTCGTAACTTTGCAGTTGATTGGGAGGAGTCCCGTCATTACATTTTGGAGAAACAAGAAGCGTTTTGCTATTTTTCATCGCTGAGAACGTAGGAAATTTTCATGAAGATGAGAGAGTATCAAAGCGGTTCTCACGCTATAGCGTGGGCTGCTACTCTCATATCTTCATCTTCAGGTTTCCTACACCGTCAGCGATAGATATGGCAAAGTTGCTCACGTTTTCTGTTTGTTATACTTCACCATTGAGCAACTGGTGATATTGTATCTCAATTATTATGAACGAAGCCAATAAAATGAGGATGTTTTTTTTGATAATGGCCTTATCTTACATTTTTCTATACACATGGCCTAGCTGCTCTTCAAATAACTCATCAAATAGCTCATCATCTGTTGTGTACGTCTATAAGGATGTTGATGCTTCTGGTTTTGTTGATTTATATTGGATTATATCGGCAGGGAACGATGGAATGAAATTTGAGTATATAGCAAAGGATGGCAAGGGTGAAAAAACGCTCAAATCAGGAAAATGTATGGAATTAACATTTGAGGACTTGAAAAAGGATGTCCCAAACGCAGTAATTAGAGGTGCAGTGCAAATGCAAACAAAAATATGGCTATTGGGACCCATTGAGGAGCATTATAGCGGTAGAGATGTCTATGGAATATTGGTGCCTTCTACAGCCCGCCTATATATGAATGATGGGGCAATTTCAAAAGATGAGTTTATTGAGGTGTGTAAGTTGGAGCTGCAGAAGTCATCTTGACTTATTTTAAAGATACAAAATATAATAAGGAGTGTTAAGCGTAATGAGAAAAAACACACCTAAACACTCCTTAAATTGATAGAACTCATAGATAAAGACACCATAAGAATGGAAATCCTGCCGTATCTGACAACCGCCAAACGAGGCTATACAAGCAAGGGAGACCTTTGCGAGGTCATCCAGTGCATATTGTATAAGCTCAAGACAGGCTGTCAATGGCACATGATTCCCACCGTGGCAATTTAACATATGCACTGGGATTTCGGCTTGAGCGCAAAAAGCCACCATCGGGCAATGGCGGCTTTTTGTTGGTGGGGATGGAGTGGGGCTATTTGTTGTCGGAGAGTAGCTCAAGGAGCTGACGTCCGGCGTTTTTGGTGTCGACTTTGGTGATGATGTGTGTGATGCAGTGGTCGGCATCGGCGATGAAGGTTGTGCGGACTGTGCCCATGTATTCGCGACCGGCCATTTTCTTTTTCTGCCACACGCCGAAGGCTTGGTTTACGGCTGTTGATTCATCGCTGAGGAGGATGAACTGCAGGTTGTGTTTTGCGGCGAATTTGAGGTGGCTGGCAGGGGAGTCTTTGCTTATGCCGACAACTACATATCCCCGGTCGGTTAGGCGCTGAAGGTCGCTCTGGATTGAGCAGGCTTCGGCGGTGCATCCTGGGGTGTTGTCTTTGGGATAGAAATAGATTATCATGGGTTTTCCGGCGAAGTCGGAACTTTTCACATGGCGTCCCTGGCTGTCGGTGCCGAGATCGTCGGGGAGGTATTGGCCTACGTTGAGCATGGTGTGAATGTTTTTAGGGTGTTAGTTATAATGCGGCGTTGCTGATGGTTTTCCGGTTGCTTATTATGTGGTTTGCCGGAGATTTCCTGAGGCGCCTATACAGAAATAACAAGTGTGGCGGGAAAATTCCGCCACACTGGGTTGTTTTTGCAGTTGTTTTGTGCGCAGGGGGGGACTCGAACCCCCACGACCGAAGTCACCAGATCCTAAGTCTGGCGCGGCTACCAATTACGCCACTTGCGCCTGTGGTTGCTGTTGCAGTGCAAAGTTACGATTATTTTTCGGTTTGCCAAAATTTTTGGGAGATGGCGTTTTCCCGGGCGTGATGGGGCTGTGTCAGTCTGCCGCGATTGCGGCGCGGATGCGGTCGATGATGGAGGGGCGCATTTCTTTGAGGTGGACGTGGACGGAGCCGTCGTCTTTCGACAGGAAGATTATCGATGAGTGGAGTACGATTGCCACCGCTTCGTCGAACTCGAGAATGGCGTGGATATGGCTCACGGGGATGCGGTGGAATGGTGATGAGGCGTCGATGTTGTTGATGATTATGTCGTTTTCGTCGATTTCAATCATTGCCTCTTCGGGCAGTTTCTCGAAAAGGAGGGGTATGTTGAGCTCGTCGGGCGACTGTGGGCGCCGGCGGCATTTTTTGTAGATTGCGTCGATGACTTTTTTCTGAATCATTGCTGTCGGTATTTATGGGCAGGGCTTATGGCGGTCTGTCGTTGTTGTTCCCTTGGCTAACGATTGGTCGTTGCAATTGGTTCATTCTGCCGCGGGGGAAATGCTTTTGGGGGATGCCGGGTGATGATTCCGGAATGCCCTTTGCATTAGAAACAGGTGTGGGGCGGCTTTTGTTCGGTCTTGCGGGGCTGTTTATTGCGGAGTGTGCCGTTTTTTATTGAAGATGAATGTGGGGCTTATGGGTTTTCCGGTCTTGAGGTTTACGATTTCTGATGGATTCAGCGGCACGGCCCGGTAGCGTGTCTCGAAGTGGAGATGCGGCCTGGTGGAGTTGCCGGTTGAACCGCCTATTGCGATGGGATCGCCTGCATTGATTTTCGCTGAGGGAACAACAAGGATGCTGCCGAGGTGGGCATAGAGTGTCTGCAGCCCGTTGGGGTGGGTGATGAGGATGTAGTAGCCGTAGCCTTTGGGGTCGAAGCGGGTGAGGGTGACTGTGCCGGGAAATGCCGCGCGCACGGTGTCGCCGTTGCATTGCATGTCGATGCCCCGGTGGAATCGGTTGAATCTGGGGCGTTGTCCGAATGGTGATGTAACGCGGCCTGATACGGGCATGTGGAATTCGCTGACGTTTATCGGGATGTCGCCGTCGGGCAGGGAGGTGTGGAGCATGGCTGTCTGGTCTCCTCCGAGGATGGGTTCGGAGCCGGGGCCTGAGGTGAAGAGTTCGGCCATGTAGTCGAGTGTGTTTTCAACGGGTGTGACGTTGTCGTGGCGCAGGGTGTCGGCGGCCTGGGTGGCATCGTTCATTGAGCGCAGAATTTCATCGAATGAGAATGTCACTGCGTCGTCTGGTTCGTTGCCATTATTAACAACCGCGCCCGCAACTGTGGGGGTTGCGAGCGTGATGATTGCAATTATTGCGTGGAGATGTCTATGCACTTACTTTTGTCTTTAGGGCTTTAAATGTGTCGGACAGGAGTATTTTTGCCGATGCCGCTATGGCTGCTACAATGGTGAATCCGATGAGTATCATTGCTTTTGACGGCTTGGACGCGCGGAGCGGTACTGTGGCCGGCTCTACGATAGCATAGACAGGGGTGTTTTCCTGCACTTTTGCCTTGGCGAGCTGCACTTGCTGGGATGTCTGGTTGAACAGGCTGAATGCGAGCTGGGCTTCGTTTGAAAGGCGGTCGCGTGTTACCTGGGCCGAGTGGAGGCTGATGCCCTGGTTGCGGTCGAGATAATCGGCGAGGCGCTGCTGGGCTGCGTAGTAGCTTTCGCGTGCTTCGTTGTTGAGCTGTTCGGCATATTCAAGGTCTTTGCGTGCCTTGGATGTGCGGTAGTCGGTTACGAACTGTTGCAGGTGGTGGGCCACGGTGTCGGCGAGCATGGCTGATACCTGTGGATCCTGCATGGTGACAGATATGGTGTTGATGCCTGTCTTATCGTCGTATGATCCAGCTATACGGGCTGATAGGGCTTCTTTTACGAGGGTCTCTTTTTTTGAGAGCTTGAACGGGTTGGTGGCGCCTCCGGAGGGGGTGTCTTCTTCGGGTGAGAACCATGATTTGACCATGCCGATTGTTTTGCCGGGGAGGGCCATTATTGCCGACCACCATGGGGTCGATGTGTGCTGCTCGATATAGTTGCGCACGGTGTAGGTCGAGTCGTTCTCACTCTCTGTGACCGGCACGTCAAACAAGCCGACAACGAAGGGGATTGACGACAGCACGTCGGGATATAGCTCAGGTGTGACCGCATCGCCGGCTTTGTTGCCAGTGGTGTTTATGCCGGCCATGGCTGCTATAGCGCTGAGGCTTCCAGTGCTTCCTCCGGCATTTGCTTCGGAAGCGAGTTTTATTGTTGTTGTGTATTCTTTGGGGATGCTGAAAGCGACAATCAGGCCGATTATGGCTCCTATTCCGGCCCATTTGAAGATAATCCGGCGTCCTTTCCAGAGGTTTGCTGCGAGTTCGAGCAGGTCGATTTCTTCTTCCGGATCGGCCTGGTTGGGTGTAAACTCTTTTTCGTCGCGCATGTCGGTTTGATTATGTTTGGCTTGATGAGGTTGGTTTATCTGAACAGTGAGGCGATGGCTGCTGCCATTGTACCGAGGGTGCCTACTGATGATGATATAGTGAGGGCTTTGCCCCAGTCGAATCCTTTCTTGTCAGGTTTCGACGGCACGATTATCTGGCATCCGGGTTCTATGGGTGTGTTGCGTTTTGCGCGCGCTACCATGCCGTTCATGTAGACTATGAATATCTTGCCTTTGTTGGCCCGGTTGCCGAAGCCTCCGGCAAGGTTTACGTAGTCTTTGACTTTCAGCCCTTTCTGGTAGGTTACGGTGTTGGGCACCATGACGTCGCCTGAGATTTTGACTGTGCTGATCTGCTCTGGCACAAAAAGGCGGTCGCCGGCGCGCATAATCAGGTCGTGGCTGCTGCCGGGATTGGCGAGGGCTTTTTCAAGGTCGATGCCGACGGAGTAGTAGTCTGACACTTGGAGTTTGCGCACGGATATGGAATCGGCGCCGCTGCTGTTCATGGCCAGGCGGAGGGTTTCGTCGCGTGCGGCTTTTTCATCTTCGGTCATGCGGCGCATCACATGCGCCCCGCGCACGTATGCTTCGGGTGTGAGTCCTCCGGCGCGGTTGATGAGTGTTGTCAGTCGCTCGTTGCGTTTCTGCAGCACGTAGTTGCCCGAGAAGGTGACTTCTCCGTCGAGGCTGACGAACTGCTGGGCTACGTAGTTGGGGCTTTTGCGGACTTCAACAACGTCGTATGGCTTGAGGATGAATTTGTTGCCGTTGCCGATTATAAGGCCGTCTTTGAGTGTGAACGAATATATCTCGGCTATCTGTGATTCCGAGGCGGTGGCCATCGGGTCGTTGATTCGGCGGGAAACGTCGACTTTCGCCGAGGCTCCTTCGAGCAGGCCTCCGGCTGCGAGAATGAGGTCTTCGATGGTGGTGTTTTCGGCATAGGGATAGGTGCCGGGGTTGGCAACGCGTCCGCTGATGGTGAATCCTCCGCGCTCGAAGATGTCTTTTACGCTTGATATTACCAGCACGTCGTTGCGGCGCAGCGGTATGTCGGGGGCGGTGCCGGCCATTAGTGCGCCCAGGTCGATGGCCTGTGATATTAGGGTGAGGTCGTCGGCCTCGCGGTAGAGGATGGCGCGGGCGGTGTAGGCGTCTTCAGCCAGCCCTTCTGCGTTGTTGATGAGGTCGCGCACGGTTTTGATGCCGGAACCGAGCGAATATAATCCGGGGCGCATGGCGGCTCCGCGCAGTTCCACTCGGTTGCTGTAGCGGTCGAGGGCGGTTCCGATTGTCACTATGTCGCCGTCGTGGAGTGGGTAGCTTTTAAATTCGTCGGTTGCCACGTTGAATAGCTCTTTTTCCCGTCCGGAGGTGCGGGCTACTTTCACCATGTCGGTGTAGGCGTCGCTTGAGAAACCTCCGGCGTATTCTATGGCGTCGGCGAGTTTCTCGTCGGCTTTTAGCTCATAGCGCATCGGGCGTTTGACGTTGCCCTCTACGGTTACGAGCTGGGAATAGGGGGGCACCATGATCATGTCGCCTTCCTGCAGGCGGATGTTGCCTTGCTGTTTGCCGTTGAAGAGGAAGTCGTAGATGTCGACGGTGGCTATTCGGCGGCCGTTGCGGTAGACTTCCACGTTGCGCATAGAGCCGATGTTATTGATTCCTCCGGCTTTATAGAGCGCATGGAACACGTTTGAGAATGACGACAGGCGGTAGGTGCCCGGCAGCGACACCTCTCCCATTATGTCGACCTGGATTGTGCGCAGCTGGCCGAGTGTTACGGATATGTCGGTTGATTCGCTGTCGACCCCGGAGTATTTCGATGCGAAGGCCGAGCGGATATGGTCGTTGGCTTCGCTGATGGTGAGTCCGTTGAGGTATAGTGGGCCGAGCTGGGCAATCATGATATTGCCCTCGGGTGTGATTGTGTGGCGCAGGTGGTCTTCGCTGACGCCCCATATGTCGATTACGATTTCGTCGCCTGGCCCGAGACGGTAGTTCTGCGGGGTGGCGGTGTTTTCGTTAGGCTCGAAGGTGAGGTTGCGCGAGTTGAATACCCGGTGGCCGAAGATTTCCTGGGCACGGTTTTCTGAAGGGTTGTCGTTGTGGGCTTCGTCGTTGTCGATGTCGGCTTCCAGCACTACTTCTTCGTTTGTCTCGCTTTGGCGAAGGTTGAGGGTTTTGCGGTCGAGGCCGGCGGGGTCTACCGCTATCGTAGAGGGTGTGGTTTTCTGGGCTGCTTTGATGCGGTTTACCTGTTCGGGTGTTACCCCTCTCGCCACCAGCTCGCGCCCGATCTGTTGCTCTGTTTTGCCGAGTGCGGTCTGCTGTTTTATGTAGGTTATAACTTGTTGGTCGGTCATTGCGGCATTCATCGGCAATGAACCGGCAAGCATTAGCAGGCTTATAAATAATGCTTTGGTTTTCATAAGGTTAGTTGCGTTATGAGGCCGCCTGTCGGCGGCAAAGGCTATCCCGCATGGGTATAATCCACGCAAAGGTAGCGATTTCCGTGGTTTTATGCAACACGGTGGTTGGATTGTAGAAAAACGATATAAGTGTATCTGAAAAATCGGAGTTGAAAAAATGGCGGCGCGCCCGAGTGGCACGCCGCTGCTGGCCATCGTGGCGCCTATTCTTACGGGGCTGATTTTCGGAGTTCCGGGCGTTATCGGTCTGCTGGTAGGCGGCCTGTCGGCAGGGTTTGTGCTGGCCATCTTCATGGCCAACTCAGGCGGAGCGTGGGATAACGCCAAGAAATATGTCGAGGAGGGCAACTTCGGCGGCAAAGGCGGCGAAGTGCACCGTGCCGCCGTTGTGGGCGACACCGTGGGCGACCCGTTTAAAGACACCTCCGGCCCCAGCCTCAATATTCTTATCAAGCTCATGTCGATGGTGGCCATTGTCATGGCGGGCCTGACAGTCTCCTGGAGCCTGTTCTGATTCCTCCCCCCGCATGGAGTAATCCGCGCCGGTCCCCTCTCCCTACCGGCAGGCTCCGTGTTGATTAATGCAAAAAAGTGGAGGGGATTATTCGGTTTTGAAGGTGATGTCGTCGGTTCGGGGATGGACGAACTCGAATTCGAGTGTGCGGGCCAGGCCGTCGGCCAGGGTGTAGGGGGCACGGAAGCCGCAGGAATGCACTTTGGTGGCGTCGAACTCGGTTGTGGCGCAGAATTTCTTGACGCGCACGGAGCTGACGGCGAGTTTCTTGCCTGTGAGCTTGGCCAGCAGGTCGAAACAGTAGCCTCCGGTCATCCCCAGCCAGTAGGGGAAGTGGGTGGTGGGTATGTGCTTGTTGAGCACTTTGCTGACGTGGCTCACGAGCTGGTTCATGTTGAAATCGGGTTTGTCGATGTAGTTGAACACGTTGTAGCCCTCGGTCACGTTGTCGAGTAGATATTTCACGAATGCCACGATGTTGCCCACATAGGCCATCGACTTGCGGTTTTCACCCTTGCCCACCATGAGGAACTTGCCCGATGAGATTTGGCGGAGCAGATTGTAGACGTTGCCACGGTTGCGCTCGCCGAAAATCACCGTGGGACGCACTATGTCGATGTTCCAGTCGGGGTGGGTCTCATACCATTTGCGTAGCACCTCTTCGGCCTGCCATTTTGATTTTCCGTAGTGGTTGAAGGGGTCGGCGGGATGGTTCTCGTCGGGGTTCTTCTTGTTGAGGCCGTAGACGGCGACTGACGAGAAGAAAATTATGCTGCTGATGCCGTTGCGCTCCATTGCGCGCAGCGTCACCTCCATGCCGCCGACGTTGGTGTCGTAGTAGAGCGACGTCGGCGACACGTCGTCGCGGTGTTGCGCCGCGAGCAGCACCACGGCGTCGGCTCCCTTCAGCAAGGAGTCCATCTGCCGCTGGTCGCGCACGTCGCCGATTGTGGTAATGTCGTTGAAAAAATGGCTGGGCAGCAGGTCGATGTTGCTGCACTGATATTTCTGCGGTTCCTCGCCGAGCAGCCCTATGAGCCTCGTGCCCACAAAGCCGCTCCCTCCTATCATTGCAATCTTCATTGTCAGTCAATATTTGATTATCGTAATAATTTCGAGTATATGAGTTTCCTTAGATTGTTGGGGAGTATATAAACAATTCCCCTTATTACACTGCTTTTTATGGCCTGCAATCTCGTTATTAGCCCAAGATGATGTAATTCGTTTTGGAATTTATAGCTGGTGATAGCATATCGAATTCCGCCACGACGCTTCATCATTTCAGGTGAAGTTCTGAAGTGCAGCAATGATTCCGGGATGTTGGCAAACGATGAACCGTTAACCATCATTCTGGCCCACAAATAATAATCTTCAAATAACGGGAAGTGCTTGTATCCACCGGCTTTTAATACTGCACTCTTTCGGAATATCACGGCTGGATGATTCAGCGGATTTCTTGTCTTAATGTATTCAGCTATTTCGGCGTGGGTTTCGGGGAGTTTTTTTATGGAAATCACATTGGCCGTATCACCTTCAAATTCCTCCATCCATGAGCTGCAAATGTCAATTCCCGGATGACTGGTCATAAATGCAACTTGGATTCTAAAGCGGTCGGGAAAGCATATGTCATCCGAATCCATCCTTGCCACCAGGTCATATGAGCAGTGCTTCAACCCTTCATTCAGAGCTTTGCCAAGTCCCCCGTTTTCGTGCAGCCGCACAACCTTTAGTTGTGGACAGGCTGATTTGAATCTCTCGATTTCATTATATAAGCCCGGAGTTAACGGGCCGTCTTCTACCAATACAACCTCTGTTGGCAGCAGGGTCTGGCTAAAAACGCTGTCGAGGCTCTCTCTCAGTTGTTCCGGTCGTTCTTTATAATAGACGGACATTAGCACCGAGAAATCAGTGTTATGCATATCAGTTAGGAAGAAAATTTATGTGCAATGTACCTGAAGATTGCGGAATCGCGAACTTTACGAATGAATAGGATATCAGGGTCTGCTATGCAGCGGTCAATGATGGCCTTGTCGTCGGGCAGCTGTAGAAATTCAGGTGAACTTTTACCCCCCCCAATTAACAAAAGTTAACAGATTGTTTGCTGTATTCCCGCATAAGTTAAAGGCAAGGGTATTGAATATGATTTCATCTGGATTGGATGTGACTTTCATCTGTTGCCTTATTTCGGGATTTGCATCATAGTATGACAGCACGGTTTCTAACGATGCCCTGTTCATCCGCCACCAGAACTCGCCGCCAAAAGGGCGGAGGTTATTCAATGGTTTTCTCTTGGGTGCGAAAAGGAATATATTCAGGGCATGTAGAAGGGCTGATATATTGCCCCGTGTAGCCGTTTTGCACAACTGGCGGAAATTTCCGAAATCCAAGCGTCGTGGCTCTATGGTGGCAATGTCTCTTTCAGACAATCGTACTGCATAGCATTCAAGCCGACGGCGGCCTCCTTCGAGCCAACCGCATTCGACCGATGGTATCGGCGATGCACTTATGAAATTAGCCATGCCGTGTGATTTCAGGTATTCCTGAATGTAGGCTGCAGGTTTTACAGGCACGCATTGGCCTGATAGAAAAATGAAGTAATCAAAACGGCGTTTGTCTGAAAGTGCTTGGCGAATCAAAGACACTACAGCATCGACCATTGAAACGTCGCCCCACTTGACATCGTAACGGTCATTGGACAGTTCAACTTCAGGAATCGAACACAAAGGGTGGGTGTTTTCGACACATTTTTTATCAATATGAACTATAAAACCAACCCCATCGCCCGAAAGGAGTTTTATAATTTGGGCTACATTATTAAGATTGCTATGAGCAAGCATTATGTAGCAGATGCGGATCATAAATATTTGGCGAGATTGATTCTGAACAATTTGAACAATAGCACATTGACAGCTTTGTTAAAACTCAGCCTACGCAACGATGCAATGCTGAAATGTCGGGAAATGGAATTGTGGAAAATCTTCTCGGGATCAGATATCCCCGACCGTAATGCCCCGGAGATAATCAGCATGAACATGCAGTTGGTGTTCTCTTTCCCGATACGAGCCCCGGCAACCTTTTCCGCGAAATTTGCCGACGATAAAGCGTCCATGCTGATTTCCTGCGCTTTGGCATGGGTGACTGATGTGGCTACCTGCATATAATTATAAAGGCAACAGCCAAGAGCACATACTTTGTCAGCTGCTGCCACTGCCTGTAGGCAAACCGCCATATCTTCTGCACTCCGCAAGCCGGCCGGGGTCACAACATTTGTCAACAGGCCGCGTTTGAAGGCTTTCGCCCATAATTGCCAACGCAGACGCCCGTCGCACAACATAGCTGTCGCCGTATCGCCCGACATACTTTCAGGCTTATATTCTATAGATTTAATCAGCGCCCCCTCTTCCGATATCAGGTTGATACCAGAAACCACAATGTCGGCTCCGGAAGCGTTGAAAGTGTCTGCAAAAATCCGGAGGGCGTTGTCAGCGAGGGTGTCATCAACATCAAGGAATGTTATAATTCCTCCGGTTGATTGTGCTATCCCTCTCTCTCTTGCAACAGCAACACCCTCGTTGTTTTTATGTATTACTTTGACGCGGGAATCAGTAGACCCGATATTGCTTAATAGCTCAGATGTGCGGTCGGTGCTACCGTCATTGATAAATACAGCTTCCCAGTCGGGATATGTCTGTCGGCATAACGATTGGTAACAGCTGCCTATATGCCGTTCTCCGTTGTAGACAGGTATTATAACTGAAATTATCATGTTGTTTTTTCCCGTTTGTTTCTCAGACTGAAAAACGACAATAGAAACAGTATGGAGAATGTCATTTTGTTTAAACCGATTGTCACAGCCTTATACTCCGTTATGAAGATATACAGAAGTATCAGACAGGCTAATACCTTGTAGCTGCGGCCTTTGCGAAACAGAGGATAGATGGTGAATATCTGGTATATAATTATTGCGCCATATCCGAAAACACCCCAATAGAATAGATTCCTGAGAATGCCCACATCGGTGTGCAGGTAGTAACTGCCATCGGCATTAGTGAAATGTCCGGTTCCGAGCAATGCCTCCTGAAATGTGGGCAGCACTTCCCACATTTCACCAAGACGGTCGGTGGAAGCTGAAGAAAAATCGTTCCCGTCGAGCAGATTGAATAACGGCTCTAATGCCCATGGCAGAATTTTAAGAACCAATAACTCAACGTAGCTTGGAAATATGGTGAAGATAATGATGATTAAACCAATAATTGCTGCAATGATGTAACCGAAGAATGAGAGCTTTTTTATAAACCCGATTTGTGAAAATATAAGAAAATAAACGATGCTGATAATAGCTCCCAAAAAGCCGGTTCGACCGGCAAATGAAGTGCCTACTACCAAACAAAACCAGCCGATAACAACTTTTGCATTCATCCGATGCATCATATACTGATGTGCATACAGGATGAACGCAATGCCATAGGTCAATCCAAGACTCCAGGTTGTAGCGCTTGCAAGTGCTACTCCTCTGAGGGCGGAGGATTCTTGCGCCATATCGGCCTTGTTGAACGGAAGCAGCATCGCTGCAATGGTCGGATTGGCAGATGCAATCATTTCAATGCCTGATTGAATTATATATGCATAGATTATGAGCCGTATAATAGTCGAGGTGTCAATGTCATATTTGTATTTCAAATAGGCAACGATGCAAAAACCGCATATGATGTGGATCGCCTGGGCGAATAGGATTTTAATGTATGATAAATCATATGTGCCATGCAGAATCGAGTATGACAGTCCTAATGCGATGAGTAAGATGTTGATTGATAGCAATCCGACCGCATATCTCGTGCTTATGGTCTGAAATAAAACTCTTCTTGCAGATGGCTTGAGAAGAACCGGGAACACAATTACGGCACCGAGTATTGAGCTGGTTATAGGCCCTACAATATAGAACGAGAACACATAGATAAACACAAAAAATGTGCCTACAACATTCGCGTTGTCTAATGTGCTCTTCTTTATTGTCAATATACTGCTGGAATTCATGCAATATGCTTCTTTAGCCATGCCATCACCCGAATAATATCAATCTGCTGTTTTTACGCGAGCTAAAGCCTCATGCCAAAAATGCAAACGAGGTGCCGTGTGACTACATATATCCTGATGCTTAAGGACTTTGATTTTGTTCAAAGAAATTGAGAGTGCACTGTTCAACGAATTATTCAACACTATAAATTGAGATGCTGACAGGAATTTTAATTTCCGGCTTGTTTATTTTTTTCAGCTTTTTCAAATTTCCCACATAACGAAAGGATATGTTGAATCAAGGTTCGTCGTTTAATATTCATCCAAACTTTAAGGTTGAACGGCACATTGGTCTTTGATTCAGTTTGTATCGTCGTTTTGAAAACACCGCTCCAGTCCTGGTCGAAAAGGTGTGGCCGCACTCCGCAGATATTCACACCCCGTTTCACAAAAAGATGCCAGGCATCAGCAGCATACCACGGCTTGGAGTCTATCATAAGTTTGGCTGCTGCGCTATTCAGTGCATAAGCATGGGTCAGATAGCCGTCGAAAACGCGCGATATTTTATGATTGGCATTGAAACCACGGCTTGATGTAAACCAAAACCAGCCCGATAGGAGCAACAACCGGGGTTCATCGCAATCAAGCCATTGTGCTATGGCCGGGAGCATTTCGTCAAACGGTTCGTTAATAACCAGATCGTCTTCAAAGATAATGGCATATCGCTCGCCCGATTCAATGAGTTGCCTGTAACACTTCTGGTGACTGAGAGTGCAACCGATCTCACCGGGGCGCACCCGACGCCGCATTAAGACACTAAACTTATCGAAATCGAACAACTCCCTTTGGCGTTGATCAGATAATTGCTTGCCATTAACGGCATCGATGAACTCGATGCTAAGGCCGGGGTGGTTGCAGAGCAATTGCTCCATATATCGCCGTCGGTCTGACGATGAAGCCATATTGACTACATATGCTTTCATATAAACTTCTTTACTGATTCAAGATTTGTCAGCCATGTGTCGGCGTATGCCGACAGTTTACCGCTGCAATTATCGATATACTCCACCGGCTTATGCAATAATACGCTAAGAATCAGCACATGTAAACGGGTAGTAATGATACGGCTGTATGGTGCAAGAAATCTGCAGCCTTTTTTTACCAATGTTGGCCGCATAATTGTGTCGGCAATTAAATCACCTGTTTTCATTAATGCAGATGATGCCATTGGAATTTTGTTGCTTATATTGCCTAATTTGATTAAACCATTGACAACCCTGACTGATAAATCATACGACTCAACGGTGGGCCAATCACGCACCTCCATTGATTCGGGAATTTCCGTATGAGTATCAAGCAATTCCTTATCAAGTCTGCGCAGGAATAGCTCTTTGCCGTTTTCTTTCCCGCGAAATCGTTGCAAAAATGAATCAAGGATGCAAAACGCCATGTCGGGCATCAGTAGAAGACGACATTTAGGAAAATGCGCTTTCATAAACTCATAGCTTGGTAAATCTCTGAGACATAAGGTTAAATCTTTGTGTCGATACATGATTTCAGCGTCTTTTTCCACTAAAGACATATCATCGTACCAAACTGATTGAGGAAACATTACAATCCGGTTGTCGGAATACCGTTTTATCACTTCCAATCGGAAATCTTGCGCACCCCGATATAAATCTCCGAAATTGCCGCCGCCATGTAACAGAATTACATCGCCATTTTTGATTTCAGGCCATCGCCATGATGCCGAGCTTGAATTACCGAGATTTTTATATGGCACATGTTTCAGGAATTGTTTTTCGCCTTCCCAAATCAGATTGTCTCCGATATTGATATGGTAAGGATTATCAAGATGATAATAATTACCGTTGACAATAGGAATTAACTCCCTGAATATTTTCTCCCGTAAATTAGTTATAACGCTTTGATAATCCATCGAATTTGTAACCTTAACTATGCCCATTGATAATATTTAATATTCTTATGGAAGAAATAGTTGCGAATTTCTTGATACCAAACATGCGTATATAGCCAAGCAACTTGATAAGGGGAGCTTTTTCTCCCCAAAATGGAATTTCTTTTAGGTTTTTAGGCTGATTTTTGATAGAAATATATTCATAGGCGGCAGGGGCTCTATTTTCAAGAGGCGGCAGCTGCATGTAATCGCCATATATTGATTTTAAATAATAATCATAACCCGCAGGGATCCATGTTTTTATGCCACTGAAATCTATTCGTTTGAATCCATGCAAGAAATCATGCTTTATTGCCGGAGATTTATAGAAATTGCTCTGAGCGGTAATAAGCGTATTCTCGTTTAACTCCTCACATCCGTATTCATCATTATAGAATTTGAAGAAGTCTCGCGGGGACATTTTTCGGTATTTTTCCGAAAGTTCACTGAACTCACACTTCGACTCACCGGTCAGGTGCATGTTTGCGATACCTCGCAACTCGGCATTAAGCTGCACTGACGTGGCATCGGACATTATGACATTGACCGGAGCTATGTCAAGTTTAATAGGGAATATCGCAGCAGACTCTTTGCTCCATCGCGTGTACAGATTCTTTGTGCTGCATAAATAATTACAGCAATGTTTATACCGGTTTTCTCCCGAATAAAGCAAGTAACAGTCTTTGCTGGTAGCACAGTATTTTTCCAAAGCATCCACTAACTTCAGATAGTCTTTTTTTAGAATAGCAATGTCGATGTCATCATCCCAGGGTATAAAACCGCCATGCCTTATAGCACCAATCATGCTTCCGCCATCGATCCAGTATTTAAGATTTTCTTTGTTACAGATGTCATCCACTATGCGAAGCAAATTAAGCATCTCTTCGCGAACTTCATCCATGCGGTCGATAAGGTAATACTCAGTGCCATCTCTTTTGACAAGTTTACACTTGTCGGTTATATTGTTGTCACATCCCATAATTTTGATTTGATTATTTTAGATATGAATTGATATTAGTTCTGCATCTGGCCATTATTTCCATCAAGCTCTCATCTTTTCGGTAATAAAGGATACTGAAATAAAAAATTGCGCATGAAAATATTGATAACACGGTATGCAAAACCTGAGATATAGGTAAAAGTTTAAAACCGATTACAATCGGTATAAACAGTAACGACAGGGATAGGTATCGAAGATTGTATTTGGTCAGTAGACCGATATTTATTCTCAACTTGTTTTTTATGTATAGCAGGCAAGATAGCTGGAAGATAATTTCACATATCCAGGTGGTTAATATTGCTATGAACGGATCCAGTACAGACAGGAATATGAAATTCAGTCCAACGTTAAGTAGCCCACACAATAAATTATATTTGAGAATAACTTTTTCCTTCCCGTGGAGGAAAAGAATCTGATTGTAAATGATTGATTCTATTCCAAGGCATATAAGTCGTAAAGAGAATATGCGCATTGAAGCCACCGCGCCGATGTATTGCTCTCCTCCCATAATGAGAATGACTTCCTCCGATAGAAGGAATAATCCGATACCTATTGGCATAAGCAGAGCAATCATAAGCCGTATGATTTTTCTTAGCCCTTGGAGATATAGTTCCCGATCTTCCTTTAGGTATAATGCCAGACGGGGTAGTGTGGCAAAAACAACCGATAACACAAGAGCTTTCACAATTTCTACTACACGTTGACCAATTGAAAATAGGGCTACATTAGCCGTTCCTGTATAATGGCCAAGCATGGTTCGGTCTACTATGGTGTAAAGGATCCCGGTATTTCTAAGCACAAGTATAATAAGAAGCGCGGGTATAAAGTCTTTCCAATGTAGACCTGAAAATAGCTCGTATGCCGGGATATTTAATCGTTTTATTGCATAAACAAAGCTGACCAAGTAGTTGATTAGAGTAATACCGGAAAGTATTGCTACATATATAATTGCATCGCGAGAAGATCTGACAAAAGAAAAAATCGCGATTACACTCAAAAGTCGGATTAAAATGGTTTTAGTAGTTATAAATTGGAACTCTTCAAAAGCCTCGTTGACCCATTCAATGTTTAAAGCCTGTGCAAACAGATTGGCTGAGAAAATATAACCTATGATTTTAACCGCTTCGTCGGTTATGCAATAATGGATAAACAATACATATAACAGAAAGAATGTAAGATTGCTGACTAATCCAATAGTGAAAAGATTCTTGAATGTGTCTCTTACTAAAACTAAATTATTACGGTTGCTGCTGAGGCTTCTTAATCCATAATTATATATGCCCAACATTCCCATTATGCTGAAATAGCTGAGGAGAGTATTGGTGTACTCGATATTACCAATCCAATCTCTCCCAACCACTCTATACACATAGGGGGTGAGAATGAAGGGAAGAAGAGTATTGAAGATTTCAAGACTACCTTTAGCAAGAATATTTTTTGCAACAGATTTGCTCATATTGCGAATATGTGCTTGATTTTATTGATAATACGAGATGGTAAGTTTCGTAAAAAAATTCCGGCACGCATTTTTGTGGATTTGATTTCTCTCTCAAAATCAGTGTGTTTTATCCATTCGAGCTCATCAGGACAAATAGCTTGTGGGCGATTTATAAGTTCAAGTTTTATCTGTTCCCAAAAGCCTATTGATGAGATGCACAGTCCTCGGCTGAATATATTCATTTTCGAGTTGCGTAAATCTTTCGTGGTATAATTAAAACTGTATTTATGAGGATCTTGTCCGGTTGCGAAAATCTCACACATTGTGCGGAGACATTTCTCACAGCGGCAACAATTGTTCCCGCAAGTGGTGACCCAACATACTCGTAGATGCGGCTTTTCATCCAACTTTTCTGAAAATGAGCATATATGATCTACTTTAGCTTGACGGTCATATTCATATTGGTCGTGAATTATATTACAGCCTGCAAATCTGACATTCCCATCAATGTCAGGATGAGATGCGCAGGTCTTATTGTCGTTGACATTAAATGAAGATGCAATATAAATAGTTGAAAATCCATTTTTCGCTGCTAATGGAGCAGCATGGCCAATTATTCCTATTCCATGCTGGAATCCGTGCCAATAATTGTCTCCCGACATTTTCACCAGACGGTTCAACTCAATATAATTTAGTAATTCCCGAAAATTTGTTTTGACAAAGATTGCCTGTAACCCAAAATTCTCTGCGGTTTTCAATGTATGATTCTTCACAACTTCCCATCCGTCTGTATCTTTTAGGGGTATATCAGATCCCCACAAGGTCATCAGCGTCGGTTTTTCCGCAATATGTGCAATGAGGGTGGCGAATGCGTCTACGCCGCCACCGAAAAATGCCGCTGAGCTTTCTTTTTGTTGGGGGGGGGTAGAGGTTTTGCTTTCAATAATTTTCAAAGGACTTACTTTCCCTTTAAAATCCAGCATCGGATACATCTTAACATATCCTTGTTTGAATTTGTCGATGCTCCTGTAAAAATCATTATCGATTTCAGGAAGCTCAAGGGTTGAATCTGTCAGCCAAACAATGGGCAGAACATTGCATACGAAAGGTATTATTGCAATTCCGACAGGCACTTTTTCAATATCTTCGGAATATTCAACATGGAATTTTAATGGTGAATTGAAATATTTTGAGATATGACCAGTTGTAGAAAACGTTACATCGAGTGTACCCCCTTCAACCACAACAGATTTTACTGAAAAAGTATTATTCATAGACATTATTAATGTAAAGAATTAAAGCGTCTTGGCATTATATGATCATAATTTAAGCCGAAACAAGTTGATTTCATTATCATAGCGTTCCATTATGCCGGCAATTGCCAAGGAAGTTGATTCTGAAATTGCTGATATGCCTTTATTTTCTATCCTCCGAAGGAATGATACCAATTGATTTCGGATGCCCTCTCCGTCAAGTTGGTAAAAATAGCGGCGATTATCAGCTGGATTCTCAAATCGTGTTTCAAAGTATTCGGTTTTCCACCACGGAGCAGGCACGTAGATATAGCCTTTGGTCCCTGAAATAATCAGTTCCCCTTCACTTTTAACTCCTTTGCCAACCTTTATCGATGCCACAGCTCCAGGATAGTGAAAAGTTACTTTTGAAAATTCGTCGTATTGATACTCCTCATTAACAATTCGGGAGTATATCTGTGCGTCTTCGTAGTTATCTCCAAGAAGTTGGAAGATTGGTAGCAACGCTGTGGGTGCCCATGCTGTAAGGCTATTCCAAGTATGTGCAATTCGTTCATTATCGGAATAGTCGATTTCTTGAAGACTGGTGCAAATAGCGTCTACTGAAATCACATCGCCTATTTTCCCACCTTTCGCTAATAAGATCATGCGTGAGTATGCGGTTGAATATGCGGTTTTGATACCATCAGACAGAATAAGGTCTTTCATCTTTGCTATAGTGAAAAGTTCGGCACATTCAGCCCTGGTAAGCGCTACAGGCGATTCACAAAGTACATGTTTGCCTTTTTCAAGTGCTGCTTTGACATCATGGAAATGTCGTGATGGGTGTGACAGTACATATATAGCATCCACGTTGTTGAGCAGTTGTTCATAGTCTTGTGTGACAGGGATATTAGGATCGGCCGGTATAATAGGGTTGATAGGATCAGAATTAAAGATTCCTGTAATTTCCAGACCATTGACATACACACTTTCTCGGATGATTTTATTCATAATGTGTGAATTGCCAATAATCCCGATACGTAGATTATTCTTTTGTGATCTTATCTCAGAACTCGAAACACCTTTAGTGCGGTCAAGGTAGACGACTTTGCAATATTCGTTGAGATAATCAAATTTACCTGTCCAGTCGGAGCCGACTGTAAAGATATCTATGCCAAGCCGTTTTATGTCATCGATTTTCTGCCCCTCATATTCCTCAACTATGATTTCATCAGCAATACCGGTCTCTCTGACAGCTTCCACTCGCTCCATAAGAGATTGCTGCACGTTGATTTTGCCACGTGTTCGGTCGAAATCATCGGCTGTAACACCCACAACGAGATAGTCGCCTAATGCTTTAGCCCGCTCTAATAACTTTATATGACCATAGTGCAGCAGGTCATATGTGCCATATGTAATAACTTTCGTCATGGGAGAGTTTGAGTTGTTTGTGATATTTTCAAAAGTATTCTTAAAACCGAATGAAATGTTATGATGCTATGAAAGGTGTCTTGATTATCAATCAATTACTGATTATATTTTGGCACCTATTATTTAGCGCCTGATTCTACATCGTTTTTTGACGTTATATAGGCTTATAACACTGCGGTTATTTCACATCGAGTTCGAGTAGTGCGTTGATGAACTGCTCCATGTACTGTTTTTCCCCGATAGAAACTCTCAGGCAAGTACCGAAATCTCCTACATTTGGATATGATTTGATTAAGATTCGCTTCTCCTCTTTCATCCGTCTCACGATGTTGTCGGCATCGGTCTTGACTTTAATAAATAAGAAATTTCCGGCTTCGCCTTTATGCTGATAACCATGAGCATCAAGGGTATCGATCAGATATTTACGTCCTTCATTGAATTTGTCAATCAAATCATTTAAAATAGAAGGATTGGTAATTATCTTTTCTGCAAATCTGAGGGCAAAGGCGTTGGTGTTATGAGGCGTACACATTTTTTGAACCATTTTGATGCCATCCGGCCATCCGGCAACATAGCCAAGTCTGCATCCTGCCATTGAAAACAGTTTCGAGAATGTCCGGGTGACAAATACATGCTCATCGACTAACGCGTATTTGATAAATGTTTTCGGATAGAAATAATGGTAAGCCTCGTCAATAAGTAATGTTACTTGGTTTTGTTTTGCGGCATCATATATTCGTTGAAATTCCTCTTCTGAGTAGCAATTCCCCATAGGGTTGTTGGGATTCAGTAATATTAAAAGCTGCGTTTCGGGTGTTATTTCTTTTATGATGTTATCAATATTCATTGATAAGTCATCATTATACGGGACTTTGACAAAAGTTCTGTCGTACATCTCCGAATATACCTGAAACATGAAATATGATGGAACTACACCTACGATTCGCCCTTTGGGAGAAGTAAATGCTTGGATAATATATCGAATTCCTTCTGCCGAGCCGTTGACTAAGCAGAGATGATTAATGTCGGTGTGTAAAAAATCTGCTAATACTTCAGTGAAGTGGAGCGTTTCCGGATATTGGGCTACTAATTGGGGTGTGACATCATTCAATACTTCATTAATGACTGCCTGTGGTAGACCTCCGGGATTCTCATTAAGATCAAGTCTAAGGTAATCTTTCCGTTCATTTTGATCGAAAATCCTATGTAGATTTTCAATTGATGGTGCTAAGTAATACATCGTATGATTAGATAGTTAGCTTACAAAATCGTTGTTGACAAAATAGGCGTGGAGGGAGGGGCGGGAGGCGAGGTGGGTGTGGGCGGCGGCGGTGGCACGGGAGAGGAGAGGGGCGGGGAGGAGGCGGAATGGGGGGAGGAGGGTGAGGGTGGTGTGCCAGCGCCGGAGGTCGGTGTCGGAGAGGGCGGAGAGTGGGGAGGGGCTTCCGGCGTTTTCGGGGGTAGTGCTTGGGGTGTCGCCCGGGGCGGTGTCGCCGGGAGTGAGGAGGGTGGCGAGGGTGGAGGCGAGGTCGGCCCAGCTGGGGGCGGTGGAGGAGGGGAAGCTGAAGGTGCCTGCAGTGGTGATGCGGGCGTAGAGAAGGCCGATTCTACGGGAGAGCGGCATTGTGGTGAGGTCGCTGTCGGCGAGGGTGTCGAGCAGCCGGTTGCAGCGGCTGTCGGCGTCGTCGTATTGCTCCTGAGGCGCTCCGATGACTGAATAGGCGAGCATGGCCACGTAGTCGGCCGGAGCTTCTTCCGGTTCGCACGCTTCAAGATAGCGGTTAGCCAACGAGGTGAGGGTATCGACCCATTGGCGCGGGGCGTCATCGCCGAGCGCGTTGTCGTAAATCAGGCGGTAGAGCGCCTTAACGAGCTGTGCGGAATCGGCAATATCGCGGCTTTCGATTGCCACGATGAGTTGGGGGTAGAGGGCGGTGCGTAGGCTTTGCAATGGTGCGGTGCTGATGCTTTCCTCTTCATAGATGTCGCACAGGCGGTTGAGGGCGTCGATGCGGGTGATGAGCAGGTCATCAGCCGACTGCCCCGCGAGGCCGTTCTGCGCCATTTCCGTAAGCTCCGCTATGATGGTTTGTCGTTTTTTATGCATGGGGTTGATTGTATGCTTGCCGTGTGGCGGCGTGTGGCGTGGCGTCGGCTTTTCGGATTAACCGTGAGTCAACGTTCACGCGCCATTCAATGCCTTGGCTGTCGGGAAATACCACACGATAGATTATGCTGTCGGCGTTGCCGGGCATTATCTTTTCGATTTCTCCCTGCTGCCCGGTGAACAGTCCGCCGATTATCACCACCGATTCACCCTCGGCGGGTGTGAGTGTTCCGGCGGGGTATATTTCATATTCGGGAGTGAACTGGCCTATGGCTTGCTGGAAGCGTTGCATTTCGCTGTCGGGGATGGCTGCGTATGTGCCTGATCTGCCGGTGGTGTAGCACCATGCGAGGTCGCCGATTTCCCGGAACAGCGGGCGCACGTGGCTGCGCCTGCTCCGGAAAAAGACGATGTCGGGTATTACGGGGCGGTCGCGCCACACGAGCCTGCGGCCTATGCGCGTCGCTATCTCCTCGCAGGGGTAGAATAGCGTTGGGGCGTGGTTGCCGGAGGGGATTGAGGCGAGCCTCTGCAGCAGGCTGCTGAAGCCTGAGGCGGGGCGCAGCCTCATCACGAACCACTGCAGGGGGTCGTCTGTTATGACCCTCGCCACTGTGGCGCGCATTTCCATTGCGTCGCTGTCGGGGATGGGCTGCATGGGGCACAGGGCGAATACCGGGTTGGCGGTGGGCCGGAATCCGAGGCATCCGGTTATCGCCTGGGGGGTGTAGCCGCATTTCAGGGCTGCGTGGGCCCACAGGTCTGCCGGAGCCTGTGTGGGGGTGCCGGATATTCCGTGGAGGCGCATCACTGCCGCCGTGTTTCTGTCGACCGTCCGGTCGAGCTGCCGTCCGGTCATTTCCGGCTGCCGGAGGTCGAACACGTAGCTGCGCCTGTTGCCGGTGTGGCGGCTGAGAATCGCCTGCATTTCCGGTGGGAATGGGCCGGTGTCGGCTTTCTTCAGCCTTGCCACCTCTGACGGCGTCATGTTGCCTGAGAGCACCGACGCCAGGAAGATGTCGGCGTAGACCGGAAGGTGGCCGCCGGGGGATGTTGCGCCGCCGCGTGCCATTGCCACGAGCCGTTTGTGGTCTGCTTCGCGTCGTGAGATGTCGTAGTCGAGACCGCTGATGGCATCGAGGCGCCTTGCGGCTGTGCGGAATGCTTCGGTGGGTGGCGCTATGCCCCTGGTGACAGCGCGGTTGTATAGGGCTGAGATTATCCTGAGATAATATGTGGCCACTTTGTGGGAGTTGCCGTTGATGAATAGCGCCGTGAGCCAGCCGTCGAGCAGCGGCTCGTCGAAATCGCCGAACCGCAGGGGGCGCCCTTCTGCGAACTTCCGCAGCGATGCGGCGGCCTTTCGATAGGCGGCGGCAGTTGCGGTGTTGGTGGCGTTGCCGGCTTCCGTCAGGAAAAAACCGATGGCGTCGGAGGTGTCAGTGGGGTGGTTGTCAGGCGTTTCCGTCATTCGGGTGGAGTTAACCCCGGCTGGAATCGAGGCAGTTCGTCCCGACCCCCTGCCGCTCCATAGAATCAAGACAGGAACAGGGGTACGGACTATGTATGTGGCGCAGCTCCAGCACTTCGTTGGTGACAGAACTCGATGCGCCGTATCACAATCTCTTCGTTAGAGATAGTGACCTTCAGTAACCCCCTGGTATATGCCTTTTTATGCTGCTAATCCGTGCCGGTTTCCCATTTAACCGGCCCTGTCAGCCTTTCATCCGCGCAAAATTATTTCGCCGTAACTGCCCCTATATCGGATATTTTGGCTAATTTTGCATAGCAATTTCGTGCGCCTTACTATCTCTAACGAAGAGATTGTGATAATTCGTTTGTAGAATGTTAATTTTGGAGATTGCGGGACTGCCGGGTATGTTGGGCTGTGAGAATGTGTTGTGTCTTGTCGGCCTTACTGGATTTAGGATATTATATGATAGAAAAACGGCGCTGTGTCGGATGACACAGCGCCGTTGATTGATGTCTTGATCAGTGGTTAGGCGAGGAAGCCGAGGAGTACACCTGCGGCTACAGCCGAACCGATTACGCCGGCTACGTTGGGACCCATGGCGTGCATGAGCAGGTAGTTCGACGGGTCGTATTCCAGACCGAGGTTGTTGGAGATACGGGAAGACATGGGCACTGCCGATACTCCGGCATTGCCGATGAGCGGGTTGAGTTTCTTATTGGCCGGAAGGATGAGGTTGAACAGCTTCACGAAAAGCACACCCGATGCAGAGGCGATGATGAATGCCATGAATCCGAGGGCGAAGATGAAGATGGTCTCTTTTGTCAGGAATGTCGATGCCTGTGTTGATGCGCCGACTGTCATTCCGAGAAGGATTGTCACTATGTCGGTCAATGCGTTTGATGCGGTTTTGGCCAAACGGTTGGTTACACCGCATTCACGCAGAAGGTTTCCGAAGAAGAGCATTCCGAGCAGTGGAAGGCCAGAGGGCACCACGAAGCATGTCAGAAGCATCCCTATGATGGGGAAGAGAATCTTTTCGCTCTGAGCCACGGCACGCGCCGGCTTCATCTTGATGAGGCGCTCGTTTTTGGTTGTGAGCAGACGCATTATTG
Organism: Bacteroidales bacterium; assembly: GCA_910575545.1. GTDB lineage: Bacteria > Bacteroidota > Bacteroidia > Bacteroidales > Muribaculaceae > UBA7173. Next base: position 94,436 of record CAJTFH010000007.1, read on the forward strand.
GCGGCTGTATCACCGGCACGAGGGCCATGTAGGAGTAGGCTGACACGGCTATGGCTCCCATCAGGTTGGGGGCGAGCTTCGACGAAAGGAAGATGGCGGTGGGGCCGTCGGCACCTCCGATAATGGATATTGAACCGGCCTGGTCGGGCATGAAGCCGAGGGCGAGTGCCACCATGTAGGCACCGAAGATGCCGAACTGCGCGGCTGCGCCCACGAGCATCAGTTTCGGGTTGGCAATCAGGGCTGTAAAGTCTGTCATGGCTCCAATGCCGAGGAAAATCAGCGGAGGATACCATCCGGCGCTTACGCCGTTATAGAGGATGTTCAGCACCGAGCCTTCTTCGTAAATGCCTACTTCGAGGCCGGCGGCGGTGTTGAAAGGCACGTTACCGATCAGGATACCGAATCCGATCGGCACAAGCAGCATCGGCTCGAAATCTTTTTTGATAGCGAGCCAGATGAAGAAGAGACCTACGGCGAGCATCACAAGATGCTGCCAGGTGGCGTTGTAGAAACCTGTCAGTTGCCAGAACTGAGTGAGGTTTTCAAGCAGGAATGTTCCGAATTCTCCCATGGTTCAGGGCTTCTTTAAGCGATTGTGACTAACACTGCGCCTTCAAGAACAGAGTCGCCCTTTGCCACGCTGATTGCTGAAACTTTTCCGTCGACACCTGCTTTAATGGCGTTTTCCATTTTCATGGCTTCGAGGGTCACTACGGTGTCGGCTGCTTTTACTTCCTGGCCTACGGTTACGTTGATGTCGAGCACAACGCCGGGGAGGGGGGCCTTCACGGGGGTGCCGCCTGCGGCTGCCTTGGCTGCGGGTTTGGCGATGACTTTCTCGCCGGTTGCCGTGCGGGGTGCTGCTGCGGGTTTGGGGGTTGCCACTTTGATTGCCGGGGTGTCTTTTTTCTCAAGCTCTACCTTATAGGGGGTGCCGTTGACCTGTACCTCGGCAATGCCGTTTTCGATGTCGCCGATGCCTACTTTGTAGAGGTTACCGTTGATTTTATATTTATATTCTTTCATTGTTTGGATTTTTCAAATTGTTGAATGTATCAAACTTGCCTTTCAACTGTTATTTGCGGGGCATCTGACGCAGTGTGTAGATGTGTGAGCTCCAGGGAGAGTAGGGCTTGCGCATCTTCTGGAAGGTCAGGATGGTGCTTTCGAGGTCGTGGGCGTTGAGATGCTCGTTGAGGGCTGCTGCTATTGCGGCTATGACTTCGCCGGAGTCGCCTTCAGGCTTGTCGGCACGGCGCACTTCGGCGGGGTTGATGCCGTGGGCAGCGAGTTTCTTGTTTTGCGAGCGTTTGGCTCCGATGCGGCTGATGATGTAGAAACATGTGCTCAGCAGCAGCAGTGCCAGGAATACGATGCCCATGGCCGAAACTGTCATTCCGAAGCCGTTGGCATCGACACGGGCGAATGTGTCGACTTTTTTGTTGGTGTCGCGGATTACGTTGTTGCTTGAGGGGGTTATTATGCTCCCTTCGTTGCCCGAGCGCACTTCCCAGTCGAGTGCCGATGTGCCTTCTCCGTCGACTTTGCGGGCGAAGGTGCTGTTGTAGGGCATGGGTGGCACGGTGATTGAGTCAATCAGGGTGCGCCCGTCGGCATCATAAACGCCTATCCAGTTGGGTTCTTCTGGGTTTAGCACGAAGTTCATGTGGAATGTGCCACGGGAGGGTTTCCCGTCGGCCCAGAACACGATGTGTTGCCGTTTGGGTATGCGTGTGTTGACATCGCCCAGGGGCACGGGGTATTTCGTGGGGTTGGCGGGGTCGTTTGTGATGAATACGCTTGAGATTTCAAGCGGCGCGAAGTTTGAGTTGAACAGTTCGATCCATGCTGAACGCTGGCCGTAATCGTCAACGAAATTATCTTCGTTAACCACCATCACTTCGTTGAGGCGCAGCCCTTTGCGCGCTTGCGCAAAGGATGCCACGCTGCAACATGCGATGAGGGCAACGAGAAGAATGTGCTTCTTTCTCATATCTGTGGTTAGTTCATTCCTTGAGGGTTATACAATCTCATAGAGTATGTTAAATTCAAGCACACTCTTACAGGGGAATGTTGCCGTGTTTTTTGGCAGGATTGGTCACTCGTTTGGTGGCCAGCTGCTTGAGGGCACGGATGATGCGGAAGCGGGTGTTGCGTGGTTCGATTACGTCGTCGATGTAGCCGAATTTAGCCGCGTTGTAGGGGTTGCAGAAGAGTTTGTTGTATTCCGCTTCCTTCTCGGCGAGCACCTTTTTGGGATCTTCCGATGCTTTCGCTTCTTTGGCATATAGCACTTCAACTGCACCTGCGCCACCCATTACAGCGATTTCAGCTGTGGGCCATGCGTAGTTCATGTCGCCGCGCAACTGTTTGCAGCTCATCACGATGTGGCTGCCGCCGTAGCTTTTGCGGAGTGTCACTGTCACTTTGGGCACTGTTGCCTCGCCGTAGGCGTAGAGCAGCTTGGCACCGTGGAGGATTACGCCGTTGTATTCCTGCCCAGTGCCGGGGAGGAAGCCCGGAACATCGACGAGCGACACCAGAGGGATGTTGAAGGCATCGCAGAAACGCACGAACCGTGCAGCTTTGCGCGAAGCATTGCTGTCGAGCACACCGGCAAGGAATTTGGGCTGGTTGGCCACAACGCCTACAGACTGGCCGTTGAAACGTGCGAAGCCGATGATGATGTTTTTGGCATAATCGCGCTGGATTTCGAGGAATTCACCGTTGTCGACGATGGCTCCGATTACCTCATACATGTCGTAGGGGCGGTTGGGGCTGTCGGGGATTATGTCGTTTAGTGAATCTTCCACGCGGTCGATGGGGTCGTCGCACTCTACCATGGGAGCATCCTCCAGATTGTTCTGTGGAATGTAGCTCATGAGTTTGCGCACAATCTTGATTGCGTCTTCGCCGTCTTCGGCTGCGAAGTGGCATACACCGCTCTTCTGCGAGTGAACCATGGCGCCACCGAGGTCTTCCTGGCTTACATCTTCGCCGGTTACGGTCTTTACCACTTTCGGCCCAGTGAGGAACATGTAGCTGATTCCTTTGGCCATGATGGTGAAGTCGGTGAGTGCGGGAGAATATACAGCACCTCCGGCGCAGGGGCCGAGGATTGCAGAAATCTGGGGTATTACGCCTGATGCGAGGATGTTGCGCTGGAAGATTTCAGCATAACCGGCCAAAGCGTTGATTCCTTCCTGGATTCGTGCGCCTCCCGAGTCGTTGAGTCCGATTACGGGTGCGCCCATCTTCATGGCCATATCCATTATCTTGCATATTTTCAATGCCATGGTTTCCGACAGGGATCCGCCGAAGACTGTGAAGTCCTGCGCGAATACATAGACCAGGCGCCCTTCGATTGTGCCGTAACCGGTGACTACGCCGTCGCCGAGATATGATTTTTTCTCCTGTCCGAAGTTATGGCAACGATGGGTTACGAACATGTCGAGTTCTTCGAATGAACCTTCGTCTAACAGCTGGTCGATGCGCTCGCGGGCGGTGTATTTCCCGCGCTCATGCTGTTTTTCGATGGCTTTCTCGCCGCCGCCAATGCGTGCCTGCTGTCGTTTATCAATCAGCTCCTGTATTTTTTCAAGTTGGCTGCTCATTGTCTGTTATTTTGTGGTTTGTTGTTGCTTGATTATTTGTTGGGGTCTTCGCAAAGCTCAACGAGAGTGCCTACGGTTGATTTTGGGTGTAGGAAGGCGATGTTGAGCCCTTCGGCGCCTTTGCGGGGAGCTTTGTCGATTAGGCGGCAGCCTTTTCCTTCGGCTTCAGCCAAAGCGTTGGCAACACCGTCGGCAATGGCGAAAGCAACATGCTGGATGCCACCGCGGCCACCGTTGTTGGCGATGAATTTCGAGATGGCACTATCTTCAGAAGTGCCTTCGAGAAGCTCGATTTTGGTCTGCCCGACTTTAAAGAACGCGGTTTTAACTTTTTGGTCTGCCACTTCTTCAACAGCGAAACATTTCAGGCCGAGAATGTTTTCATAAAACGGGATTGCTTCTTCGAGCGAGGGCACTGCTATGCCAATGTGTTCGATATGGGAAATTTCCATAACAGTTGTTGGTTTTTTATTAAGGTTACTATTACTTTTCTGAACAATTATCACTCGCAGTTTGAACTTTACACATGCCGGGATTGACACGGAAGAGCCTACCTGCAGGTTTACGCAACAAATTTAGCAAAATAAAATCAATTGGCTCAAAATTTCGGGCTTTAACTTTTGCAGTGGTTTGAAAAAGGGGGATGAGAAGTGGGCGGGGCGGGGAGGAGTGTTCCAATATTGTCACTTGAAGATTTGTGCAACTGACAAAAATGGCAGTTGATGGCGAGGCGCCGCACCGTTTTGGCTTATATGTGGCAGGCAGCAACCTTTTTGGCACAACATTTGTTTTCTTTATGATTGCGGAAGGCCGACGGATGGCTTGCCTTGATGGCTTGATTGTTATTCCTGCCTTTCAGATTTAACAGAAAAAGAAACTAATAAATAAAAACTTACTACTATTATGGGAAAGATTATCGGTATCGACCTGGGAACCACTAATTCCTGCGTCGCTGTTCTTGAAGGTAAAGACCCTGTTGTGATTCCTAACAGCGAAGGTCGTAACACCACCCCGTCGGTGGTTGCATTCGTTGACGGCGGCGAGCGTAAGGTGGGGGATCCTGCAAAACGCCAGGCTATAACCAACCCGGGCCGCACGATATATTCAATAAAGCGTTTCATGGGTGAGACCTACGACCAGGTGAAAAAAGAGATTGATCGTGTGCCTTATAAGGTTGTGCGTGCCGACAACAACACTCCGCGTGTCGACATCGACGGCCGTCTCTATACGCCTCAGGAAATCTCAGCCATGATTCTTCAGAAAATGAAAAAAACGGCAGAGGATTACCTCGGCCAGGAGGTGAAAGAGGCTGTTATCACCGTGCCTGCATATTTCAATGACTCGCAGCGCCAGGCCACCAAAGAAGCCGGTGAGATAGCCGGTCTGACAGTGCGCCGAATCGTGAACGAGCCAACTGCAGCAGCGCTGGCATATGGCCTCGACAAGAGCAATAAAGACCAGAAAATTGCCGTGTTCGACCTTGGTGGCGGCACATTCGATATTTCTATCCTTGAGCTTGGCGACGGTGTGTTTGAAGTAAAATCGACCAACGGTGACACTCACCTGGGTGGTGATGATTTCGACCATGTGATTATCGACTGGCTGGCCGACGAGTTCCTCAAAGACGAAGGTGTTGACCTGCGTCAGGATCCGATGGCTCTTCAGCGTTTGAAAGAGGCTGCAGAAAAGGCCAAGATTGAATTGTCGTCGACAACTTCGACAGAAATAAATCTGCCGTATATCATGCCGGTCAACGGTGTGCCCAAGCACTTGGTAAAGACTCTGACCCGTGCCAAATTCGAGCAGCTTGCCGACAAGCTCATCAATGCTACAATAGCGCCTTGCGAACAGGCTCTGAAAGATGCCGGACTTACGGCAAAGGATATCGATGAGGTTATTCTCGTTGGTGGTTCTACCCGTATCCCGGCAATCCAGCAGATTGTTGAGAAGTTCTTCGGCAAAGCCCCCTCGAAGGGTGTTAACCCCGATGAGGTTGTAGCCGTTGGCGCTGCCATCCAGGGTGGTGTGCTTGCAGGTGATGTGAAAGATGTGCTTCTGCTCGACGTTGTGCCTCTGTCGGTAGGTATCGAGACCCTCGGCGGTGTTATGACCAAGCTGATTGAAGCCAACACCACTATCCCGACCCGTAAGAGCGAGACTTTCTCTACGGCAGCCGATAACCAGCCTTCGGTTGAAATCCATGTGCTTCAGGGCGAGCGCCCCATGGCCAAGGATGACAAGACCCTCGGCAAGTTCCACCTCGACGGTATTGCACCCGCTCCGCGTGGCATTCCCCAGATTGAGGTTACATTCGAGATTGACGCCAACGGTATCCTGAATGTATCGGCCAAGGATAAAGCTACCGGTAAGGAACAGAGCATCCGCATCGAGGCCTCTTCGGGTCTGACCGATGCTGAAATCCAGCGTATGAAAGATGAGGCCACAGCCAATGCGGCCGCCGATGCCAAGGAGAAGGAGCGTATCGACAAACTCAACCAGGCCGATGCCATCATCTTCCAGACCGAGAAACAGCTTTCAGAACTCGGCGATAAGATTCCGGCCGACAAGAAGACCGCGATTGAAACTGCCGTTGCCAAGCTGAAAGAGGCTCACAAGAGCGCCGACCTCGCTGCCATCGATGCTGCCATCAAGGAAATCAACGACACCTTCGGTGCAGCCCAGCAGGATATCCTCAACGCCCAGGCTCAGGCCAATGCCGGTGCACAGGGCGCCCAAGGCAATCCGTTCCAGGGCGGCCAGCCCGGAGCCAATACCGGTAGCCAGGGTGGCGACGACCATGTGACCGATGTGGATTTTGAGGAAGTGAAGTAATCTGAGATACGGATATGGACGAAAAAAATATTGTGATAGAAGCTATCCGGAAGGCCGGAGAACCGGTTAATGCCTCGAAAGTGGCAGAAACCACCGGTCTTGACAAAAAGGTTGTCGACAAGGTTTTTGCGCAGCTGAAAAAGGATGGCACGATAGTCTCGCCTGTGCGTTGCAAATACACACTTGCCTGATTAGTTTGGACTGAAGAAATAAATTCGTAACTAAAAAAGTGCGGGATTGCGTCTGATGTGACGCGGTTCCGCACTTTTTTGTAACTTTGGCATCAGAACATATATTCTAAAAGAATGGAAATAGTCAGAGAATTGAAAAATAGAGTGTTGGAGGGGGGAGATATAACGGCCGGGGAGGCCTATGAGCTTGCCGGACGACTTGATGACGCCAGGGGGGCTCTTTGGGAGGCTTCCGGTGAGATTACACGGAGGTTCTGCCGGCCGGTGTTTGATTCATGCTCGATAGTCAATGCGAGGTCAGGGAAATGTCCGGAGAATTGCAAATGGTGTGCCCAGTCTGCCCATCACAACACGGCTGTGGAAGTCTATCCGCTTATAAGCCGGGACGAATGTATGCGTGTGGCCGCTATCCATCGTGGGCAGGGGGTGCGCCGTTTCTCGCTTGTAACCAGCGGACGTGCGATGCGCGGTGCGGATCTTGACAGGGCTTGCGCATATTATGCTGAGTTGAATCGAGAAGGAGGTTTTTCACTGTGTGCTTCGATGGGGTTGCTTTCCCGCGATGATCTTCAGAAACTATATGACGCAGGGGTGCGCCGTTATCATTGCAATCTTGAGACCGCCCCGTCGTATTTCGTTGAAATGTGCACAACGCATACGGTAGAGGATAAGATAAAGACGCTGCTTGACGCTAAGGAAATCGGTTTTGAGGTTTGCAGCGGAGGTATTATCGGTATGGGGGAGACTATGGCACAGCGTGTGGAACTGGCATTGACACTGCGTCGTGTAGAGCCTGATTCTATTCCCATAAACATTCTTTGCCCGATTAAAGGGACTCCGTTGGAGAATGCGCGCGGGCTGACGGATAGCGAGGTGCTTGATACGTTGGCATTATTCCGGTTTATACACCCGCACACGACTTTGCGTTTTGCCGGGGGGCGTGCGTCGTTGAGCCGCGACACTCAGTTGCAGGCTATGAGAATCGGGATGAACGGCGGGATAGTGGGGGACCTTCTGACCACATTGGGCTCGACTGTGGATGATGATAAACAGCTTATCATGGAGGCGGGTTATGAGTTCTGACAAGAAACAGGGGCTTGGCTTGTATGACAATGAACGATACCGTGGGCATCTGTCACTTTGTGAAATCGACCTGCCGGGGCAGCGGGCTATTGCTGAGGCGTCGGTGGGTGTGGTCGGTGCAGGAGGGCTTGGTTCGCCTGTGGTGCTTTACCTGGCGGCGGCTGGGGTGGGGCGCATCACTGTTGTTGACGACGATTGTGTGGAGCTGAGTAATCTGCAGCGTCAGATTATGCATGGAACACCAGATATCGGTCTGAAAAAGGTGGAATCGGCCCGCAAGGCCGTCATGCGTATCAATCCTGAAGTTGAGATAGTGGCGGTGGATTCCAGGCTCAGCTATGACAATGGAGAGGTTTTGCTGGGTGGATGTGACGTGGTGGCAGATTGTACCGACAGTTTTACCTCCAGGTTGATGGTGAGCCGGATATGTGCCCGATTGGGGAAGCCGATGTGTTTCGGCTCTGTGGGGAGGTTTTCGGGCCAGCTTTTCACGCAGATGCCCGGCTCTGCATGTTTTGCCGACATTTTCGGTGAAACGCCCTATGAGGAGACGGATTGCTCATGCTCGGCGACAGGTGTGCTCAACACGATGGTGGGAGTAGTAGGGAGTTTACAGGCTACAGAGGTGTTGAAAATCATTGCCGGAACAGGCGATTTGCTGACAAACAGGCTTCTGATGATTGATGCACTTACGATGACTTTCCAGACGGTTGCTGTCGGATGTGATTAATGGATGATTGGATGAACAGGATAATAACCGACAGATATGATTCTCCTTGCGGAGAGCTATTGCTCGGTTCATATGGCGACAGGCTATGCCTGTGTGATTGGCAGATCGAGCGGCATCGTGGCCATGTTGACGACAGGCTCAGGCGCATCTTGAAAGCCGGATTTGGACAGGGTGTGTCACCTGTAATCGAGATGGCGAAGGCGCAGCTTGACGGTTATTTTTCCGGTGAGAGGCGCTCGTTTGACGTGCCGTTGCTGTTTGTCGGTACCGAGTTCCAAAAACGGGTATGGAATGAACTGCTGACGATTCCCTATGGCACGACCATATCCTACGGGGATATGGCCGGGAATATCGGTATGTCGGCGGCTGTGCGTGCCGTTGCCAACGCCAACGGGGCAAATTCCCTGTCGGTTTTCGCCCCATGCCACAGGGTTATAGGAAGCAACGGTTCGTTGACAGGCTACGGGGGTGGATTGGCAGCCAAAAAATTCCTTCTGGAGCTTGAACAGAGTGTGGTGAATAAAGGAATATGAGAAATATTGCCGGGGAGCATTCCACATCGGCCAATGGCACGGGGTGTTCCTCCTTGGTTGATTTCATTGCTGTCTGAAATAGAGCCGGAATGAAGGAGTCACGATGCAAGGATATAATAGATGCGGTTGTGGCCGGTTGTGGCGACCTTCTTTGATATCGGATAGAATAGGTCTTGTAATGGGATTTAGGAGAATTGTGTGTCGGGTATAGAAAAACGTCGCCGGGAGTCAGTGGGGCTTCCGGCGACGTTGGTATAGGAAGGTGTTATTGTCAGTTGTGGTTATTTGGTGTGGGATTCGACCCAGCGGCGGGCGTTGATGAAGGCGTCAATCCAGGGGGTTACTTCGTCGCGGAGGCGGTTGGCGGGGTAGAATCCGCACTGCCAGGGGAAGATGGCACGCTCCAGATGGGGCATCATGGCCAAATGGCGGCCGTCGGCTGAGGTGAGGGCGGCTACTGCTCCGCGCGAACCGTTGGGGTTGGCGGGATAGGCTGCGTAGTTGTAGCGGGCCGCGATGTTGTAGTCTTTGAGGCTGCCGGTGAGCATGAAGCGGCCTTCGCCGTGGGCTACCCAAATGCCGAGTTTCATTCCGGCCATGGAGCCGAGCATCACGCTGTTGTTGGCGGGGATGGTGAGCCCTACGAACTGCGACTCGAATTTGTGGGAGATGTTATGCTCCATCTTCGGGCGGCGGTTGGCGGGAAGTTGCGTGTCGATGCCGCCGGAGTTGAGGAGCCCCAGTTCTATCATCAGCTGGCAACCGTTGCAGATGCCGAGGCTGAGGGTGTCGGGGCGGTTGTAGAAACGTCGGAGGGTTTCTTTGGCGGTCTCGTTCCAACGGAATCCGCTGGCCCATCCTTTGGCAGAACCGAGAACGTCGGAGTTTGAGAATCCTCCGCAGAACACTATCATGCTGATGTCATCGAGTTTCTCGCGGCCGCTCATCAGGTCGGTCATGTGCACGTCTTTTACGTCGAAACCTGCCAGATAAAGAGAGTAGGCCATTTCGCGGTCGCCGTTAACCCCTTTTTCGCGGATGATGGCCGCACGGGGATGTTGTTTCCCACCGTCGTGGCGGTATGCGATGCCGCGCGATGCCAGAGTGCCGTTGAAAGATGCGGGGATGGCGTAGCGCAGAGGTTGTTTCTTGTAGTTCTCGAAGCGCATGGCGGCGCATTCGGCTCCGCTCTGTATGCGGTCGAGCAGGTAGGAGGGTTCAAACCATGCGTCGCGCAGGTGGTCTATGCCCATCAGGCGCTCGTTGCCCATATGTTCGAGCATCAGCACGCGCTCCTGTGAGGGACGGCCGAGTATGAAGAACTTAACTCCGGCATCGGCGAGGGTTTTCTCTACAACGGGGCGTTTTGCATCGTCGACCTGGATTACCATTGCCGGATTTTCGGCGAAGAGGATTTTCACCAGATCGGTCTCTCCAGCCTGAACGAAGCCTTCGGTGGTTATGTCGAGGCCTCCGTCGGCGTTGGCAAACACCATTTCAAGAAGGGTGGTTACGAGACCTCCGGCCGACACGTCGTGCATGGCCAGCAGGCGGCGGTTTTTCACGAGGCTCTGCACTGCAGCGAATGCACGTTTGAAGTAACCGGCATCTTTCACAGTGGGGGCATCGGAACCGATGGTGTTGAGGGTCTGGGCGAAAGCCGAACCTCCGAGCCGCAGGGTGTCGGCAGAGAAATCGATATAATAGAGTTCGGAGTTTTTGCGTTTCTGCAGCACAGGGCTAACGGTGTGGCGCACGTCGGCGGTCTCTCCAGCGGCGGAAATAATCACAGTGCCGGGAGCATAAACCTTTTCGTTGCCATATTTCTGTGTCATCGACAGAGAGTCTTTGCCGGTGGGGATATTGATGCCAAGGGCACAGGCAAAGTCGCTGCATGCCTCCACGGCTTTGTAAAGGGCTGCGTCTTCACCTGCATTCTTGCATGGCCACATCCAGTTGGCGCTGAGGCTTACGCTCTTCAAACCATCTTTCAGATGTGCGCCGGCGATGTTTGTAAGGGCTTCCGCCACTGCAATCACCGAACCTTTGGCGGAATCAGCAAGGGCTACCTGCGGAGCATGGCCTATGGAAGTGGCGATACCAGAGCGGCCGGTGTAGTCGAGTGCCACAACACCGCAGTCGCTCAGCGGAAGCTGTATTTCACCCTGGCACTGTTGTCGGGCGACGCGTCCGGTCACAGAGCGGTCGACCTTGTTTGTGAGCCAGTCTTTGCAGGCAACGGCTTCGAGAGAAAGCACATTGCGCACATATTCGTTAATTTTTGATTCGTCGTATTCCGGGGCTTTGTAGGAAGTCTCAACCGTGGTGTCGCGCATTACGGTTTTTGGGGAGTTGCCGAACATGTCGGCCATTTCGAGGTCGATAGGTTTGCGGCCATTGCTGTCGGAGAATACAAACCGGTGGTCGCCGGTTGTTTCTCCTACAACATACATCGGCGCGCGTTCACGCTGGGCAACGCGCTCAACATAGGGAATATCCTTGGCATCAACCACCATTCCCATGCGTTCCTGGCTCTCATTGCCGACGATTTCCTTTGCCGACAGAGTTTTGTCGCCGACCGGGAGGGCATCGAGATTGATATGTCCGCCTGTCTCCTCAACCAGTTCGGAGAGCGCGTTTAGGTGGCCTCCGGCACCGTGGTCGTGGATAGAGACAACCGGGTTGTTGTCGCCCTCTGCCAGTGCGCGGATTACGTTTGCCACGCGCTTCTGCATCTCGGGGTTGGCGCGTTGCACGGCATTCAGCTCAATAGCGTTGGCATACTGGCCGGTCTCTACCGAGCTTACCGCTCCGCCACCCATTCCGATGCGGTAGTTGTCTCCGCCCATCACCACGACTTTCTCTCCGGCAACGGGAGTGCCTTTGATGGCGTCTTTTTTGGCGGCGAAACCTACGCCACCGGCGAGCATGATAACCTTGTCGTAGGCATACATGCGCCCGTTTTCGTCATGCTCGAATGTCAGGAGCGAGCCGCAGATGAGGGGCTGCCCGAATTTGTTGCCGAAGTCGGAAGCGCCGTTTGACGCTTTAATGAGGATTTCCGCCGGGGTCTGGTATAGCCACACGCGGGGATTCATCATCAGTTCCCAGCGGTGGGCTTCGCTCAGGCGGGGATAAGAAGTCATGTAGACAGCTGTTCCGGCAATGGGGAGCGATGCGCGTCCGCCTCCGAGGCGGTCGCGGATTTCACCTCCTGTTCCGGTAGCCGCGCCGTTGAAAGGCTCTACAGTGGTTGGGAAGTTATGTGTTTCGGCTTTCAGTGAGATTACCGTGTCGACATCTTTCACTGTGAAATAGTCGGGGCGGTCGGGGTTGACCGGGTAGAACTGGTCTACGGCCGGACCTTTAACGAAAGCGACATTGTCTTTATATGCTGATACGAGGCTGTTTGGATTTTCTTGCGATGTGCGTTTGATGAGTTTGAACAGCGACATCGGTTTTTCCTCACCGTCGATTATGAAAGTGCCGTTGAAAATCTTGTGGCGGCAGTGCTCGGAGTTGACCTGTGAGAATCCGAAAACTTCGGAGTCTGTCAGCGGGCGGCCAAGTTTCTTTGCGAGGCCGTCGAGATATGCCTCCTCTTCAGGGCTCAGAGCCAGGCCTTCGGCTTTGTTATATTCGTGTATGTCGTTGATTTTGACGATAGGGTCGGGTTTGCGGTCGATGTGGAATACGCGGCTGTTCAGACCGTCGTAGAGGCGCGAAAGCATTTTGTCGAACACCGGTTCTTCTCCTTCCGGCACGCGGTCGAACTGCTCGATGCGCGTTATGCCGGTCAGCCCCATGTTTTGGGCAATCTCCACGGCATTGGTGCTCCACGGGGTTATCATCTCGCGTCGCGGTCCGATAAAGCGGCCTTTTACCGAAGTGGCACTCAGGGGTTTCGCATCGGAAAACGCCCACATTAATTTCTCTTTTTCGTGTTGGTCGAGTCGGTGGTCAGTTTCAACGGCATAGAAAGTTGAACTGCCTTTTTTGAAAAATTGAACCATGAAGTTGAGGGGTGGAGATTTATGATGAAAGTTTGTTGGCTGTATTTTGGGGTTAGAACTCGTAGTCGACGCATGCACGTGCCTCTTTGTGGCCAGCGAGGATTGCTGCTGCTGCTACGTGTGCCGGGTGGTCGGCATATACTGCCACGTCGGCCATCGTGTCGACCACGGCTGTCAGCACCACGTCCCATTGTTCGGCGGGGTTTTCGTTTATGCCGACCTCCATTGAGCGTAGCACGCTGATATGTAGGGGCAATTCCATCAATGCGTCGCGGAATGATTCTGCCACTGCACGGCGCTCTTGCTGGGTGCCTGAAAGTTTGAATGCAACGATATGTTTGACCATGTTCTTATGGGTTGTTTCTCGGTTTATGAATTAGTTTGCGGCATAGAGACGCTCACGGGTGACGGCCACTTTCTCGTCGGTTATGTAGTCGTCATATTCCATCATCTTGTCGATTATGCCTCCGGGGGTGAGTTCTATTATGCGGTTGCAGACGGTCTGGATGAACTCATGGTCGTGTGATGAGAGCAGTATGTTGCCTTTGAAAGTCTGCAGAGTGTTGTTGAATGCCTGGATTGATTCAAGGTCGAGATGGTTTGTAGGAGAGTCGAGAACCATCGTGTTTGCGTTGCGCAGCATCATGCGTGCAATCATGCAGCGCATCTTTTCGCCTCCTGAAAGCACAGAAGCCTTTTTCAGCACCTCTTCGCCGGAGAAAAGCATCTTGCCGAGGAATCCTTTGAGATAGATTTCGCTTGAATCGTCGGAGAACTGGCATAGCCAGTCAACGAGATTTATGTCGGTGTTGAAAAATCCGGAATTGTCGAGCGGCAGGTAGGCTGTTGTGATTGTCTGCCCCCATTCGTAGGTGCCGCTGTCGGCTTTGCGGTTTCCGTTTATGATTTCAAACAGGGCTGTCATGGCTCTTGGGTCATGGCTGAGGAACGCCACTTTGTCGCCTTTCTCAATTTGGAAATTGACATCCTTGAAAAGGACTTCACCGTCGACCGAAGCCGACAGACCGTGTACTTCGAGGATTTTGTTGCCCGGTTCGCGCTCTGGGGTGAAGATTATGCCCGGATAGCGGCGCGATGAGGGTTGGATTTCCTCGATATTGAGCTTTTCGAGCATCTTTTTGCGCGATGTGGTCTGTTTCGATTTTGCCACGTTTGCGCTGAAACGCTGAATGAACTCAAGAAGCTCCTTCCGTTTCTCTTCTGCTTTCTTGTTCTGCTGCTGCTGCTGGCGGAGGGCCAACTGCGACGATTCATACCAGAAGCTGTAGTTTCCGGCAAAGAGTTTCACTTTGTTGAAGTCTATGTCGAGGGTGTGGGTGCACACCGAGTCGAGAAAGTGGCGGTCGTGTGACACAACCAGCACAGTGTTCTCGAATTTCGACAGGTAGTCTTCGAGCCATGCCACCGTTTCGAGGTCGAGGTCGTTTGTAGGCTCGTCGAGCAGCAGGTTGTCGGGATTGCCGAAAAGTGCTTTAGCCAACAATACACGCACTTTTTCGCTACCGGATAGGTCGCGCATGAACATGTGGTGGCGTTCTTCTTTTATGCCGAGACCGCTGAGAAGCGCAGCCGCGTCTGATTCCGCATTCCATCCTTCGAGTTCGGCGAATTTCTCTTCAAGTTCGGATGCCCTGATGCCGTCGGCGTCGCTGAAATCGGCTTTGGCATACAGGGCGTCTTTTTCCTGCATAATGTCCCACAAGATGGTGTGGCCCTGGAGAACTGTGTTGAGCACCGTGCAATCGTCGAATTTGAAGTGGTCTTGTTCGAGTACGCTCATGCGCTCTCCTGGAGCCATGCTGACAGTGCCGTGTGTCGGACTGAGCTGGTCTGAGAGAATGCGCATCAGTGTTGATTTCCCCGCTCCGTTTGCTCCGATGATGCCGTAGCAGTTGCCCGGGGTGAATTTTAAATTTACATCCTGAAACAGAACTCTTTTGCCAAATTGTATGCCTAAATTATTTACAGCTATCATTTTCTGGAATCTCAGCTTGTTTTCTTTCCGGAACCGGATGCTCCGTTTTTTTTTATTAAAATGATTGTTTGTTGTTGGTTGTCAGCTATTTGTATCCGGCAGATGTCATGAGTCCTGCCGTCTTGCCGAATTTTACCACAAAGGTACAAAAAATCTGTTAAACCGAAGCATTGCGGATGTTATGTAAACTCGTTATATTTGCAATGTGTTTCCATAAATGTGGATACCTGCATTCCTGACAGACCAATGGCGAAAAATCATATCATACGGCTTCACTGGAGGCTTTTCTTCCCTCTCATCGGATTGTTATGGCTGATTATAGGTATAACGATAGCCTATTTTGTCAGCCATGAGAAGCAACGCCAGAAAGAAAACCTTGAAAACCGTTTGCTTAACGTAAACAATACTGTAGTTGCTGCTTATGAGCGCGGGGTGAACTTGCAGGAGACCGTAAACTTCATAAGGCTATTTACCAACAACACCACTCTCGCCCCATTGCGTATCACGGTCTATGACAATGACGGGGTTATGATAGCTGATAATCCGGAGGCTACCATTTCTCTTTATGGCAATGACGGGGAGCCTAATCCCGATTTGCTGGCAATCTGGGACACCAGCGGCAACGCGACAGTCCACGACATGGCCTATGATGACTGCAAGAGCATGATCAGCTCGAAGACGAGTGCCGACGGACTCATCCACTCATTTGCCGCGCTTCCATACAAAGGTGAAGTGCTTGCATTTCTGAGTATCGACCCGATGGTGTGGATTTTAGTGGTAGTGTTGGGCATTATATCGTCGGTGCTGGCTTATTTCGGTGTCAGGGCGATATGCCGCAACGTATATGCCTTGCGAGATTTCGCACAAGCAATCTCTTCAGACCGGTTGCCCGACAATATAGATTCATCTCATTTCTCAAAAGATGAGTTGGGAGATGTATCCCGCAATCTTCTCACGTTATACCGCGACAAAATACATGCCGAGCATGAGAAGATGCATCATGAGCGTCAGATCGGGTTGAATATCAGCCATGAACTGAACACCCCGGTTGGAATAATAAAAGGATACCTTGATTCGGTGCTGAATGATGACAGTATGCCTGAGCCGTTGAGACACAGACTATTGGTGCGTGCCCAGCAAAATACCGACCGGCTCGCAAACTTGGTCAATGATGTGAGCATGGTCATGCGTCTGCAAGAAAATGCGTCGGTCAGCGGCTGTAAAACGCTTAATTTCCATGATATGGCAGCGCAACTTGGCGATGATATCGTGCAAGGGCATATCGCTGAAAACATGACGTTTGAATATGATGTGCCCGAACAGTGCTATGTCACAGGCCATGAATCGTTGCTGACGAATGCCCTTCTGAATCTGGCATATAACGCAGCTCAGCATTCCGGCGGCACAAAGATGTCGTTGTGCTGGCTTAGGCAGGAAAACGGGAAGCATGTATTTATGTTTGCCGACAATGGCAATGGTGTTGAGGGCGAGCATCTCAACCGCCTGTTTGATATGTTTTATAGGATCGATTCGGGGCGTTCACGCAAAAACGGAGGTTCGGGCCTCGGTCTGCCATTGGTTCACCGGATTATTACGGCAATGGGAGGGGAAATCACGGTTGGGAATGCTGATTCCGGGGGCTTGAAATTCATATTCAGTCTGCCTGCGGCATCAAAGCCAAACGACGATTCCGATGCCAGGCCGGCGGATGGTTGAAATGGCCGAAAGGTTTGAGGGAGGATTAAGATGAGGAAGCGACGGGATATGGGGTTAAGGGATATGCAATTGGGGAGGGGATATTCAATGCTATGTAATAAATCATTGTTAATTCTCCGAAAGCATTTAATGACAGAGGGGGCTGCACGTGTGTGCGGCTCCCTCCTTGTTGTCTGACCGGAATTCTTGGCTGTCATCACGACATTTGACTACCGGGATTTTTTTGCAACAGTTGCATAAACTCAACTACTAATAACTATTCTTATTGCAATTCGATGATGCAAAGTTAATCGCTTGTTTTATTATTTGCAACCATTCCGAATAACCGCATCCATTTTGTGCTGCATAATATGTTGGTTATTAGATTTATGATATTTGGTAATTTGTAGCAGATATTAAATCTGATTGGTTGTTGGGCGGAGTTGTTCCATTTAATGCTTTCAAAATCATTCGTCAGAGCTGCTGTCGGTAGATGTTTCTGATATATCGCCGAGAGATTCTTCGATTTTTTGCATATCGCGTTTGAATCGGTGGTTCATGTTCCATCCGATAACCCCTCCGGCAAGTGCTCCGGCAAGCGCCCCGAATAACATGGGTGGTTCTTTATGGCTGTCGAAGAACCACATAAGCATACCTATCAATGGTATGGCGAGTGTTATCAGGATGGTCTTCATGCGTTGACGTATGATGGAAAAACGTTTAATGAACCTTATGGCATCTACTGTGGGAAGGATTGAGAAATCGGCACGTTTCAGCATTCTGGTCTGTATGAATGTGAAGCATCCTGCCAGGGCGCAGAAAATGCAGTAGAAGGCCACGAACCATCCGGGTATATGCATGTCATGCACTAATGGCACGAGTGCCGCGAGGCATCCTGCCATGGCAAACAATGGGCGTTTGAGCCTTGACACCAATCGTTCTTTCAGACTTTTGGCTTTTTCTATCTGCGGAGGTCTTATGTTGACCTGGCGCCAAGTTTGCCTGAGCTGTTCTATGTCGTGGATATGTTTCATATTGTTGAATTCTGAATAATTGCTGAATCGTTTTTTTGTGGGTTTCTCATTCATCACTCATTCGGCTGAGCTTCTGTTTGCACCGGCTTAGTCTTGCTGCAACGTTGCCCCGGCTCAAACCTGTGACTTCGGCGATTTCCTGATAGCTTTTCTCGTCGAGCCACATCAGCACAATGGCTTTGTCGAGTGCCGGAAGGCGGTTTATGAGCTGGTACATTTCGCGTAGACAGGCTGCGTGCTCATGGTCGTCGGTGGCTTTGTCGGCCAGTTCCATCATTGAGTCCTGTTCGAGACTGATGTTTGAGGAGTGTTTGCGCTGACGCCTGAAATGGCTGATGCATGTGTTGATGGTTATGCGATAAATCCATGTGCTCAGGGCTGCTTCTTTTTTGAAGCGGGGTAGTGCCTGCCAGATGTTTATGAGGGTTTCCTGATAGAGGTCTTTGAAGTGTTCGCTGTCGCGGGCATACATGTAGCATACCTTCGTGACGACGGCCTTGTTTTCCTCCATCAGTTGTTGGAAATCCTGTTCTTGGTTTCGTGTTGTCATTTGTCAGGTTAGACGCTGTTTTGCCTGTGGCAGTTACACATGGGCAAAATAATTCCGGGGTACAGGTAAGCCTGTCGTAGCTTGGTCAGCGGGCGGCTTTGAAATATAGCACCACGGCGATTATGGTGTAGAGGCAGTTTGGAATCCACATGGCCACCAGAGGGGATGTCAGGCCTGACACGGCAAAAGAGGATGTGACTGTCATAAAAAGGATATAGCTGAAACTCAGCACAAGGCCCAGGCCTATGTTGACCCCCATTCCGCCTTTTACTTTTTTCGAGGACAGCGACATGCCGATTACGGTGAGTATGAAGGCGGCCGCGCACATTGCAAACCGCTTCTCGTATTCGATTTCAAAGGCTTTTATGTTGGCTACGCCACGTTCTTTCTGCCTGTTGATATATTCAATCAGCTGGGGGGAGGTGAGCATCTCCTGGTCGTTCCTCCCGATAAGGAAGTCGCGCGGCTCGAATGGGATTACGGTGTCGAGGCGTTGGCCGCGTGTGATGTATTCCCGGTTCCCTTTGAATTCGCGGATAGTGTAGTCGCGCACCTGCCACTGGTATAGGGTGTCCCATTTGATTGAGAGCGATGACAGGCGCGATACCAGTTTTTTGTCTTTGAACTGTTCCAAAGAGAAGCGGTAGCCGGTCTTGGTCGTATTATCGTAGCGGCTCATATAGGCTATCCGCCCGGGAGCTACCTGCATCATTATGTTGTCGCCGTAGTCGACGCGTCGGTTTTTGACGTAGGTGTTGGTATAGTCGATCCGTTTTACGTTTGCTGGCGGTATTATGTATGCTCCGAGCACGAAAGTTCCGGCGGCTATTATCGCAGCTGAGATAAGATATGGTCGCAGAAGTCGCCTGAAGCTCATGCCGCTAGAAAGCATGGCTATTATTTCGGAGTTGTCGGCAAGTTTTGAGGTGAAGAATATTACGGCGATGAAGGTGAACAGCGGGCTGAACTGGTTGGCGAAATAGGGGAGAAAGTTGAGGAAGTAGTCGAATACGGTGGCTTTCAGCGGCGCTTTGATGAACGACTCCAGCTTTTCGTTGATGTCGAACATTATCACGATGGCCAGAATCAGAATGATTGCGAAAATATATGTTCCGAGGAATTTGCGTATGATATACCAGTCGAGCAAATTCACCGGAGATTTTTTCCAGAATGGTGTCATAGCTGCCAAGCTCATTCTTTTCATCGTGGCGGGGGCTGTTGTTGGAAGGTTGTCTGAGGATATGATTCTGTTAATCACAGGCGTGTGGTCACTCTCTCGACCATCACCCGTTTCCATGCCGGAAAATCCCCGGCTATGATATGACGGCGAGCCTCGCCGACAAGCCATAGGTAGAAAGCGAGATTGTGGATAGATGCTATCTGCATGGCAAGCAGCTCCTGGCTGATGAAGAGGTGGCGCAGGTATGCTTTCGTGTAGACCTGGTCAACGAAGCAGTCGCTGTCGGGCTGCAATGGGGTGAAGTCGTCGGCCCATTTCTTGTTGCGCATGTTCATTATGCCGTCGGGGGTGAAGAGCATGCCGTTGCGTCCGTTGCGTGTGGGCATCACACAGTCCATCATGTCGACGCCACGGTCGATGGCTTCGAGGATATTGGCCGGTGTGCCGACTCCCATTAGGTAACGGGGTTTGTCGGCTGGCAGGATTTCGTTGACCACCTCAATCATCTCATACATGGTTTCGGCAGGTTCGCCGACAGCCAGCCCTCCGATGGCGTTGCCGTCGGCGCCGAGTTCTGACACTTTCGAGGCGGCTTCACGTCGCAGGTCGGGATAGGTGCATCCTTGCACAATCGGGAAGAAGCTCTGCCGGTAGCCGTAGAGCCCTTCGGTTGCGTTGAAATGATCCCAGCCGCGTTTTAGCCAACGCATTGTCAAATCGAGCGATCTGCGGGCATACTGGCGGTCGGCTGTGCCCGGAGTACACTCATCAAGCGCCATCATTATGTCGGAACCGATTTGACGTTGTATGTCAACGGTTTTTTCGGGAGTGAACAGGTGTTTGCTTCCGTCGATATGGCTGCGGAACCATGCCCCCTCTTCAGTGAGTTTGCGGTTCTCGGCGAGGGAAAACACTTGGAAACCTCCGCTGTCGGTCAGTATGGGGCGGTTCCAGCCTCCGAATTTATGAAGTCCGCCAGCCCGGTGCAGAATGTCGGTGCCCGGACGCAGGTAGAGGTGGTATGTGTTGCCGAGTATGATCTGAGCCTTTATGTCGTCGCGTAGTTCGCGCATATGCACACCTTTGACTGCGGCACATGTGCCCACTGGCATGAATATTGGTGTCTCTATATGGCCGTGGTCGGTCTGGATAAGTCCGGCACGCGCATTTGTGCCCTCTGAGGCGGCTACAACTTTGAATTCCATGATGCAAAATTACAATATTCCCCCCACACATCAAAACCCTCATTTCTGGCGCGGAATGCCTGTTTGCAGGCAGTTTATGGCGATGCGGTAGAAAATTGCTGCGTTGTTGCCGGGGTTGAATGCGGTGAAGGGGATTATAAGGCGGCGAATCGGTGAGTTATGGGTAAACGTCAGTATGATGCGGTTTTTACGCAATTCACAATCACGCATCATAGCGGGAGGAATGCAGATGGCATGTGGCGCTTCTGAAGGCTCGATATCTTCATCGATTGGAGGTAGTGGCTGATATGTGATTGATATTCTTCCGTCGGGCATAATGGCGACCTGCTGGGGGTATACGGCCATTATGGCGCTCCGGCTGGCCATGGTGCTGAACCATCCGATTATAATTCCGAATGGATATAGTGTCAACAGCAGTGCCGCCGCCACAACCAGCCACCGCCAGTCGTATGCCCCGGCCACCGCAAGCCCTAACACAGGCAATGCCAACAGCCACCACAGTCTGTTGAGCCGCTCGCGCATTGTCTCGGCTGCATGTGCCGCCGCCCCGGGAGTGAAAACTACTGTGGCGGACGATGTTGAGTCTGTGGTATGTTTCGGTTTTTCCGTTTGCATTGATGGTTTTATCAAACTTGTTTCGATAATGCGGTGTCTGCCGTGCAATACAAAGGTAGCTATTTTTATGATAGAGATACGTGCGTTGATGTTTTTTATAAGTCTGGGTGTCGGATTTTTATGAATCCTGTGGAGAATTATAACATTACGGGATGATTTACGTTTTAGGGTTATATGGTTTAAGACTTTAAATGGAATGAAATATGGAGAACGGCAGGGCGCAGTTTTCAACGAAGTTGGGAGTGGTGGCTGTCACGGTGGGTTCTGCCGTGGGTCTGGGGAATATATGGCGGTTTCCTTTTGAAGCGGGGATTCATGGCGGCGGGGCGTTTCTGCTGCTTAACCTGTTTTTCGTGTTTGTGATAGGTGTGCCTGTGATTTGCGCGGAGTTTATCATAGGGAGGCATACGGGGTCGAATGTGCGCACGGCATTCCGAAAGGTCGCTCCCGGAAAGGCCTGGGGCGTGGTGGGGTTCATCGGCCTGTTAGCGTCGATTCTGATTATCAGCTTTTATTCGGTTGTGGCCGGATGGACGATGGAATATATCTACCAGTCGTTTACGGGTTTTTCGGGGGTGCATTCCGTTGAAGGGCTTCACGACAGGTTTGATGCTTTTGCTGCCTCAAACTGGCGTCCGGCGATGTGGACTGTGTTGTTCCTGCTGTGCAATTATGTTATACTGGTCAGAGGGGTGGAGAAAGGTATCGAAAAGATGTCGAACATATTGATGCCGCTGCTGTTTCTGATTCTGATTATTTTTGCGGTGCATTCTTTGACACTCCCGGCTGCGAGTGAGGGTCTGGAGTTCCTGTTCAACCCCGATTTCTCGAAGATTACGCCAAGGGTGGTGTTGGGCGCCATGGGGCAGGCGTTTTTCTCACTGAGCCTTGGCCTGGGGTGTCTGATTACTTATTCAAGCTATTTCACCCGTAAGACGGGATTGATGAAAACGGCCTTTCTAACTGCCGGGTTGGATACTTTGGTGGCTGTTTTGGCAGGAGTGATTATATTCCCGGCAGTATTTTCGTTTGGTCAGGAACCTGCTGCCGGGCCGAAACTGGTGTTTGAAGTGCTGCCGTCGGTGTTTGCCAATCTGCCGGGGAGCATGTTCTGGTCGGCTGCGTTTTTTGTGCTGCTGTTCCTGGCGTCGCTCACTTCCACTATATCGATGAGTGAAATCCAGATAGCCTATTTCATGGAGGAGCGGAATATGCGCCGCAGCGGGGCTACGAATCTCAGTGTCTTGATTGCCATGGTGTTGGGCGTTGGATGCGCGTTGTCATTCGGTTGTCTGGGTAATCTGAAAATCGGGGGTATGACGCTGTTTAATCTTTTCGACTATGTTTCGTCGAATATTCTGCTTCCTGTGGGAGGATTTCTGCTTTCGTTGTTTGTGGGTTGGTCGCTCAAACGGAGTATAATCGTCAAAGAGCTGCTCAACGGTTCCGATAGCCGCTGGCAGCGTCGGCTTGTCGGGGGGATTGTGTTTTGTCTGAGGTTCATCGCCCCGGTTTGCATACTCGCGGTATTCGTCTACGGGCTGTTGTAGCTTTGGGGTCAGAGGCGGTTGTTATCGCGGTAGGAGTAGAACTGTGAGGGGCCGATGATTACGTGATCCTGCACCGGCACGTCGATTACTTTGCATACGTCGATTATGCGCCTGGTGAGGTTGTCGTCGGAGGCAGAAGGCATCATGGTTCCCGAAGGATGGTTATGGACGAGTATTATAGCCGACGACAGATGGTCGATTGCAGTTTTTGCAATCAGTTTTATATCGACCGAGGTGCTTGACAGTCCCCCTTTGCTCACCCGGTCGGCATATACCACCCGGTTCGCACGGTTGAGATGAAGCACCCAGAATTCTTCGTAATTCAGGCGTTCAAGGCGTGAGCGCATGTATGTGTGGACGTCGCGGCTGCATGTCATCTGCGGATCCTGGCAGTCAAGCGAGGTCTGCACACGGCTTCCGAATGCCATGGCGGCGACAAGCAGTGTGGCTTTGGCGTCGCCGACCCCTTTGTATTTTTTCTTCAGTTCGGCAATCGACATGCGCGCCAACACGCGCAGACGGTTGTCGCAATCCTGGAGGATTTCACGGCTAAGATCAAGGACTGATTTCCCGGGCACGCCTGAACCGAGTAGCAGGGCGAGGAGTTCCACGTCGGAAAGCGAGTCCATGCCGCCCCGCAGGGCTTTCTCGCGTGGCTTTTCGTCGTCGTTAAGGGCGCGTATGGGGATGGTTGACGTGGGCGTTTTCTGTAGGTTTCCGTTTGTCATGTCGGTGTGTCATTTCCCTTTGCGCAAGGCGATTTCTTCAGATTCGTTGCGCCCGCGCCCCAGGATTATTTTAAGAAAATATGCTTTGATGAAGCCACATCCGTAGCCGCCGAGTTGGATTAGGGAGGCCGGAACCGCTTTTGCAGCGATAATCACGGAGTGTGTCGAAACCAAAGCGCTGATGAAGATTGCCAGCAGGTAGATGCCAAGTGGGAGCATCCACCAGGGACTGGCGAAGATGGCCAGCAACAACATTGCCACAACCCCAAGAACAAATATGGCCGGAAGCCAATGAACGGCTTTGAGCGTGTCGGGATATAGAAGTTTCAGCGTTATGCGAGACATGCCGAACACATAGACCTGGCGTATGAATTTGCGGAAATCAAGACGCCTCTTGTGGTAGACCGGCATGTCGGGATATAGCCCTATTGAGAATCCGGCCAGGCGGATGCGTGTGCTCATGTCGATGTCTTCCGAAAACATCTCGCGGAATCCGCCCACGAGGTTGTAGACCGCCCTGCTGAATCCCATGTTGAATGTGCGGGGTGTGAATTTTTCCAGGCTTATTTTTCCGCCGCGTATTCCTCCGGTGGTAAGGAATGATGTCATGGCGTGGTTTATGGCTTTTTGCGATGTGGAAAATGATTCATCTGCCGCATCAGGGCCGCCGAAGCAGTCAAACGGTTTCTCCACCGCCATAGCGTTGAGTTTTGCGAAATAGTCGGCGGGGATCACGCAGTCGGAATCGAAGAAAATGAAGAATGTGCCGGAGGCCCGCTCCATGCCGTAGTTGCGGGCGATGGAGCGCCCTTCGTTCTCTTTGAAGAAATATTTGAGGTCGAGTTTCCCCGAATATCTTTCCGCGATTTCACGGCATGGCACTGTGGAACCGTCTTCAACGAGAATCACCTCGAAATTGCGGGCAGTCTGACCGGCAAGGCTTTCGAGCAGGTCGGCCACTTCTGCCGGACGGTTGTAGACCGGAACTATTATTGAATATTTTTCCATGAGCGTTATCTGTTGTCAGCCCATACGCGACTTGTAGTCGGAATAGGTGAAATCGCGGCGGTAGACAGGGTTGCCGTCAGTGTCGAAAAGTATGATGGCAGGGTGCTGGATGCCGTTGAACATGTTGGTTTTCACCGTTGTGTAGTGGTTCATGTCTTCAAAAGTAAGGCGGTCGCCGATTTTCAGCGGTTGCCGGAAGTGCCAATCGCCCATAAAGTCGCCGCTGAGGCATGAATTTCCTCCGAACCGGTAGGTATGGATGCTGGCGGGAGGGAGTGATGCGGCCTCTTCATCGGAGAGGCTTTCTGTGACAGTGGGCTTATAGGGCATTTCTAATGTGTCGGGCATATGGCACGCAAACGACACATCGAGGATGGCTGTCTTGATTCCGTCATTCTCCACGATGTCGACAACTGAGGCCAACAGGTCGCCGGTACGCCATGTGAAGGCGCTTCCGGGTTCGAGGATTACTTTTAACCATGGATAACGTTGGCGGAAATCTTTGATGAGGCCGATTAGATGGTCGGTGTCGTATCCCTCGCGGGTCATAAGGTGGCCGCCTCCCATATTTACCCATTTTATTTGCGGCAGCAGATGGCCGAACCGTTTTTCAAATGCCGCGAGCACTTTCTGCAGGTCATGGCTTGATGACTCACACAGCGCGTGGAAATGAAGTCCTTCGATGCCGTCGGGGAGGGCGTTTCCGAGTGTATCGGCTGTCACCCCGAACCGGCTTCCGGGCATGGCGGGATTGTATATGTCGGTTTCGATGACGGAACATTGCGGATTGACCCTCAGTCCCGGTGAGACGGGGGATTGCAGGTGGGCGGCGTTCCACTGGTCAACGTCGTTGCGGAAACGCTCCCATTGGCTGACCGAGTTGAAGGTTATGTGAGAACTCCCTTCGAGATATTTTCCGATGGTCTGGGGTGTGTAGGCCGGGCAGTAGGAGTGCACCCGTGTGTGGAGTTCTTCCACTCCGAGCTGCAATTCGTTGAGCGACGATGCGGTGCATTTAATGCCGTATTCCCTGAAGATGTGGAACGATGGCCAGAAGGCGTTGGCTTTGAATGCCATGATTATGTCGGCGCCTGATTGTCGGGCGACCGATTTTATGAGGTCGAGGTTGGCGCGCAGACGCTGCTCGTAGACAGCGTAGTATGGTGTGGGCAATTCCATCGGATTTGTAATGTTGACCATGGTTGTCGGTTATTCTTCAGTAGGGATTATTTGGAAACGGGCATATTTGAGCATGAGTTTCCGCTGCTCCACATTGGAGAACAGCACTATGATTTTTGCCCCGTTGGGGTCGCGGTCGATTTCCACTATCTTGCCCCGCCCGAAACGTTCATGCAGTATGTCCATGCCCGAGGCCACTTCATCCACGCTATGGAGTGAAAATTCTCCATTTCCGTTATTTGACGGTTGTATGGCCGGTTTGACAGGCGCGGGTTGCCAGCGGCTTGAGGCCTGGGCTGGCTGTGGTGTGCGTGGGGGGGAGGGGTTGATTGCGGAGAGGGTGGAAAATGGTGAGTGGAACGATTCCCGGTAGTTTTCAATTGGGTTTACTCCACGGTCGGAGGGTATGTCGGTGCCTTGCACAGGTTTGAGATAACGCGGATCGATGTCGCGCAGGAAACGCGACGGCTGGCACATCTTTGTCTGCCCGTTTCTGAACCTCGACGAGGCATATGACAGCATACAGAAGTTGCGGGCGCGTGTTATGGCGACATAAAGCAGGCGGCGCTCCTCTTCAACCTCGCTCAAGGTGGCTGAAGACATGGCCGACGGGAACAGTTCCTCTTCCACCCCGACAACGATTACGTTGTTGAACTCCAGTCCTTTGGCAGCATGTACTGTCATAAGTGTGACCCTCTGTTCTGAAGTGTCTTTTTCATCCTGGTCTGTGGCCAGCGACACTTCAGCCAGGAAATCGGTCATGCCGGTGTGGTCGAGTTCGCCGCTTTCGGTTTTTTCGTCGACGAAATCTTTCACATTAGCAAGAATCTCTTGCAGGTTTTCCTGTTTGGAGATGCTTTCGGGTGTGTTGTCGGTTATGAGCGATGACAGCAGTTTGGTGCGCCCTATGATTGCAGCGGCCAGGGTGTAGGCGTCTTCTCCGTCGGCATTCTGGTCTACGAATTCCTTGATCAGCATCCTGAATCCGTCGAGCTTTTTTAGTGTCCCGGCATTGGCCTGGAACTCATATTCATCCGGGTCGTTGATTACGCTCCAAATGCTCACACGATGCTCGATTGCCGCACGCACCAGTTTCCCAACAGTGGTTTCGCCGATGCCACGTGCAGGATAGTTGATTATGCGGCGCAGGGCTTCGTCGTCGTCTGGGTTTGTGGCGAGGCGGAAATAGGCGATGGCGTCTTTGACCTCTTTGCGTTGGTAGAACGACAGACCGCCGTAGATGCGGTAGGATATGTTGCGTTTGCGCAGCGATTCCTCAAGGCGTCGGCTTTGGGCATTGGTTCGGTAGAGAACGGCGAATTCGTCGAGAGAGTCGTGGCTGTCGCGGCGCAGACGCGCTATGCGGCTTGCCACCAGGAAAGCCTCTTCATAGTCTGTCGAGCAGTTGATAACCTCGATGCGTTGCCCAATGGGGTTTTCAGAGAACACCTGTTTGCGTATCTGCTCACGGTTTTTTTCGATGAGCGAATTGGCGGCATCAACGATGTTGCGGGTCGAGCGGTAGTTTTGTTCGAGTTTGAAAATCTCCAGGGTGGGGTAGTGCTTGCGCAGGTTCAGAATGTTTTTTATGTTGGCCCCACGGAAAGAGTAGATGCTTTGGGCGTCGTCGCCCACCATTGTCAGACTGTTCGAGCCTTTACACAGCTCGGAGACGATGCAGTGTTGGGCGAAGTTGGTGTCCTGATACTCGTCGACGAGCACATAACGGAAAAACTCCTGGTAATGGCGCAGTATGTCGGGATTGTCGCGCAGCAACACGTTGGTGTAGTAGAGCAGGTCGTCGAAGTCCATCGCCCCGGCCACGAGGCAGCGATGGCGGTAGGTGCGATAGATTTCGTGGGTCAGCGGCCGGCGTGCACGTCGGTCGGCATCCATGATGTCTTTATCGGCGGCATAGCGTTCAGGGCTTATGAGTGCGTTTTTAGCCATTGAAATGGCAGACTGCACTGTCGAAGCCTTATAGAGCTTGTCGTCGAGCTGCATATCTTTTATGATGCTCTTTATAAGCGATTTTGAGTCGGCGGCATCATAGATGGTGAAGGCCGGTTTGAAGCCGATGCGGTCGGCGTGGTTTCGTAGTATGCGGGCGAAAATGGAGTGGAATGTGCCCATCCACAGGCGTGAGGCCACGGCGCCGCCAACGAGTTTTTCGATGCGCTCGCGCATTTCGCGTGCGGCCTTGTTGGTGAACGTGAGCGCGACAATCCGGTATGGCTCATAGCCGTGGGCAAGCAGATGCACGATTTTATAGGTCAACACCCGCGTCTTCCCCGAGCCGGCGCCGGCAATGACAAGCTGGGGGCCGTCGAGATACTCCACGGCCTTCCGTTGTTGCGGATTGAGGTGCGACAGATAATCTTCCATCGCCAATCAGATGAATTTATTGAGTTTAGGGTCGTAGACATAACCCACAGTGGCCAGTTTAGCCTTGATTTCTGTTGCGTTTACACCGAGGTCGTCACACAGCTCGTTGAGCGTGCCGTAGTAGTCGCGCAGTCTGGTGTTGATGAATCCCAGCAATATGATGGGGTCGTTGGGGAGTGTATCGAATGTCATCGGATTATGTGCGTATATATTGTTGAGTGCAAAATTAGCCATTTATGCCGGAAATTTTCCTAACTTTGCACGAAAATAGGCACTCTTGCAGACATGTTTACCATAGATTATTTTTCAGAAATCATCGAGAAGGCCATCGCGGCCATGGATTTCCCGGCAGAGCCATCGGGGTTATATGAACCGGTACGCTACACCCTCGACGGCGGAGGGAAAAGGCTTCGGCCGGTGCTGCTTATGGCTTCGGCAGAGGCCTTTGGGGCGAAAGCCGAAGATGTTGTGAAGCAGGCTCTCGGCATAGAGATGTTCCATAATTTCACGCTTCTTCACGATGATGTGATGGATAATGCCGACATGCGCCGAGGGCGCCCGACGGTTCACCGCCGGTGGAATTGTTCCACTGCCATACTTTCAGGCGATGCCATGCTCACATTGGCCACCCGACTGGTTGCGGATTGCCCTGACATCCAACTCCGAGGTGTGCTCGGGCTGTTCAACGCCACCGCGATGGAAATCTATGAAGGCCAACAATATGACATGGATTTTGAAAGCCTCAACGATGTGGCGGTTGAGCGTTACCTTGAGATGATAAGGCTGAAGACATCGGTGTTGCTTGCCTGTGCATGCCGCATGGGGGCAATGCTTGCAGGTGCCGACGAGGCGTCGTGTGCGGCGATGTACCGCTATGGTGAGCTGCTTGGGCTTGCGTTCCAGCTCCAGGATGATTATCTCGACACGTATGGCGACCCGGCTCTGTTCGGTAAGGAAATCGGAGGTGACATCATCAATGAGAAGAAAACATGGTTGTGGATTAATGCTATGACAGAGGGGCGCGAGCAGATGCAGCGTGTGCTTGACAAGAAACTGACCGATTATCTCAAAATCAAAGAGGTGAAAGAGATTTATGATTCTCTTGACCTTCCTGCGCGCTCCCATAGTTTGATTGAATCTTATGTTGAGGATGCCATTGCAGCCCTTGACAATGCGAAAATCAGTGCAGAGGCCCGTAGCTTCTTCGTAAACCTTGCCAACCGCACCCTGTCAAGGGCTAATTGACCGGCATACAGCTATGGTATTTGTTGACACACACACGCATCTCTATGACGAGGTGTTTGAAAACGGAGGGGAGGATGCAGTGGCGCGGGCCATTGAGGCCGGTGTCGTGCATATGATATTCCCCGGTACTTCTGTTGATGAGTTCTCGCCCATGAAGGCGTTGGCGGCAAAGTTCCCTGAAAATGTGAGCATGGTGATAGGTTTGCATCCTACGGAGCTGACCGACAATCCGGCCATGGCGTTGAAAGCGGTAGAGAGGGAACTCGCTGACCCGTCGGTGCGTTATGTGGGGGTGGGGGAAATCGGTATTGACCTGTATTGCTGCGACCGGAGCCATCGCCGTGAACAGATGGATGCTTTTGAGGCGCAGTGCCGCATGGCGCTTGACCGCGACCTGCCGATAGTGATCCATTGTCGCGACGGACTCGACGAGACCCTTGAAGTTCTTGAGGGACTGCCGTCGGTGCCGCAGGGTGTGTTCCACTGTTTCGGGGGCACCCGGGTCGATGTTGAGCGCATCAGGATGGTCGGGGATTTCTATTTCGGCATCAACGGAATAGTAACGTTCAAAAACACATGTCTGCGCGAGACCCTTCCGGCCATCGGTCTTGACAGGATATTGCTTGAGACAGATGCCCCTTATCTTGCGCCTGTGCCATTCCGGGGCAAACGGAATGAGAGTATGCATATACCTTTGATAGCGTCGCAGATTGCCCAAACGCTTGCCGTGCCGTTGGAGAAGGTGGCGGCGGTCACATCTGCATCGGCAGAAAAATTATTCGGCGCGCTAAGCTCCGTTAACATTCAATAACATCGGATTGTGATTGTATAGCAAGACAACATTATTTTCAGTTTATTTGGCCTGTTATAGGGCCAAATAAATATAAGTGGAAGAACCGGATGTTTTGTCGGAGAATTGTGATGTTAAATTAATTTCACATAAAAAATCGGCAGATTTTCCGTAACTTTGTGGTGACTGACAGGCGTGTTCAGAAGGATTCGCTCCCGGATATTTCCCTGATGATTCACTGCCAGATTGTTTTAGATGGTTTTACGATTGAATGCCTCTATGGGGGAATGAATTCAGGCTTTCACCAGGTTATTGATTTGAAACAAATTAATTAATACTTTATAAAGAAATAATTTTATGAAGAAGAGCGCTTTGCAAAAAGCCCGTGCAGCTTATCAGCCCAAGTTGCCCATCGTGCTCACCGGAGCGGTGCGTCCCGTTGAGGGGCAGGCTACCCAGTCGGTTGCCGACCAAGAGGCTATCCAGAAACTGTTTCCCAACACCTATGGCCTTCCCGAACTGAAATTCGAGAAGAATCCCACTCCATCTCCCTCTAAACCGATGAATGTGGGTGTGATTCTGTCGGGTGGTCAGGCTCCCGGTGGTCACAATGTTATCTGTGGACTTTTCGACGGCATACGCAAAATTCACCGCGACAGCCGTCTCTATGGATTCCTCATGGGCCCCGGTGGTTTCGTTGACCATAAGTACATGGAGCTAACCTCAGCTATTATCGATGAATACCGCAATACAGGCGGTTTCGACATAATCGGTTCAGGCCGCACGAAGCTGGAGACAAAAGAACAGTTCGACAAAGGGTTGGAAATCCTCAAAGAGCTTAACATACAGGCGCTTGTGATTATAGGTGGTGATGATTCAAACACCAATGCAGCAGTTTTGGCCGAATACTACAAGAGCATAAATGCAGGTGTGCAGGTTATCGGGTGCCCCAAGACTATCGACGGCGACCTTAAAAATGCCCAGATTGAGACATCTTTCGGCTTCGACACAGCAACGAAAGTATATTCAGAGGTTATCGGCAACATCCAGCGCGACTGCAACTCTGCGAAAAAATACTATCACTTCATCAAACTCATGGGTCGCTCGGCCAGCCATATCGCTTTGGAATGCGCCCTGCAGTGCCAGCCCAATATCTGCATCATCTCAGAAGAGGTTGAGGCAAAAGATATGACACTCGACCAGGTGGTTGAAAGCATTGCCAACGTGGTTGCCGCCCGTGCTGCCAAAGGTATGAATTTCGGAACCGTGCTTATTCCCGAAGGCCTCATTGAGTTCATTCCCGCTATGAAGCGTCTCATTGCCGAGCTTAACGACCTGTTGGCTAAAAACGCTGCAGAGTTTGCGGCTGTTGCCCCTGCCGAGCAGCGCCAGTATATCATCAACAACTTGTCGGCCGAGAATGCATCTGTCTATGCTTCTCTTCCCGAAGGGGTTGCACGCCAGCTCAGCCTCGATCGCGACCCCCACGGAAACGTGCAGGTGTCTCTTATCGAGACAGAAAAACTCTTGTCGGAAATGGTTGCCAAGAAACTTGGAGCCATGAAGGCAGAAGGCAAATATGATGGCAAATTCGCTTCGCTCCACCATTTCTTCGGATATGAGGGACGTTGCGCCGATCCGTCGAACTTCGATGCCGACTATTGCTATGCTTTGGGCTACAACGCAGCATGTCTCATCCGCAGCGGTGTGACCGGATATATGTCGTCGGTTCGTAATCTCACCAAACCTTCGGTGCAGTGGGTTGCCGGCGGTATACCTATCACCATGATGATGAACATGGAGCGTCGCCACGGCGAGATGAAACCTGTGATTCAGAAAGCCCTTGTTCAGCTCGACGGTGCGCCTTTCCAGAAATTCGCTTCAAAACGCGACGAATGGGCGTTGAACACCTGTTACATCTATCCGGGCCCCATCCAGTATTTCGGCCCGGCAGAAGTGTGCGACCAGCCTACGCTCACCCTCAAATATGAGCACCAGGGCAAATAAGATGTAGGATATTTATCTGCTATAACAACAATGGCGTTGTGGCAAAACCTGCCACAACGCCATTGTTGTTATAGCAGATAATATCGTAACAGAGACGTCGTCGGGGGACTTGTTTTCAGCCGGCGTCTGTGGATGAGGATTTCACTTCGGACAGCTGCTGTTGGCGGAATTGGCGCGGGGTGCAGCCGAAGGTGGCTGAGAAGAGCTTGAAGAACGTGCCCCGGTTGTTGAAGCCGGCTTTGTAGATTATTTCCTCGATGGAAAGATTGGTTTTTACGAGGAGCTGGCGGGCGATGTTCAGGCGTACTTTTTTGATTATGACGGTTGGGGTCTCTTCGGTTATCCCCTCAATGCGGCGGTAGAGATTGCGCACACTTAGTTTGAGGCTGTCGGCCACGAATTGTGTTGATAAATCAGGGTTGGCTATGTTGTCGTGGATTACTTTCAACATGGCCTCTATAAAGGCTTTGTCTTCTTTGTGGAGCAGTTTGCCGTTGATAAGTTCAAAGGCGCTGATAGGTGACTCGTAGTAATCTTTGATGTTGTTGTCGCGTTTGAGCAGGTTGGCGACTGCCGAGCGAATGAAGTCGATGTTATATGGTTTGGTGACATACATGTCAGCGCCGGCTTCCAATCCTTTGAGTTTGTCTGCATCGCTCTGTAGTGAAGAAAGTTGTAATACGGGTATATGGCTTGTTGATTTGTCGGTTTTTATTATACGGGTCAGATCAAGGCCTGATAGTTCACCCATTATAATGTCGGTTATTACCAGGTCAGGATGTTTTTGATTTAGGCGTTCAATAGCTGCTTCAGCCGTATCGAATGGCTCGATGTTGTAGGTGTCGCTGAGCGTGTCGGAAATGAGCCATAGCGACTCCCTGTCGTCATCAACGATGAAAAGGGTGGGGCGGTTTTTGTCGTAGGTGAAGTTTTCGGCGGTAATGGCCGGCGTGGGGGTGACATCTACGGTGGGTCTCTCTTCGAAATGGAACTGCTCAGGAGAATCTGCCGTGCAGGTGACTTCTATTCTTGGCAAGGTCACGCTGAATGTGGTGATTTCGTTTGGCACGCTTTCAACTTTTATTTCCCCTCCAAGCAGCTTAGTCAGTCCGTGGCAAATGGCCAGCCCCAGACCGTTGCGCTCGATTGTGCCGGCTGCGCTTTTCCGCT
This sequence comes from Bacteroidales bacterium, assembly GCA_910575545.1. Lineage (GTDB taxonomy): Bacteria > Bacteroidota > Bacteroidia > Bacteroidales > Muribaculaceae > UBA7173. The sequence goes on from CAJTFH010000007.1 coordinate 127,772, forward strand.
CGAATCGCTCCAGCACGGTATAGCGGTCGAACACTTTCGAGATATTTTCGGCTTTGATTCCCGGTCCGCTGTTTGATACGTTTAAGCATAGATTGTCGGCATCTTTATCAAACGACAGGCTAACGGAGACTTTGCCTCCGTCGTGGGTGTATTTGAATGAATTGGATAGCAGATTGGTTACTATGGTTATGAATCCGCTCCGGTCGGTAGGCCATGTGATGCCTGGTGACACCTCGATTGTGAACTCAACGTTTTTCTGTTCTGCCATTATTCGGAAATATTGCTGTCCGATAAAACTCAAATAGCGCAATAAAGTATGGCTCGAACGCTGATTTTACGGTGTTCGAGTCTTCTTTTTTACTTTACAAGCCCCCTCAGTCAAACAGTGACGGTTCGGGAGGCGCTCCGGAGGCCTCGG